>NZ_JADNRO010000005.1:0-392280 GCF_019913725.1 Serratia sp. EWG9
ATACCGCATTGAGGCCGGTTGCGACAGGCGTCCCTGCCTGTCTCACCTGAAACCGCCGTCCATGGCGGTTTCGCCTAATGCGCTATGCCTGCGTTCGGCATCTTCAAGGGCGCCCAACACCGCGCTCATCTCCAACTTCTCTACCAGAACCTCATAAGCGACAGATTTCCCGGTAGCAGCCAGCTCAGGTGTTGACCTTTAGCGCGCATCACCGGCTGCCGAGCAAGACGGCGTTGTCAGGGGCAACCGGCCAGGGAAGGCCGTTGAGGCGAGACTAACAGGGACGTTTGTCGCAGCCGACCCGCCCGGCAACGCAGACGCGGCGAGGGTATCCGCGTAGCGGACAGACGGTGTTAAGCGAAGGCGCGGGTGGAGGGGCCGCGCCATCGGCCCCTCCAATTGCCGTTCATATTGGCCACAGAGAAATGCGGGACATTTACGGCAATTCCCCTGCACAGAACGTCCAGAGGCTGGATAAAAAATGCCACTCAGGCTTAAGTGAGCGGCATTGCGGCTTTTACCGGGCCATTTAACCCACTACTGGTTGACCGGGATCACCGCGCCCTGATACTTCTCGCGGATAAAGTCTTGAATCGGCTTGGAGTGCAGCACTTTCACCAGCGCCACGATCTCCGGCTTGTTCACGTCGGCTTTGTGCACGGTGATGATGTTGGCGTACGGGTTGTTTTCGCCGCTTTCGACCGCGATCGGATCCTTGGTCGGATTCAGCCCGGCGTCGATGGCGTAGTTGGCGTTGATCACCACGGCGTCACCTTCGTTGTTGTTGTACATCTGCGGCAGCAGCGCGCCTTCAACGTTAGCCTGGAACTTCAGGTGTTTCGGGTTTTCCACCACGTCGGCGATGCGTGCATCCACCTTGCTCACCCCTGGCTTCAGCTTGATCACGCCTTCCCGTTCAAAGATTGACAGAATGCGGCCTTCTTCCGCCACCGCGTCGCGCATGATGATTTTGCCGTTTTCCGGCAGATCTTTCAGGCTCTTGTACTTCTTCGAGTAGATGCCGATAGGCTCAATATGGATCGCGCCGGCGCTGACGAAGTCGTAGCTCTTGTCGTCGGCGTGGTCTTTCAGCACCGAGTTCAGGTAAGGCACGTGCTGGAAGTAGTTGGCGTCGATGTCGTGGCTGGCCAGCGCGGTGTTCGGCAGGATGTAGTCCTGGAAGCGCTTGATCTGCAGATCGATGCCTTCCTTCGCCAGTATCGGTTTGGCCTGTTCGAGGATCTCGGCGTGCGGCACGTTGGAGGCGCCAACCACCAGCTTGGTCGCCGCGGCGGCGCCGTAAGAGGCGAGGGTGGCGACAGAGGCGAAAGCCAACATCAGTAGGTGCTTTTTCATCATCGTTTTCCTTGGTTAATTAACGTTTATCGAGCGTTCTTGTCAGGGTGTCGCCAATGAACTGAATGACGAAAACGATCAGCAGGATCGTCAGCGTCGCCACCAGCGTCACGTCACTGTGGTTGCGTTGGAAGCCTTCCAGATAGGCCAGGTTGCCCAGGCCGCCGGCGCCGATCACCCCGGCCATCGCGGTGTAGCTCACCAGCGCGATCAGGGTAACGGTGATGCCGGAAACCAGCGCCGGCGAGCTCTCCGGCAGCAAGACGCGGAAAATCAGGGTGCGGTTTTTGGCGCCCATCGAGCGCGCCGCTTCGATTACCCCTTTGTCGACCTCGCGCAGCGCGATCTCCACCAGCCGGGCGTAGAACGGCGCGGCGCCGACGATCAGCGCCGGCAGGGCGGCGTCCGCACCGAGAATGGTGCCGATCAGCGACTTGGTGAACGGGATCAGCAGCACGATCAGAATGATGAACGGAATGGAGCGGAAGACGTTGACCAGCACGGAGATCAGGGTGTAGACCGTGCGGTTTTGCAGCAACTGCCCCTTCGAGGTTAAAAACAGCAGCACGCCGAGCACGATGCCCAGCACCAGCGTGGCCAAACCGGCGATGCCGGTCATGTACAGCGTTTCCCAGGTGGCGTCCCACAGTTGGTCCAGACGCAGGTGGGGGAACAGGGATTCAATCATGTTGGATAACCTCGACGGCGATGTCTCTTTCGTTCAGCAGGCTGAGCATGTCGGCGACGTGTTGTTCGTTGCCTTCGGCGTGGATGTACAGTTCGCCGAACGAACCGTTGAGGGTGTGGCTGATCTTGCCGTGCAGAATGTTGACGGTGAGCGGGTAGCGCCGAATCACCTCGGCGATCACCGCCTGATGAGTTTGTTCGCCGACGAAGGTCAGCTTGAAGATCGCCCCCGGCAGGTGGGCGGTGAGCTGCGGGTTGAAGCTCTCAGCCGTGTCCGCATACTGCGACACCTGTTTGACGAACTGCCGGGTGATCGGCTGCTGTGGCCGAGTGAACACCTCGAGCACCGGCCCCTCTTCGACGATGCGGCCGTTTTCCATTACCGCCACGCGGTGGCAGATTTTGCGCACCACGTGCATTTCGTGGGTGATCAGCACGATGGTCAATTTCAGCTGGCGATTGATGGCCAGCAGCAGGTCGAGAATGGCGTCGGTGGTTTGCGGATCGAGCGCTGAGGTGGCCTCGTCGCACAGCAGCACGCTCGGGTTATTGGCCAGCGCGCGGGCGATGCCGACGCGCTGTTTCTGGCCGCCGCTGAGCTGCGACGGGTAGGCGTTTTCGCGCCCCTGCAGGCCAACCAGCGCGATCAGTTCCGCCACGCGCGGGGCAATCTGCGCCTTGGGGACGCCGGCTATCTGCATGGAAAAAGCGATGTTTTGGCTGACGGTGCGCGACCACAGCAGGTTGAAGTGTTGGAACACCATGCTGATTTTCAGCCGCGCCTGGCGCAGGTGGCTGCCTTTGGCGCGGGCGATATCGAATCCGCCCACGTCAATGCGGCCGCTGGTGGGCTTTTCCAGGCCGTTGAGCAGGCGGATCAGCGTGCTTTTGCCGGCGCCGCTGTAGCCGATGATGCCGTAAATTTGCCCGGCTTCTATCGCCAGGCTGACGTCGTCAACCGCCACGACGCGGCCCTGTGCGCTGTCAAAAGTTTTGCAAACGTTCGAAAGAACGATCATAGCGAAGCGGATCCTTATTGATACATCACAGCATTCCGTCCGGCGCGCGTCGCGCCGGACAAGGATCGTTCGGCTTTTCGGCGGGGCACAACCCGGCGGGAAGTGACGGACGGAACCTCTGTTGCGGGTGAATACCGGGCAATCCTACCGAGGGTTGATAGTGACAGGAAGAATGTAAAATCTATTACTTATTCTGATTTGATATATTAGGCGGCGGGCGAGAGAAGGGGGAGAAAACCGGCCGCAGGGCGGCCGGCGGGGGCGGACTAGCGTTTTTCCAGCTTCATGTGCAGCAGCGGGAACGGGTTGCCCTGGCCGTCGAGCGGTGAGCGGCCGGTGATGACAAAACCGTAGTGGCGGTAGAAGCCGCTGGCCTGCGGATTTTGCTCGTTCACGTCCAGCTGCAGCTCATCGTGCAGCGTTTCCGCGTGGGTCAGCAGCGCTTTGCCCACGCCTTTGCCGCGCTGATCGGCATCGATAAACAGCATCTCCACCTTGTTGCCGTTCAGACCGATAAAGCCGCAGGGATGCCCCGGCTGCTCTTCGGCCACCCAAACGTTGACCGCCGGCAGGTAGTCGTTCAGCACCAGCGGGAACAGCTGTGCGATGTTGTCTTCGGTTAAAAAGTGGTGAGTGGCGCGCACCGAACGCAGCCAGATATCTGCCAATTGCGCGTTGTCTTCCGCCGCGCGTGCTCTGATGGTAATCATCGAACTCTCTGCTATCTAAGTTGAAGGAAAAGAAACTAGATAGAGGTTTTGTGGGGTTAGTGCCGAATTAACGTGGGTTAACGCCCTGCAAAGCGCCTCTGCAGTGGATCGAATAGGCCCGCCTGGTTGCAAGCGGTATAACAACTGTAATTCAGTAAGTTAAAGCTTTCAACCGCCGCAGGGCGCAATGAGGCGCTCGCCGCGTGATACACTGGCCGCTGAATGAGCAAGAGGGCGGCAGGATGGAAGCGGTACGCGCAGCGATAGAAAAACAGGTGCTCAGCCTGACCGGGTTGGCGCTCGGCGGCGTCGATTTCGAGAATCCGCCCGGCGATCCGGGGCTGTTCGGCCCGCAGTCGGTCATCTGGCAGGTACACCGCGATTTCACCCCGATGCTGTGCGGCGGCGTTAGCGCCTTGCTGTTGCAAATGCTGCACCCGTTGGCGCTGGCCGGCGTATGGGATCACTCCAACTTCCGCGACGATATGATTGGCCGCCTGCGCCGCACCAGCCAGTTCGTGTCGGTCACCACCTTCGGCCCGACCGCCGAGGCGGAGTGGCTGATCGCCAAAGTCAAAGCCATCCACCTGCGGGTGACCGGCGTCGGCAGCGACGGCACGCCCTATGCCGCCAGCGATCCGGCGCTGCTGACCTGGGTGCACGTGGCGGAGAGCAGCCGTTTTCTGGCCAGCCACCTGCGCTACCGCAACCCGCATCTTTCCCGCGATTTGCAGGATCAATACTATCGCGAAGCGGCGCGCGTGGCCGCCGCGCTGGGGGCGACCGCCATCCCTCAGTCCTGCGCGGAAGTAGACGACTATCTGCAGGCGATGCGGCCGCAGCTGGTCTGTGACGAACGCACCCAAGAGGTGGGGCGCATTCTGCTGAAGGCGCCGGCGCCGAGCGCGTTGGCGCGCCCGCTCGGCGGGGTGGTGATGCAGGCGGGCATCGATCTGTTGCCCGATTGGGCGCAGCGGCAGTTCGGCTTTCATCCGGGCGCGTTGCGGCGGCGGTTGGTGCGAACGGGGGCTGCAGGCCTCGGCAAAGTGCTGGGCGCGTCGATGCGCAACGGTTCCTATCAGCGCGCGGTGCGGCGCATCACTCAGGCGTCATGAGCCGCAGCCGCTATAATTAACCTTTGTTTATCTTCGTTTACGGCCGTTTTTGAGACTTTTACGGGTGATCCGGCCAGTAATGCGTTTTACACTTGAGGGCAAAGCCACATTCCATTTTTTGCGCGCAGCCGATTCTGCCGCGCCCTGACCCTATTGAGGTGATATGAACGAGTCATACGTACTTGCTGAAGTCAGCAATGAGAACCAGACGCTGGTCGCGGTGGTTCAGCAAGATCACCGGGCAGCCTATTTTTACATCTATCCCGCCGAAGCCTACAGCGATCGCTATCAGGTGCGCGCCTGCTGGCTGCGCAATCTGGCCGCCGCGCCGTTGCAGGAAGATCGCGCCGCGCTGGAGCAGGGGCAACCGCCGATGCTGGCGGCGGAATTTTGCCGCAACCTGGAAGGGGAAGCGCCGCTGAACCCGGAAGGGCTGATGGTGGTGTGGAGCGAAAGCGACGACGGCGCGGCCCTGTGGTATTACGGCCAACTGCTGGCGGTGATCCCCGGCTGGAGCCTGTATATCGACCATTCGGTGTGCTATTCGGCCAGCTGTATCAAGGAGAGCCCGTTGGCCTATCCGCTCGGTTCGGCCTCGACCAACACGCAATATGCGCAGGCGGAAAGCACCCGCCAGTTTTGGCGCAGCTGGCAGCGTGAAGAGGGCAATCCGTGGCCGAAGATGCAGCGCGATTTTCAGGCGCGCTATGAGCAGCATTTCGGCCCTTCGGTAAAATACTACGCCATCGATCAGGGCAAGTGGCCGCCGATGGCCATCACTCAGCACGAGCGCGACGGCATCTATTACTTCCTCACCATGGGCGTCAGCATTCGGCCGATGCCGTGGGTGGAGATCCTGTTCAACGATGAGGCTTCGCGCTATCGCCGCATGGAGATGGCGATCGCCATCGACAGCCAATACATGACCGAAGACAACGCGGTGCAGATGGCCAGCGCGCTGGCCGGTTTCGCTCACGCGCCTTGGGCGCGGCTGACCTGGATCGGCGAAGGTCATACGCTGGAGTCCGACGTGGCGCCGTTGGGCTATGAAGGCTATATTTTATCGTCGTCCTTCTACCCGCATCACGCGCACCTGACGTTGCCTCAGCAGTATGGCGACCCGGTGAACCTGTTCTGGGCCAGCCCGGTGTTTACCGCCGAGCGGCAGCTGGCGCACGCCACGCCGAACGGCGGGCACGATCTGGTGCACAGGTTGCGCGAGCAGGGCGTCGACCATATTTTCCGCCCGCGCCAGCCGGTGTGCTGACGCGACTTGTCTTGTCTTCTCTTCGGGAGCCGCCATGACCAGCGCGCTGTTGATTATCGATGTGCAGGAAGGGTTGTTTACGCCGCCGCCGGCGGATGCCGCGGGCACCGTTGCGCGCATCAACCAACTGAGCGAGCGCGCCCGCCGGGCGGGCGTGCCGGTGATCGTGATTCAGCACCATACGCCGGACGACGAACTGCCGCACGGCAGCGCCGCCTGGCAAGTGCTTGCGGCGCTGAAGGTGGCGCCAGGCGACCATCGGGTGGATAAAACCACGCCGGACTCGTTCCTGCGCACTTCGCTCGGCGCGTTACTGATCGCCAACGGCGTATCGCAGCTGGTGGTTTGCGGCTATTCCACGCCGTTTTGCATCGATACCACGGTGCGCAGCGCGGCGGCGCACGGCTATCCGGTGACGCTGGCGGCGGATGCGCATACCTGCCACGACAAATCCTATGCCGACGGTTTGCTGATCCGTACCCACCATAACGAGACGTTATCGAATATCGACAGCTTCGGCGTGCCGATCCGCGCCGTGCCCGCGGCGGACATCGTGTTCTGAGTACGGAAAACGGGGGCCAACGCCCCCGTTCGTTATTTCAGGCCCGCTCGTCGCGCCGCTACCTTGGCCAGCGCCGCCCAGTCCAGATCCGCATCCCCCTGCGCCATCGCGTCGAGGAAATTGTCTTTCAGCACCCCGGCGAACGGCATCGGCGTATGGCTGTCGGCGCCGGCGGCCAGCGCCAGCCCGACGTCCTTCAGCCCCAGCGCCAAGCGGAATCCGGCGGGTGAATACTTCTCGGCGGCGATCAGCGCGCCATAGCCCTGATAGGCCGGGGCGGCGAAGACGGTGCCGCTCAGCATCTGCAGGTAGTCGGCGCCGGAAACGCCGTAGTTGCGCACCAGCGCGCTGCCTTCCGCCATCGCTTCAATGGCGCTGGCCAGCGTAAAGTTGGTGGCGATTTTGACCACGTTGGCCTGCGCCGGATCGGCGCCGAAGTGCCAGGTTTTCTGGCCGAGGGCATCGAACAGCGGCTGCGCTTGCTTCAGCCGCTCGCTATCGCCGGCCGCCAGAATATTCAGCTTGCCGGCGGCGGCCACGTCGACCCGGCCCAGCACCGGCGCGGCGAGATAACCGATGCCGTGTTCCGCATGCAGCATCGTCAGGCGTTTGGCGAGTTCGACCGAGATAGTCGCCATATTGATATGCAGCGCGCCCGGTTTCATCCGCTGCAGCAATCCGCTGTCCACCACCACCTGTTGCGTCGCGGCATCGTCGGCCAGCATGGTGATCAGCACGTCGGCATCGGCCAACTGTTCCGGCCGTTCGGCCTGCCGCGCGCCGGCGCTCACCAGCGGCTGCGCCGCCTGCGGCGAACGGTTCCATACCGTCAACGCAAATCCCGCCTTCACCAGGTTAGCCGCCATGGCGCTGCCCATCCCGCCCAGTCCGACAAATCCGATCTTCATCATGCGCTCCTTTTTCAGGTTGAAGGTTTTACCCTAGCGCGCCGGGCCAGGAACGCAAATGCCGGAGTGTAACGCCGTCTTACGCGCCGGCGGCGGGCTATTGACGCATTGCCGCTACGGGTATACCTTGATGGCATGAATATATCGATGCACTCCACCCACAATCAGTCATGGTGGCGCCTCTTCTGAGGCGGCACGGGTATTCACATCTCTTTTTAATGCCGCCGGTTTGGCGGCATTATCTTTTGTGGCGTTGATCCGGCGGTCTACAGACCTTCAGGAGCACTGTCATGAGTTACACCATTCTTACCGGCGATCGCGCCACCGGCCCACTGCATTTAGGGCACTTCGTCGGCTCGCTGCGCCAGCGCGTCGAACTGCAGCACCAGCATAACCAAACGGTGATGGTGGCGGATCTGCAGGGCCTGACCGACAACGGCAACAACCCGCAAAAAATCAGCGCCAACGTGCTCAACGTGGTGGCCGACTATCTGGCGGTCGGCATCGATCCGCACAAGACCACCATTTGCCTGCAGTCGGCGCTGCCGGCGTTGGCCGAGCTGACGATGTACTACCTCAACCTGGTCAGCGTGGCGCGGCTGGAACGCAACCCGACGGTGAAAAGCGAAATCGCCGAGAAGGATTTCGCCCGCAGACTGCCTGCTGGTTTTCTGATCTATCCGGTCAGCCAGGCGGCGGACATCACCGCCTTCGGCGCCACCCACGTGCCGGTCGGCGAGGATCAGCTGCCGATGCTGGAGCAAACCAACGAGATCGTGCGGCGCTTCAACCACATCGTCGGCCAACCGGTGCTGTCGGAGTGCCAGCCGCTGTTAAGCAACGTCGGGCGTCTGCCGGGGCTGGACGGGCAGGGCAAAATGTCAAAATCGCGCGGCAACGCCATTCAGCTTGGCGCCGGCGCCGACGAGGTGCACAAGGCGGTGATGAGCATGTTCACCGATCCCGGCCATCTCAACGTCAGCGATCCCGGCCGGGTGGAGGGCAACATGGTGTTCACCTATCTGGACGCCTTCTGCGAAGACGCAGCGCTGTTGGCGGAGCTGAAGGCGCACTACCGGCGCGGCGGGTTGGGGGACGTGAAAATCAAACGGCTGCTGGAGGATTGCCTGCAGAGCCTGCTCGAACCGATCCGCACCCGCCGCGCCGAATTCATCGCCGATAAAGGCGAGCTGACGCGCATCCTGCAGTATGGCACCCGCCGCGCGCATCAGGTCAGCCAGCAGACGCTGCAGCAGGTCAAGGCGGCGCTGGGGCTGGACTTCTTTAGCCTGGAATGATGCGCACGCCGGGGCGGCACGCGTCACGCCCCGGCCATAAAACCATCATCCCACTGTCATAAACTTATCCGTTAATAGGTGCCCATAATGATTAGCCACTGAAACCAGAGAAATCATATGGCTCAGGCACTGTTAAAATTGGCGCAGCACGACTTTCCAGGGCAGCACGCCGCCGCATCCCGCAAAGTGTTATCGGTAAAGGGGCTCGGCAAGGCCTACAAAGCGCAGCAGCGCGTGCTGGATGACATCAATTTCGATCTGCACGCCGGCGAATTCGTGGCGGTGATCGGCCGCTCCGGCGCAGGCAAGTCCACGCTGCTGCATACCCTCAACGGCACCATTCCTTCCAGCTGCGGCGAGATGCTGCACTTCGAAGACGATGGCGTGGCGCAGGATATCGCCCAGCTTGCCGGCCGCCAGATGCGCCAATGGCGCGCGCGCTGCGGCATGATCTTCCAGGACTTCTGCCTGGTGCCGCGGCTGGACGTGATGACCAACGTGCTGCTGGGGCGCCTGAGCCACACCTCCACCCTGAAATCCTTCTTCAAACTGTTCGATGACGCCGACCGCGCTCGCGCCATCGAGCTGTTGCAGTGGCTTAACATGCTGCCGCATGCGCTGCAGCGCGCCGAGCACCTCTCCGGCGGCCAGATGCAGCGCGTCGCCATCTGCCGCGCGCTGATGCAAAACCCGCAAATCCTGCTGGCCGATGAGCCGGTGGCGTCGCTCGATCCGAAAAACACCCGCCGCATCATGGACGCGCTGCAGAAAATCAGCGAAGACGGCATCGCGGTGATGGTGAACCTGCACTCGGTCGAACTGGTGAAAGAGTATTGCTCGCGGGTGATCGGCATCGCCCACGGGAAGATCGTGTTTGACGGGCATCCTTCGCAACTGAACGAACGGATCCTGCACCAGCTGTATGGCGAGGAAGCCAATCAGATCCATTGAAGCACTTTTGACCTTTACCCTTTACACACAAGGCACACCTAATGAAAAAAGTATTGAGTCTGACCACCCTGATGGCCGGCGCGATGATGGTATTTAATGCTGCCGCAGCGGATGCGCCGAAAGAGCTGAACCTGGGCATTCTCGGCGGCCAGAACGCCACCCAGCAGATCGGCGATAACCAGTGCGTGAAGCAGTTCCTGGATAAAGAGTTGAACGTCGATACCAAGCTGCGCAACTCATCCGACTATTCCGGCGTGATCCAGGGCCTGCTGGGCGGCAAGATTGACCTGGTGCTCAGCATGTCGCCGTCGTCGTTCGCTTCGGTTTACATCAAGGATCCGAAAGCGGTGGACATCGTCGGCATCGCGGTTGACGACGTCGACCAGTCGCGCGGCTACCACTCGGTGGTGGTGGTGAAGGCCGGCAGCCCGTACCAGAAACTGGAAGACCTGAAGGGCAAGGCCATCGGCTTCGCCGATCCGGATTCCACCTCCGGCTTCCTGATCCCGAACCAGGCGTTTAAAAAGCTGTTCGGCGGCACGGTCGACAACAAATACAACAACACCTTCTCCAGCGTCACCTTCTCCGGCGGCCACGAGCAGGACATCCTCGGCGTGCTGAACGGCCAGTTCGAAGGCGCGGTGACCTGGGCGTCGATGATCGGCGACTACAACACCGGCTACACCAGCGGCGCGTTCACCCGCATGATCCGCATGGATCATCCGGACCTGATGAAACAGATCCGCATCATCTGGCAGTCGCCGCTGATCCCGAACGGCCCGATCCTGGTGAGCAACTCGCTGCCGGCCGACTTCAAGGCCAAAGTGGTCACCGCCATCAAGAAGCTGGATAAAGACGATCACGCGTGCTTTATCAAAGCGATGGGCGGCAAACAGCACATCGGCGACACCACCCTGGCGGAATACCAGACCATCATCGATATGAAGCGCGAGCTGACCAAAGGCGACCGTTGATTCCCGGCTGCCTCGGCCGCCCGAATGAAGGGGTTCAGCATGCTGAACCCCTTGTTCCATAACGATGGAAGACCTGTTTTGAATACCGATTTCGCACACTATTACCAACGGATCCGCAGCAAGCAAAAGCGCGAAGCGCTGCTGTGGTCGCTCGGGCTGGTGGTGCTGTACCTGGGCGCCGGCAACCTCGCCGAGTTCAACCTGCACACCGTCTGGGTGTCTATTCCGCACTTCTTCGACTACCTGGCCGAAACCGTGCCGACGCTGCACTGGAACCTGCTGTTCGCCGATGGGCGTACCGAAGGCTCGCTGGCCTACTGGGGCTATCGCCTGAACATTCAGCTGCCGCTGATCTGGGAGACCCTGCAGCTAGCGCTGGCGGCGACCATTTTCTCGGTGCTGGTGGCGACCGTGCTGGCATTTCTGGCGGCCGGCAATACCTATACTCCGGCCTCGGTGCGGCTCGCGATCCGCACGCTGGTGGCGTTCTTGCGCACCATGCCGGAGCTGGCGTGGGCGGTGATGTTCGTGATGGCGTTCGGCATCGGCGCCATTCCCGGCTTCCTGGCGCTGGCGCTGCACACCATCGGCAGCCTGACCAAGCTGTTCTACGAATCGATCGAAACCGCCTCCAACAAACCGGTGCGCGGGCTGGCGGCCTGCGGCGCCACGCCGCTGCAGCGCATGCGCTTCGGCCTGTGGCCGCAGGTGAAGCCGGTGTTTCTCTCCTACAGCTTCATGCGGCTGGAGATCAACTTCCGCCAGTCGACCATTTTGGGGCTGGTGGGGGCGGGCGGCATCGGCCAGGAGCTGATGACCAACATTAAACTCGACCGTTACGATCAGGTCAGCATGACGCTGCTGCTGATCATCGTGGTGGTTTCCGTGCTCGACTACGTGTCGGGCGAGCTGCGCAAGCGCGTGGTGGAGGGGGCAAAATGACAGCGGGCACTCCGGCATCGGCGGAAACGTTGCGCCAGTTGAAACAGCAGCATCCGGCGATCTTCGCGCAGCAGGGGCGCTACCTGCGCACCGTCGGCCTGATCGCCTTGGCGATCGTGCTGTACTACGTGTTCTTCTTCCTGGTCTTCGGCATTAGCTGGCCGCAGTTTATCAACGGCTGCCAGCAGCTGGGGCGCTATTTCCTGCGCATGTTCGTCTGGCATGACTTCGCCAACTGGCCGTTCATGTACTACTTCCAGCAGATCGGCATCACCATCGCCATCGTGTTCGCCGGCACCATCACCGCGTCGCTGATCGCGCTGCCGCTGTCGTTCTTCGCCGCGCGCAACGTGATGTCGACGCCGCTGCTGCGGCCAATTTCGGTGCTGGTGCGCCGCTTGCTGGACGTGCTGCGCGGCATCGACATGGCGATCTGGGGGCTGATCTTCGTGCGCGCCGTCGGCATGGGGCCGCTCGCCGGGGTGTTGGCTATCGTGATGCAGGACGTCGGGCTGCTGGGCAAACTGTACGCCGAAGGCCATGAGGCGGTGGACAAGTCCCCCAGCCGCGGCCTGACGGCGGTGGGCGCCAACGGGTTGCAGAAGCACCGCTACGGCATTTTCACCCAGTCGTTCCCCACTTTCCTGGCGCTCAGCCTGTACCAGATCGAATCCAACACCCGCTCTGCGGCGGTGCTGGGCTTCGTCGGCGCCGGCGGCATCGGCCTGGTGTATGCGGAGAATATGCGGCTGTGGAACTGGGACGTAGTGATGTTCATCACGCTGATCCTGGTGGTGGTGGTGATGATCATGGACAAGGTCTCGTCGATGCTGCGCAACAAGTACATCATCGGCGAAGATATCCCGCTGTATCAGCAAAAAAGCCAAATCGATTGAGAAACCCCTTGCCGATCCCTATACTGCCGCACATTCAAGGTGTGCGGCCATACCCGTCATACTTGGAGCTGCCTCTTTGTTGGCTGCATTTGCGCGCCCCGGTCACATAGTTAACTATGCTCCGGGGGCTTACAAATTTGCCGCCGCGATGCAACTCCAATTATTTTGGGTATGGGGCATTTTTTTACAATGCGCACGTCCCCGTTAGACAAGTAAAGGCAATGCAATCCCATGATGAACAACGACGTGCTGCGCAGCGTGCGCTATATGCTGAGCATTAACAACGCCAAAATGGTCGAGATTATCAAACTGGACGATTTCGAGGTGGCGGTGTCGGCGATGGACGCTTACGTGATCAAAGAAGGCGAGCCGGGCTACGAGAAGTGCCCTGACGAAGTGATGGCGCACTTCCTCAACGGCCTGGTGTTCTTCAAGCGCGGCAAGGACGACAAGTTCCCGGCGCCGGCGGTTGAACTGCCGATCACCAATAACCTGGTGCTGAAAAAGCTGCGCGTGGCGTTCGAGCTGAAAGACACCGACATGCACCAGATTTTCACCGCGGTGGACTTCCGCATCTCCAAGCCGGAGCTGAGCGCGCTGTTCCGCAAAGAGGGCACCAAGAACTACCGCCCGTGCGGCGATCAGATGCTGCGCTACTTCCTTAAAGGGTTGGCGCAGCGCGTTCGCGGCGAGTAACACGCAGCGTTCACCGAATATCAGGCGCAATCGCAAGGTTGCGCCTTTTTTATTGTCTCCTCCCTCCTACCTTTGTTGTACTGTCCCTCAGCCACCCGCCATCGATGGAGGGCGTGCCGCCCATCCGGTTACTTTTTCATGGTCAATTCAATCACCCAAACCATGAGGAAAGCAGGATGCCAACCATCACGAAAACCCAATCACTTTACACGTTGACCCGGCCGGTCTGGCTGGATGCGGCAGGCATGAGCAAAGGCATCGATCACGATCGCCAGCACCTGGGCGTCATTCTCGCCGCCGGGCAGGTGCTGCGAGTGCGCCAGACCAACGCGGCGTTTACCGGCAAGCTCACGCTGCGTTTGCTGAATGACGACAGCAAAACGGAGGCGGAATTCAGCGTCGGCGCGAGCTGGGTCGAGGCCCAGGTCAATGCCGTCTCGGTGCCGTTCATCGATACGCCGTACGGGCAGGGCGAGCCGGCGCTGGAGTTCGAGTACCCGGACACGGCGAAAGCGCTGCCGGTTTATCGCCGTGGCGAAAACGAAGCCGCATTCTTTGCCCGCTGGGACGATCGGGACGCCGAGTTTGCCCTGGTCGATGCGGAATACGCAGTGTTGCTGGTGCCGAAAATCAGTAAACCGACGCTGAAGTCGCTGGGCGACGCGAAAAACATCGACGGGCTGATCGCCTACTACGATCGCATTTTCACTTTCTACAATGCGCTGACCGGCGTCTCGTTCGAGGCTGAACACGAATCCGATCGCAATATTCGCAACCGCTACTTTATGAAGGCCGATAAGCACGGCGCCGGCGCCGCGTATTACGGCGGCCGCTGGACGGCGGAAACCAGCAACTCGGTCAGCAGCTTCTGGCTGACGCCGAAAGACAGCAACTGGGGCAGCCTGCATGAGATCGCGCACGGCTATCAGGGGCACTTTATGGGCGACAAATATTTCTCCACCGGTGAGATGTGGAACAATATTTATGCCGCTTGCTATCAGGACGTGATGCTGGGGGAACGCAAATACCAGGAGGGGTGGCTGTATAACTACGGCAACGCGGCCGGCGTCGAGAAGAAAATCATCGATTTGATCGCTCAGGGCACGCCGCTCAACCAGTGGGATCTGCGCTCCAAGCTGTTCTTCGCGATGCTGATGGTCGACAAGGCAGGCAAGAACGCCTTCACGCACTTTAATCAGCAATATCGTCAAAGCTGCAACATGCCGGGCTTCGTGCCGTCGGAACATGCCTTGCTGGATCTGCTGTCGGCAAGCTTCGCCGCGGCCGGTGAGCAGATCGACGTGACGCCGTTCGTCGAGCTGACCGGCGGCGTGATCACCCAAGCGCAGCGCGATCGCAACGCGTTCAGCCACGCCAAGGCGGTGTATCCGCTGTATCAACTGGTGGACGCGCAGCGTCTGCCGGCGGTGCAGGCGCAGCTGAAACTGGATTCCTCGCTGCGGCTGGTCGACTCCTGCCAGCTCAAGGCCAGCGGGCTGAAAGGCGACGTCACCCTGAGTCTGGATATCGATGACTTTGCGCAGATCTACGGTGAGGATCTTGTCCTGATGGAAGGGGCGCGCTATGCCCACAAAATCCGTATCGACGCGCCGACCCTGGCCCTGACCGCGCTGCCGATCGGCGTGTATACCTTGCGGTTGCCGACCGGCAAAGATCGTAAATATCGGCCGACGGCGGGTTACCTGACGGTGAAGCAGGGGAAAAACGCGGTGACGCTTCGCTTCGAGCGCAAAGCCGCTTCGCCGATCGTTTCGCAGGAGATCAATCTGTTGGGCCTGAGCGATGCGGTCTTCGCCACCGTGGTCGTCGATCGCGCCAAAGGAGCGGTGGTGGTTGACGTGACCAGCACCACGCCGCACGCCTACTTCCCCGGTGAAACCTATGCCCGGGTGACGCTGCGCGATCGGCAGGGCGCGGTGCGCTTCAGCAAGGAGATTCAGGGCACTCAGGCTACGTTAAGTCATGACGAGCTGCCGTTTGCCGAGGGCGATGACATCGAGATTTACCATGTGGAGCCGAGCCGGGTGCGTTTGAATCCGGCGGCGGCCGACGTCATCGATAACAAAAACAAAACCAACGTACTGCGCATCGAAACCAGCGGGCTGAAAAACCCGGCGTTGCCCGGCGATCCCGAGCAGGCGCTGCTGGCGCGCCTGGAACAGGCGGCGCAGCGTTTGCGTCGCCTGTTGCCGGCTTACTATGCGCCATCGTCGTCGTTCAAGGACGATATTTATCTGGCGATCGGCGCCTTTGCTGAGCCGCAGCGCGAGTCACTGTTGGCGACCTATCGGGATTGCCTGCCGGCCGACAATACGCCGCCGGGCGCCAACGTCGGCAATGCGTTTACCGTGGCGTGCAAAGGGATTGGCGATCGCCAGTTCCTGACCGGCGCCATCGATCTGGTGAAGAAAACCGTTACCGTCACGCTGGCGGCGGGGATTGCTCACCACTACTTTGCCGACAGCTACGCCTTCCTCAGCGTGACGGATGCGGACGGCAACGTCTTGCTCAGCTACGACGTCATCGGCAGCCAGAATCAACCGGCCAAAACCTGGGTGTTGCCGCTGTCGGGTTACGGCGGTGAAGTGATTCATCTGCGGCATGAAGAGCCGGACAACCGCCTGGCGATCGTCAACGAAATGCAGCACTTGCGGCTGGCGGAGAAGGGCAAGCAACAGACCTACTGCATTACGCCGGTCGGTTTGAAACGCATCAACGACTGATCCCCATCGGCCTGCGGGGCGGCGAGTGTCGTCGCCCCGGTTTTTCCTCTGCGTCATCCCGCCATTGCACTCTTTTTGTTCTCCCGCTGCGCGCCGCTGGTGCAGCCCGTTTGCCGCCGCCGTCATAAGTTTTAATTATAATTTATTGAAATCATGAGATTAAAAATTGGCACGCCGGTTGCTCTGTTGAATCCCATCTTGTGTACCAGATGGAATTCAGTCGATGAGCGAACCTGTTGTAGCGTGCGGTTTTACCCTCAGTGAATGGCAACACCATTACCAAACCCGCCCGGCGGGCGAGCGCCTTGCCTGCGTCAGTGCGACGATCGAAACGCTGGTCGCCGGGCTGAACCCAGACGATAACGCCTGGCTGTATCTCGCTACGCCGGCGCAGCGCGAGCAGCAGTATCGGCAGCTGGCACAGAGGCTCGAGGCGGTCGCCGGCGATCTCAGCCGCCTGCCGCTGTTCGGCGTGCCCTTCGCCATCAAAGACAATATCGACGTTGGCGGCTGGCCGACCAGCGCCGCCTGCCCGGCGTTCACCTATCAGGCCGCGGCGGACGCCACCGTGGTCGCCCACCTGCGCGCCGCCGGGGCGATCGCCCTTGGAAAAACCAACCTCGACCAGTTCGCTACCGGGTTGGTGGGCACTCGCTCACCGTATGGCGCAGTGGTCAACAGCTTCGACAGCCGCTACGTCAGCGGCGGTTCCAGCTCCGGCTCCGCCTCGGTGGTGGCGCGCGGCCTGGTGCCGTTCGCGCTCGGCACCGACACAGCCGGTTCGGGGCGTGTGCCCGCCGGGTTCAACAACATCGTCGGGCTGAAGCCGACCAAGGGGCGGTTGTCCAACCGCGGCGTGGTGCCGGCCTGCCGGTTGAACGATACGGTGTCGGTCTTCGCGCTGACGGTGGCCGACGCCGCGCAGGTGGCGGAACTGGCGAGCGGCTTTGACGCGGCAGACCCGTATTCCTGCCCCGATCCGCATACCGCGCCGGCGGATATCCCCGCCGCGCCGCGTTTCGCCGTTCCCGCCCAACTGGAGTTTTTCGGCGACGTTCAGGCCGAGCGGGCGTTTCACCGAGCGCTGGCGCAGCTGCAGGCGGGCGGCGCCACGCTGGAACCCCTCGATTTCGCGCCGTTTCGCACTCTGGCGGAACAGCTGTATTACGGCCCCTGGGTGGCGGAGCGCACGGTGGCCATTGAGCAGGTGCTGGAAGCGAGCCCGCAGGCTATCGATCCGGTGGTGCGCGGCATCGTCGGCAACGGCCTCGGCTACAGCGCCTGCGACGCCTACAAGGCGGAATACCTGCGCGCCGAGCTGGCGCGGCAAATCGCCCAGCGGCTGGCGCCGTTCGACGCGCTGGTGGTGCCGACCGCGCCCACTATCCGCACCCTGGCGGAGATGGCGCAGGAGCCGGTGCTGTTCAATTCGCAATTCGGCACTTACACCAATTTCACCAACCTGGCCGATCTGAGCGCGCTGGCGCTGCCGGGGCCGCTGCGCGAAGACGGTCTGCCGGCGGGCATCACCCTGATTGCGCCCGCCTGGCATGACCGGGCGCTGGCGGCGTTTGGCCTGCGCTGGCAACGGCAAAGCGCCTTGCCGCTCGGCGCTATCGGCCGGGCATTGCCGCCGCAGCCTGTGCCTGCGCCGTCCACAGGGCACGTGCGTCTGGCGGTAGTGGGCGCTCACCTTAGCGGCATGCCGCTCAACGTCCAGCTGACACAGCGCGACGCGGTGCAGGTGGAGCAAACCGCTACCGCCCCCTGCTATCGCCTGTATGCGCTGGCCGATACCGAGCCGCCGAAGCCGGGGCTGGCGCGCGCGGCGCAGGGGGCGGCGATCCGCGTTGAGCTGTGGGACATCCCGCTGGCCCGTTTCGGCGAGTTTGTGGCGGAAATCCCGGCGCCATTGGGCATCGGCACGCTGCTGCTGGCGGACGGCCGGCGGGTGAAGGGGTTTATCTGCGAAGCCTGGGCGCTGGAAGACGCGACGGATATCACTGAGTTTGGCGGCTGGCGCGACTATCTCGCCAGCGTTAAGGGGGCATGAACATGTTTACTACCGTACTGATCGCTAACCGCGGCGAAATCGCCTGCCGCGCCATTCGCACCCTGAAACGCCTGGGCGTAACCAGCGTGGCGGTCTATTCCGACGCCGACCGCAATGCGCCGCACGTCGCCGAGGCCGACAGGGCGGTGGCGCTCGGCGGCGACAAGGCCGCCGACAGCTACCTGCGCATCGACAAGATCCTCGCGGCGGCAGCGGCCACCGGCGCGCAGGCGATCTACCCCGGCTACGGCTTTTTGTCCGAGAGCGCCGAGTTTGCCGACGCCTGCGAAGCGGCGGGCATCGCCTTTATCGGCCCGACGGCGGCGCAGATGCGCGAGTTCGGCCTCAAGCACCGGGCGCGCGAGCTGGCGGCGTTGGCCGGGGTGCCGATGACGCCGGGCACCGGCTTGCTGGAGAGCGTTGAGCAGGCGGTCTCGGCCGCCGCGCGCATCGGCTACCCGGTGATGCTGAAAAGCACCGCCGGCGGCGGCGGCATCGGCCTGACGCGCTGTGACGACGAGGCGGCGCTGCGCGACGCCTACGACAGCGTCAAACGGCTGGGAGAGCAGTTCTTCCGCGACGCCGGCGCCTTTATCGAACGCTTCGTCGATCGGGCGCGCCACGTCGAGGTGCAGATTTTCGGCGACGGCCAGGGGCGGGTGGCGGCGCTCGGCGAGCGCGACTGTTCGCTGCAACGGCGCAACCAAAAGGTGGTGGAGGAAACCCCGGCGCCGCATCTGCCGGCGGCGACCCGCCAGGCGCTGCACCGGGCGGCGGTGGCGCTGGGCGAGTCGGTGAATTACCGCAGCGCCGGCACCGTAGAGTTTATCTATGACGCCGCGCGCGACGAGTTTTATTTCCTGGAGGTGAACACCCGCTTACAGGTCGAGCACCCGGTCACCGAAATGGTCACCGGCCTGGATCTGATCGCATGCATGCTGCAGGTGGCGGCGGGCGACGCGCTGGATTGGGCGGCGTTGCAACGCGCGCCGCAGGGCGCGGCGATCGAGGTGCGCCTCTACGCCGAAGATCCGCTGAAAAACTTCCAGCCCAGCCCCGGTGTGCTGACCGAGGTGTATTTCCCTGACGACGTGCGCCTCGACGGTTGGGTGGCGACCGGCAGCGAAGTGTCGGCGTTTTACGACCCGATGATCGCCAAGCTGATCGTGCACGGCGCCGATCGGGCACAGGCGCTGGAAAAATTGCGCGCGGCGCTGGCGGCGACCCGTTTGCACGGCATCGCCACCAATCTCGACTATCTGCGGCAGGTGATCGCCACGCCGCAATTTCAGCGCGGCGATGTCTGGACACGCCTGCTGGACGATGTGCGTTTCCAGCCGCACAGCCTCGAAGTGCTGCAACCCGGCACCTACAGCAGCGTGCAGGATTATCCCGGCCGCCTCGGCTATTGGGACATCGGCGTGCCGCCGTCCGGCCCGATGGACGACTTCGCGTTTCGGCTGGCCAACCGCATCGTCGGTAACCACCCGGCGGCCGCCGGGTTGGAGTTTACCCTGCAGGGGCCGACGCTGCGCTTTCATTGCGACGCCACCATCGCGCTGACGGGCGCGAGCTGCCCGGCCGATCTGGATGGCGAGGCGGTCGCCTACTGGCGGCCGATCGCGGTGCGGGCCGGGCAGGTATTGACGCTGGGGCGCGCCACGCAAGGCTGCCGCACCTATCTGGCGGTACGCAACGGCTTTGACGTGCCGGTGTATCTCGGCAGCCGCTCCACCTTCGCGCTGGGCCAGTTCGGCGGCCACGCCGGGCGCACCTTGCGCGTGGCGGACATGTTGGCGATCGCCCAACCGGCGCTGGCGGCCAGCACCACGCCGGCGCCGATCGCCGCGCCGCAGGCGATGGACGACAGCCTGATCCCGCACTACGGCGACCAGTGGCACATCGGCGTGCTGTACGGGCCGCACGCGCGCCGGACTTTTTCAACGCTGAATCGATTGAGGCCTTCTTCGCCACCGACTGGCAGGTGCATTACAACTCCAACCGCCTCGGGGTGCGCCTGTCGGGGCCGAAGCCCGAGTGGGCGCGGGAGGACGGCGGCGAGGCCGGTTTGCATCCTTCCAACGTGCACGACTGCGAGTACGCCATCGGCGCCATCAACTTCACCGGCGATTTCCCGGTGATCCTGACCCGCGACGGGCCCAGCCTCGGCGGCTTCGTCTGCCCGGTGACCATCGCCAAGGCCGAACTGTGGAAAGTGGGGCAGGTGAAGCCGGGCGACCGCATCCGTTTCCATCCGATCGGCTTCCGGCAGGCGCAGTCGCTGGAGCAGGCGCAGCTCGGCAGCATCGAAGCGCTGGCGGCGGTGAAGGCCATCACCCTACCGCCGCCGGATCTGGCCCCGGCGGAGACCGTTTCCGCCGCGGTGCTGGCGGCGCTGCCGGCGGCGGACGGGCGCCCGGCGGTGGCGTATCGCCAGGCGGGGGACGGCTACATCTTGATGGAGTACGGCGACAATGTGCTCGATCTGGCGCTGCGGCTGCGCATTCATCTGCTGATGCAGTCGCTGCGGCAGGAGGCGATGCCGGGCGTGGTGGAGCTGGCGCCGGGCGTGCGTTCGCTGCAGATCCGCTACGACAGCCGGCAGATTAGCCAGGCCGACCTGCTGCAGCGCCTGCTGGCGCGCGAACGGGCGCTGGGGGACGTCAGCCGCCTGAAGGTGCCGACGCGCACCGTGTGGCTGCCGATGGCGTTTGAGGATTCGGCCACGCTGGGGGCGGTGGATCGCTATCAACAGACGGTGCGCGCCTCGGCGCCCTGGCTGCCGAACAACGTCGATTTCATTCAGCGCATCAATGGCCTGAGCCGACGCGAGCAGGTGCGCGACATTCTGTTCGACGCCAGCTACCTG
Source organism: Serratia sp. EWG9 (assembly GCF_019913725.1). NCBI lineage: Bacteria > Pseudomonadati > Pseudomonadota > Gammaproteobacteria > Enterobacterales > Yersiniaceae > Serratia > Serratia sp. EWG9. Next base: position 21,048 of record NZ_JADNRO010000005.1, read on the forward strand.
ATCCTCGGGCTGGGCGACGTTTACCTCGGCGCGCCCTGCGCGGTGCCGCTCGATCCGCGCCATCGCCTGCTGAGCTCCAAATACAATCCGGCGCGCACCCACACCGCCGAAGGGACGGTCGGCATCGGCGGCATGTACATGTGCATCTACGGCATGGACTCGCCGGGCGGTTACCAGCTGGTGGGGCGCACGCTGCCGATCTGGAACAAGTTTCTCAAAAACCCGCAGTTCACCGCCGGTGAGCCCTGGCTGCTGCGCTTCTTCGATCAGGTGCGCTTCTACCCGGTCAGCGAGCAAGAGCTGGACGAGCAGCGCGAAGCGTTCCGTGAAGGGCGCATGCAGGTGCGCATCGAAAAGAGCGAGTTCGACTTCGCCGCCTACACCCGTTTCCTGGCCGACAACGCCGAGGCGATCGCCGACTTCCAGCATCGCCAGCAGCAGGCGTTCAGCGCCGAAGTGGCGCGCTGGCGCAGCGATGACGACGAGGCCGAGGCGCAGCTGTTGCCGCCGGAGGACGAAGACGCCATCGACGGCGATCTGGTCAGCGCCGATCTTAACGGCAGCGTGTGGAAGATCCTGGTGGAACCGGGGCAGGCGGTGGCGGCCGGGCAGCCGCTGATCGTGGTCGAGGCGATGAAAATGGAGCTGGCGGTCACCGCGCCGCGCGCCGGGATCGTTAAACGCATCAGCTGCCGGCAGGGGCGGCCGGTCGGGCCGGGCGACGCTCTGCTGTGGCTGGAAAAGGCGGTCTGAACGGAGGAGCGATGATGCAAATCACCAACGGAGAGCACAAGGCGCGCCCGGAAGGGCTGGCGGAGCGCATTTATCTGCAGCTCAAGGCCGACATCTTCGAGTTTCGCCTGCTGCCGGGCGATCGCTTCAGCGAAAGCGACGTGGCGCAGCGCATGGCGGCCAGCCGCACGCCGGTGCGTCAGGCGCTGTTTCGGCTGGAGCGCGAAGGCTATGTCGAGGTGTTGTTTCGCAGCGGTTGGCAGGTGCGGCCGTTCGATTTCGCCTACTTCGAAGAGCTGTACGACCTGCGCATCGTGCTGGAGCAAGAGGCGGTGAAACGGCTGTGCGAACGCCCGGCCGGGGAAACGCCGGACGCGCTGGCGGCGCTGAGCCGTTTTTGGACCGAAGCGCCGCGCCTGGCGGACGGCAAGGCGGTGTCGCAGCACGATGAGCAGTTTCATCAGGCGTTGGTGGCCGCGGCGGGCAACGGCGAAATGGCGCGCATCCACCGCGAGCTGACCGAAAAGATCCGCATCATTCGCCGGCTGGATTTCACCCAGCAGACGCGGGTGGACGCCACCTACCGCGAGCACGCCGCCATTTTGCAGGCGATCCTGCAGCGGCAAAGCGGGGAGGCGCAAACGCTGCTCGGCGAGCACATCGCCGTCAGCAAGGCAGAAGTGCGAAAAATAACGCTGCACATGTTGCATCAGGCGCGGGCTCAGCAGCCTGCGCGCTCGGCGTAACGATTTTGATTTCACACACATCAGGAGTTTGAACTATGCAACGTCGTCGTTTTATCAAAGCTTTTGCGCTGTCCGCCGCCGCTGTCGGCCTGGGCCTGGCCTGGAGCGCGCAGGCCGCCGACACCATCAAGGTCGGTATTCTGAGTTCGCTCTCCGGCACCATGGCGATTTCCGAGACGCCGCTGAAGGATGTGGCGCTGATGACCATCGACGAGATCAACGCCAAAGGCGGGGTGCTCGGCAAAAAGCTGGAGCCGGTGGTGGTGGATCCGGCCTCCAACTGGCCGCTGTTCGCCGAAAAGGCGCGCCAGCTGCTGAGCCAGGACAAGGTGGCGGCGGTGTTTGGCTGCTGGACTTCGGTGTCGCGCAAGTCGGTGCTGCCGGTGTTTGAGGAGCTGAACGGCCTGCTGTTCTATCCGGTGCAATACGAAGGCGAAGAGATGTCGCCGAACGTGTTCTACACCGGTGCGGCGCCGAACCAGCAGGCGATCCCGGCGGTGGAATACCTGCTGAGCGAGGACGGCGGCGGCGCCAAGCGCTTCTTCCTGTTGGGCACCGATTACGTCTATCCGCGCACCACCAACAAGATCCTGCGCGCCTTCCTGCACAGCAAAGGCGTGCAGGACAAGGATATCGAAGAGGTCTATACGCCGTTCGGCTACAGCGATTACCAGACCATCGTCGCCAACATCAAGAAGTTCGCCGCCGGCGGCAACACCGCGGTGATCTCCACCATCAACGGCGATTCCAACGTGCCGTTCTACAAAGAACTCGCCAACCAGGGCGTCAAGGCCACCGACGTGCCGGTGATCGCCTTCTCGGTCGGCGAGGAGGAGCTGCGCGGCATCGACACCAAGCCGCTGGTGGGCAACCTGGCGGCCTGGAACTACTTCGAATCGCTGGATAACCCGACCAACAAACAGTTTGTCAGCCAGTGGAAAGCCTACGCCAAGGCGCACAATCTGCCGAATTACGCCACTGCGGTCACCAACGATCCGATGGAGGCCACCTACGTCGGCCTCCACATGTGGGCGCAGGCGGTGGAAAAGGCCGGCACCACCGACGTCGATAAGGTGCGCGCGGCGATGGCTGGGCAAACCTTCGCCGCGCCGTCGGGCTTCACGCTGACCATGGACAAGACCAATCACCACCTGCACAAGCCGGTGATGATCGGCGAGATCGAGGGCAACGGCCAGTTCAACGTGGTGTGGCAGACCGAGGCGCCGGTGCGCGCGCAGCCGTGGAGTCCGTATATCGCCGGCAACGACAAAAAACCGGATTACCCGGTGAAAGGCGGCAAGTAACGTCACTCAGCGCCGGCGCGGCTCGACGCGCGCCGGCCCAACAGAAGAGGCAGCTGATGCAATCTCCGTTTTTATCCTCTCTGCGCGCCGGGCTGTGGCTGTTGTGCGCCTGGCCCCTGCTGGCGCAGGCCGGGCCGGCCGATGAGTTCGCGGCGGCCACTCGCGCGCAGCAGGCTAAACTGCTGCAGGCGTGGGCGGCCGAGCCGGACGCCGCGCGCCTGCCGTTGCTGCAGGGGCTGCAGCAGGAAACCGTGGCGATCGACGGGGCGAAACGCGCCTTTATCCGCCAGGGCGACCGCTATCTGCCGCTTGAAGGTGAGGCGGCCCCGGTTGGCGAGCCGAAGAAGGTGTGGCTGAACAACCGGCTGCGCATTCTGATCGCCAACGCGTTGTCGGCGCAGCGGTTGGTCAGCGCGGACGCGGCGGTGCGGCTGCAGGCGGCGACCGCGCTGCAGCGCGAGGCGCAGGGCGAGCAGTTGCCGCTGTTGACCCGGCGGCTGGCGCAGGAGAAAGACCCGCAGGTACGCGACGCGCTGAGCATTGCGCTGGCGAACCTGCAATTGGCCGACGCCAGCCCGCAGGTGCGCTTCAATGCGGTGCGGCTGCTGGGGGAATCGGGCGAGCCGGAAACCCGCGCGCGGCTGCAAGCCTTGACCGATGCGGCCAATGAGCCGGACGCCGCGGTGCGCGCCGAGGCGCAGCGCAGCTTGCAGCGCGTGCAGCACCGCCTGATGATCGGCGATCTGCTCGGCCAGGCGTTCAGCGGCCTGTCGCTCGGTTCGATCCTGCTGTTGGCGGCGCTCGGCCTGGCGATCACCTACGGCCTGCTCGGCGTCATCAATATGGCGCACGGTGAAATGCTGATGCTCGGCGCCTATTCCGCCTATCTGGTGCAGGGGCTGTTTCAGCAATTTGCGCCGCAGTGGCTGGCGCTCTACCCGCTGGCGGCGCTGCCGGTGGCGTTCGCCATCACCGCCGGGATCGGCATGGCGCTTGAGCGCACGGTGATCCGCCACCTGTACGGCCGGCCGCTGGAAACCCTGCTGGCCACCTGGGGCATCAGCCTGGTGCTGATCCAACTGGTGCGGGTGCTGTTCGGCGCGCAGAACGTCGAGGTCGCCAACCCGGCGTGGCTGTCGGGCGGCGTGCAGCTGTTGCCGAACCTGGTGTTGCCGTGGAACCGCATCGCGGTGATCGCGTTCGTGCTGCTGGTGCTGGCGTTGACCTGGCTGCTGCTGAACAAAACCCGGCTCGGCATGAACGTGCGCGCGGTGACGCAAAACCGCGCGATGGCGGCCTGCTGCGGCGTGCCCACCGGCCGGGTGGACATGCTGGCCTTCGGGTTGGGATCCGGCATCGCCGGGCTCGGCGGGGTGGCGCTGTCGCAGTTGGGCAACGTCGGGCCGGAGCTGGGGCAAGGTTACATCATCGATTCGTTCCTGGTGGTGGTGCTCGGCGGCGTCGGCCAGCTGGCGGGGACGGTGGCGGCGGCCTTCGGCCTCGGCATCGTCAACAAGATCCTCGAGCCGCAGATCGGCGCCGTGTTGGGCAAGATCCTGATCCTGGTGCTGATCGTTCTGTTTATTCAAAAGCGTCCGCAGGGGCTGTTCGCCCTTAAGGGCAGGGTGATTGACTGATGAGCCAACCATTGACCGTAACCGGCGTGCAGAAAGCGCCCCGGCTGGCGTTGAGCATCGGCGGGCTGGCGTTGCTGGCGCTGCTGGTCATGCCGTTCATGACGTTGTTGCCGGCGGGTCATCCGCTGGCGGTGTCCACCTATACCCTGACGCTGGCGGGCAAGATCCTGTGCTACGCGGTGGTGGCGGTGGCGCTCGATCTGGTGTGGGGCTATGCCGGGCTGCTGTCGCTCGGCCACGGGCTGTTCTTCGCGCTCGGCGGCTACGCCATGGGCATGTACCTGATGCGGCAGGCGGCGGGTGACGGGCTGCCGGCGTTTATGGCGTTCCTCTCCTGGAACGAGCTGCCGTGGTTCTGGAGCGGCACCCAGCATTTCGCCTGGGCGCTGTGCCTGATCGTGCTGGTGCCGGGCCTGCTGGCCTTCCTGTTCGGCTACTTCGCCTTCCGCTCGAAAATCAAAGGGGTATATTTCTCGATCATGACCCAGGCGCTGACCTATGCCGGCATGCTGCTGTTCTTTCGCAACGAAACCGGCTTCGGCGGCAATAACGGCTTTACCGGTTTCACCACGCTGCTCGGCTTTCCCATCACCGCCGCCGGCACGCGGGTGGCGCTGTTTCTGGCGACGGTGCTGCTGCTGGCCGCCAGCCTGGCCATCGGCTTTGCGCTGGCGCGCAGCAAGTTCGGCCGGGTGCTGACCGCGGTGCGCGATGCGGAAAACCGGCTGACCTTCTGCGGCTACGATCCGAAGGGCTTCAAGCTGTTCGTCTGGACGCTGTCGGCGGTGCTGTGCGGGCTGGCCGGCGCGCTCTATGTGCCGCAGGTCGGCATCATCAACCCCGGCGAAATGTCGCCGACCAACTCGATCGAGGCCGCCATCTGGGTGGCGCTCGGCGGGCGCGGCACGCTGGTGGGGCCGCTGCTCGGCGCCGGCATCGTCAACGGCGCCAAGAGCTGGTTCACCATGGCCATTCCCGAATATTGGCAGTTCTTCCTCGGCCTGATGTTTATCGTCGTCACGCTGTTTCTGCCCAAAGGGGTGATCGGCCTGCTGCGTCGGAGGAAAAGCTCATGAAAGCGATGCAAGTGACCGACGAGCTGTTTACCCACCCGCTGCCGGCGGATAAATACCGGCAGCAAACCGATCCGGTGCTGCAGCTCGACAACGTCAACGTCAGCTTCGACGGTTTTCGCGCGCTGACCGATCTGTCGCTGCGCATTGGCGTCGGCGAACTGCGCTGCGTGATCGGCCCCAACGGTGCCGGTAAGACCACGCTGATGGATGTGATCACCGGCAAGACCCGGCCGGACAGCGGCAGGGTGTTTTACGATCAGACCGTCGATCTGACCCGGCTGGCGCCGATGCAGATCGCCCACGCCGGCATCGGCCGCAAGTTTCAAAAACCGACGGTGTTTGAGGCGCTGACGGTGTTCGAAAATCTGGAGATCGCGCAGAAAACCCGCAAATCGGTGTGGGCCTGCCTGCGCGCCCGCCTGAGCAGCGAACAGCGCGACCGCATCGACGAGATGTTGAAGACCCTGCGGCTGGGGCATGAACGCCACCGGCCCGCCGGGCTGTTGTCCCACGGGCAGAAACAGTTTCTCGAGATCGGCATGCTGCTGGTGCAGGAACCGCACCTGCTGCTGCTCGACGAACCGGCGGCCGGCATGACCGACGCCGAAACCGACTACACCGCCGAACTGTTCCGCGAGCTGGCGGGCAAGCATTCGCTGATGGTGGTGGAACACGATATGGGGTTTGTGGAAACCATCGCCGATCGCGTGACGGTGCTGCACCAGGGGCAGGTGCTGGCGGAAGGATCGCTGGCACAGGTGCAGGCCGATGAACGGGTGATTGAGGTATATCTGGGGCGCTGAGGAGGCGTAACGATGCTGCAGGTAGAGGAATTGAATCAGTATTACGGCGGCAGCCACATTCTGCGCGGCCTGTCGTTCGAGGCGCGCATCGGCGAGGTGACCTGCCTGCTGGGGCGCAACGGCGTGGGCAAGACCACGCTGCTGAAATGCCTGATGGGGCTGGTCCCGGCGCGCAGCGGCAGCGTCCGTTGGCGGGGCGAAACCATCACCGGTAAAAAGCCGCATCAGCGGGTGCAGGCGGGCATCGCCTATGTGCCGCAGGGGCGGGAGATTTTTCCGCGCCTGACGGTGGAGGAAAATCTGCTGATGGGGCTGGCGCGTTTTTCCGGCGCCGACGCGCGCGCGGTGCCGGATCCGATCTATGAACTGTTTCCGGTGCTGCGGCAAATGAAGGATCGGCGCGGCGGCGATCTCTCCGGCGGGCAACAGCAGCAGCTGGCGATCGGCCGGGCGCTGGCCTGCCGGCCGCAGCTGCTGATCCTCGACGAGCCGACGGAAGGGATCCAGCCTTCGGTGATCAAGGAGATCGGCGCGGTGATCAAGCAGCTGGCGGCGAAGGGCGATATGGCGATCCTGCTGGTGGAACAGTTCTATGACTTCGCCGCCGACCTGGCGGACAGCTATCTGGTGATGTCGCGCGGCAGCATCGTGCAGCGCGGCGCCGGCAGCGCTATGGAACAGGACGGCGTCCGCGCGCTGGTGGCGATTTAACGTTGGGTCAGCTGAAAAAGGATTGGCTGAGCGGATCGCGGGAATGATGCAGCACTCTGATGATATTCACCTCCCGCCTGTGCTGTCGAAAATAAATCAGGTGGTTGGCGACGGGCAATACCTATAGGCCGGGGCCGATTGCATCGATGTTTTTGCCGAGTTGGTGGTGGCTAAGGTTATCGAAAGCCTGATGCAGGCGGCGCAGATAATCTTCGGCCACCTGCAAGCCAAAGTGCGCCAACCCGTAAAAATAGATCTCTTCCATATCGTCCAACGCTTTTGGACGAACGGTTACTCTCCTGCGCATCCTTTTGCTTTGCTCCGTATTCTTTCCATGAACACATCACGATCCCATTCGACGGCTTCGCCGCTGTTCTCTCCTTCGGCGATCAAGCGCCTAAGCTCTTCCAGTTTTGAGGCGGCGGTACGTTCGCGCAAAGTGCGCACGGATTCGCGGATGACTTCGCTGGGCGTTCGGTAATCGCCGCTGGCCACCAGGTCTTCGACGAAGCTACGCAGTTCGTCACCCAGATCTACCGTTAGTGTTCTGCCCATTGTTCCTCCTCACTTTCGGCTATGCTGCGTCATTGTAAGATTAGTTCTTACATTGTGCACGTCAAACTATCAGGATCTCAATAGCGGTCCCGTCATGAGGGCGGGAGTCACCCGTTTATTCATTAAGGATAACCATGAACGAAATCACTGTGTCACGCCTCGGTTGCATCGTCCTTTCTCTGTTTCCGGCCCTGTGGGGGCTGTTCAGCCTGTTGAACAATACGGCGGATTTTGCCGGCACCGCGCGCAATGCGGTGGGCCCACTGCTCGCCATGCAGGATACCTATCAAACGCCTGGGCTGATGTGGCGCGCGATCAGCGCCGACTGGGCCTGCATGTTGGGGTTGGCGGTCATCACCGCGCTGGAAACGCTGGCCGGCCTATTCGCGACGGCGGGCGTGGCGCTGATGATCGGGCGATTGAAAGGCTCTTACGCCGCTTTCGCCAAGGGCAAAGCCTGGGCGATGCTGGGGGCGCTTTGCGCGATAACGGTGTGGGGCGTCGGCTTTATGGTGGTCGCCGGCGACTGGTTTATGGCCTGGCAGGCCAAGAAGGATCCGCTGGCGGTGCAGCTGGGGGCGCTGATCTACCTGGCGCCCAATGCGTTTGCCTTGCTGTTCCTGATGCTGCAGCGGGAGCCGCGCTAAACGACGGCGGAGCGGGGCGCGGTTACAGCGCCTTGCTCATATACCAAATGCCTATCGAGCCCTGGGCGCTGGTGTAGCAGGTCTCGCCACAAATGCTCAATCCTTGACGCTGATAAAAACGTTGGGCGCGGGTGTTGCGTTGCAGCACTTCCAGCCACAGCATTTTTTGCCGACGGTCGATAGCCCGCTGCTGCACCTGTTCGTACAGGCGCTGGCCATAGCCGTTGCCGGCATGGCCCGGCAGAAAATAGATTTTCTGCAGCTCTGCGCCGATGTGCTCGGTTGGTGCCAGCAGGCTGTCGAAGTTCACCCGCGCATAGCCGACGAGGGCGTCATCCTCATGGGCCAACAGCCAGCATACGTCGGGATCGCGCAGCGTCCGTTCCAGCGCGGAGACGGAAAAATCCTCCGCCAGAAAGGCCTCCAGCTCGTGCGGGTAGCGCCACAGCTCACCGAAGTGGGCGCGGTAGGTGCGGATGCCGATATCGCGCACTTGCGTTAAATCTTCCAGCAATGCCTGACGAACGGTGAACATCAGTGCCCCTTTGAGTAAGAAAAATTACAGCCGTTGTTCCAGATGGCGGTGAGGCACCATCGCCTGATGCAGAATGGCGAGAACGGTGATGCCGGCAGGGCGGTTGCGGTAGTAGATCCTATGGCTGGCGTAAGGAAAACTGCGTATATCTTCGCCCAGATCGTGGAAGTGAGCTTTACCCGCTTCCGGCATATCTGCCAAATGATGCATGACCTCTCTCAACTGCTCAAGATAGCGGCGAGATTGCGCTTGGCCCCAGTGCTCGATGGTGAAATGACGAATAGCCAGCAGATCTTGTTGGGCCTGCGGGGTGAGGCGAAACGCGGGTATCTCAGTCTGTTTCATCGGTGAGCAGACGGTTGAAGAAGGCATCGCCGTCTACCGCCTTACCGGCGTCTTCCTCGGCGGTAGCCTGCGCGATTTTTTGCTGCAGTGCGCTTAATTTGAGATCTTCCAGCGCCTGGTAATCTTCTACAGACATGACGACGGCGACCGGTTTGCCGTTGCGATTGATTTGCACCGGTTCACGCTGCGCCTTGAGCAGCAAATCGCCGAATTGGGTTTTGGCCTCGTTCGCGGTGAGTGCGTACATTTAATCGCTCCAGTTAATTAAATCGTTCGATTTAACCATTATACGACGCGATGAAAAAATCACCAATGCTATTCCGGCGGGCAGGTTTCGTTGGACAGATGCCGCGGTGTTTCACGGCGAAAACCCAGGCCGATGATGCGGCCGAACAGGCGCGGCAGCCAGCGGCTGTTACCGACGCGGGCGATCAAGCGCGAGCCGCCCGCCGCGCGGCGTTCGCCCGGCTTGCGCTGGCTCATTTTGATCTGCAAAAACTGGATGGCGCGAGTGGGGAGTTCGCGCCGGCGCTGCACGCTCAGCAGATGCTTCAGCTGCAGCCGATGCTGGCGCAGCGGCGGGATCAGGGCGTTGGCGGCGGCCACCGCGTCCTGAATCGCCAGGTTGACGCCCACGCCGCCGATCGGCGACATGGCGTGCGCGGCGTCGCCGATGCACAGCACTCCCGGTTTGGCCCAGCGATCCAGACGATCGATGCGAATGCTCAGCAGTTTGACCTGATCCCACTCGACGATCTCCTGCAGGCGATCGTCCTGGAACGGCGCCACCTCAGCGAGGTGCAGTAAAAATTTCTCCAGCCCGCTGTGGCGGATCGCATCGAAGCTGCCTTTGTCGATCGAGTAACCGCACTGCCAGTAGTCGCCGCGATCGATCATGATGAAGTTCTGTTTCGGCCCGGTGTGGCCCATCGACCAGGCCGGATCGCCCGGCTGCTTGCTGAGCTTCATCCACAATACGTCGCGCGGCGCGCCGAAGGATCGGCTGCTGAGCGCCGCCTGTTCGCGCACCACCGAGTTGCGGCCGTCGGTGCCGACCACCAACTGGCTGCGCACGCGGATCGGGCCTTCTGGCGTGTCGGCCAGCACGCCGCACACCTGGCCGCGGTCGTACAGCAGCTGGTGAACCTGCGTTGAGGTCAGCAGCCTGAAGTTGGGGAAGGCGGCGGCCTGCTGGGCCAAAAAGTTGAGGAACTCCCACTGCGGCATAAAGGCGATAAATTTGCAGCGCGTCGGCAGGCGGGTGAAATCCGCCAGCTTGATGTCGCGTCCGGCGACTTCGGCGTGCAGAGATTCCGCGCGCTGATGCGGCAGCGTCAGCAGTTCGTCGAGCAGGCCCAGTTGATGCATGACTTCCAGCGTCGACGGGTGAATGGTGTCACCGCGAAAATCGCGCAGGAAATCGGCGTGCTTCTCCAGCACCGTCACGTCGATCCCCGCCCGCGCCAGCAGATAGCCGAGCATCAGCCCGGCGGGGCCGCCTCCCACGATGCAGCAGGTGGTGGCGTAAGGTGTGATTGGTGATGACGACATGACGGTTGACCCCGGAGAGCGACCCGCATCCCGCGAGCCGCAAATGAATATGCAATATTGATAATGATTATCAATATCACATTGAGCTGTCAACCCGCAGCGCAGTGTGGTCAAAGGGAGCGGACAGAGGGGGCGGAACCGGCGGGCAGGGTAAAACGGTATTGCATCGCGAGTATAAGGATTCTCCGGAAAGACATTGACCCGGAGCGCGTGACACGCCATTTTTATCAGTAAAATCGGTATTATTTTGATTGATGGTTCAGAAAATCAGGATGGTCAGCATGGGGCGGATAACGTTCGATCTCGAGGATTTGCGCAGCTTCGTCACCGGCGTCGAGCTGGGCAGCTTCGCCAAGGCGGCTGAACGGCTGGGGCGTTCGACGTCGGCGGTCAGCGCCCACCTGAAAAAACTGGAACAGCAGGTTGGCGCGCCGATCCTGCGCAAGGCCGGGCGCGGCATGGTGATGACCGAGACGGGGGAAACTCTGCTTGGCTACGCGCGCCGTCTGCTGGAGCTTAATGACGAAGCCGCCGCCGCGGTGCGTGGGCTGGATCTGCAGGGCACGGTGCGGTTGGGGCTGCAGGAGGATTTCGGCGAGACGTTTCTGCCGCAGGTGTTGGGCAGCTTCGCGCGCGCCAATCCAAAGGTGAGGATCGAGGCGCGCATCGCGCGTAATGCCGAGCTGATCGACTGGGTGCTGAAAGGCCAGCTGGATCTGTCGCTGGCGTGGGATGGCGGTCTGAGCACGCCGTTTCATCAGGCGCTGGGGCAGCGGCAGTTGCACTGGATTGCATCGCCCGGCTTCGCGCTGGCGCCCTGGCGAGAAGGGGATGAGCCGCTGCCGTTGGTGATGTTTGACGCGCCCTGTCTGATGCGCAGCGCGGCGACGCAGGCGCTGGATCGCGCCGGCATACCCTGGCGCATCGCCTTTAGCAGCCGCAGCCTGAACGGCGTGTGGGCGGCGGTGAGCGCCGGGTTGGGCGTTACGGTGCGCACGGCGGCGGGCTTGCCGCCCGGCCTGTCGCCGCTGGCCCCCGATCTGCTGCCCGCTCTCGGCCAACTCGGCGTGGTGCTGCACCGCGCCGAGGATCAGCCTTCGGCCGCCGTGCAGCGGCTGGCGCAGATCGTGGTCGAGCGGATCGAAACTTAATCTTGGGCGATAGGCTGCTTGCCACTCAGCTGGCCCCATTCGCTCCAGGCGCCGTCATACAGCTTGACCTGCGGCGCGCCGAGCGACAGAAGGCCAAACGCCAGCACCGCCGCCGTCACGCCGGAGCCGCAGCTGGTGATGATTGGGCCGTTGATGTCCACCCCCTTGTCGCTGAAGGTTTGGCGCAGCGCCTCCAATGATTTGAAGCGGCCGTTTTCCAGCAGCTCGCCGTACGGAATGTTGATGCTGCCGGGAATATGGCCGCGATGCAGCCCGGGGCGCGGCTCTGGCGCTTCGGCATAAAAGCGCGGCGCGGCGCGCGCGTCGAGAATTTGCACCGGCGTGCCTAACGCTTGCTCCACTTGCCGCATATCCACCACCGCGTCGGCGTTGAACCGGGCGTTGAACGTCTGCGGGGCAGGCTGCGCCGGGCCGGTTTCCAACGCTTGCCCCAGCGCGGTCCAGCCGTTCAGCCCTTCGTCCAGCACATAAACGCGCTCGGCGCCGAAATTGCGGAAAGTCCACCAGCCGCGCGGTGCGGAGAACTGGTTGCCCTCGTCGTAAATCACCAGGGTATCGCGCTCGCTGATGCCCAATTGGCCCGCCGCCGCGGCGAATTCCGCCGCCGTCGGCAACATGTGCGGCAGCGCGGTGTTTTTGTCCGCCACGTCGTCGATATCAAAATAGACCGCGCCGGGGATATGGCCGCGTTCGAACTCGGCAAGCATATCTTTTTTCGGCGTCAGCCCGACCGGCGACATCCGAACGTCGATCACCACCAGATTTTCATCGTTGATATGTTGCGCAAGCCATTGGGGAGTCACCAGAAACGGAGAGTTCATCGTCATTGTTCGCCTGTTGTGAAAACGGATTTTCACTATACACCAGGCGCGCGGGGATGAAGTATGATGTTCAGTCAAAGGCGATGGGGCCGGGAGCGGAGAAATCATGACGGACGAGGCGTTTGGCGGGGCCAAGATCGCGCTGCTGTGCGACGGTCTCTTGCTGGTTTACCAACGGGACGACAAGCCGGGCATTCCGTGGCCCGGTCAGTGGGATCTGCCCGGCGGCGGGCGGGAAAACGGCGAAACGCCGCTGCAGTGCGTGCAGCGGGAAACGCGGGAAGAGTTCGGCGTGACGATCGCCGAACACCAGGTTGTCTGGCGCCGGCGCTACGCCGGCATTTTGCCCGGCTCCCCGCCGACCTGGTTTATGGCCGGCGAGATCGCCCCGGCGCAGATCGCCGCCATTCGCTTCGGCGACGAAGGCCAGCGCTGGCGGATGATGCCGGTGGCGCAGTTTATTGAGCATCCGCAGGGCATCGAGCATCTGCGCCGCCGGGTGGCGGAGTATTGGCGGCGGCGCGGTTGATGACGGTATTTCAGCGCGTCGCCAGTTGATTGATCTGCGGCGGCTCCAGGATGCGCAAGGCCGTTTCCCGGCGCGCCACCGCCAGCATCGCCAGCCCGATTCGTTCGGTGCTGCTCACCTGCGCGGGAAACAGTCGCAATGCGCCGAGCCACAGCGGCTTGAACAGCCGATAAATCAGATCGTATGCGCGGACTTTGGAGCGAATGCCGTGCAGCGGCACAATGGCGCCGGGGCGGAACATCACCGCGTGGAACGGCAGCGCCAGCAGCGCGTTTTCGGTGGCGCCCTTGACCCTGGCCCACATGCTGCGGCCGCGTTCGCTGCTGTCGGTGCCGACGCCGGAAACGTAGAGGAAGACCATCGTCGGATTCAGCCTCGCCAGCGGGCGGGCGGCGGCCAGCGTCAGATCGTAAGTCACCGCGCGATACTCGGCTTCGCTCAGGCCGGCGGACGAAATCCCCAGGCAGAAGAAACAGGCGTCATAGCCGGCGAGCTGCGGCTCCAGCGCCGACAGATCATGCAGATCGGGCACAGAAAGCTGGCGCAGTTTGGCGTGGCTTTGCGCCACCGGGCGACGGCCGATGCTGAGTACTTCGCTGACCCGCGGATCGCGCAGGCATTCCCGCAGCGCGCCCTGGCCCACCATGCCGCTGGCGCCGAAGATAATCACTTTCATGCTCTGTTCTCCCACTGGCCGGCGGTGCGCTGCATGCGCCAGCGGCTGGGCGTCAGCGCTTCCCACTGAATAAAGGCGCGGCTGAACGAATTCAGCTCTTCGAATCCCAGCACAAAGGCGATTTCCCCTGGCTCAAGATCGGTCTCCGCCAACAAGCGGCAGGCGGTGCGGTGGCGGGTTTTGTCCAACAACTGCTGGTAGCTGTAGCCGTGCCGTTGCAGACGGCGCTGCAGCGTGCGTGGGCTGAGATAGAGCTCCGCGGCCACGCTGTTGACGCTGGGGCGCTGGCCGCGCATGCTGCGGCCGAGGATCGTCATCACCTGTGTGGGCAAGTCTTGCTCGGCGCGCGCTTCGGCCAACTCGGCTTCCAGCTCCGGCAGCAGCAGCGCCAGCATGTCCTGGTCGTGGGTGATGAGCGGCTGCTGCATCAGCGCACGGTCAAATACCAGCACGTCCAGCGGCGCGTCGAATCGCACCGGGCAGCCGAAGTGGCGCAGCAGCGGTGAGTGGGGATCGCGACGGCGGGTCACTTCAAGCGCCTTGGGCTGCAGCGGTAAACCGGTGCCACGGCGGCACAGGGTGGTGATAGAGGCGAACATGGTGTCTATCAGCAATTCCGGCGTATGGTCCTCAATCATCGTCCAACGCGTATGCAGCCGAACGCTGTCGCCATCTTCCTCCAGCATCAGTTCTTCCGGGCACACCAACCGTTTGTAGCGCGCGACTTTACGCAGGGCCTCGCCCATCGTGGCGGAGTGCAGTGCGGCGACCGACGCGATATCGTAATGCTCTGGCGCGACGTCGCCGCCCAGCCGCAGACCAAAGGCGGGATCGTCGCTCAGTTGGGCGAGGGCGCGCCAGACGGCGAAGAACTGCTGGGTGGTCAACCGCACTTTTACGCGCCGCTCGCTGAGCAGCCCGGCGGGCAAGCCGGCCAACTGACCGACCCGTTCGAGATCGACGCCTTGCGCCGCGAGGCGCACCGCCAACGCGTTGGAAACCGGAATTTGATCGCTGCTCATGGTTGTTGCCTGCCAGTGGTAAGAGAAGGCATTACTCTAAAACAACCTGTCCGTGTGCCGATAATCCGATCGCGTCAAGATTTAATCCGATTGCGCCAAACTGTCGCTCGGCATCAGCGCCTGGATGGTGGCGCCGACCCGTTGTACCGCCTGTTCGATCTCCGTCGTCAGCGTCGGCGCATAGTTGATGCGCAGACAGTTGCGGTACTTGCCGGCGGCGGAAAAAATGCTGCCGACGGCGATTTGCACGCCTTGCTGTTCAAGATGGCGGTTCAGCCGCAGGGTGTCGAACGCCTCGTCCAGTTCGATCCACAGCATAAAACCGCCGCGCGGCCGGCTGACGCGGGTGCCGGCCGGGAAGTATTTCAGGATCAGATCGGTCATGCGGTCGCGGTTTTGCTGGTAGCGGGCGCGCATGCGCCGCAGGTGCTTCAGATAGTGCCCGCCGCGGATGAAGTCGGCGATCGCCAGCTGCGGCTGCGTGGCGGTGGCGCCGGAGCCGATGAACTTCATGTGCAGCACCCGCTCCAGATAACGGCCGGGCGCGATCCAGCCCACGCGCAGCCCCGGCGCCAACGTTTTGGAAAACGAGCTGCACAGCAGCACGCGGCCATCTTCGTCGAACGATTTGATGGTGCGCGGCCGCGGGTAGTGATAGGCGATGTCGCCGTAAACGTCATCCTCGATGATCGCCGCGTCGTGGCGCTGCGCCAGCGTCAGCAGCCGCTGTTTATGGGCGTCGGGCATGATGTAGCCCAGCGGGTTGTTGCAGTTGGGCGTCAGCAGGACGGCCTTGACCGGCCACTGTTCCAGCGCCATCTCCAGCGCCGCCAGGCTCACGCCGGTCAGCGGATCGGTGGGGATTTCCAGCGCTTTGATGCCCAATCCCTTCAGCGTTTGCATGGTGCCGTGGAAACAGGGGGAATCGACCGCCACGATGTCGCCGGGTTGGCAAACGGCGCGCAGCCCGGCGGAGATCGCTTCCTGACAGCCGGTGGTGATCAGCAACTGATCGGCGCCGATTTGGCAGCCGGAATCCAGCAGCAGGCGAGCGACCTGTTCGCGCAGCGCGGTCACGCCTTGGATGCTGTCGTAATACAGGCTGCGTAAGTCGCCGTGACGGGCGGCGTTGCGCAGGGCGACGATCAGCGGTTTCATCGTCGGCTCGGCGATGTCCGGCATGCCGCGCCCCAGTTGGATCAGGCCCTCGCGCGGCCGGGTGCGCACCAGTTCCAGCACCTGTTCCCATTGCGAAATGTCCACCGGCCGCTGCGTCGGTGCCGTCATGGCGGGTAGCTCGGCCTGCGTGCGCTGCGCATGCACGAAGTAGCCCGATTTCGGTCGCGCTTCCACCAGGCGCCGTTCTTCCAGCAGGCGGTAGGCTTGTTGCACCGTGCTGATGCTGACGCCGTGTTCCAGGCTCAGCGCGCGCACCGAAGGCAAGCGGTGGCCGACCGGATACAGCCCTTGCTGAATGCGTTGGCTGAGAATGGCGGCCAGCGTGGCGTAGCGTGTCATACAGATATCCCTCATCAGGAAAAGTAACTGAAAAACCGGTACAGATGCCTCAAAAGTAAACCATTCAGCGCATTTTGGCATGCAGCTGTATGAAAAAAATAGCGCTAACGTGCATCTGTATTGTTTTTGCCCGGCGCGCATCATCACAACAAGGCGAAAACATCAGGGGGAATAATAAGATGGCTCTGTTTGATGGCATGACGCCGTGGCGACGGGTAGGCTGGTCACGCTGGCGTTGGTATTTGTTGCGTCGCAGAACGCGCAGAGAGTTACTGCTGCTGAACGACAGGCAACTGGCGGATATCGGCCTGACGCGGGCGGATGCCTGGCGAGAAGGGTATAAACCGTTCTGGAGAGAATAAGGAAAGCGGATGCTGAAATTATTGGGCAAAGCCTCATCGATCAACGTGCGTAAAGTGCTGTGGACCAGCCATGAGCTGGGGCTGACGCTGGAACGGGAAGACTGGGGCAGCGGCTTTCGCTCCACGCAGGAACCCGAGTTTTTGGCGCTCAATCCCAACGGCCTGGTGCCGGTGCTGATCGACGGCGCACGGGTGCTGTGGGAGTCGAACACCATTTGCCGCTATCTGGCGGGGCGGGAAGGGCGCC
The DNA here is from genome assembly GCF_019913725.1 of Serratia sp. EWG9. Classification (NCBI taxonomy): domain Bacteria; kingdom Pseudomonadati; phylum Pseudomonadota; class Gammaproteobacteria; order Enterobacterales; family Yersiniaceae; genus Serratia; species Serratia sp. EWG9. The sequence goes on from NZ_JADNRO010000005.1 coordinate 38,037, forward strand.
GCGATCTGCTGCCGCAGGAACCCGGCGCGCGCGCGGCGGTGGAGATGTGGATGGACTGGCAGGCCACCGATCTGAATGGCGCCTGGCGCTATGTGTTCATGTCGCGCGTACGCGGGCATGCGGATTACCAGGATGCCGCCAGCCTGGCCGCCGCCGAGCGCGAGTGGAATCGGCTGATGGGCTTGCTGGATGCGCATTTGGCGCAGCACGGCCCTTACGCCGCCGGCGCCGCCTTCACGCTGGCGGACGTGGTGCTGGGGCTGTCGCTCAACCGCTGGCTGATGACGCCGTTCGAGCGGCCGGAGTATGCGGCGCTGGCGGCCTATCAGCAGCGCCTGCTGCAACGCCCTGGCTACGTTCAGCACGGTGCCAACGGTTTACCGTAATATGAAATAAATGATTCATTTTAACTTATCCGGATACGGCAACGCCGCGTTCGGATTTTCCTTTTTGCATCATCCTGTCAACGTTTCATGAACGACATCACGAATCCGAACTTTCTTTTTCCGTGCGCTTGTTATTGAAATTTATATTCCATATAAAACCGTTATCAGCTGGCGCGTTTCACTCAGGGCGCCGGGTTTCAGGCAAGATTTCGGTCACGGGAGAGGATGATGAAACAGGTACGCGTTGGGTTAATCGGCACCGGCTATATCGGGCGTTGTCACGCTATCGCTTATGCGCAGGCCCCCACGGTATTTCCCCTTAAAGGGGATCTGGTGCTGGAGATGCTGGCGGAGGTGACGCCCGAGCTGGCGGCGCAGCGCGCGGCCGAGTTCGGCTTTGCGCGTTCGACCGGCGACTGGCGGCAGCTGGTGGCCGATCCGGCGATCGACGTGGTGGACATCTGCGCCCCCAACTTCTTGCACAAAGAGATGGCGCTGGCGGCGATCCGCCACGGCAAGCACGTGTATTCGGAAAAACCGCTGGCGCTGGATGCCGCCGACGCGGCGGAGATGGTGCAGGCCGCCCGCGCCAAGGGGGTGAAAACGCTGGTCGGTTTCAACTACATGAAAAACCCCACCAGCCAGCTGGCGCGCGAGATCATCGCCAACGGCGAAATCGGCGAGGTGGTGCATTTTTACGGCACCCACAATGAGGATTACCTGGCCGACCCGCGCACGCCGATCGACTGGCACTGCCGCCGCGCCAGCGCCGGGCTGGGCGCGTTGGGGGATCTGGCGGCGCACATCGTCAATATGGCGCACTACCTGGTGGGCGATATCGTGGCGGTCTCTGGCGATATGCAGACCGTGATCAAACAGCGGCCGGATCCGCAAGACCCGTCGCGTATGCATCCGGTGGAAAACGAAGATCAGGCCAGTGCGCTGCTGCGTTTCGCCGGCGGGGCGATGGGCACTATCGAAACGTCGCGCATCGCCTGCGGGCGCAAGATGGGGCTGACCTATGTGGTTACCGGCACCAAAGGCACGCTGAGTTATACCCAGGAACGGATGGCCGAACTGAAGCTGTATCGACACGATGAACCGGCGGAGCGGCAGGGGTTCAAGACGTTGCTGGTGGGGCCGAAGCACCCGGACTATGCGGCGTTTTGCATCAGCGCCGGGCACGGCATTGGTTTTAACGATCAGAAGACGGTGGAGATCCGCGATCTGGTCAACGGCATCGCCGCGGGCGATCGCATGTGGCCGGACTTTGAAGAGGGCTGGAAGGTGTCGTGCGTGCTGGACGCGATAGCCGCCTCCGCCGAGCAGCGGCGCTGGCTGGAGATCAACCGCGATTGAAAAGGAAATGGCGCTCTCCGCGGACAGCGCCATTAATTTATTATGTTGTTAGCTTAATAGCTTATTAAATTAATTTTATAATAAGTTATTGGCTTGATAACTTAGAACGAGAAACACGAACAGCCGAACGCGCCCCAGAAGGCATTCTCGTCCGACACCGGGATGCTGGAGCGGCGCGCGATGTCATGCTGGTGCGCGTGCACGCCGCACGGGCCGCAGCATTGGTGCGCCTGGCTCACTACCCCGACGCGGGCCGCCGCCGACGGCGGCGCGGAGCGGTAATGGCCCGGCACCTGGGTGACCGGCGACCACTCCGGCAGCACCGGCAGCGGCGGCGGCGCCAGCGGCGAGAAGCTGCTGGCGGCGTAGACTACCTTGCCGTCCACCACCGTCATTACCGACTCGATGCCTTTGATCTGCTCTTCCGGCACGCTGAAGTAGTCCTGCGACAGCACCGCCAAATCCGCCAGTTGGCCGACCTTGATCTGGCCTTTCTTGCCCTGTTCGGTGGAGAACCAGGCGCTGCCCTGGGTCCACAGCATCAGCGCCGTTTCGCGATCCAGCCGGGCGCTGTCGTCGTACATCGCCATGCCGCCGACGGTGCGGCCGGAGACCAGCCAGTACAGCGCCGTCCACGGGTTGTAGCTGGCGACGCGGGTGGCGTCGGTGCCCAGCCCGACCGGCAGCTCGGCCGCCAACATTTTCGCTACCGGCGGCGTATGTTTGGTGGCTTCGATGCCGTAGCGGTCGGCGAAATATTCCCCCTGGAACGCCATGCGGTGCTGGACCGCAATGCCGCCGCCCAGCGCCTTGACGCGCTCAATATTGCGTTCGGTAATGGTTTCGGCGTGGTCGAACAGCCAGTGCAGGCCGTTGAACGGAATATCGCGGTTCACCTTCTCGAACACGTCCAGCATGCGGCTGATGGATTCGTCATAGGTGGCGTGCAGGCGGAACGGCCAGCGGTGCTCGACCAGATGGCGCACCACCCGCTCCAGTTCGTCTTCGGTGCCCGGCGGCAGATCCGGACGCGGCTGCAGGAAGTCTTCGAAGTCGGCGGCGGAAAACACCAGCATCTCGCCGGCGCCGTTGTGGCGATAGAAGTCGGTGCCCTGGCCCGGCTTGAGCATGTCGGTCCACAGCTCGAAGTCTTCCAGTTCCTGCTTCGGCCGCTGGGTGAACAGGTTATAGGCGATGCGGATGGTCAGCTGCTTTTTCTCGTGCAGCTCGGCGATCACCTGATAATCCTCCGGGTAGTTCTGGAAACCGCCGCCGGCGTCGATGGCGCTGGTGAGGCCGAGGCGGTTCAGCTCACGCATAAACTGGCGGGTGGAGTTGACCTGCTGTTCCAGCGGCAGCTTCGGCCCTTTCGCCAGCGTGGCGTACAGGATCATGGCGTTGGGTTTGGCGATCAGCATGCCGGTCGGGTTGCCGTTGGCGTCGCGCTGGATCTCCCCGCCCGGCGGGTTCGGCGTGTCTTTGGTGTAGCCGACTACCTTCAGCGCCGCGCGGTTGAGCAGCGCGCGATCGTATAAATGCAGAATAAATACCGGCGTGTCCGGCGCCGCCTGGTTGATTTCGTCCAGCGTCGGCATGCGGCGTTCGGCAAACTGGAACTCGGTCCAGCCGCCGACTACCCGCACCCATTGCGGGCTCGGCGTGCGCAGCGCCTGCTCTTTCAACATGCGCAGCGCGTCGGCCAGCGAAGGCACGCCTTCCCAGCGCAGCTCCAGGTTGTAGTTCAGGCCGCCGCGGATCAGGTGCAGGTGCGAGTCGTTCAGGCCCGGAATGGCGGTGTGGCCGTGCAGATCGATCACCTGGGTTTCCGGCCCGGCGTGTTGCATGACTTCGGCTTCGCTGCCGACCGCCAGAAACTTGCCGTCGTGAATGGCGACCGCCTGCGCGGTGAGGTTTTGGCGGTCAACGGTGTGAAATTTGCCGTTGGTGAGGATCAATGAAGCGTGGTGGTTCATAACATTCTCCCGGCGAACCGCCTAGCGGCGGATCAGCCATTGATGAAAAACGCGAGTCACGATGGGCATCCACAGGTACACCACCAGAGCGACCACGGTGGCGTCATTGAGAAAATGGCCGAGCAGCGTGCCGTTCAACTGCGGCAGCGCCAGCCCCCAAAACCAGGGCACCAGATTGGTGGAAGGGAAGATCACCAGCAGGGTGATGATGAACTGCTTCCACTGGGGCGGTTGGCGCACGCCGGGGTTGGGCGGGGTAAACCAGAACTCCGCGCCGGGGCGGATCTCGATATGGTCATTCTCCAGCAACAGCGGAGTGACTTCTTCGATGTATTGCTTGCGCAGCGGCGAGTTGAGCCAGCGGTAGAGATTATCGACATTGTCGAAGCGGACCAGCACCGTATAGGCCTGTTCGCTGTCGGATGGGCGGATGACGTTGACGCCCAGATGGCCGGTGAAGCCCGCGGCGTCCGGCATGATGCGGTTCAGCCAGGCCTCATAGGCCTGCTCGTTCCCCGGCGCCAAACGGTGGGTGATCACCAGCGTGACATGCTGCGGATGGGCCATAAAACCGACTCCTGAAAATACCCCGGCGCGGGGCCGGGGCAGGGGGAATTATTTCACCGTGCGGGCCGGTGCGTGGTGCACCATGGTGTAAGCGTAGTCGACGCCCATGCCGTACGCGCCGCTGTGTTCGCGCACCAGCGCCATCACCGCGTCGTAGGTGTCTTTGCGCGCCCAGTCGCGTTGGTACTCCAGCAGCACCTGCTGCCAGGTCACCGGTACGGCGCCGGCCTGCACCATGCGATCGATCGAGCGCTCGTGCGCATCGACGGAGGTGCCGCCGGAGGTGTCGGTCACCACATACACTTCATAGCCGGCTTCCAGCGCCATCAGCGCCGGGAAGGTCAGGCACACTTCGGTCCACAGCGCGGAGATCACCAGCTTTTTGCGGCCGGTGGCTTCCACGGCTTTGACGAAGGCCGCGTCTTCCCAGGAGTTCATCGAGGTGCGTTCAATCGGGGTGATTTCAGGGTGTACCGCCAGCAGCTCCGGCCAGATATAGCCGCTGAAGCTTTCGGTTTCGACCGAGGTGAAAAGGGTAGGAACGTTGAAAATCTTGCCTGCCTTCGCCAAACCAACAACGTTGTTTTTCAGTTGCTGACGATCAATATTAGCCACGCCGAAGGCCATTTGCGGTTGATGATCGATAAAAATCAGTGCGGAGTTGTCTTTATCAAGCAGTTGAAACTTGGACATAATTTACCTTCCCAGTGATATTTCGGTTGAACATCTGATGAGTGTAACGCCGATAAAACCCATGGTAGGCAGAGGGCGATTTCAAAGATACCGCAGAATTTTTGCCGACTTGTTGAGTTTTTTTATACACGGGAGAAAACATGAGATTAAACCTGGAAGCGCTGCTGATTTTGGACGCGCTGGACCGGCACGGATCTTTCGCCGCCGCGGCCGCCGCACTGTTTAAAACCCCTTCGGCACTGAGCTATATGGTGCAAAAGCTCGAGAACGATCTCGACATCACCCTGCTCGATCGCTCCGGCCATCGGGCGAAGTTCACCGATACCGGCAAGCTGATGCTGGAAAAAGGGCGGGTGCTGCTGCGCGCGGCGCAGGATCTGGAACAGCAGGCGCGCTATGTCGAAAACGGCTGGGAAAGCGGGATCACGCTCGGGATCGACGCCTCCTTCCCGTTTGCCCGCCTGTTGCCGCTGATAGAAGAGTTCTACCGGCAGCATCACCATACCCGGCTGCGCTTCAGCCACGAGGTGCTGGCCGGCTCCTGGGAGTCGCTGGTTTACGGCTGCGCCGACATTATCATCGGCGCCATCTGCGAGCCGCCGTCGCGGGTGGGCTATGCGTTCAGCCGCCTGGGGCAGCTGGATTACGTGTTCGCCGTCGCGCCGCAGCATCCGCTGGCCGCACTGCCGGAACCGTTGCCGAAGGATGAGATCCGTCAGCACCGGGCGGTGGTGGTGCGCGATACCTCGCGCGTCAACGCGCCGCAGAGCCTGAACCTGCTGGAAGAGCAAGACACGCTGACAGTCTTCGGCTTCGACGCCAAACTGCAGGCGCAGTTGGCCGGGCTGGGCTGCGGCTATCTGCCGCGCGCCTTGGCGGAACCTTACCTGAACAGCGGCGAACTGGTGGCGAAACGCGTCGAATCGGAACGTTGCAGCGACATCGCCTACTTCGGCTGGCGGGAAAGCGCCAGCGGCCTGGCGGCCAAGTGGTGGCGCGAGCGGCTGCAGCGTTACGCAGATGACGGTGAGGCTTACCCAGCGGCGCAGTAAGGGCGCTCGATAAAGATTAATCCCCAATAAGGACATAGGGAATGAAAAAGACACTAAGCCTGTTGGCGCTGTTACTGTTGAGCGGCTGCGGCGCGGGCGCCGGGCGTCAGGCCGGCACCCCCTTGCCGTCGCCGCAGGCCGAGGCGCCGGTTGCGGCGCCGCTCAGCTATCCGGTGCGGGTGCATAACGCGGTGAGCCGCGAGCTGCGTTTGCCGGAGCATGCGCGCGGCCAACGCTGCACCATCAGCATCCGTTTGCGGCCGGACGGGAAACTGGCGAGCAGCAAGATCGTAAGAGGCGATGCGCCGCTGTGCGCGGCGGCCAACGCGGCGGTGCAGCGCGCGCAGTTTCCACCGATGGCCAGCGCCACTGAATACGCGTTGTTCAACGCCGTGGTGCTCGATTTCGTTCCCTAAAGGGATGTGACCGACGGGCTGCTTGCGCGGCCAATGCTTGTCAGTTAGCGTTTTTTTGAAGTACTCGTGACGTTTTCGGTCGATAAATGAGAGGTGCATCATGAGACTCCCGCACCTCGACCGAGCCAGGGGCCGAAGGCGCGGCCCCTGGCAACCCGCGCCTTTGCCCTATCAGACGGTTGGCTTTGCCAACGTTACTCAGCCCATCCCTGGGCCTCGCCCCTTCGGGGCCGCTGCAAGCAGCGTTCAAATCTGCTCCAGGCAGATTTGTCCTCCCTCCGCCATACCGCATTGAGGCCGGTTGCGACAGGCGTCCCTGCCTGTCTCACCTGAAACCGCCGTCCATGGCGGTTTCGCCTAATGCGCTATGCCTGCGTTCGGCGTCTTCAAGGGCGTCCAATACCGTGCTCATCTCCGATTCCTCTTCTCTGCTATAACCTCATAAAGTACGGGTTGCCCGGTAGCTGCCAGCTCGGGTGTTGACCTTTGACGTGCATCACCGGCTGCCGAGCAAGACGGCGTTGTCAGGGGCAACCGGCCAGGGAAGGCCGTTGAGGCGAGACTAACAGGGACGTTTGTCGTAGCCGACCCGCCCGACAATGCAGACGCGGCGAGGGTATCCGCGTAGCGGACAGACGGTGTTAAGCGAAGGCGCGGGTGGAGGGGCCGCGCCTTCGGCCCCTCCAATTGCCGTTCATTGTAGTAACAGATAAATGCGGAACATTTACGGCAATTCAGGCTACACAAAACACACAAAGATGGGATAAAAAATGCCAGTCAGGTTTAACTGACAGATATCACCGCCTGCGCGGCCCGTTTTTTCGCTTTGACGCGTACGCAACCCGCTGAATTTTCACTTAGCTTTGCCATTTTCGTTATTTTGAACGTCACTGCGGCTCACGGATACTGGGGGAAAATCCCCAACCGCGAGCCGCAGCATGTCCCACGCCCACTATTTGCACCCCGAACAACGCGACCGGATCCGGCGGCTTTATCAGCGTTGGCACTGGCGGCTGGAACTGCCCACCTGGGGGATCATGGCGGCGGTGTACGGCGGCTGGTTTGGCGTGGCGCATTATTGGCAGGCGCTGGGCCCGTGGCTTGGCACGCCGCTGCTGATCCTGCTGGCCACCGGGTATATGTCGCTGCAGCATGAGCTGATCCACGGCCATCCGACGCGCCGGCCGCGCGTCAATCAGCTGTTCGGCCTGTTGCCGCTGGCGGTGTGGTATCCCTATGGGCTGTATCGCGATTCGCATTTGCGCCACCATCGCAATGAACACCTGACCGATCCGCACGAAGATCCCGAAAGTTACTACTTCAGCGCCGCGCAGTGGCGGCGTTATCCCCGCCTGTTGCCGCTGCTGGCCGCGGTGCGCAATACGCTGATCGGCCGGGTGCTCCTCGGCCCGGCGCTGGATATCGCCGCGACCCTGGCCGCGGCGGTGAAGGCGCTTGCCGGTGGCGCATGGCGCGCCTGGGCGATGTGGCTGGTGCACCTGTCGTTGTTGGCGGCGCTGCTGCACTGGCTGCAGGCGCAGGGTATCGGTACGGCGTTTTACCTGTTGGCCATCAGCTATCCGGCGCTGGCGCTGACCAAGGTAAGATCGTTTTTTGAGCATCGCGCCGTGGACGCACCGCAGGCACGTTCTATTATTAATGAGGCGGGCTGGCCGTGGCGGCTGTTGTTTCTCAATCTGAACTACCATTTAGTGCATCACGATCTGCCCGGCCTGCCCTGGTATGGCCTGCGTGAAGTCTATCTGGCGGAACGCGAAGCGTATCAGCGCCGCAGCCAGGGATTTGTCGCGCAAGGCTACGGCGAGTGGCTGCGCGATTACGCGCTGACGCCGATCGACGTCGGCGTGCATCCACTGAGCGCCGGCGAACGGCGGGAGGAACGCGGTGCCCGGCCGAAGAAAAAATTTATTGCGCGCTGGAAGCGCGTTTCTCAGGATTTTCCAACCGAACTGGCCCATGAGCCGGAAAACATATAACCAGAGGAAAAGTATGGCAATCACCTTATCACGCGGACGTTCCTTTGCCGTCGCGCTGGCTCTGCTGGCCACCGGCGGTCTGGCGCAGGCGGCCGACTCGGTACGCGTCGGCTCCAAGATCGATACCGAAGGTTCGCTGCTCGGCAACATCATCGTGCAGGTGCTGGAAGCCAACGGCATCAAAACCACCAACAAACTGCAGCTCGGCACTACCAAGGTGCTGCGCGGCGCCATTACCTCCGGCGAGATCGACATTTACCCGGAGTACACCGGCAACGGCGCGTTTTTCTTCTCCGATGAGAAAGATCCGGCATGGAAGAACGCCCAGGCCGGCTTCGAGAAGGTGAAACAGCTCGACTACGACAAAAACAAAATCGTCTGGTTGGACGCGGCGCCGGCCAACAATACCTGGACTATCGCCATTCGGCAGGACGTGGCGGACGCCAACCATCTCAAAACGCTGGCGGATCTCGGCAAGTGGATTAACGGCGGGGGCAAGTTCAAGCTGGCGGCCTCGGCGGAGTTTATCGAGCGGCCGGATGCGCTGCCGGCGTTCCAGAACGCCTACGGTTTCAAGCTGAATCAGGATCAGCTGCTGTCATTGGCCGGCGGCGACACGGCGGTGACTATCAAGGCCGCGGCGGAGCAGACCTCCGGCGTCAACGCGGCGATGGCCTACGGCACCGATGGCCCGGTGGCGGCGCTGGGGTTGCAGACGCTGGCGGACCCGAAAGGCGTACAACCCATCTACGCGCCGGCGCCGATCGTGCGTGAAGCGGCGCTGAGAGCGCACGCCAATCTGCCTGAACTGCTGAAACCGGTGTTCGCCTCGCTGGATGGGCCGACGCTGCAAAAGCTCAACGCGCAGATCGCCGTGGAAGGCCAGGACGCCAAACAGGTGGCGGCCGCTTACCTGAAAGAGAAAGGATTTGTTAAGGGATAACGCCGAGGTGCCCCCTCTTGCTACGGAAGAGGGGGAAAACCGATGGCGCCGGAGAGTTTCTTTGACTATTGCCGTAAAACATCGCGTGTTGTTAACGCTGTTCGTGCTGTTGCTGCTGGCCGCCTTCGGCCTGCCGTTCCTCAGTTATGCCCCCAATCGTCTGCTGTCGGGTAAAAGCCTGTCCTTATTCTCCCTGTTGCACGGCCCGGCGCTGTGGCTGCTGTTGCCGCTGGCGGCGTTGGCGATCCTCAGCCTGTTGCCGCCGACGCGGGGGCGTGCGCTGTTGACGGCGCTGGCCGCCTGCGGGGTGCTGACGCTGGTCTTTTGGATCGGCGGACAGGCCGCTGAACGCCTGGCGCAGGAGGGATCGCGCCTGGCGCGCACCTCTTGGGGCAGCGGTGCCTGGCTGACGATGGCGCTGAGCCTGCTGATCGCCGCCGACGCGATGACGCGCCTCACCGCGTCGCACCTGCGGCGAATGCTCGGCAACGCGCTGGTGCTGGTGCCGCCGGCGCTGCTGCTGTTCGGCCATCAGCTCGATCAGCTGTCGCTGCTGAAGGAGTACCACAATCGGCAGGAGGTGTTTGACGCCGCGCTGCTGCAGCACCTGACCATTCTGCTGGCGACGATGGCGCCGGCGCTGGCGATCGGCGTGCCGCTCGGGGTGCTGTGTTTTCGCTCCGAGCGCTGGCAGAGGCCGATCTTCTCCGCGCTGAACATTATCCAGACCGTGCCTTCCATCGCGCTGTTCGGCCTGCTGATCGCGCCGCTGGCGGGGCTGGCGGCGGCGGTGCCCTGGCTGGCGGAACACGGCGTCAGCGGCATCGGCATGGCGCCGGCGATCGTGGCGCTGGTGCTGTACGCGCTGTTGCCGCTGGTGCGCAGCGTGGTGGCGGGGCTGCAGAGCGTGCCGGCCGGGGTGATTGAATCCGCCACCGGCATGGGGCTGACGCGCGGGCAGATCTTCCTGCGCGTGCAGCTGCCGTTGGCGTTGCCGCTGTTCCTGACCGGCGTGCGCATCCTGGCGGTGCAAACCGTCGGCATGGCGGTGGTGGCGGCGCTGATCGGCGCCGGCGGCTTTGGCGCCATCGTGTTTCAGGGGCTGCTCAGCAGCGCGCTGGATCTGGTTCTGCTGGGGGTGATCCCGGTGGTCATGATGGCGGTCATCGTCGATTCGCTGTTTAAATTTTGGGTTTCAATCCTGGACGTATCGCGCCGATGATTCACTTTGAGCAAGTCAGCAAAATTTTTCAGGGCAAGCCGGCGGTGGACGATCTCACGCTGCACATCGCCGAGGGCGAATTCACCGTGTTGATCGGCACCTCGGGTTCCGGCAAGTCCACGACGTTAAAAATGATCAACCGCCTGATCGAACACGATCGGGGCAAGATTCTCTTTGCCGGCGAAGAGATCCAGTCGTTTAAACCGCAGGATCTGCGGCGGCGCATGGGTTATGCGATCCAATCGATCGGCCTGTTTCCACATTGGACGGTGGAGGAGAACATCGCCACCGTGCCGCAGCTGCTGAAATGGCCGCGTGCGCGCATTCGCGATCGGGTGACCGAGCTGCTGGAGCTGTTGCATCTGGAGCCGGATCTGTTTCGCCGTCGCTACCCGCACCAGCTTTCCGGCGGGCAGCAGCAGCGGGTGGGGGTGGCGCGCGCGCTCGCCGCCGATCCCGAGGTGTTGTTGATGGACGAACCGTTCGGCGCGTTGGATCCGGTCACCCGCGCGGCGCTGCAGGCGGAAATCGCGCGTATTCATCAGATCTCGGGCCGTACCATTGTGCTGGTGACGCACGACATCGACGAGGCGTTGAGCCTGGCGGATCGTCTGGTGCTGCTCGATCAGGGGCGGGTGGTACAACAGGGCACGCCGCTGACGCTGTTGACCGCCCCGGCCAACGACTTCGTGCGTGACTTCTTCGGGCGCAGCGATCGCGGCATCAAGCTGCTGTCGCTGGGGACGGTGGCGGAGCGGGTGCGGCCCGGTGTCGCCGGGGGCGAACCGATCGCCGCTGCCATGAGCCTGCGCGAGGCGCTATCGGTGTTCGTGGCGCGCGGCAGCGACTGCCTGCCGGTGGTGGATGAACGGGGCGAAGCGTTGGGGGTTCTGCACTTCCACGATCTGATCGCCGGGCAGGCGCTGTCATGAGCGGGCGTCTCTGGCGCCTGCTGCGCGATCCGCTGCCCTGGACGCTGGCGCTGCTGTTGGCGCTGGTGTTCGGTATGGATCATCTGCGCGGTCTGTTTGCCGCCTGGTTCCCCGATCTGGACCGGCCCATTTATCAGCAGGACAGCTTTATCGCGCTGGTGGGGGCGCACCTGTCGCTGGTGGCGATCTCCAGCCTGATTGCGGTGGCTCTCGGCGTGGCGGCGGGCGTCGCCGTGACCCGACGCGGCGGCCGGGAGTTTCGTTCGCTGCTGGAAACGGTGGTGGCGGTGGGGCAGACCTTCCCGCCGGTGGCGGTGTTGGCGGTGGCGGTGCCGGTGATGGGCTTCAGCGAGCAGCCGGCGATCATCGCGCTGGTGCTGTACGGCTTGCTGCCGATCCTGCAGGGCACGCTGGCGGGCATCGAATCGGTGCCGCCCGCCACGCGCGAGATCGCCCGCGGCGTGGGGATGAGCGCCTGGCAAATACTGTGGCGGGTTGAACTGCCGCTGGCGGCGCCGGTGATTGTCGCCGGGATCCGCACGTCGGTGATCATCAACATCGGCACGGCGGCCATCGCTTCCACCGTCGGTACCAAAACGCTCGGTTCGCCGATCATCATCGGCCTAACCGGGTTTAACACCGCCTATGTGATCCAGGGCGCGGCGGTTGTGGCGTTGTTGGCTATTATCACCGATATGCTGTTCGAACGTTGGGTGCGTTATCTCACCGCCTGGCGTCAGCATACGCTGGCGGCCACTCCGGCGGGGTAAGGGGGAAATGATGCAGGTGTCTCTACCGATGTACGGCGTTGGCCGGGAGCAGGCCGACGCTTTCTGGCAGGTCTTGCGCGGCAAGCTGCTGCGGCTGGGGCTGCCGGCGGCGCCGGAACGGCTCAGCTGGCCGGACGATTTGGCGCAGCATTGGCGGCGCGAGGATCTCTTGCTCAGCCAAACCTGTGGTTATCCGTTGGTCAGCAGCCTGCCGCAGGTGCAGCTGATCGGAACCTATCATTATCGGGTGGAAGGGTGCGACGGGCCTAATTACCGCAGCTGGCTGGTGGTGCGCGCGGGCGACTCCGGCGAACGGCTGGCGGATTTTCGCGGCCGGACGGTGGCGTATAACAGCACCGATTCCCAGTCCGGCTACAACGGCTTACGCGCGCTGATCGCGCCGCTGGCGCAGGACGGGAAATTCTTCGGTGCAGCTATCGCCTCCGGGGCGCATTATCAGTCGCTGAAACTGATCCGCAGCGGGCAGGCGGATATCGCCGCCATCGACTCCATCAGCATGGAACTGCTGCGCCGCGCGCAGCCGCAGGCGCTGGAGGGGCTGAAAATCATCGGCCGCACGGCGGCGGTGCCGGGTTTGCCGCTGATCACCGCAGCCGGCACGCCGCCGGAACAGGTGGACATCCTGCGCGCCGGCGCCCGAGCGATGCTGGATGAGGCGGTCAGCGACCGCCTGCTGATCGGCGATTTCAGCCTGGTGCCGCGCTCGGCTTACCAGATTATCACCGTGCTGGAGCAGCAGGCAGCCGCACAGGGCGTAACGGCGCTCTAGCCGCCGTTACAGCAGGCCGCCGCCGTCGATGTCGATCACGCTGCCGGTGACGAAACCGTTCTCCATCGCCAGCAGGTAACCCGCTGCGACGTCGGCCGCCTGGCCGATCCGGCCGACCGGCAGACTGACGCTCACGCGCTCGAACAGCGCCTGACGCTGCGCGGCGCCCATGCCGCCGTAGGCTTCGGTGGCGGTGATGCCGGGGCTGACCACGTTCACCCGCCGCGGCGCCAGTTCCTTCGCCAGCTGTTTACCGACCGCTTCCAGCGCGGCATTGATGCCGGTTTTGATCAACTGACCGCCGAGGTATTTGCGCGACAGCTGGCCGGAGGTCAGAGTGATGGAGCCCTGCGGCGCCAGCGTCGGCAGCGCGGCCTGCACCGCGCGCAAGCTGCCCCAGAATTTGACGTTGAAGTCGGCCTGCGCCTGCTCAAAAGCAGTCTCCGCCAGCGGTTTCGCCTGCACCAGCGGCCCGGCGGTGATCACCAGATGGTCGAAAGCGCCGACGGCGGCAAACAGCGCATGCAGCGACGCTTCATCGGTCAGATCGGCCTGCATCAGATGCAGCGCGTCGTTTTTCTCCCCGGCGTGGGGAAGGCGGCGCGAAGCCAGCACCACTTCAGCGCCGCGCGCCGCCGCCGCGTAGGCCACCGCGGCGCCAATGCCGCTGGTGCCGCCCAGGATCACCAGCTTTTGTCGTTTCAGGGGGGAGTCAGGAATCGTCATGTTAAGGCCTCTTTTTAGGTAAGTTTCAACGGGATCTATCTTTCCTGATTGAAAATCACCTAACAATCGGCCTTACTGATAAACACTTATTAATAAATATTAAAGATCATGCCGCGCTAAAGCGGGCGTTTAGCTTCTGATCCACGATGATTTCGAAATCGGTAAACAGCGCTCGGGGTTTCACTGAACGCCCCTGTTTTTCCAGTGCCACCAGGCCGTGCCCGCTCAGCGTTTTCAGCGTGGTGGACAGATTGCTGACCTGGCGCCCCGACAGTTCGGCCAACTGGCTGATGGTCTCGGGGCGGGCAGTGTCGATCAGACGCAGCAGGGCAATATTCTCGTTGCTGAGCACCTGGGCCAGCGCAATCATCGACGTAAACCACACTTTGGGCTCACGTTCCTGTGGCTGGTATTCCCCTTTTGCGATCGCCAGTGTGCGCTTGCGAATCAGTTCTTCAGGCATCACGCCAATCAGTGCTTTCATCATCAACCTCGGTTTTCTCTCTTGCGTATGACTTCGTCTATCCGGATAAAAAAATCTTCCACCAACTGATAGGCGGAATGAAACTCGTAGGGTGAGCCTTTGTCCGTCGGGGAGTCATGTTGGTGATCGTAAACGACGCGGCCCGAAAATTTACCTTTGCGGGGTGTTTTAATGGCATGCGCGTTGTCTATGCCAAAAACCCGGGTATTGTGGTTATCATGCAAGGTCAAATTGTAACGGATGCCGTGAGGGATAAAGGCCGTTTGGGTCACCGTCCAAGCCTCGATTTTCCACCAATAGCCATCCTCACGATTGACCCGCGTGCCATGCAGGCTAAGGATGTAGTCCAGTCCGTTGTGTTCATCCATTGATCAAAGCTCCATTTATTATGATCTAATCATAACAATTGGGCGTTTTATCGTCAATCCGATACGCCGTGAATCCGGCTCTCTAAGAAGGGAAATACATGACCTCATTTGTCGATCTCGAGGTGTTTGTCCGCACGGTGGACGGCGGCAGTTTTTCCGCCGCGGCGCGCGCGCTGGATATGACGCCGGCGGCGGCCAGCATTGCGGTGAAAAGGCTGGAGCAGCAGTTGGGCGCGCGGCTGCTGGTGCGCTCCACCCGCAGCCTGAGGTTAACGGAGGAGGGGGCTCGCTATCTCGACAGCGCGCGCCTGGCGCTGGGCGCGTTAGCCGAAGGAGAGCAGGCGATCCGCGAGAAGCATCAGGGGCTGTCCGGGGTGCTGCAGATTTCCGCGCCGTCGGATTTTGGCCGCAATTTGCTGCTCTGCTGGCTGGATGAGTTCCGCCTGCAGCATCCGCATATTCAGCTGCAGCTTCTGATCAACGATCGGCAGGCCGACCTGTTCCGCGAACCGGTGGACGTGGCATTGCGCTTCGGGCCGCTGGCCGACTCTTCGCTGGTGGCGCTGCCGATCTTGCCGCAGCATCGGCGGTTGATCTGCGCCAGCCCGGATTACCTGCGGCGTCACGGCGCGCCGCAAACGCCGGCCGATCTGGTTCGGCACAGCATTCTGGTGTATCAGCCCAGCGGCAAACGGCAGGTGGAATGGCGGCTGTGGCGCGGTGAGGAGGGGGTCGAAGTGCCGCTGAACGGCAGCTATTTTACCGATGACGGCGAGGTGGCGCGGCGCTGGGCGCTGGCGGGGCACGGCGTGGTGCGCAAGTCGGCGATCGACGTGGCGGCCGACATTCACGCCGGGCGGCTGGTGCAACTGTTGCCGGAATGGCGCAGCGACGCGGTGCCGATCAATCTGGTCTGCCCGCATCGTTCGCAGGTGTCGGAACGCGTCAGGCAGCTGCAGCGCTTTTTACAGCAGCGCTGCCAGCGTTGGATGGACGATCACTTGGCCTGAAGGGTTTCGGTTTGCGCCGGCGTGGCGGCGGTATCCCCGGTAGGCGCGCTTTCTTCGTGCGGGGTGGTGGAACGGGTGTAGATGTTCAGCCCGGCGAGGAATACGCCGCCCAGAGAACCGAAGGCGCACAGGGCGATGACGATGACGAACGCTTTTTTCAGCATAGGAATAATTTCGCAGGTTGCTTGGAACAGCGGGAATTATAGCCCCTTCGCCGGGTGAAACAAGAATCGTTTTTAACGGCGGCCCGCAGACCGCCCTTTGTGATCATCGCCGTTCGCAGTCGATGGCCTGTACGTTGGCCGGGCGGGCGAACAGGTATTTTCCCAGCGTCACCAGCACCACCGCCGCCACGATGATCACCAGCGCCAGCCACTCGCGCGGCGCCAGCGATTCACCGGCAAAACCGATACCGAGCAGCACCGCCACTACCGGGTTGACGTAGGCATAGCTGGTGGCGACCGCCGGGCGCACGTTCTTCAACAAGAACATATAGGCGCTGATCGCCAGCATCGAACCGAAGACGATCAGATAGCCCAGCGCCAGAAAGCCGCCGGTGCTCGGCATCTGAACGAGGCGCTCGCCGCTCAGCTGGCTGGCTGCCAATAACACCACGCCGGCGACCAGCATCTCCGCCGCCCCGGCCATCGGCCCGGCCGGCAGCGAGATGCGCGATCCCAACACCGATCCGAAGGCCCAGCTGGCCGACGCCAGCAAAATCAGCAGCGCGCCGGTCGGATTGCCCACCAGGTTGTTGCCGGTATTAAGCAGCACGATGCCCACCAACCCGAGCGCGATGCCGGCCCATTCCAGCTTGGTGTTGCGCATGCCCCACAGCAGGCTGAAGCAGAGGGTAAACAGCGGCACCGTCGCCACCATCACCGCCGCGATGCCGGACGGCACGTGTTGGTGTTCCGCCACCGTCACCAGGCCGTTGCCCACCGCCAGCAGCAGAATGCCGATGGCGCCGGCGGCCAGCCACTGCTTCGGCGTCGGCAGCGCGTGGCCGCGCCAGGCCAGGAAACTGAACAGCACGATGCCGGCTAGCAGAAAGCGAATCCCGGCCATCATCAGCGGCGGCCACTGTTCGACGCCCAGACGAATGACGAAATAGGTGGAACCCCAAACGATATATAACGTGAACAACGCCCCGATCAACGGCAGGACGCTACGGCTTTGTTGGCTAAGCATAGGATTGTATTCTGTGGGAATGATTATTATTAGAACGCTCAGTAAACCCGATCGGGCAACCGATAAGCAATGGCCTGCGGCATTATTTTTCCGGCGGCCGAAAGCCGTTCAATGGCCTTGCTGTTTCCACTGCAGCCAACTGACGGCTGGCAGATAAATCGACCAGCCGATGGCCAGCAGCAGCAGCATGAACTCCGGCGGCATGCCGGGCAGCAGGGCGTCCAGTTTCCAGGACACGGCGTAGGCGAAGGGGCCGAGGGCGGCGCCCAATACCGCCAGCGGCCAGGGCGCCGCTCTGACCACGTCCAATAGCCAATACCACCAGCAGCCGAAGCCGATCCACAGCGCGATGGTCCAGAGCGGCAGGCCGTGTTGCCCGCTGTAATGCAGCACGCCGCTGTAGCTCCACAGACCATCCATGCCGATGCCGCCCAAGGCGGCCAGGGCGGCGCCCTTGCGGCGGGCGGCGGGGGTAAAGATCAGCGCCAGCGCCGCACCGGCCAGCAGTATGCCGTTGAGCCGATCGCGAGTCAGCAGCGCCAGCAGCCAGCAGACGCCCAGCCCCAGCGTCGCCAGCCAGAATCCGGCATGCGGCTTCTTCATCGTTCAACTCCCGTGGGGTTACTCTGCCGCCGTGCGCAGCGCGCCGACGGAGGTGTCAGAACGGGCGCGGGGCCCGTTGTTTGCCTGAATATTCGATAATTCAACCTTAGAAGGGAAGGTGCGGGGTGCACAAGCAGAATAATCTGTACCGGTTGAAAACGCGGGCAAAAACCGGTGTTACAAGAGAGAAATCCGGTAGGCGCAGCGGCGAGAGCCGGCCAGAATGTGTTCGGCGCGCTCCACCTGCGCCTGCAGCACTTCGGTGAAGATGCTCAGCTCAGCGCGGCAGAAGCCCTGGCAGACGGTGGCGGCGGCGCAGATCGGGCAGTGGTTTTCCACCAGCAGATAGGCGCCGTCTTCCTCCTGACGCCATTCGGCCATATACCCTTCGCGGCAGCGGATCTCGGTGAGGCGCGCCACGCGTTCGCGCAGATCGGTGGCGCCGATCATCGCCTGCTTGTAGTTGATGCGGTTTTCCTGCTCACGGGTCTCGATCAGCAGGTCGATCGCCTGTTCACCCAGCTTGTCACGCACGGTGCGCAGCAGCTGCACCGTCAGATCCGCATGGGTGTCCGGAAAGCGTGCGTTACCGGCGGCAGTCAAATGCCACAGCTGCACCGGGCGGCCCACGCCGCGCGTTTCCGCGATCGCTTCGACCAGCCCCTCTTTCGCCAGCTTGACGAACTGCTGGCGGGCCGCTTCACCGGTGGTGCCGAGCACTTTTCCTGCGTCTGAGGCTTGCTGCGGGCCGCGGGTCTTCAATAGCGTCAGCAAACGGTCACTGACCGATTGTGCGGTGCTGCCGCCATTTTCCAAGTTTATTCTTGACATATTTCTCCGCCTCGCCCTAACTTATTCCAAGATAACTCTTGTTAAATTTAACGCAATCTCATGACCAACTCAATGCCATTCCTCTGAAAACAGGACAACAACCGTGATAACCCATGACGATAGCCGCTGGAGCGACCTTTTCTCCGGCAAAAATGCGGCCAGTGCGATCGCGCTCTCGCTTGGCGTGGCGCTGCATGCCATCAATATTCTGGTCGCCACCACCATTCTGCCCTCGGTGGTGCAGGATATTGGCGGTCTGGAGCTCTATGCCTGGAACACCACGCTGTTCGTGGTGGCGTCGATCCTCGGCTCCGCGCTGTCGGCCCGCTTGCTCAGCGGCTACGGCGCGCGCAACGCCTATCTGGTCGCTTCGCTGTTTTTCATCGCCGGAGCGGGGCTGTGCGCGCTGGCGCCGAGCATGCCGGTGATGCTGATCGGCCGCACGGTGCAGGGATTCGGCGGCGGGCTGATCTTTGCGCTCTCCTACGCGATGATCAATCTGGTGTTCGAGCAGCGATTGTGGCCGCGCGCCATGGCGCTTATCTCGGCGATGTGGGGCATCGCCACGCTGGTCGGCCCGGCGGTAGGCGGCATTTTCGCCGAGTTGCACGCCTGGCGTTGGGCCTTCGGCATTCTGCTGCCGATCATGGCGCTGTACGCCGCGTTTACCTTCCTGATCCTGCCCAAGGGCCAGGCGCAGCAGGCAGCCGCGCCGCTGCCGACCGCGCAGCTGCTGTTGCTGACCGTGGCGGTGCTGGTGGTGTCCGCCGGCAGCCTGGCGCACAGCGTCTGGATCAACCTGGCGGGCATCGCGCTTTCGCTGGCGCTGATGGCCTGGCTGATGAAGCGCGAGGCGCGCTCGCGCGCGCACCTGTTGCCGCATGGCGCGCTGCGGCGCGGCTCATCGTTGGCGGCGCTCTATATTACGGTGTCGTTGCTGGTGATCGGCATGACCAGCGAAATCTTCGTGCCCTATTTCCTGCAGTTGCTGCACGGCCAGTCGCCGCTGATCTCCGGCTATATCGCCGCGACCATGGCCGCCGGCTGGACGTTGTCCGAAATCCTCAGCTCCGGCTGGCGCGGGGCGGGCATTCGCCGGGCGATCGTCAGCGGGCCGCTGTTCGTGCTGGTGGGCCTGCTGGCGCTGGCGATCCTGATGCCGACGCCCTCCGGCGGTCACTGGCAGGCGCTGACCCCGATCGTCATCGCGTTGTCGCTGGTGGGATTCGGCATCGGCTTCGGCTGGCCGCATCTGCTGACGCGCATTTTGCAGGTGGCGCCTGAAGCGGACAAAGACATCGCCGGCGCCTCGATCACCACGGTGCAACTGTTCGCCACCGCATTCGGCGCGGCGCTGGCGGGGATGATCGCCAACCTGGCGGGGCTGAACGATCCGGGCGGCGCGGCGGGCGCGGCATCGGCGGCGCGTTGGCTGTTCCTGGCGTTCGCGCTGGCGCCGCTGCTGGCGGTATTCAGCGCCTGGCGCTGCGCCGCAATCGCGCCGCCGGCCGCCGAGACGGGCAATTTTGTACCCAACCCGTCCTCGCGCGAGTGCTAGAACGCTTCTCCTCATTCGGCGATGTTTGCGGTGATCCTGGCGTTATTCCTGCGCGACATTGTTAAAATTCGCTTGCTATATCTCTAATTTGAGATTATTTCTCTTATATGGGATTTTTTTAAGCGGAGTGTGAACGATGGATAACGGTCTGGACAATGCCGACCTGAGGTTGGCGCAGCGGCTGGCGGATTTGCGCCAGCAACGGGCGTGGTCGCTGGAGGAGCTGGCGCAGCGCACCGGCCTTAGCCGGGCGACGCTCTCGCGGGTGGAGCGCGCCGAGACCAGCCCGACGGCGTCGTTGCTGAACCGGCTGTGCGCCGCCTATGGGTTGACCATGTCGCGCCTGCTGAGCGAGATCGAAGACGAGCCGCCGGAGCTGTTGCGGCCGCAGCAGCAACCGGTGTGGGTCGATCGCGCCAGCGGTTTTCACCGTCGCTCCGTTTCTCCCCCCGCTGCGTTGTATAAGGCTGAATTTATCGAAGCCCGGCTCGATGCCGGCGCGCAGATCGATTACGACCTGCCGTCGATTCCGGCGCTGGAGCACCATCTCTGGCTGCTGTCCGGGCAGCTGGAGTTGACGCTGGAAGGGCGCGTTTTCCGGTTATCATCCGGCGACTGCCTGCGCTACCGCCTGTTCGGCGCCTCCCGTTTCCATGTCCCCGGCGATGAGCCGGCCCATTACACCCTCGTTATTTGCAGGCCATAGCCATGATTGAATTGCAACAGTGGGACGCCGGCGCGGCGCAAAGCGCCATTGCCGAATTGGCCGAAATGCTGCACGCCAGCGTGGCGCACGGCGCCAGCATCGGTTTTGTCATGCCTTTCACGCTGACGCAGGCGCAGGCGTTTTGGCAGGGGTTGCTGCCGGCCATCGCGCGGGGAGAGCGTGCGATGCTGGTGGCGCTCGCGAACGGCCGGCCGGTCGGCACCGTGCAGCTGCTGTTGGCGATGCCGGACAACGGCCGTCACCGGGCGGAAGTGGTCAAGCTGATGGTGCACCCGCAGGCGCGGCGGCAGGGCGTCGCCCGGCTGTTGATGCAGGAAGTGCAGGCGCTGGCGGCGCGTCATCGCCGCAGCCTGTTGGTGCTGGATACCCTGAGCGGCAGCGCGGCGCAGGGGCTGTACCGTCAATTGGGGTTCGAGGCGGCGGGCGACATCCCGCAATACGCCCGCGCCAGCGACGGCGGGGCGTTGGAGGCCACCTGCTATATGTACAAACTGCTGTGATTCTTCGGATACTATTAAGTGAAGTCGATAGCTTGGACGCACTGACACTGATGGCGGAGTTGTCGGTGCAGTTGGCTGAGATCACCGGCGATAGCGGTACGTCCTCGTTTGATCCTGCTTCTATAGAAGCGGATGGAGGTTGTTTTATGTTGGTACGCAATGCTGACGATGAAGCTGTAGCTTGTGGGGCGCTTCGTCGATTAACTTCTGGCGTTGCAGAGCTGAAACGAATGTATGTGCGGGAGCCTGGCAACGGCATTGGCCGTAAATTATTGCATGCTTTGGAACAGCAGGCTCGATGGTTGGGGTATCGACAACTGTGGCTGGAAACTCGAAGAGTGAACCAACGTGCCATCAAGTTTTATCTGGCTCAGGGGTATCGGATACGCGAAAACTATGGCCGTTATCGAGGTAATCCACAGGCGGTCTGTTTCGAGAAAGTTCTGTAATGATGTTGCAAGTCCCCATAGCCATTTGACATTGAAGATCCGTGCCTTGCCTGCTTAGGTTACGTTCAGATTACATCAAAGAGCGGATGCTGCTACGCGGTTCGGGCGATTAAAATCGAGAGAATTAACGGATTAGCTACTCTGATATTGCTGAAAGGATGTGAAAGTGCTCGTTTCACCGAGAAGCGTTGTTGGATTAACTCACAGGGCGGTGCCGATACCGATTTCTCACATTTCTGATGCCCGCAACCCAAAATGTGAGCATCCACATTTCTTCATCTTCATGCCGCCGAACTAACGTCCCCATTGGTTCGGCGGCATGCTCCGCTAATCCCTTTTTGACAAAATATTAGGTTATATGGGGCATTTCTCCCTATTCCTGAGTCAGCGCCCGCGCCAGGCTTTGATCGCCTGCTGGCGCACCTGCAGCTTTTGCTGCGGCGTCAGCTTGTTGTAGTCGCGAGCCAGGCCGCTTTCCCAGTCGCCGTACATCGGGTTGGGCAGCACGATGAATTCGGTGCCGAACTTGGCCTGGTTCTTGCTGACGAACGCCCGGCGCTGCGCATTGTCCTGGTGGTAAGTCGCGGCGCCGAAGTCGTTCAGGTTGTCGCCCGCGTACACCACGATGTCATAGCCGGCTTGTTTGATGGCGTCGAAGCGCGCCTGTTTATTGGCGGTGTCGGTGCTGAGCAGCACGGTTTTTGCCGACAGGCCGGTGAAACCGAGCTTCTGCATGTTGGCCACCGTGGCGGCGTAGTCGCTCTGTTTACGGTTCGACACGTAGAACATGGTCCCCTGATGGGCGTTAACATAGCGGGCGAACGCCACTGCGCCCGGCACCGCGGCGGCCTGTTCGGCCTGCGTCCATTTGGCCCAAGTCGCGCCGTCGTACGGTCGGCCCTGCTGCGCCTGCCAGCCGGAGTAGGCGCTGTTATCCAGCATGGTTTCATCCAGATCGACCACCACCGCCTTTTTACGGCCTGGCGCGGCCCTGGCCTGATCGAAGGCGCGCTGCGCGCTGTTGAACGCCTGATGCGCCAGCGCCTGGTATTCGCCGGACTGTTGGAACCAGTTGACCGCCAGCACCGATTGATCCGCCAACCGCTGCTGGGCCTGCGCGTCGGCGTGCGGCGGCTGCGCGCAACCGGTCAAGGCCAGCAGCGCGACGCCCATCGCCGCGCCGAGGGTGAGTGTGCGTACCTGTTTTCCTGCCATTGTTATCTCTCTTTTTTATTGTGGACTGTCCAGCAGCATATCCATCTCGAACTGACGCAGGGGATCCTGCCGCCAGCCAAGATGCGTAAAGAAGGGGGCGGCCACCTCGGGCACAAAAACGTTGGCGGTCAGCGGCAAAGGGGCGAACTGCGCTTGCAGAGCGGCCAGCAAGGCGCGGGCATGCCCCTGGCCGCGATGCTGCGGCGGCACGTAGATCAGGCGCAGCCAGCAGTGCTCGGCGCCGGGCATCACCACGGCGTAGGCTTGGCGTTCGAGGGTATAAGCGCGCGGTTTGCCCGGCAGTTTGAACAACGACTCGGGGGCGATCAGCCAGGGCAGGTCGGTGGCGCCTTCCGCCGTCAGGCGATGGCTGACGGTCAGCGGATCGACCGCCTGCAGCACCGCCTTGCCTGGCGGCACGGCCGCCGGCGCCTGATGGCCGGTCAGGGTGCGCACGATGCGCAGCCCGGCGCGGTGGTACAGCGCCAGCGCGGCTTCGTTGCCTTCGATCACTTCCAGCGACAGCCGATGATCGCCGCGCTGACGGGCATCCGCTACTACCCGCTGCATCAGCGCCTTACCCAGCCCCTGACCGCGCATCTCGGGGCGTACGGAAAAGGCCGCGATCCGGCTGTGCCGGCCGCGGCGGGCGATCAGCGCCACCGCCACCGGTTCATTGCGATGGGTGACGATCAGGCTGTCGTTCAGGCTGAGATCTTCGGCTCCGAAACGGGCGGCGAAGGTCGGCCCGTCGAGGACGAAACGCACGATGTAGTTTTCAAAACAGTGGTTGAGGATGTTCGCCAGTTCGTCGCTGCTGTAGCGCACGGCGTTGTGATAGTTAAACCGACCGTCGTTATGCATGGCTGATTCCGCTCGGGGGAAAGCTATACATGTAGACCCGTTTGTTTGGCAAGGCAAGCGGGGGCATTCGCCGGCGGGGAAAATAAAAACAAAAAAGCCGGACGCAGCCGCCCGGCGAAATAAAACTCTGGGTATCAAGTGACGCTAAAGTTTGCAGTGGTGGTTATTCATTCATCACATCAGAACTGATAGGTCAGGGCGACGGCAATCACGTTGTCGTCTTTCAGACCCAGCTTATTATTGCTGTCGAGCTGGTTGATTTTATAATCCACATAGGTCGACATGTTCTTGTTGAAATAGTAGTACGCGCCGACGTCGATATATTTCACCAGGTCGGCATCGCCGATGCCTTCAATATCTTTACCCTTCTGCTGAACGTAGCCCAGCGATGGACGCAGACCGAAGTCGAATTGATATTGCGCAACCAGTTCCAGGCCTTCGGCTTTATTGGCGAAGCCGCTGACGGAAGTGGAGCGGTTATTGATGGTGGCGGTACCGGAAATTGGCGCGATGTTGCGGCTTTCCGAGTAGGTCGCGGCCAGGTAGACATCGTTATTGTCATACTTCAGACCGGCGGCCCAGATATCGGCCTTGTCGCCTTTACCGAAGGTGCCCGCTTTCTGACTGGCGGTGCGGTTGGAAGAGGCATAGGCGGCGCCCACGCTCAGGCCGTCGATGATTTCATAGCTGGAGGAAAGGCCCCAGCCGTCGCCGTTCGCCTTGCTGGCGGAGCGGCCGTCGTTTTCGTTCTTGCCCTGATACTGGACGGCGAATTTCAGGCCGTCGACCAGACCGAAGAAGTTGTTATTGCGGTAGGTGGCGACGCCGTTGGTGCGGCCGTTCATGAAGTTGTCGGTTTTGACGTATGCGTCGTCGCCGAATTCAGGCAGCATATCCGTCCAGGCGCCGACGTCGTAAATAATGCCGTAGTTGCGACCGTAGTCGAAAGAACCGAGGTCTTTATATTTCAGACCGGCGAAGCCCAGACGCGTTTTAGTGTCTTTGGTGCCGTCGGATTCAGAATGGTTAGCGGCGATCTGATATTCCCACTGGCCGTAACCGGTCAGCATATCGTTAATCTGAGTCGCGCCTTTAAAGCCGATACGGACGTAGGTTTTATCGCCATCGTTGCCGGCATCATCGGAGAAATAATGCAGGGCTTTCACACGACCGTAAAAATCGAGCTTGTTGCCGTCTTTATTGTAGATTTCTGCTGCCTGTGCCGCTTGCGCAAGTAAAAGTGCCGGAATAATAACGGCCAGAAGATTACGTTTCATGGGTTACCCTGCTTTATTCGATTAAAAGACGCTATCATCAGTTGCATTGCTGCTTTACTGTGCCGTCCGGTTGTTGGCGGCGGAGAATTTTTACCGTAGTAATGTGATCTATTTATGACAAAAAATTCATTTTCATGTCGAACGATTAAAAAAGTCGCGCAAAGGGTGAATTTTTTCTGCAACCGACGGTCTGCGGCTGGTCTACAGTTACCGATAGCCTGATCGGTTTCCGGAGGAATCATGCACGATACTTATACATTGTTCGGTACGCAGGGGTGTGGCTCGACCATCGTGGCCGCCGCGTTGGTGCTGACCGCGTTCCCCTGGGGCTACGAGGAAGTGGATTACACCCAGGAGGGCCCGGAGCGGGATCGCCTGTTGGCGTTGAACCCGCTCGGCCAGGTCCCCACTCTGGTGCTGCCTGATGACGAAGTGATGACGGAGAGCGCGGCGATTATCCTGCTGCTGCACGATCGCGCGCCGCACGCCGAATTGGCGCCGCCCGGCGGCTCGCCGCTGTTGCCGCGCTTTTTGCGCTGGCTGTTGTTCATCAACGCGGAGATTTATCCCACTTTCACCTACGCCGACCATCCGCAGCGCTGGCAGCCGAAAACGGAAGGGGCGGAACAGCTGAAAAACGCAGTGATGAGCTATCGCGAGCGTTTATTGCGGCAGTTGAACGCCGCCGCCGGCGCCGCCGGACCGTGGTTTCTCGGCAAGAGCTTCAGCGCGCTGGATCTGTACGTGGCGGTGATGTGCAACTGGCGGCCGGGGCGCGCGTGGTTCCGGCAACACTGCCCGCGGCTTTACGCCATCGCCGAACGGGTGGAGCAGCGGCCGGAGCTGAATGCGCTGCTGAGCGCCCATTTCGACGGCGTTGCGCCGCTGGAATCGTGACATCTCCCCGCCGCCAGCGGGGAACCCTCCCGTTTTTCTGAACCGAGACTGCCGAAAATCCCGATTTTCACTCGCCTCGTCGGCGGGTAGCGTAAGGCTATCTGCAACTGACAGGAGAGTGTGATGCAATCAGAATCCCGGGCCGGACAACAGGCGTTCGGCGATATCGCCCCCAAGCTGGCGCAGCTCAGCGACAGCGTCTTGTTTGACGATGTCTGGCAGCGGCCAGAGCTGAGCCCGCGCGAGCGCAGCTTGATCACCGTCGCCGCGCTGGTGGCGCTTAACCGCCTGGAGCAACTGCCGTTTCATCTGCAGCTGGCGCAGCGCAACGGCGTCGATCGCCCGCAATTGGCGGAGCTCATCACCCACCTGGCGTTTTACGCCGGCTGGCCCGCGGCGGCGTCGGCCGTGGCGCGCTTGCGCGAGCTGGAACCGGAGGCGCCCCATGCCGTTTAGCCGCATCGCCCTGCATCAGGGCAAATCCGCCGACTACCTGCAAACCTTGTCCGACAGCCTGCATCAGGCGCTGGTGGAGGCCTTCGAGGTGCCGCCGGCGGACAAATTTCAGGCGATCGATCAATACCGCCCCGGTGAGCTTATCTACGATCGCGATTATCTCGGCGGGCCGCGCAGCGCGGATTTCGTGCTGTTTTACATCACCGCCGGGCGGCCGCGCGACAGCGACACCAAGCGGCGTTTTTACCGGCGGTTGGCGACGCTGCTGGCGGAGAACCTGCGGCTGAACCCCGAGGATGTGATGGTGGTGATCGCCACCACCCAGTTGGACGAGTGGTCGTTCGGCGGCGGTCGCGCCTCGATGATCGATCCGCAGGCGTAACTCGGGCTGACGCCGCCGGCGGTCTGTGGGACAATAGCGCCATCATTTCGTTTAGATAAGAGTTGAATGGCGCTCTCCTCCGCAGTTAAAGATCAGATTGGCCAGTGGTACAAAGCCCTGCAGCAGCAAATACCGGATTTCATTTCCCGCGCGCCCCAGCGTCAGATGATCGCCGAGGTGGCGAAGACGCTGGCCGGCGACTACCCGCGCCATCTGGCGATCGAGGCGCCGACCGGCGTCGGCAAAACGCTGTCTTACCTGATACCGGGCATCGCCGTCGGGCGGGCGGAGAGCAAACCGCTGGTGGTCAGCACCGCCAACGTGGCGCTGCAGGATCAGATCTACAGCAAGGATTTGCCGCTGCTGAAGAAGATTATTCCCGATCTGAAATTTACCGGCGCCTTTGGCCGCGGGCGTTACGTCTGCCCGCGCAATCTGGCGGCGATGAGCACCGACGTTAGCCAACAGGGCGATCTGACGCTGTTTCTCGACGACGAGCTGGCGCCGTCCAGCGGTGAAGAGCAGGCGCTGTGTCAGAAGCTGACCAAGGCGCTGGCTCGCTTTGAGTGGGACGGGCTGCGCGATCACTATCAGCAGAGCATCGACGATCCGCTGTGGGCCAAGCTGAGCACCGACAAGGCCAACTGCCTGGGGCGCAACTGTCACTACATTCGCGAATGCCCGTTCTATATCGCCCGCAAAGAGATCGAGAGCGCCGACGTGGTGGTGGCCAACCACGCGCTGGTGATGGCGGCGCTGGAGACGGAATCGGTGCTGCCGAACCCGAAAGAGCTGCTGCTGGTGCTGGACGAAGGCCACCATTTGCCGGAGGTGGCGCGCGACGCGCTGGAGATCGACGGGGAAATCACCGCGCTGTCGACCAACCTGCAGCTGGACATGATCGTGCGCCAGGTCGAACAGTGCATGACGCAGTACCGGCCGAAGAATCCGCCGGGGCTGGCCAACAGCGAACGGCTGAAAAACCATTGCGAGGAGCTGCGCGAGCTGGTGCAGATCTTCGAGCATCAGGTCAGCGCCTATCTGCCCGGCGACAGCGTGGCGGCCGAGCACCGTTTTGAAATGGGCGAGCTGCCCGCGGAGATGGTGGAGAGCTGCGCGCGGCTGTTCAAACTGACCGATGCGCTGCGCGGGCTGGCGGAGTTCGTGCTTAACGATCTTACCGAACAGACCGGCAAGCACGACATCATGCGTCTGCACCGCTCGATCATTCAGATGAGCCGCACGCTGGGCTATCTGGAGGCGATGAGCAAGCTGTGGCGGCTGGCGGCGCTCGACAAGTCGTCCAACGCGCCGATCTCCAAATGGGTCACGCGCGAACTGCGCGATAACGTCACCCATCTGTATTTGCACTGCGTCGGCATTCGCGTCAGCGATCAGCTGGAAAAGCTGCTGTGGCGCAAGGTGCCGCACGTGGTGGTCACCTCGGCCACGCTGCGTTCACTGAACAGCTTCGCGCGTTTGCAAGAGATGAGCGGGCTGAGCGAGAAGGCCGGCGATCGCTTCGAAACGCTCTCATCGCCGTTCAATCACGTCGAACAGGGCAAGATTGTCATTCCGCAGATGCGCTATGAACCGGCGCTCGCCAATGAGGCGGAGCACCTCGAGGAAATGGCGCGGTTTTTCCGCGCCGAGCAGGCGAGCGGCAAGCACAAAGGCATGCTGATCCTGTTCAGCAGCCACCGGGCGATGCAGACTTTCCTCAGCTACGTGACCGATCTGCGGCTGATGCTGCTGGTGCAGGGCGACCAGCCGCGCTACCGGCTGGTGGAAGAACACCGCAAGCGGGTGGAGAAGGGCGTCGCCAGCGTGCTGGTGGGGCTGCAATCGTTCGCCGAAGGGCTGGATCTGAAAGGCGAACTGCTGACCCAGGTGCATATTCACAAAATCGCGTTCCCGCCGATCGACAGCCCGGTGATCATCACCGAAGGCGAGTGGCTGAAATCGCTGAAGCGTTATCCGTTCGAAGTGCAGAGCCTGCCGAGCGCCTCGTTCAACCTGATCCAGCAGGTCGGCCGCCTGATCCGCAGCAACCAATGTTACGGCGAGATCGTGATCTACGATCGCCGGCTGTTGACCAAAAACTACGGTTCGCGGCTGTTGGCGTCGTTGCCGGTGTTCCCGATTGAGCAGCGCGCGGTGCCGGAGGCCGACAAGGCGCATCTGGCGGCGCTGAAATCCGCCGCCGACGCGGCTAAAAAGGAGAAGAAGCGCGGCAACCCGTTCGCCCGCAAACGGCGGCGTTGATCAGAGCAGCGGCGGCAGGCGGCGCTTGACCGGCGTGGTTTTCACGATCGAGGTGTTGCTCTGCGCGTGTTCGGCCAGCCGATCGAGGGTGTGGTCGAGCTGTTCCATCGAGTGCGCCACCAGCCGCACGATAAAGCAGTCTTCGCCGGTCACCTTATCGCATTCGACCACTTCGGGGATCGCCTGAATCAGCTGTTCGACCTTCTTCAGCATGCCCGGCAGCGGCTTGATGCGCACCAGCGACTGAAAGGCGTAACCCACCGCTTGCAGATTGACGTTCAGGGTATAGCCCTGGATCACGCCGCTTTCCTCCAGCCGCCGCAATCTTTCCGACGTGCTCGGCGACGACAGGCCCACCTGCGCGCTCAGCGTCTTCAACGATGCGCGCGCATCTTCCGCCAGAATGGTCAGGATTTGGCGATCGATATCATCCATAACGCCTCCGTTAGGTGTTTCCTTGATTGTAGCTGCGAGAAAAAGGCAGTTAAGCACATCTGCCTTTTTTATGCTATGGAAAGCCGCCCTGCGAAGCCGCAAGCTATGTCTCTGGGCAAGCTTTGAGGAACGCAGAATGAATGCAGAGATAAAACGCGGCTCGCTGGAGATGGCGGCGGCGATGCTGATTTCCGGCTCCATCGGCTGGTTTGTGCTGATGTCCGGCCAGCCGGTGGTCAACGTGGTGTTTTGGCGCTGCGCGGTGGGGGCGCTGGTGCTACTGGCGGTGTGCGGCGCGCTGGGCCAGCTGCGCCGCGATGCGCTGACGCGCGCCACGCTGCTGCTGGCGATCGCCGGCGGCGTCGCGCTGGTGATCAACTGGCTGCTGCTGTTCGCCGCCTATTCCTATGCCTCTATTTCCATCGCCACCGCGGTGTACAACACCCAGCCGTTTATGCTGGTGGGGCTGGGGGCGCTGTTTCTGGGGGAACGGCTGACCGCCCGCAAGCTGCTGTGGCTGGGCTTGGCGTTCGGCGGCATGATGCTGGTGGTGCTGGCGCAGCCGCGGCAGGCGGGGGAGCAGAGCCATTATCTGGCGGGCATCGCGCTGGCGCTCGGCGCGGCGTTTTTCTACGCCCTGATGGCGCTGGCGGCCAAGCGGCTGAAGGGCACGCCGCCGCATCTTATTGCGCTGATTCAGGTGACGGTAGGGGCGGTGATGCTGCTGCCGCTGGTGGATTTTCATGCGTCGGCCAGCGTTGGCCAGTGGGGGATGCTGGCGACGCTCGGCGTGTTGCATACCGGCCTGATGTACGTGCTGATGTACGGCGCGTTGCAGAAGCTGCCGACCCACCTGATCGGCTCGCTGTCGTTCATCTACCCGATCGCCGCCATGCTGGTGGATCGCCTGGCGTTTGGCCACCGGCTGTCGGCATGGCAACTGCTGGGGACGGCGATCATCCTGCTGGCGGCGGCGGGCATGAACCTGCTGGGCGATCGGCGAGCGCGACTGCTGCCGGCCTCGGACGGCCGCGCGCCGGCTGATG
This sequence comes from Serratia sp. EWG9, assembly GCF_019913725.1. Lineage (NCBI taxonomy): Bacteria > Pseudomonadati > Pseudomonadota > Gammaproteobacteria > Enterobacterales > Yersiniaceae > Serratia > Serratia sp. EWG9. The sequence continues at coordinate 68,421 of NZ_JADNRO010000005.1, forward strand.
CTCAGTGCGGTTTTTTCAGCCGGCGCCATAAAGTGGTGCGGCTGATCCCGAGCAACCGGGCGGCGGCGGCGTGGTCGCCTCCGCACCGCGCCAGGGCTTCGTGGGCGGAGACGGGCGCGCCGGCGTCTCGGGCGGCGGCGCCACCGCCAGCTCCGGCAGCAGCCACTGCAGGGTCTCGCCGCTCGGCGCGACGCCGGTGCTCAGCATCAGCGCCACCCGCTCCATCATGTTGCGCAGCTCGCGCAGGTTGCCGGGCCAGGCGTAATGACCCAGCGCGGCGTAACACCCGGCCAGGGCGGCGCGCAGCGGCTCCGTCAGCGGCGCGTCGAGCGCCGCCAGCGACTGTTTCAGAAAGTGTTCCGCCAGCATCGCGATATCGTCGCCGCGCGCCCGCAGTGGCGGCAGCTGCAGCCGCAGGGCGCTCAGGCGGTAAAACAGATCGGCGCGAAAATCGCCCTGTTGAATCGCCTGCTCCAGGCGGGTGTGGGTGGCGCTGATGACGCGAAAGTCGACCTTTACCGGCTGTTGCCCGCCGACCCGAGTGATGGTTTTTTCTTCCAGCGCCCGCAGCAGCCGGGTTTGCAGGTGCAGCGGCATTTCGCCGATCTCATCCAGAAACAGGGTGCCGCCGTTGGCGGTTTCCAGCAGCCCGCGTCGGCCGCCGCGCCGTGAACCGGTGAAGGCGCCTTCCTCATAGCCGAACAGCTCCGCCTCCAGCAGCGATTCGGCGATGGCGCCGCAGTTGATGGCGACGAACGGCGGTGTCGCGCCCCTGGACGGCGCGCCGCGCCGGGAAAAGTATTCGCGGTGGATCGCCTGCGCCGCCAGCTCTTTGCCGGTGCCGGTTTCGCCTTCGATCAACACCGCCGCCGGCGAGCGGGCGTACAGCATGATGGTGCGCCGGGTCTGTTCCATCTGCGGGGAATCGCCCTGTAAATCGCTCAGCCCATAGCGCGGCTGCAGGGTATCGCGAGCGGCGTAATCGCCGCCGCGCTTGGCGCCGCCCAGCATCAGGCGCGTTACGTCCAGCGCATCGCTGAAGGCGGCGCGCAGGGTGGCGGCGGAATAGAGAAAAATGGCGGTGAGCCCGGCCTCTTCCGCCAGATCGCTGATGAGGCCGGCGCCGACCACGGCCTGAATGCCGGCAGCTTTCAGCTCGGCGATCTGGCCGCGCGCGTCCTCTTCGGTGACGTAACTGCGCTGCTCCAGCGGCAGATCGAAGGTTTGCTGGAACTCCATCAGCGCGGGCAGGGGCGTTTTATAGGTGATGACGCCGATCCGATCGGCGGTTCTGCGCGCCTGGCTCAGCGCCTGCAGCAGGTCGAAGCCGCCGGGCTTGACCAAAATGACCGGCACCGACAAGCGGCTTTTCAGGTAAGCGCCGTTGGAGCCGGCGGCGATGATGGCGTCGCAAGGCTCGGTAGCCAGGCGAGCGCGGATATGCTGCACCGCCTCCTCGAAGCCGAGACGGATCGGGGTGATGGTCGCCAGATGGTCGAACTCGAGACTGATATCCCGGAACAGATCGAACAGGCGGGTGATGGAGACGGTCCAGATCACCGGTTTGTCCGGCGTGCGGGACGGCGTGATGTGATCGCTCATGGTGGGTTACCGAATGGAAGTGGCTGCATTAGGTGTAGCCTTGTTTCAGTCATGTTTCAAATATGCCGATTGAAACCGCGATTGAAACGTTAACTGAAACGTTTTTTATCGCTTGGTCTGCCCAATGGCGACGCGAATTTTATAACTCACTTATTTTTATCGCTTTTAATTTTTTCCTCGCCAAAGTGCAACCTGGCCCGCCCCTTGCTCTGTCTGTTTCATCTAGCTAATCGGAGAGAACGACATGACGCTGCGCTCACCCGGGCTCGCCTTTCGTCAGGCCCTGAGTAAAGAAAAACCCCTGCAAATCGCCGGCGCGATCAACGCCAACCATGCCCTGCTGGCCCAGCGGGCGGGGTTCCAGGCCATCTATCTTTCCGGCGGCGGCGTGGCGGCCGGTTCGCTGGGGCTGCCGGACCTGGGTATTTCGACGCTGGACGATGTGTTGACCGATATTCGCCGCATCACCGATGTCTGCCCGCTGCCGCTGCTGGTGGATGTCGACAGCGGTTTCGGCGCATCGGCGTTCAACGTCGCCCGCACGGTGCGCTCGGTGAGCAAGGCCGGGGCGGCGGCGCTGCATATCGAAGATCAGGTCGGCGCCAAGCGCTGCGGCCATCGGCCCAATAAGGCCATCGTCTCCACCGAAGAGATGGTGGATCGCATCAAGGCGGCGGTAGATGCGCGCAGCGATCCGGACTTCGTGATCATGGCGCGCACCGATGCGCTGGCGGTGGAGGGGCTGGAGGCGGCCATCGAGCGCGCTCAGGCTTACGTGGCGGCCGGGGCCGACATGCTGTTCCCGGAAGCGATTACCGAGCTGGGCATGTACCGCCGCTTCGCCGAAGCGACGCAGGTGCCGATCCTCGCCAACATCACCGAATTCGGCGCGACGCCGCTGTTCACTACCGAGGAGCTGCGCAGCGCCCGGGTGGATATGGCGCTGTATCCGCTGTCGGCCTTCCGGGCGATGAATCGGGCGGCGGAGCGGGTGTACCGCGCCCTGCGCGAAGAGGGCACGCAGAAAAACGTCATCGACACCATGCAGACCCGCAACGAGCTGTATGAAAGCATCAACTACTATTTGTTCGAAGAGAAACTCGACGCTCTGTTCGCTCGCCAACGCGACGAATAGGCGCCATTCACGCAGAAGCCAAATGAGGACAGTATGAGCCAAGCGATCCCCCCGCAAAGCCCGACTGGCGTTAAGCCGAAAAAATCCGTGGCGTTATCCGGCGTGCCCGCCGGGAATACCGCGCTGTGTTCCGTAGGGCGCAGCGGCAACGATCTGCACTACCGCGGTTACGACATTCTCGACCTCGCGCGCCACTGCGAGTTTGAAGAGGTCGCCCATCTGCTGATCCACGGCAAGTTGCCCAACCGCGACGAACTTCATGCCTACAAGCAGCGGCTCAAAGCGCTGCGCGGCCTGCCCGCCAGCGTACGCACGGTGCTGGAGGCGCTGCCGGCGGCATCTCACCCGATGGACGTGATGCGCACCGGCGTTTCGGCCCTCGGCTGCACGCTGCCGGAAAAAGAGCAGCACGGCGCGGCCGGCGCGCGCGACATCGCCGACCGGCTGCTGGCGTCGTTGGGATCGATGCTGCTCTACTGGTATCACTACAGCCACAACGGCGAGCGCATTCAGCCGGAGACCGACGACGATTCCATCGGCGGCCACTTCCTGCACCTGCTGCACGGCGCAGCGCCTTCCGCCAGCTGGGAGCAGGCGATGCACGCGTCATTGATCCTGTACGCCGAGCATGAGTTCAACGCCTCGACCTTCGCCGGCCGGGTGATCGCCGGCACCGGATCCGATGTCTATTCGGCGATCGTCGGCGCCATTGGCGCGCTGCGCGGGCCGAAGCACGGCGGCGCCAACGAGGTGTCGCTGGAGATCCAGCAACGCTATGAAACGCCGGACGAAGCGGAAGCCGACATTCGCCGCCGCATCGACAACAAAGAGGTGGTGATCGGCTTCGGGCACCCGGTGTATACCGTCTCCGATCCGCGCCATCAGGTGATCAAAGAGATCGCGCTGCGCCTGTCGCAGGACGCGGGCGCGATGAAGCTGTATGACATCGCCGACCGGCTGGAAAGCGTGATGCGCGACACCAAAAACATGTTCCCCAACCTCGACTGGTTCTCGGCGGTGTCTTACCACCAGCTGGGGGTGCCCACCGAAATGTTCACGCCGCTGTTCGTCATGGCGCGCGTCAGCGGCTGGTCGGCGCACATCATCGAGCAACGGCAGGACAACAAAATCATTCGCCCGTCCGCCAACTATACCGGGCCGGAAGCGCGAGCCTTCGTACCGTTGGATCAGCGCTGAGCGCCGATCGTTATCGTGTCGTTTTCACTCTGGAGCCTTTGGGAATCATGATGCTTGAGTCTGCCAATACCCGCCGTCCGCCGTTCGATCGCGAAATGGTCGATATCGTCGATTATGTGATGAAAGAGGCCGTCGATACCCCGGCGGCGTACCGCACCGCCCATTATTGCCTGCTCGATACCCTCGGCTGCGGGCTGGAGGCGCTGAGCTACCCGGCCTGCAAGAAACTGATGGGACCGGTGGTGCCGGGCGCCGAGGTGCTGAACGGCAGCCGGGTGCCCGGCACCCGTTTCCAGCTGGATCCGGTGCAGGCGGCGTTCAATATCGGCGCCATGATCCGCTGGCTCGACTTTAACGACACCTGGCTGGCGGCGGAGTGGGGCCACCCGTCGGACAACCTGGGTGGGATCCTGGCGGTGGCCGATTGGCTCTCTCGCCAGGCGGTGGCGGCGGGCAAAGCGCCGCTGACCATGCGGCAGGTGCTGATCGCCATGATCAAGGCGCATGAGATCCAGGGCTGCCTGGCGCTGGAAAACGCCTTCAATCGGGTAGGGTTGGATCACGTGCTGCTGGTGAAGGTGGCGTCCACCGCGGTGGTGGCGCAGCTGCTCGGCCTGAGCCGCGAGGCGATCCTGAACGCGGTGTCGCTGGCGTGGGTGGACGGGCAGTCGCTGCGCACCTACCGCCACGCGCCGAACGCCGGCACCCGCAAATCCTGGGCGGCGGGGGATGCGACCGCCCGCGCGGTGCGGCTGGCGCTGATGGCCGCCACCGGTGAGATGGGCTATCCCTCGGCGCTCACGGCACCGACCTGGGGATTCTACGACGTCTCGTTCAACGGCAAACCTTTCCGCTTCCAGCGGCCGTACGGCGCGTATGTGATGGAGAACGTGCTGTTTAAAATTTCGTTCCCGGCGGAGTTCCATGCCCAGACCGCCGTGGAGGCGGCCATGACGCTGCATCGTCAGATGCAGGCCGCCGGCAAAACCGCCGCCGACATCGCCGCAGTGAGCATCCGCACTCACGAGGCCTGCCTGCGCATTATCGACAAGCAGGGGCCGCTGGATAACCCGGCGGATCGCGATCACTGCATTCAGTATATGGTGGCGATCCCGCTGCTGTTCGGCCGGCTGACGGCGGCGGATTACGAGGACCGGGTGGCCGAAGATCCGCGCATCGACGCATTGCGTAGCAAGATACATTGCCATGAAGATCCCGCCTTCACGCGCGATTATCACGATCCGGAAAAACGCTCGATCGCCAATGCGCTGACGGTGGAGTTCGCCGACGGCAGCCGTCTGGATGAGGTGGCCGTGGAGTATCCTATCGGCCATGCGCGGCGGCGCGAAGAGGGCATCCCGCTGCTGATCGAGAAGTTCAAAACCAACCTGGCGCGCCAGTTCCCGGCCCTGCAGCAGCAGCGCATTCTTGAGGTGTCGCTGGACCGGCAGCGGCTGGCGCAGATGCCGGTCAACGAGTATCTCGATTTGTGGGTGATCTGACGCGAGCGGCGCTGACAAGCCACGTCGGCGTCGCTATGATGGACGCGCCATCCCCGTCCGTCTTCTTATCAGGTGATTCATGATTGATGCTGCAACGCTGTTGTTGTTTTCCGGTGCCTGCGTGGCGCTGGCGCTGACCCCCGGCCCGGATATGCTGCTGATCGCTTCGCGCAGCGTCAGCCAGGGGCGGCGGGCCGGTTTCGCTTCGCTGGCGGGCATTCAACTCGGCACTTACTGCCATGCGCTGGCGGCGGCGCTGGGGTTGTCGCAACTGTTCGTCGCGGTGCCGCTGGCTTACGACGCGGTGAGAATGTTGGGCGCAGCTTATCTGCTCTATCTGGCGTGGAAAACGTTGCGATCCGGCAGCAGTCTGCAGGCTTCTGCCGGGTTGCAGGCGGTGCCGACGGCGCGCATTTTCCGACAGGGGCTGCTGACCAACATCCTCAACCCGAAGATGGCGCTGTTCGTGTTGGCGCTGTTCCCGCAGTTTATCGATCCGCGCGCCGGCTCGGTGGTGGTGCAGATGCTGGCGCTGGCGACGGTGCTGAATCTGGTCGGCTTGCTGATTAACGGCGGGGTGATCCTGGCGGTCAGCGGCATGAAAAGCCGTTTCGTCGGCCGCCGTTTCAGCGCCCGCTGGCCGAACTACCTGCTGAGCGGCGTGTTCGCCGGGCTGGCCTGCAAACTCATTTTCGACAGCCGTCGTTAATCCTCGCGCAGCAGCGCTTCAAACGCCGCGCTGGCCGGTTCGTCCGGCAGCGCGCTGTACATCACCAGCCGCAGATGGTTCTCTTCGTCGACGATGAAAGAGGCATGGTCAAAGGTGACCGGGCCGATCTCCGGGACGACGAAGCTGCGCCGTCCCTGACAGCGTCCGTGAATGTCATGCTGCCGCCAGAGCCGGCGGAACGGCGGCGACACCCGCTCCAGCGCCTGCACCCGTTGGCGCATCACCTCATCCTCCGGCGCGCGGGCGTAGTCGCGGCGGAAGCTGGCCAGGATTTGCGGCGCCTGCGCTTGCCACTCCAGCAGGCGCTCATTGAGCTGCGGATCGGCAAACAGCATCCACAACATGTTGCGCTCTTGCGCCGGGCGCTCGCCGATGGCGAACAGCCGCTGTGCCGCCGGATTCCAGGCGATGATGTCCCAACTCAGGTTCATGACGTAGGCCGGACGCAGCGCCAAATCGTCCAGCAGACGCCGCACCAACGGCGAGACCTGGCACCACTGATGCCCAACCGGCACCGGCGGGCGCTGATGCGCCAATAAGAACAGGTGGTAGCGGCCGGCGGCGTCGAGCTGCAGCACCCGCGCCAGATTTTCCAAAAACGTCACCGACGCATTGATTTCCCTGCCTTGCTCCAGCCAGGTGTACCAGGTGAGGCCGACGCCGGCCAGCGCCGCCACCTCCTCGCGCCGCAAGCCCGGCGTGCGGCGGCGGCTGCCGCTCGGCAAGCCGACCGCCTCTGGCGACAGTTGTTCTCGCTTTTGCCGCAGAAAACCCCCCAGTTCGTGGCGGGTGCGTTCGAGGGTGCGTGGGGGCATGTCGGCCGTCCTGTTGCTGTCAGTAGTAGTATAAATGGCTATATAGTAACAGTTTAAACCTTGTTCCATACTGCGGCCATCATAATCTCTGGAGGTGGTATGGAACATTCATTATCTGGTGAGCGGCGAGGGCTGCCCGGCCTGCCGGTGCTGCTGTTGGGCGGTTTTGTCACGGTGTTCGATCTGTTCGTGGTCAACGTGGCGGCGCCGGTGATCCAGCGGCAGTTCGCCGCCGATTTCGCCGGGGTCGGTTTGATCGTCGCCGGTTACGAGCTGGCGTTTGGGGTGCTGTTGATCGCCGGTGGGCGCCTGGGCGATCGCTTCGGGCGTCGGCGCTTGTTCAGCCTCGGCATGCTGGGATTCACGTTGAGCTCCCTGCTGTGCGGGCTAGCGGGATCGCTCGGCCTGCTGATCGCCGCGCGTATTCTGCAGGGGGCGACGGCGGCGCTGTTGTTCCCGCAAATTTACGCCTTGATGCGGGTGCTGTACGCGCCGCAACAGCGGCGACGCGCCTTCGCCTGGCTGGGCATGACGTTGGGATTGGCGGCGATCTTCGGCCAGATCCTCGGCGGATTTATCATCGAGGCCAACCTGTTCGGCAGCGGCTGGCGCATGATCTTTTTGATCAATTTGCCGATCGGTGCACTGGCGCTGTGGGCGGTGCGGCGCATTCCCGAATCGCGGGTGGCGCAGGCGCAGCGGCTGGACGGCGTTGGCCTGTGGCTGGCGGCGACCGGCCTGTCGCTGTTGCTGCTGCCGCTGCTGGAGGGGCCGGCGCGCGGCTGGCCGTGGTGGATAGCGCCGATGTTGGCGTTGGCGATGCTGACGCTGTGGGGCTTCCTGCGTTGGGAGCGGCGTCTGGCGCAGCACGGTGACGATGCGGTGCTCGATCCGGCGCTGTTCCGCCAGGCGGGTTTCGCGCCGGGTATGGCGGTGGTGCTGGCGATTTATGCCACCGCCTCCTCGTTTTTCTTGTGTTTCGCACTGCTGCTGCAGGCGGGGGCGGGGCTGACGCCTTTTCAGGCGGGCAGCCTGTTCGCCCCGGCCAGCGCGGCCTTTATGTTGGCCTCGATGCTGGCGCCCCGGTTGGCGCAGCGGTGGGGCAACGGCGTGCTGAGCGTGGGCGTGGCGATTTACGCCGCCGGGTTGGCGCTATTGATGGCGCAGGCGCTGTGGGGTGAGGCGCTGGCGCATCCGCTGCGGCTGCTGCCGGGGTTGGTGATTCTGGGATTCGGTCAGGCGCTGAGCATGACGCCGCTGTTGAATCTGGTGCTGGGTTTGGCGCAGGAGCGGCAAGCGGGGATGGCGGCGGGTCTGGTCGCCACCGTGCAGCAGGTGGGAGGCGCGTTGGGCATCGTGGTCAGCGGCGTCGGTTTTGTGCCGCTGTTGGCGAGCGGCGGCGCGGCGGAGCGCTATGCCCAGGCCTTTGCCGGCGCCATGGTATTTAATCTGTTGGCGATGGGCGTGGCCCTGTTGTTGTTAAAGCGGATCACTCGAAATACTCAGAAAGCGGATCTTAAGTAGGCCGCCGGCGGGTGCTTTACTGTCGTCATCATGAGAGAGCGATAAGGAGCCCCACTGATGTTTCAACCCGCCGCATTTCGCGAAGACGATCTGGATGCCCAACTGGCGTTGATCCGCGCCCACCCGCTGGGGCTGTTGGTCAGCCACGGCCAGCACGGATTGACGGCCGACCCGCTGCCGTTTGTGGCTGATGTCGAGCAGGGGCAGCTGCGGCTGCGGGCGCACCTGTCGCGCGCCAACGAGCACTGGCGGCGGTTGCGGCACGCCGCGGAATGCCTGGTGATTTTTCAAGGTCTGGAAGGTTATGTGTCGCCAGGCTGGTACCCGAGCAAACGCCAGACCGGCAAGGTGGTGCCGACCTGGAATTACAGCGTGGTGCAGCTGTATGGCGTGCCGACGGTGACGGACGATCCGGCCTGGCTGCGCCGCCAACTGATCGCTCTTACCGCGCAGCAGGAAGGGCGACGCCCGGAACCCTGGCGACTCGATGATGCACCGGCCAACTACATCGCCGCGCAGCTTAAAGGCATCGTCGGCATCGAGATCGCCGTCACCCGGCGTGAAGGCAAATGGAAGATGAGCCAAAACCGCCGCGCCGACGACGCCGGCGGGGTCATCGCCGGGCTGCGCGAGGGCGATGACGCGCAGCGGCGACTGGCGCAGGAGGTTGAGCGGCGGCGCGGATAGGGTATGCTAACTGAAGGGCAGCCAGGGGAACCTTCGGATGGATTACACCAAAATTATCAAAGAAATAGGCCGCGGCAAAAATCATGCGCGCGACCTGGATCAACAGACCGCTTTTCAACTGTATCAGGCGATGCTGGCCGGGGAGGTCCCCGAACTTGAGCTTGGCGGCATTCTGATCGCGCTGCGCATCAAGGGCGAAGCCGAAGAGGAGATGCTGGGGTTCTACCAGGCGATGCAGCAGCAGGTATTGTCGCTGCAGGCGCCGCAAGGGCGCCCGCTGCCGGTAGTGCTGCCGAGCTACAACGGCGCGCGCAAGCAGGCCAACCTGACGCCGCTGCTGGCGCTGCTGCTGGCGAAAGTGGGCCTGCCGGTGGTGGTGCACGGCGTCCTGGACGACAGCACCCGCGTGACCAGCGCCGAGATTTTCCGCGCTCTGGGGCTGCCGTGGTCGGAACAGGCCGCTCACGCCCAGCGGCGTCTCGATAACGGCGAGGCGGTATTCATGCCGGTTTCCACGCTGTCGGCGCCGTTGGCACGGCAGCTCGGATTGCGTTGGCGCATGGGGGTGCGCAACAGCGCCCATACGCTGGCCAAGCTGGCGACGCCGTTTGGCGAACAGGATGCGTTGCGCCTCGCCAGCGTCTCTCATCCGGAGTATGTTGGCCGGGTGGCGTCGTTTTTCCGCCAGATTGGCGCCCGCGGGTTGCTGATGCACGGCACGGAAGGCGAGGCCTACGCCAACCCGCTGCGCTGTCCGCAGATTCACCACATCGTTGGCGGCGAACAGCAGGTGCTGCTGGAGCGCACCTTGCCGGACGAAACGCCGGCATTGCCGGCGGCGAAAGACGCGGAAACCACCGCGCGCTGGACTGAACGCTGTCTGGCTGGCGAGGTGGCGATCCCGCAGGCCATCCAGCGGCAGGTCGCCTGTTGCCTGGTGGCCGCCGGCGAGAGCGAGACGCTGGAGCAGGGGCTGCAGCGCCTGCGTCAGGCCTAAGCGCGACTATACTGGGATATTTCCTCATCGGCTGAGAAGGACGGTTATGCAACAGGCTCTCGATTACTTCAATCAATTGAACCAGGATTACCTCGACGTTCACCGCGCCAAAGAAGAGCTGTTCTGGCAAAACTACATGGGCACCGGCGATGAAGACGTCTCGGCGCGCTTTTCCGCCGCGGAAAGCGCCTATAAGCGCTTCGTCGCCGAACCGCGCCGGCTGGCCGAGATCCGCAGTCTGCTTGCCGGGCTCGAAGCATTGCCGCAGGAGGCGCAGCGCGATGCGCTGATCCATGGCCTGCAGGGTTGGCTGCGTTTCTTCGACTGCAACGCCATTGAAGACTCGCAGGCGCAGGCGCTGTTGGATCAAATCATCCACGCCGAGTCCGATCTCTACTCGCGTCGCAAGGGCTATCAGGTCACGCATCTGAACGCCGACGGGCGGCGGGTGGCGGCCTCGCTCGGCGAGCTGTTGACCAACCAGGCGACCAACCCGAACGAAGACTCTCGCCGCAGCTCGCAGCAGGCGCTGCGCGATCTGGAGCAATGGCTGCTGCATAACGGCCTGCCGGAGCTGATCGGCCTGCGCAACCGCTTTGCGCGCCAGATGGGCTATCGCAACTACTTCGATTACAAGGTGAACAAAACCGAGCGCATGACGCCTGAGCAGCTGTTCGCCATTCTGGATCGCTTCGAGCGGGAAACCCGCGCGGCCAACGTGCGCAGCCTGCGGCAGCTGGCGGCCGACAAGGGCGACCAGGCGCTGGAGCCGTGGAACGTACGCTTCGCCAGCGCCGGCGACGTTACCCGTCAACTGGATCCTTACTTCCCGTTTTCTCGTTCGCTGGAACGCTGGGTCGACAGCTTCAAACGCCTGCACATCGGTTTTGGCGGCGCCGAGATGAATCTCGATCTGCTGGTGCGCAAAGGCAAGTTTGAGAACGGCTTCATGCACGGCCCGGTGCCGCCGTTTGTGCGCCAGGAGGAATGGGTGCCGGCGCGCATCAACTTCACCAGCCTGGCGCAGCCGGGGCAGGTGGGCAGCGGCGCTTCCGGGCTCAACACCCTGTTCCACGAGGGCGGCCACGCGGCGCACTTCGCCAACATCCGCCAGAATGCGCCGTGCTTCTCGCAGGAGTTTCCGCCGACCTCGATGGCCTATGCCGAAACCCAGTCGATGTTCTGCGACAGCCTGCTGGACGATGCCGACTGGCTGAAACGCTATGCGAAAAACGCCGCCGGCGAAGCGGTGCCCGATGCGCTGATTGAGGCCGGCATCGCGGCGCGCCAGCCGATGCGCGCGTTCAACGAACGCCATATCCTGCTGGTGCCGTACTTCGAGTGGGCGTTGTATCAGTGGGATGACGAGCAGCGCACGCCGGAAGCCATCACCGCGCTGGCGCGCGAGGTCGAGCAAAAGATCCTCGGCATCAGCGGCAGCCCGCGCCCGACGTTGGCGATCCCGCACCTGCTGTCGCTGGAGTCCGCCTGTTCCTATCAGGGCTATCTGCTGGCGATGATGGCGGTGGAGCAAACCCGTCACTTCTTCCTGCAACGCGACGGTTACCTGACGGACAACCCGGCCATCGGCCCGGATCTGGCGCAACACTACTGGTTGCCGGGCAACAGCGTCAGCCATGACGACACGCTGCGCAGCCTGACCGGCGAAGGGTTTAATCCGGACTATCTGGCGCAGGCCTGCAACCAGACGGTGGCGCAGGCGTGGCACGAGGCGCAGCAGACGATGGCCGCCGCGGCCAAGCGCCCGCAGCCGCCGGCAGATTTCGATTTGCAGGCGCACATCCGGGTGGTGGATGGCGAGACGGTATTGGCGGACAACGCTGAGGGTGACGAACGGATGTGCCGCGACTTCGCTGCGGCGATAGAGGCGCGCTTGGCTTAAGGCGGATAATAAAATCCACGCCGCGGCGTGGATTTTATTTAATGGCTAAACCGGACGCTATTTTATTCGAAATAGACGTCGGGATTATCGGCCAAAGACACGAAGCTCTTGGTGTTTCTATCCAGCGTGCGAATTTCGCCGCTTTCGATGTCGTACACCCAGCCGTGCAGGCGCAGCCCGCTGTTGCGCAGACCCACCGCCACAGAAGGGTGGGTTTTAATATTATTTAGCTGAGCAATAACGTTCTCTTCGACCATAGCGTTAACTTTGTCTGTTTCGCTATTCCACGTTTTCTTCTCGACCACCGCTTTTGCCGCATCGGCATAGTGCAGCCAGTGGGCCACGGCAGGCATGGGATCGAGGCACTGGCAGGAGGCTATCGCTTTCATGGCGCCGCAGTTCGAGTGGCCACAAATCACGATATCGGTAACCCCCAACGCCACCACTGCATACTCGATGGTGGCAGAGACGCCGCCCGGCTCCGGGCCGAAGGAAGGGACGATGTTGCCGGCGTTACGGATAACGAAAAGCTGCCCAGGTTCTTGCTGTGTGACCAGCTCGGGCACTAAACGGCTGTCAGAGCATGAGATAAACAGCGCTTTGGGATTTTGGCTGGAGGCAAGGCTGCGGAACAGTTCCTTGCGCTGCGGGAAAATCTCTTTCTGGAAACTGAGGAAACCTTCAATGATATGTTGCATACAACGCTCTCTGCATCTGTAGTCTGCGTAACATGATAATCATCCTCTCCCGTTAGTCCAGCTATGGGCAGGTAAAAAAATGTGTGTGCAAACCCCATTGAATACAGGGTTTCTGCCTGTTGGCGACAGAATTTTCCGGCTCGTTTACGCGTGGGGGCTGACGAAGCGGACGATAGGAAAATAGCTGTCGTATCTATTTAAAACTCGCTATGAAACCGTGTTACGGTTGTTCCTTCGAGAGCCGCGTAATCCTAAGGCGATGAAATGAAAAAACTGACTTTTTTATTGGCGCTGGCATTGCTGAGCGGCTGTGTGCAGGAACGTCCCTGGTTCTATCCGGCAAACGTCAGCGTTAAAAACAATCGCGTATGCATTAGTGTGCCGGACGATATTGACGGAAAACGCGAGCTGGTGGGCATCGGAATTTATCAACCGGGGGCCGGAGGGAAGGCGGAATGGTCCACGTCGGTTGCGCCGGGCCAGCAGCCGATAGCGGTCATGCCTGGCGAATGCCTGACGGAGGCTTTCGACGGGTTCAAGATTGGGCATAGCTATTCGGTTGAGATTGCGACGGTCGGCAATGCGTCAAATGAGGCACCGCGCAAATATTGGACTGAATTTACATTGGTTGCTGACAAAGCGGACGGCAAAAAACTCGCTGTCTTACCCATTCAGCGCTAATGTACTTGAACATAAAAAAAGCCCGCCGGGGTGATAGCCGGCGGGCTTTTTGACGTCTGGGGCGGCGATTATTTGTAGATAACCGCGGTGGCGTGCATCAGGTTATTGCCGCTGGTGGAGGTGATGGTGAAAGCTTTGGCGCCCGCCGCATCGGCTTTGGCGGCCAACTGGGATTTCAGGCTGCTCAGGTCGGTCGCGCCGCTGGCGACGATCACGCCGGCTTTTTCGAATTGGGCGGCATCCTGCGCGCTGACGTGTTCAGCGGCGAAAGTGGTGAAAGAAACGGTAGCCAGAGCGATAGCAGCAGCAAAAGTTTTGATGGTTTTCATGTTCGTCATTCCTGTCAAAGCGGATTAGGGAGAAAGGGAGTGCCTTTCGATGGGAAGATTATTGCGCAGGATAAGACGTGATGAAATCGGAGAGTGTTGACGGTTTTATTCAGATTTTTTGATTGTTAATTCCCCCGTTCATCTTCTGTATAAACGGGGGAGACGATCAGCGCGTCGGGCGCGTCAGATCGAAACGGTGCTGCTCGGAAATGCCGTAGTAGGCGCTCGGGCCGCCGGCGCGCAGGATCGGTTCGGCGGCGGCGGTCTGGTAAACGCCGTGTTCATCCAGCAGCGCCGGATCGAGATGCACCGCCACCACTTCGCCCAACACCAGCCAGGTCTCCACCTGTTCCCCGGCGGCGGTTTGCAACTGAATGCATTGGGTCAGGCGGCATTCGAAGTTCACCGGGCTTTCGGCCACGCGCTCGGCTTTGACCCGGCGCCCGGGCAGCGGCGTGACGCCGGCGAAGGCGAATTCGTCCTCACCGCGCGGCAGGTTGATGGAACTGTTGTTCATCGCTTCCGCCAACGGGCGCGTCGCCAGATTCCAGACGAACTCGCCGGTTTCCACGATATTCGCCACGCTGTCTTTCCAGCCGGTGCTGGCGAAACCGATGATGGGCGGGCGGTAGTTGAAGCAGTTGAAAAAGCTGTAGGGCGCCAGATTACGCAAGCCGGCGGCGCTGCGGGAAGAGATCCAGCCGATGGGGCGCGGGCCGACAATGGCGTTCAGCGGATCGTGCGGCAGGCCGTGGCCGGCGGCGGGTTCATAATAATAACGAGATTCACGGCTCATGGGGACCCCTGTGGCAATCGATGAAGCTTTCATTGTGCCGGGTTTCCCGCCGCTGCGCCATTCCGGGCCGGATGTGTTATCTTACGCGCCGGAAATACCTTCAAGAGAGCCCGTCACGGTGGAAAAAAAGAAAACCTTCCCGCAGCAGAAAAGCGGCCTGCATCCGCGCAACCGTCATCGTTCGCGCTACGACTTCCCGGCGCTGATCGCCAGCTGCCCGGCGCTGGCGCCGTTCGTAAAACCGAACGCCTGGGGCGATGTCTCGGTGGACTTCGCCGATCCGGCGGCGGTGAAAATGCTCAACCGTGCGTTGCTGCAACACTTTTACGGCATCGAACACTGGGATATTCCGGCTGATTACCTGTGCCCGCCGATCCCCGGCCGCGCCGACTATCTGCACCACCTGGCGGATCTGCTGGCGACCAGCAACGGCGGCGAGGTCCCGCGCGGCAAGGGCGTGGCGATCCTCGACGTCGGCGTCGGCGCCAACTGCATTTACCCGATCGTCGGCCTGCGCGAATACGGCTGGCGTTTCACCGGCTCCGAAATCGATCCGGTGTCGCTGAACGCAGCCAAAATGATCGTCGAGATGAACCCGACGCTGCGCAACAGCGTGCGTCTGCGGCTGCAAAAACAGCCTGAGCTGATTTTTAGCGGCATCATCGGCGCGGCCGAGAAATTCGACGCGACCCTGTGCAACCCGCCGTTCCACGCGTCCGAGCAGGAAGCGCGCGCCAGCACCCGCCGCAAGCTGCATAAATTGGGCAAAGGGGAAGTGGCCGACAAGCCGGTGCAAAACTTCGGCGGCAAGAACAACGAGCTGTGGTGCGAAGGCGGCGAAGAAGCCTTTGTGCGCAAGATGGTGGAAGAGAGCGTCAGCAAGGCCAACAACTGCCTGTGGTTCACCTCGCTTATCTCGAAAAACACCACGTTGCCGGCCATCTACCATGCGCTGAAAGTGGCGGGGGCGGCCGAGGTGCGCACCATCGAGATGGCGCAAGGGCAGAAGATCAGCCGCTTCGTCGCCTGGACCTTCCATGACGCCGAGCAACAGGCCGCCTGGGCAGCCGAGCGCTGGCGTTAAGTCTTCAGGTGCCTCGGTATGGGAGCAAAGTCCCATACCGAGGACCGGTTTTCCCCGTTTTATTGACTTATCGCATCAGCATTTCTTAACTGTAGTCATACCTATAAGAACCCCTCCAGGCAGTGTGCAATGTCTCTCTTCACGATGTAGGAGACAGGCCGCGGCGCAGCCATGCCGCGAACTTAGTCCATCACACTGACGGGATTTATTATGATTCCTTTAGCTACGCAACAAGAGGTCGGCGCCTTAATCATCGGCATTTTCGGGCGTTTGCCGACGGCGGCGGAAATCGATTACTACGACAGCGCATTTGATATCGGCAGCCAGCCGCCCGCCTATATGGCCAGCATTTTAATGAGCCAACCCGATGCCGGTTGGATGAGCGGCCAAAGCGAATACGACATTCTCAGCCAGGTTTATTTCTCCGTTTACAATACCGCTCCCGATCCGGATTACATCAATGCCTTACTGCAACTGGGGCATTTCAACAGCGCTGTCGCCAGCGTCGTCATCGATCTCTTTAACTATCTGGGGGACGATCCGGTGATGCTGGCGCAGCGTGATGCGCTCGATCAGCGCATTGCAGAAGGTTTGTATCCCGGCACGGCCGCTGATGCCGCCGGCGGGAGCGGCGACGCGCAGGCGATGTTTTATCTGTTGCGAGCGCCCTGGCAGACCGATGAAATTGCGCATGACGGCAAGCTGCTCAATCAGGGGGGCGATCTGGCTGCGTTGGCGCAGAGCAAGATTGCCACCCTGCCACTCAACGATCTTTCCGATCATGGCTTCATTTTGCATCTGTTCGCACAGGGATTCGAACGGCCGCCGACGGCGCCAGAGTTGGCTGCTTACCAGCAACGGCTGGCGGAAGGCGCGACGCGTGGCGATCTGCTGGTGGATATGATCGCGCAGTTGCGCGGGGTGGTGGCGCCGGAAGATGCGGCGGCTCAACAGCATTTCAATGCGGCGGGCCAGGAATATTCGCCGGGCGAACTGCCGGCGACCGAGTATCTGGAGCAGATAGCGGCGCTGTTCCGTGCATTGCCTGAGCGGGCGGTGGACAGCGTCTCGCTGGACAATTGGAGCAAGACGCTGGCCTCCGGCACCTTGAGCTATACCGAATTGGTCACGGCCCTTCTGGCGACGCCGGAATTTCAGGCGCAGATCGGTGGTTTACAGGGGGACGACTTTATTCAGCACGTCTATCAGGCGGTGCATGGCCGGGCGGCGAATGAACAGCAGTTGGACCACTACCGGGCGTTGGGCGGCGACAAGGCACTGGTCACGCAGGCGGTGATTGCCGATCTGATCAATGCGCCGCCGGCAGGTGACGTTCAGTATGAACAGTGGATGTTTGCGCGCGATGTCGGCGCCAGCCTGGCATATAAAACGACCGCTTTTCTCGCCACCAGCGAGGGCGGCGGCAACGCGTCGAGTACGGTGAATACGCATGCTCACCATACGCTGAGCAATGCGGAAACCGCCGTGCTGTTCAGGGTGTTCCTGGATGCTGACGCGGACGTCACGGTTGACCTGAGCTATGCCTCGCAGCTTTCTTACCTGATCGTCAATGGCGACGCTGCGGCGGATATCTGGCTGCATAATAACCCTGCGGCTCGGTATGGGGTGGACATGACGGTAAACAATGCCAATGTGACAGTGCATGGCACCTATGGCGACGATCGGGTGCAGCTCACCTCGCAGGCCGATCTCGCCACCGCCCAAGGGCACTTTTATCTGAACAACGGCAATGACAGCCTGCTATGGGGAGGCAATGCCGATGGCGGCGCCAATCGTGTGGGGTGGATGTTCAGCGCCGATGGTGGTGCCGGGCGCGATATTTTGTCCGCTAATCTGATCGTCAAAATGACCTCGACGCTCGACCTTTTTGGCGTGCGCATCAGTACGGTGAGCAGCAATGCCGCCCATTTCAGTCATTTCGAACAGATAGATATGGCGGGTTACATCGGCCAGGCGGAAGCTACGCTGACGCAAATCGGTTGGAACGGTTACAGCACAAAAGCGCTGGCGACGAGTGCTCATGTGTTTGACTACGGGGTGTTGAGCGGCAACGCCACCGTAGAGGGAACGGACGGTGGGAAGATCGTGCAGAGTTGGGCGGCGCAGGCGCTTGGCCGTGAGGGATTGCTGTTGTCCGGCCGGACGGACAACGTCAAGGTGATCAACGCCAATGCCGATGCGGCACGCCTTGAAATCAGCGGCATCGGCGATCATGCGGACAGCAGGCTGGAGATTGCCTTCCTGGAGAATGCCACCGATCGTTTCGATCTGCTTTTCTCCGGGCGCGGCAACGCCGGCTCGTTGGCGCTTGACTCGCATGGGGATGAAAAGCCATTGACGTTGATCGCCATCAGCACCGGCGCTTGGGGAAATGGCGCGCTGACGTTGACGGGGCAAAATGCTCAGGTGCAAGACATTACGCTGCTCGGCGGCGCGAATTTCAATCTGACGCTAACCGAAGGGTATACCCAGGTTCGCCACATTGACGCTTCGGCCTTCACCGGAAATGGGTTCACCCTCACGTCGTCTCATGGCGGCAGCGGTGACGGCACGATCGTTCAAATGCTGGATTTACTGCCCTTGAGTGGCGACGCGCAGGCCAAATTGGCGCCGCTGCTGCAAGATCTCGGGCTACGGGGCGAACAGCTGTTGGTCAAAGGCGGGGGAGGCAGCGATCAATTTAACGTTATGGGGGACACGACGATCGTCGCCGACGCAGGGAAAAGCCACGTTACGCTGCAGAGCAGCAAGGCAGCATCAGGCGTGACGTTAAAAGACTTTTCGCTGACACAGGGAAGTATCGACGATGTGCTTTCGGGTCTGCGGATTGTCCATGGCGCCGGCGGTAAGCTGGCGGATTATGGGGTCAGCGATGCGCAAAGCATGGAGGCGAGAATCAGCGCCCTGACGGCCGAGCAGGGCGGCAGTGCCAGTCAGTTGTTGGCCGCGTTGCTCGATCTCGGTCAGCCCGGAGCATTGAGCGCCAAGGTCGGGATCAGCAGCGTTATCGGTGGGCAAAGCGGCAGCTATCTTATCGTCGATAACAATGATGACCACCGTCTGGATGAGGCCGACAGCGTGATCCTGCTCCTGGGGCAGAATCATCAAAGTTTGCTCAACGAACTGCGATATGTTCCGGAAATCATGCTCAATGGCATCGTGGTTGAGCCAGAAGCGCTGGTCGCGTAACTGGCGATATTTTCGCTTAACGGCGCCGGTTATCCTGCCGGCGCCGACAAAAATCCGCATTTTACCTTTCAATTTTCATCACTTACGTTATTCTCAATACAGTTGTTCATAATAAAAATCTTAGGTTGTTGGTTTATTTAAATTCGAATAATTACTTTACTGAATAAATAAATTTAATCCGGTTAAGAGCAATAACCAGAAGGATCGGCGCTGCCCGCTCCTTCCGCGATGGCACGTCTGCGTGTGGGCGCGGCATGTGGCCAGACAAAATAAGAAAAGCGCGATCATCTGCCACAAGGACTACACCCTATGCTGTTACGATTCAGTCAGTTAACTACCCACAAAGGCGCCGAGTTGAGCGCGATAGAACACGCCGTTCCCATGATTGTATTCTCGCCCGACGGCACGGTATTGCGCGCCAACGATCTCTTTCTCAGCACGCTCGGATTTCAACGCGATGATGTGATAGGCCGGCATCATCGTATTTTCTGCGATCCGAACTATGTCGCCAGCCCGTTATATCGCGAACATTGGGAGACGCTGAATAAAGGGCAACCCATCACGGACACGATAAAGCGCATCGCGAAAAACGGCGAGGCGGTGTGGCTGCAGGGCACCTATGCGCCGGTGCTGAATAAACAGGGTAAGGTGGTGGAAATCGTCAAGATCGCCAGCGAAGTGACCGAGCGAGTGACCCAGGCGCAGGAACACCGCAGCCTGCTGGCGGCGCTGAATCGCTCGATGGCGATGATTTCTTTCACGCCGCAGGGCGACATTGTCAGCGCCAATGACAATATGCTGGCGCTGATGGGCTATCGGCTGGATGAGGCGTGCGGGCAGTCGCATGCGGTGCTGTGCCCACCGGCGTTCGCCGCTTCCGACGACTATCGGCGGCATTGGCAGCGCCTGGCGCGCGGCGAGTTCATCACCGGGCGTTTTGAGCGCGTCAACCGGCGCGGCGAACGGGTCTGGCTGGAGGCCAGCTATAACCCGATCCTCGACAACGACGGCCAGGTGGTGAAAGTGGTGAAGATCGCCCAGGACATCACCCGGCTGATGCAACAGCAGCAGCATGAAGAAGAGATGGTGCGCAACGCGCATCATCTGTCGCTCGATACCGACCGGCAGGCGGCGCAGGGCGCGGTCATCGTGCAGCAGGCGGTGAAGGGCATGCAGCAGGTCGAAGCGGCGGCGCGCGAAACGTCGGACGTGGTCACCGAGCTTGGCAAGTGCTCTCAGCAGATCGGCACCATCGTCGAAGCCATTCGTAAAATTGCCTCGCAAACCAATCTGCTGGCGATTAACGCCTCCATCGAAGCCGCCCACGCCGGTGAGCACGGGCGCGGTTTTGCGGTGGTGGCCAACGAGGTGCGCACGCTGGCGGAACAGTCGCGCAAGGCGGCGACCGAGATCGAACGCATGACCAAGTCTATCCAGCAAGGCGTGGCGGCGGCGATCGCCGGCATGGCGACCTGCGTGGAACAGGCCGGCGGCGGTGTGGCATTGACCCATGACGCCGGAGAAGTGATCAACCAGGTCAACATCGGCATGCATGACGTCGTGAAACTGATGCAGGCGTTTACGTCGGTGAAGCAGGGCGACGCGCTGCACTGAGTTTGCCGGGCGCCGCCCCTGAAAGCGGGGCGGCGTTTGTCTCTTCCCACCGATCTCTGCGCCGTTGAGCCGCGGTTCAATTTTACCGGCCTATGCTATCCTTAAATGTGAATGAACGTTCGTTCATTTATTTGTGTCAATTTACGGCGCCCAGCGCCCCTTCACCGTTTCGGGAGCTGCCGATGGGAAACCGAGAAAAGATTGTCGACGCTGCGCTGCACAGCTTTACCCATAAGGGATTTCACCAGACCAGCATGCGGGATATCGCCCAAGCGGCGGGCGTTAGCGTGGGCAACCTTTATAACCATTTTTCCGGCAAGGAGGCGCTGATCGGCGAGATCGCGCTGCTGGAAAACGGCGTATTCGCCGAGTTCGCCGCCGCATTGCGGGCCGAGAAAAAGCGGCCGAAAGAGGCGCTGTCGGCCTTTTTCACCGCCTATCACGCTTTTGTCGCCGAACCGGACAATGTGCAACTGTCGGCGGAGATTGTGGCTGAAGTGGCGCGTAACCCGGCATTGGCCGAGCCGTTCAGCGCCAACCAGCGGCAGTTGATTGAGGCGCTGGCGACGACGATCGCCGAGGCTCAGCAAATAGGCGAGATCGCGCCGGCGATAGCGCCCTTGCCGCTCGCGCAGCTGGTGCTGGACGTGATCGAAAGCCAGGCTTGGCGGCAGGCGATCTTCGCGTCGCCTTCGCCGGAGGCGATCACGCCGGTGCGGCTGTTGGAGCAACTGCTCTACCGCCAACCCTAGTCGAGGTTGATATGTTGCACATTGAGCCTTATCGCGACGCTGACCGCCTGCAAACGGCGGCGTTGATCTACGCCGCGTTCTGCGACAAATTCCAGCGCGCGCGCCGTCTGAGCGCCCGCCTTCAGTGGCGTCTGTTCTATCGGCTGTGGAGTTGGAAGCAAAGCGGCAGCCGGGAGCGCAGCTTCGTGGTGAAACAGGATGAACAGGTGGTGGCGGTCTTTGCCCTGAATGCCATCGATGGCGAGAACCGCGCTGGGCCACGTCCGCGCGCCTTGCCGATTTGGCGGCTGTGTCGCCGCTATGGCTGGCTAAACGTTTGGCGTATGTATCTGCAAATTGCGGTGTTGCAGCACACCCCGGCGGCCGATGAGCTGTATCTTTCCTACCTGGCGGTGGCCGAGAGTCAGCGCGGCAAAGGGGTGGGCAGGCGACTGCTGCAGTGGATGAACGACTACGCCGCCGAACAAGGCGCAGGCCGGCGCCTGAGCCTGCACGTCAGCCGGCGCAACGTCGATGCGCAGCGTCTGTATCAGCGCTGCGGTTTTCAGGTGCGGCGCGAAGAACATTACGCCTCGCTGGGCTTGCTGTTCGGCCAGGCCGATTGGGTGTTGATGGAGAAACGCAGCGGGGAGGCGACATGCGCAGAATAGGGCTGTGTCTCGTGGCGCTGCTCCTGCCGGTGCTCGGCTGGGTGATTTACGTCAACGACTTTCGCTTTGTCACCGAACCGGTCGTGGTGACCGCCGGCGGCAATCGGCTGACCGGCACGCTGGTGCTGCCGGAGCATGCGCCAGTCAAGCCCGGCGTCGTGGTGTTTGTGCACGGCGATGGGCCGGCCAACGCCAGCCGCGACGAAGGCTATTACGGCATTTGGGAGACGATGGCGCAGCAGGGCTATGCGGTTTTATCCTTCGATAAGCCGGGCGTGGGCGGCTCCGGCGGCAACTGGCTGCATCAGACCATGGCGGATCGCGCGCGGGAAACCGCCGATATCATCGACTGGGCCCGGCGGGACGGGCGCTTCGATGCGCGCTGCGTGGGGCTGTGGGGCACCAGTCAGGCGGGGTGGGTGATGCCGGAGGTGGCGCGTTTGCGCCCCGACATCGCGTTTACGCTGGCGGTGGCGCCGGCGATCAACTGGCTGCGGCAGGGGCGCTACAACACCCGGGCGGCGATGGCGGCGGCAGGGGACGATGAAGCGTCGATCGCCGCGCGCGAGGCGCACTGGCGCCACATCCAAACGCTGCTCGAACAGCCGGACGGTTACGAACAGTACCGCCGTGAGTCTGGCGCCGCCGCTGCATTGAGCGCCGGCCGCTGGCGCTTTATTCGCGCCAACATGGCCAGCGACGCGACGGCGGGATTGCGGCATTTCGCCACGCCGGTGCACCTGATCCTGGGCGGGCGCGACGTCAACGTGGACGCGGACGAAACCGAGCGCGTGTATCGGCAAACGATCCCGGCCTCGCTGCTGACGGTGACGCGCATCGACGAGGCCGATCATGTGATGGTCAAGCCGCTGTTCGCGCGCCATCCGTGGCTGATCAACGTGGTGGGCCTGTTTGCCCCGCGCTCGGTGCAATACGACGCCTACCGGCAGGACGTGGCGGCCTTCCTGGCCGCTCAGCCCTGCGGGCGCGGGCGCTAACCTCAGATCGCCGCGGGCGGCGCCTGCTCGTCATGCGGCTGCGGCGCGCGGGAAATCTGCATCGCCTGCTGCGGCATGCCGATGCCGGCCCGATCGAAATGGATTTTCACCAGCCGGTCGAGGGCGTATTGCACCACCCACTGTTTCAGCGCCTGCGTGCGCACCGTCACGCGGGTGGTGAACGAGCGATCGCCCAGCGCCACCACGCCGTTGAAGACCGGCTCGCCAATCAGGAAATGCTTCACCTGTTCATCCTGCTTCAGCGCCTCGATGGCCTGATGCAGCACCTCATTGACCCGATCGATGTCCTCGTCGCGGCTGACGGTGTAATTGGCGCGGTATACCCCAAACTCACGCGCATAGTTGGCCAGCGTGGTGATCGAAGAGTACGGCACGATGTGATAGACGCCGTAGTCGTCGCGCAGGCCGATCGAGCGGATGGTCATGCGCTCCACGGTGCCGGTGATGCCGCTGACGGTCACGTATTCGCCGGTGTTCATGCCGTTTTCAAACTGGATGAACACGCCGGTGATCACGTCTTTCACCAGCGTCTGGGCGCCGAAGCTGATGGCCAGCCCCAGCGCGCCGGCGCCCGCCAGCAGCGGCGCGATGTTCAGTCCGACCTGCGACAGCACGATCATCACGGTGATGGTGCTGATAACGATAGCCAACACGTTGCGAAACAGCGTCAGCAGCGTGCGTTCGCGCGCGCTCGGCCGCACGCCGTTGCTCAGCTCCAGCGCCAGGCGGTGCTCGATGATGCTGGCCATCAGCGTCCAGCTGAACACGGCGATCAACAGGATCAGCAGAATATGCACCAGCCCGCCGAGCGTCCGCTGGCCATTTTCGCTGCCCGCCCATTGATACAGGTTGATCAGATGCCAGGCATCGAGCAGAAACAGCGTCACTGCCAGCACCACCATCACCCGCAGTATCTTCAACCCGTTGGGGATGTAAGAGTTGATGCGCCGCTCAAGCATCGGATAGCGCAAATTGACGTCGGTCGGCAGCGAAATGCGGCGGAAAATCCAGCGGGTCAGCATGCCGGACAGCAGGGCGCCGACGCCGACCACCAGCAGGCTTTTTACCGTGGCGCTCATCATAAAGCGCAGGCTGTTACCGATGTCGAACTGGGACAGCACGAACAGCACCAGAAAATAGGCGATCGCCAGCAGGTGCCAGACATGCCCCAGCCCGCGCAGGATCACGCTGAAAAACGCCATCGACCGTTCGGCCAGCAGGTTGATCTGTTGCTGTATCGGTTTGCGGTTGTGCAGGATCAGCCAAATGGCGTATAGCGTCAGCGCCAGCATTACCACCAGGTTGACGGCGGCGGCGGCCGAATAGCTGATCTGCACCGCCACCACCGGCACCACCACCATCAGGCCATAGCCGATCAGGCCGCTGAGCCAGGCGAGGCGGGTGTTCCAATAGCGCGCGCTCCGATCGCTGAAGGGGAACGGGCGCAGATAGTCGAAGCTGGGGGCGAAAATCAGCCGCAGCACCGCCTTGAAAAATTCAATTACCGCGAAGGCGCTGAGAAACAGGGTCTGCAGCCGCAGGATGGTGGCGCTGTCGGCGTGGACGTGGCGGGCAAACAGGTTGCCTGCCGCCAGCGCCAGCAGCAGCACCAGCAGATCGATGGCGAAAGCGCCGAGAATGGCGGCGGGGCGCTTATACCACGGGCCGCGCTGCAGTCTGGCGTTGTGCCCCCAACTGCCCATGCGCTTGTACAGCGGCGCGATCAGCCGGCGGATCAGGTGGAACAGCGCAAAGGTGACCGCCACCGTCAGCAGAAAGTAGCCCAGCGCGCGGAAAAAGCCGGCGGGATTGAAAACGCGCTTCGGGCCGGAATCGATCAGCTTTTGCAGCGCGCCGAGCTTCTGGTTAAAGGTGCCGATGCCTTCCTGCGCCAGCGAGTTCAGGCTGTCGCTCAGCGTAACGGGCGTCGATTCTTCCGGCGTTGCCGGCGCGGCGGCCGCAGCGTCGCCGGCGGTCTGTTTCAGGTGGTCGATGAGTTCCGCGCGCGCTTGGTCGTCTTGCAGCAGATCGGCCAGCGCGGCGTAGGCGGCTTTCTGCTGCTCGCTCTTGTCGGCGGGCGCAGGCGGCGCGTTTTGCGCCAGCGCCGGTGGTGCGAAGACGCTCAGGGTCAACAGCAGCAGGGAAAGCAGGTGTTCTCGCAGATGAGAACCTCGTCGGGAGTCTGCATTTGGCGGCATGGTTCCTCTCTTTGGCGTTCTGTGATCGGCGGATGTCAGAGCAATACGATGAAAAACAATCAATATAGTAGGAAAGGAAGCGCGATGGGGCGTGGGAGAGCGTGCGGAATGAAAGCGGCGGGCGTGTGCAACGCCCGCCGTGGAACCGTCAGGATCAGGACACGTGCTGCAGAAACTCCTGCAGACGCGGGCTCGGCGGATGATTGATCAGATCGTGCGGGTTGCCGTCTTCGGCAATCCGGCCCTTGTCGATAAAGATCAGGCGCGACGCCACTTTTTCGGCAAAGCCGACTTCGTGGGTGACGATGACCATCGTCATGCCTTCCTCGGCCAGATCTTGCATCACCTTAAGCACTTCGTGGCGCAGCTCCGGATCGAGCGCGGAGGTCGGCTCGTCGAACAGCATCATTTTCGGCTTCACCGCCAGCGCGCGCGCGATCGCCACGCGCTGCTGCTGGCCGCCCGACAGCTCGGACGGGTAGTGGTGGGCGCGCTCAGCCAGACCGACCTTGGCCAGCAGCTCGCGCGCCAGCTTTTCCGCATCGGACTTCTTCGCGCCGCGCACGCGGATCGGGCCGAAGGCGACGTTTTCCAGCGCCGTCAGGTGCGGGAACAGGTAGAACTGCTGGAATACCATGCCGGCTTCCTGGCGGATCAACCGATCGTCTACTTTCGGATCGTTGGCTTTCAGGCCATCGACGATCAGATCGCCGCTGGTCACCTCTTCCAGCTTGTTGATGCAGCGCAGCAGGGTGGATTTGCCGGAGCCGGACGGCCCGATGATCACCACCACTTCGCCTTTGTCGATCTTCAAATCGATGTTGTGCAGCACCTGGGTTTGGCCAAAATGCTTGGAGACGTTTTTAAATTCAATCACAGGATTTTCATCCTTCTTTCCAGACGACGCAGCACGAAGCTCAGCACCAGAGTAATAATCAGGTAGATAACCGCCACGGCGCTCCAGATTTCCAGCGCGCGGAAGTTACCGGCAATAATTTCCTGACCCTGACGGGTCAGCTCCGCTACGCCGATCACGATGAACAGCGAGGTATCTTTGATGCTGATGATCCACTGGTTGCCCAGTGGCGGCAGCATGCGGCGCAGCGCCAGCGGCATAATGACGTAGCGGATGGTTTCGCGGCGCGACAGGCCGAGCGCCAGCCCGGCTTCGCGGAAACCGTTATGGATAGACAGCACCGCGCCGCGGGTGATTTCCGCGATGTAAGCGCCGGAGTTGATCATGATGGTCACCACCGCCGCGGTGAACGGATCGATGCGCAAATCGGTGAACGCCATCGGCAGGGCGAAGTAGATGAACATCACCTGCACCACGATCGGCGTGCCGCGGATCACTTCGATAAACACCAACGCGATGTGGTTGGCGATCCATCCGCCGTAGGTGCGGGCAAAGCCGGCGACGAGGCCGATGATCAGGCCGCCAATCAGACCGAGGACCGAAATCCACAGGGTCATTTTGGCGCCCTCTAACAAGATAGGAATGGCGGGCCAGATGGCGCTCCAGTCGAACTGCATGATATTTCTCCCGGTGATCCCAAACGTGGGTATCAGATACAACGAAGCGCAGGGGGTTAAGCGACCCCCTGTGCTTAAGTTAATAGCGTGCCAAGTTCACCGCTTACTTAGGTTCGGTGCCGAACCACTTCTTGTAGATTTCGTTATAGGTGCCGTTCTCGCGCAGGGTTTTCAGCGCGCCGTTCACCTTCTCGCGCAGCGCATCGCTGCCTTTAGGGAAGGCGATGCCATACTGCTGCGCTTCCAGCGAATCGCCGACGGTTTTGAACTTGCCGGCGCCGGCCGTCTTGATGAAGTATAAGATGTTTGGCGTGTCGTGCAGCACCGCGTCGGCGCGCTTGGTGCCCAGTTCCATATAGGCGTTGTCAATGTTCGGGAACTGACGCAGATCCTTGGTTTTGATGTGCTGCTTGGCGTAATCCACCGAGCCGGTGCCGCTCTTCACCGCCACCACTTTACCGTTCAGATCGTCGATGCCTTTCACGCTGTTATTGTCGGCATTGACCATGACCAGCAGGCCGCTTTTGTAGTAACCGTCTGAGAAGTCGATGGCTTTCTTGCGCTCATCGGTGATGGTGATGCCGGCCAGCGCCAGATCGACGTTTTTGGTCTGCAGCGCCGGAATGATGCCGCCGAAGTCCATCGGTTTCAGGGTGTAGTCCAGCTTCAGCTCTTTGGCGACGGCGGCCCACAGGTCGATGTCGAAGCCGACGTATTTGTCGCCTTGCTTGAACTCAAAAGGAACGAAAGCGGTGTCGGTGGCGACCACCAGTTTGTCTGCTGCGTGGGAACTTACGGCAAAGGCCAGGGAGAGTGCGGCCAGGGAGACTTTAAAAATCGACTTCATGAGAGGAATTCCTGTACAGGTTGCGGATTACCCATTTTTTATATTGCAGTTGGTGCCATGAAAAAATCGTGCCATGTTTTCAACTAATATAAAAACAAAGAGTTACTGCGTGATGTTGTGCCGTGACGGCGAATAGTTATGGTTATGCACCACAATGAGGCACCGAAATGGTGCGTAAGAATTATCTTGGTGCACGGGGCTATCATTAACCAAATTTTGGCTGTGAAACAACCGTTCTTTAACGTTTTTGCTTCAATATTGATAACTAACTCTAACTTTCATGATCCATTGACGGTGCAAGCGTGACCGCGAGAGGGGAAAAAGGGGAGCAGATAATGCTAGCGCAACTGGCTGTCTTTGCTGCCGCGCCGGTTGTACAGGCTGCTGGCCGCGTGTTTTTTGTCTTGTTCGGCCTGGCAGGTGACACAAAAACGCACCCCCTTCAGCGCCTTGCGGCGCGCCTCGGGGATCGGTTCTCCACATTCCTGGCAATAGCGCTCGCTCTCGCCATGCCCGAGCGCATCACGCGCGCGCTGCACCGCATCGTCGACGGTAGAATCAATTTGATCTTGTACGGCGCCGTCCGCCGCCCAGCCGCTGGCCATCATGACCTCCTGACAAGGGAAACCTACCGTTTAATATGGGCCGTTTTTTGCACAATTCAACGGCCGCGCAAAAGAAAACAGGCCGGGCGAAGCCCAGCCTGTTCTGCCCGGCACAACGGGCGGTCTGCAACGCGCTGCGGCGTTATTCGATGTTGGATTCGATGAACCACAGGAACTTGTCCAGATCGCGCGAGGCGGCGGTGAACATGTCGGCGGTGTCTTCGTCTTCCACTTCGGTAATGGCCTTACGGATGTCATTCGCCACCGCGCCGTAGCGATCGGCCAGCGCTTTCAGGTGTTCTTGCACGCTGTGGATATTGGTCGGATAGCTTTTCAGCGGCGTGCGATCGTTCACCACCTGTACGGTGCCCAGCGCCACGCCGCCCAGCTGCACCACGCGCTCGGCGAAGGTGTCCTGGTGCTCGATGATGGCGGTGCGGAAGCCGTCCAGCATTTCATGAACCGCGATAAAGTTCGCGCCACGCATGTTCCAGTGCGCCTGTTTGGTGATCAACGAGAGATCGATGAATTGCACGACCTGATGGTTCAGCGCCTTGATGGCGGCCAGTTTGATTTTTTCGTCCAGATCGTTACGGGTATACAGCAGATCAGAAGATTTCGTTTTCACCAGTTTAGCGGTACTCATATCAGATATCCTCTTGATTAGTCGTTGTCCTATTTCGTTACGGGATCAATTATAGCAGGGCTGTTTATTTTTGCCGGACGAAAATGGCTATTGCACAAATAGGGTTAGCCTACGAATAATGGATCTGGTTGAATTTTTAATTAATGCAACACCATGAAAAATATAGTTATTTATCATTCGCTGATTTATTGTTTATGGCTGTGAAAATTTACCTTGGTTATTTTATTTTTTCGCCTGCGGGCTTCGGCTAAATATCCGCTTTGTTATCGTGGTGTTAATTTCTCATCCATTCATATTGATAGCGGTAATTGATGCCGCTACAGTAGGGCAATTATCCTCTCTCTTTATAGGCGAATAATGAAAATTAACGTCGTCGGCACCAGCGGCAGCGGTAAAAGTACCCTGGCGCGTCAACTGGCGGAACGGCTTGGTGTGCCCTATATCGAGATGGACAGGCTGTATTGGCGGCCCGAATGGCAGGGAACGCCCGATGACGCGTTCCTGGCGCGGCTTGAACAGACGCTGGCCGAAGCGGGGGAGGGCTGGGTGCTGGACGGCAATTACAGCCGCACGCAGCCGATCAAGTGGCGCGAGGTCGATTATATTCTGTGGCTGGACTACGGTTTCGGCCGCACGCTGTGGCAGGCCGTGCGCCGCGCGTGCCGACGCGCGGCCGGCAAAAGCGAGCTGTGGCCGGGCACCGGCAATCGGGAAAGCTTCCGCCGTTCTTTCTTCAGCCGCGAGTCGATCGTGCTCTGGACGATCCGCACTTACTCGAAGAACCGGCGAAAATACCTGGCGGAGATGGCTCGTCCCGACGCCGGACGCCGTTTCGTGCGCCTGCGTTCTCCCCGCCAGGCCGCCGATTTTCTACGGGCGCTGCCGCAGGTTCACAGCAGCAGACGGTGATGGATCCTCACCACCGCTTTCTTGATTTGCTGTGGCCGCTGCCACACGCAGCCGGTCTTGTGCGGCTCCATCTGGAAAAAGAGGGCGAACATGCCGTGCGTCATGTGCAGCGTTTGCGGGTGGCGTTTGATGTCCAGCAGCAGCAGATCGCTATTTTCCGCGTGGGGTTGTTCGCGATGTCCGTTGCCCGCCAGACCGTATTCGATGCGCTCTTCACCGCTGATCAGCAGATGCAGCGCAATGTATTCCTGATGCATTTCGGCGCGCTTTTCCGCCGCCGGCGCGGTGGTCAGCGTCATCACGTCCATAAAGATGTTGTCGCCGTCGATCGGGTGATGCCCCAGCGCCAGTTCTGGCAGGTCGCATCGGCGCAATTCGGTCAGGGTTGAAACCAGCGCCGGCGCGAGTCCGCGGCCGAAGCGTGGGTTGAACAGGCTGTTGTGAATCACTGTTATTCTCCATGTGAGCGAAAGTCCAAAGAGCCTGCGATACAGGCTAAGGGGAAGTATGCCGACTTGTCACGAGGAAAACAGTTAACCCGCCTGCATTCCGGCGTTGCGGTCTGCAGGCGAGTCGGGTCATCAGGAAAGGCTTTCGAGGCGAGGTTTGGGGCGAATGGTGAGGGCGGAGCCCATGGAGGCGGCGATGATCGCCGCCAGCGCCAGCCATTGCACGCCGCTCAGGTGTTCGCCGAGGAACAGCATGCCGGATAACGCCGCCATCGCCGGTTCCAGGCTCATCAAGGTGCCGAAGGTGCGCGCCGGAATTTTGGGCAGCGCGATGATCTCCAGCGAATAAGGCAGCGCGGTGGAGAGGATCGCCACCGCCAGCGCTATCGGCAGAATCTCAACGTTGAACAGCACGCTGCCGGTTTGCCAGGCGCCGATCGGGCAGAACACCAACGCGGCGATCAGCGAGCCGAGCGCCACCGTGCCGGGGCCGTGATCGCCGCCGGCCTTCTGGCCGAAGATGATATAGACCGCCCAGCAGGCGCCGGCGCCGAGCGCGCAGGCGGCACCGAACGGGTCGATTCCGCCTACGCCGTGGCCAAGCGGCAGCAGGAACCACAGCCCGGCGATCGCCAACGCCACCCAAAGGAAGTCGATCGGCCGCCGCGACGAGAACATGGCCACCGCCAGCGGGCCGGTAAACTCCAGCGCCACGGCGATGCCGAGCGGCACGGTGCGCAACGACAGGTAGAACAGGTAGTTCATCGCGCCGAGCGACAGGCCGTAAATCAACAGCGGCAAGCGGTTGCCGGCGGCGATGCGCATGCGCCACGGGCGGAAGATGATGAACAGAATCAGGGTGCCAATGAAAAGACGCAGCGTCGTGATGCCTTCCGCGCCCACGATCGGGAACAGGCTTTTGGCCAACGAAGCGCCGCTCTGGATCGACACCATGGCGATGATTAACAGACAAATGGGCAGCAGCGCGGAGGGCGCTCTGCCGGCAGTAGATAACGACATCCTTAACGGGCCTTTTATGCGCCGTTCCTCAGCCTTGAGAAAACGGTCGAAACGGGGATGCGAGCAGTGTAAATGAAATGGCGAAAATCTGTCTGAGAAAAGCGCGCATCGCGGTGAAATCCGCCGATCCTCGGATGAGATGTGGCGGATTTGGTCAAAAAATGCGCTTTTTCTTAAGAATTATCTGGATATTAAATAGGTGATTTTTGTCACAGAAAGTCGTAGAATACGGCCGAAAATAGAGCGAAAAGAAGAAGATACACTGTTCTTGAAATCTTCTGTTACACGATATAAAGCATTAGACACTCATTTCAAGGCAGAGTTTCACGCTAATTTTTGTTATATTTTCAAAGCATGAACAAATGGATGTACTTAATAATAAAACGCGTTTGAGGTGGTTATGAAAAAAATTGCATGTCTTTCCGCAGTAGCAGCTTGCGTATTAGCAGTTAGCGCAGGTACCGCATTCGCTGGTCAGAGCACCGTATCCGCTGGCTATGCGCAGGGTGATTTCCAAGGCGTTGCTAACAAAGCCGACGGTTTCAACCTGAAATACCGTTACGAGTTCGACAACAACCCACTGGGCGTAATCGGTTCCTTTACCCACCTGGAAAAGGACGGTTCTCAGGACGGTTTCTATAACAAAGCTCAGTACAACTCTATCTCTGCCGGTCCAGCATACCGCATCAATGACTGGGCGAGCATCTACGGTCTGGTTGGCCTGGGTTACGGTAAATTCACTACCAACGCTCAGAACGGCACTTCTCGTCACGACACCGCTGACTACGGCTTCACCTACGGCGCCGGTCTGCAGTTCAACCCAATCGAGAACGTTGCCCTGGATGTCGGTTACGAGCAGAACCGCATTCGCAGCGTTGACGTTGGCACCTGGAACGTTGGCGTAGGCTACCGCTTCTAAGTGTGTTCGTGCCTGCGGGCATGAACCTGCGGCCTTGTTTGCCGCACCCATAAAAAATCCGCCTCCGGGCGGATTTTTTTTATCTGTCATTCACCGCCGCGCCCCGTCGGCTGCGTCGAAAAGCGCGCGCTGCGGGCATCGCGCTCGTAGCCTTGCGGCTCGGTCAACAACCCGTACAGCTCGGGGCGCCGCCCGTAGATCCAGCGGCGACCGGTGCTGAGCGGGATCAGCGTCAGATCGAGCTCGGCGCTGACCATCCGGTCTTCCGCCACCCAGGTCTCCGCCACGATCCGGCCGTAAGGATCGAGGATCATCGCGTTGCCGGTGCGTATTTCATCGTCATCTCGGCCCACGCCGTTGCTGAACAGCAAGAACAGCCCGTTGTCGTGAGCGCGCGACGGCAGCCAGCGCATCAGCCAGCCGCGGCCGTGTTCGCCGCGAAAGGCGGCTTCTATCGCCTGCGGATCTTCCACGCGCCGCTGCCACAGCGCCTGCGGGATCGGCTTCATGCCGTGCGGGCTGCGCGAATGGGTGCCGCCGGTCTGGTGCGGGGCGATCAGCACCTCCGCGCCCAGCAGCGCCGTTGCGCGCACATTCTCCACCAGATTATTGTCCCAGCAGATCAATACGCCCACGCGTACGCCCCAGGGGGTATCGAACACCGTATAGCGGTCGCCGCTGGCGATAGCCGGGTGCTCGAAGGCGTGCAGTTTGCGGTGCACATGCAGTTCGCCGTCCGGCAGACAAACGGCATAGGCGTTGTAACACCGGCCGTCATCGCCCAGCTCGATCAGCCCGACGCCAATCGCCATGTTGTAACGCTCAGCCAGCGGGCGAATGCGCGCCAGCGAAGGGCTGCTCACGATCGGCTCCGCCAGCGCCCGCACTTCGGCGTCGGACAGATGGCGCACGTGCCAATAGCCGGTGACGCACATTTCCGGGAATGCCAACAGTTGTATCTGTTGTTCGGCCGCTTCCGCGATAAAGCGTTCCATGGTCGACAGGTTGTAATTCTTGTCATTGGCATGATGCTGGAATTGCACCGTGGCGGCGCGTAATGAGGTGGTCATGGGATCTCTCCGGTTGGGGTCTGCATTGATTACAGCAGGCGAATTGATTACTGTATAATCAATTAAATTCCTTATTTGATAACCTAATGGAATGGATATAAAACAACTGCGCGCCCTGGTGGCGCTGGCGGAGCAGGGCAACTATCGGCAGGCGGCGAGCCTGCTGTGCATCAGCCAACCGGCGCTGAGCAAGCAAATTCAGGCGCTGGAAGCCCAGCTTGACGTTCGGCTGTTCGAGCGCGGCCGACAAGGGGCGGTGCTCACTGCCGGCGGGCGGCGGCTTTACCCGGAGGCGCAGGCGCTGGTGGAACAGTATCAGCAGTTTCAGCGGCGCGCGCGGCGGGTGGCGCTCGGGGAAGCGGGGCGGCTGGCGCTGGGGTTTGGCCTGTCCAGTTTTCATCTGGCGCCGCAGCTGGTGGCCGCCTTTCGCCAACGGTTTCCCGAGGTGGCGATTGGCCTCGAAGATCTGCCGTCGGAGCGGCAGTATCAGCTGTTGCTGCAGGGAGAGTTGCAGGCGGGGTTCGTGCGCTTGCCGGTCAATACGCCGCTGCACGGCGTCGCGTTGTTGAGTGATCGGTTGGTGCTGGCCGCGCCGGGCGCGCTGGCGCTGCGCGCCGACGAGCTGATGACGCGTTTCAATCAGCTGCCGCTGTTGCAATTGACCCCTAAACGCGGGCGCGGGCTGAGCGATCAGTCGCTGCGGTTTATCGCCGCTCACCGCCTGACGCCGAACGTG
Organism: Serratia sp. EWG9; assembly: GCF_019913725.1. Lineage (NCBI taxonomy): Bacteria > Pseudomonadati > Pseudomonadota > Gammaproteobacteria > Enterobacterales > Yersiniaceae > Serratia > Serratia sp. EWG9. The sequence continues at coordinate 102,278 of NZ_JADNRO010000005.1, forward strand.
GTGCAGCAGGCCGGCGACATCCAGACGCTGTTGGCGTTGGTTGCCGCCGGCGTCGGCGTCGCGCTGCTGCCGCACAGCATCACGCATATCGCGCCGGCCGGCATCGACATTTTACCGCTGAGCGGCGAGGAGACGGAGTGGCAGGTCGGTATCGCCTGGGATCCGCAGCGCACCGACGCGCTGCGGGACAACTTCATTCAGACGGCGTTGGCGGTGCAACGCGCTTAGGCATTCAAAGCGGGCAGTGCATCACCACGATCGGGTTTTGATGGTACTCGCTGCGGTGGCTTTCGCTGAAGCCGACCTTTTTCGCCAACGCCAGCGAAGCCTGGTTTTCAGGCGAGATGATGCAGACGGTTTTTTCCCCCGGCAGGTGCGTTTTCCCCCAGGCCAGCGCCGCCCGCAGCGCCTCGGTGGCATAGCCTTTGCCGTGCGCCGAACTCACCAGCGTCCAGCCCATCTCCGGCGCATCGAGCGCCGGGGTGATGTCGCGCAGGAAGTTGGAAAAGCCGATGCTGCCGAGGTACTCGCCGCTCTGCTTGTCACGCACCGCCCAATACCCGTATCCCAACAGCGCCCAGTGGCCAACGTAGCGCATCAGGCGCCCCCAGGAGTCTTCCCGGTCGCGCGGGGTGCCGCCGATATAGCGCACCACCAGCGGGTCGGCCCACAGCGCGGCCAGCGAGTCGAAGTCGTCCAGCGTGTGCGCGTCCAGCCGCAGGCGTTCGGTGATAAGCGTTGGCGCGGTGTTGATTACGGTCATGTTGCTGCTCCTGCACAGGGTGAAAGGCGATGAAAAACAACGGCATTCAGTATGCCAGAGAAATCACGCCGCCAGCCACAACAGCCAGGTGAACAGGAAGCCGCTCAGGCCGAGCAGGGTGGTCAACACCGTCCAGGTCTTCAGGCCATCGGCCACCGACAGCCCCAGATAGCGCGTGACGATCCAAAAACCGGAGTCGTTGACGTGCGAAAGCCCGAGCCCGCCGAAACAGGTCGCCAGCGTTACCAGCACCAGCTGCAGTTGATTCAAGCCGCTGACCGCTTCCGACAACAGACCGCCGGTGGTCAGGATCGCCACGGTGGCGGAACCCTGCGAGGCGCGCAGCGCCAGCGAAATGATAAAGGCGGCGGGCACCAGCGGCAGGCCGATGGCCGTCAGCACTTCCGCCAGCGCCTTGCCGACGCCGGATTCCACCAGCACCTTGCCGAACACGCCGCCCGCGCCGGTTACCAGGATCACCACTGCGGCGGTTGGCAGCGCAGCCCCCATCACGTCGCTGGCGTGTTGCAGGCTCCAGCCGCGGCGCAGCGCCAGGAAGTAGAAGGCCAACAGCAGGGCGATCATCAGCGCCACCGCCGGCGAGCCCAGCAGCGACAGCGCATCGCGCAGCGCCGAGCCGGCCGGCAACAGCGTGGCGGAGACGGTGCCGAGCATGATGATGGCGATCGGGATGACGATCAGCGCCGCCACCAGGCCGGCGCCGGGTGGGTTGATGCGATCGCTGAGCGGCGCGTGATCTTCCGGACGCGGCTCCGGCGCCGCCAGCTGCAGCTGTTCCAGAACCTCTATCGATAACGGATAGGTTTTGCGGTTGAGGTAGTTGGCGGCGAAATAGCCGATAACGCCGACCGGAATACAGATCGCGAGGCCGATAATGGTCAGCCAGCCGATGTCGGCGTTGAGCAAGCCGGCGGCGGCGACCGGGCCGGGGTGCGGCGGCAGCGCGACGTGTACCGTCAACATCACGCCGGCCATCGGCAGGCCGAACTTGAGCGGCGACACTTTGGCGACCTTGGCGAAGCCATAGATAATCGGCGCCAGAATGATAAAGCCGACGTCGAAGAAGACCGGAATGCCGAGAATAAACGCGGCGAGGGTCAGCGCCGTGACGGTATGTTTCGGCCCCAGACCCTGGCTGAAACGCTGCGCCAGCGACTCGGCGCCGCCCGATTGTTCGATCATGCGGCCGAGCATCGCCCCCAGACCAATGATGATGGTCACCGAGCCGAGCACGCCGCCCATTCCGGCGGTCATCACTTTCATCACTTCGCCGGTCGGAATGCCGCTGGCCAGCGCCACCAGCAAACTGACCACCAACAGCGCGACAAAGGGTTGCACCTTCGCCTTAATCACCATCAATAACAGCAGCACCACGCCGAGTACGGCAATCAGCAACAGCAGAGAGGTAGACATGAAAAAAGCCTTTCGTTGGGTAAGCGTTGGGCACCGCGATCGCCGCGTGGCGATACGGGTGCGTTTCATTGTTATAAAATCGATTTCCTGGTGTCGGCGTGCGGCTTTAGCGGTAAGGCTTCAGCCAGCCGAGCCCGGCGGCGGTGTCGCCGCGCGGGCGGTATTCGCAACCGATCCAGCCCTGATAGCCGAGCGCATCCAGCTTGTCGAACAGCCACGGGTAATTCAGTTCGCCCTCGTCCGGCTCATGGCGATCCGGCACCGAGGCTATCTGGATATGCGCGTAGCGCCCGGCCAGCGTCTCCAGCAGCCCGCTGATATTGCCGTCCACCAACTGCGCGTGGAAAAAATCGAACTGGATGAACACGTTCGGTCTTTCGATCGCCGCCACCGCTTCCGCCGCCTGATGCTGACTGGCGAACAGGTAGTCGGGCTTGACCGGCGGGCTGAGCGCCTCGATCAGCACCTTGACGCCGTGCGGCGCAAAAGCGTCGGCGGCATAACGCGCATTGGCGATAAAGGTGTCGAGATAACGCCGTCGATCCGCGCCTGCGGGCACTACGCCGGCCATCAGGTGCACGCAGGGGCAGGAAAGGGCGATGGCGTAGGCCAGCGCGCGATCGATATCGGCGCGCGCATCCCGTTCGCGGCCCGGCAGCGCCGCCAGCCCCCATTCGCCGGCGGCGGCATCGCCGGGCGCGGTGTTGAACAGCACCTGTTGCAGGCCGTGTTCGCGCAGTTTCTCGGCCAACAGATCGGCGGGATGCTCGTAAGGGAACAGGAATTCCACCGCGCTGAAGCCCTGTGCGGCAGCGGCGGCAAAGCGATCGAGGAACGGCACCTCGGTAAACATCATCGACAAATTGGCGGCAAATTTAGGCATGGTTCAGCTCCGTAATTCGGCAATTTCATCAGCGGTCAAATAGCGGATCGGACGATCGCCGAGGGTGAAGATCAGCCGAGCCGCATCTTCCATCTCTTCGGTATTGTCCGCCGCCGCTCGCAGGTCTTTACCCGTCACCACCGGCCCGTGGTTAGCCAGCAAAAAGGCGCGGTGGGTCGGCGCCAGGCGGGCCAGATCCTGTGCCAGCCTTTCGTCGCCGGGCCGGTAGTAAGGCACCACCGGCACCTTGCCGACGCGCATCACCACATAGGGGGTGAACGGTTTGATGGCGTTGTCGGCGTCCAGCCCCTGCAGGCAAGAGAGCGCCGTGAGGTAGGTGCAATGCAAGTGCACGACCGCTTTGCATTCGGGGTTGTTCAGATAGAGCGCCCGATGAAAGCTGATCTCTTTCGACGGTTTGTCGCCGGAGAGCCAGTCGCCGTTCAGGCTCACTTTAGACAGGCGATCGGCCTGCAGCTCGCCGAGACAGGAGCCGGTCGGCGTCGCCAGCAGCGCGCCGTCCGGCAGCAACAGCGAGAGGTTGCCGGCGGAGCCGGTGGCGTAGCCGCGTTGGAAAAACGAGGCGCCCAGGCGCACCATCTCTTCACGCGCCTGCTGTTCAATCGTCATGCTCATACCGGGAACTCCGTTTGCGCGCGCGCGAAGAAGGCTTCATCGCCAAAATTACCCGATTTCAGCGCCAGGGAAATGGCTCGATCGCTGGCACGCACCCAGGGAACGCCGGGGGAAATGCTGGGGCCGATATGGAAGCCGCGAATACCCAGCGCCTGCGTGACCACGCCGGAGGTTTCGCCGCCGGCGACGATAAAGCGGCTGAATCCCAACTGGCGCAGTTGCACCACCAGCTCGGCGAACAAGGCTTCCACCGCCTCGCTGGCGGCGGCGCCATGCCGTTGTTGCGTTTGCTGCAGCGACTCCGGCGATGCAGTGGCGTAGATCAGCGGGGCAAGCGCTTCTCCGGCATGGCGCTGCGCCCAGTGCGCCAACTCGACGGCGTAGGCGGCGCGCGTCTGGGGATCGAAGCAACGGTCGATATCGATGGCCTGCGCCGCCGCGCGTTCGCGATAGTGCGCCACCTGCCGGTTAGTCATGACGGAGCAGGAGCCAGACAGTACCGCCGCCTTTTCCCCCAGCGGCGCGCCGGCCGCTTCTGCCGCGCGATCGCCGTTCTGCGCCCATTGCCGCGCCAAACCGATCGCCAGGCCCGAACCGCCGGTCACCAGCTTCATCGTTTTCAACGCTTCACCCTGGGTAAGCAGATGCCGTTCGTTGAGCGTGTCCAGCACCGCGTAGCGCACGCCTTCCTGCGCCAGTTGCTGCAGCTTCTCGCTGACTGCCTCGGCGCCGCGATCCATTTCCGCCGCCGTCACCAGCCCACAGCGTCCGGCGGCCTGGGATTCCATCAGGCGAAGCAGGTTGCTGTCGGTCATCGGCGTGACCGGGTGATGACGCATGCCGGACTCAGACAGCATCTGTTCCCCGACGAACAGGTAGCCCTGATAGACCGTGCGGCCGTTTACCGGCAGCGCCGGGGAAACAACCGTGAAATTTTCCCCCAGCGCGGCGAGCAGGGCGTCGGTCACCGGGCCGATATTGCCCTGTGCGGTGCTGTCGAAGGTGGAGCAGTATTTGAAGTAGAACTGGCGGCAGCCCTGTTTTTGCAGCCAGGCCAGCGCTTGCAACGCCTGTTCGACTGCCTGTTCTGCCGGGCAGGAGCGCGATTTCAGGCTGATGACGACCGCCTGAGCGTCGACCGGCGTTTCGTCCTGCGGCACGCCGTTCAACTGCATCGTCGGCAGGCCGTTTTGCACCAGAAAGCTGGCGATGTCGGTCGCGCCGGTAAAATCATCCGCGATTACGCCGAGTTGCATCAGAGCGTCTCCTTTTTCTGCGGCAGATCGATGCCGGCAAAGATTTTGATTACCGCGCTGTCATCTTCTTTACCGTAGCCGGCGTTGCTGGCGGCGGTAAACATGGTGAAGGCGGTGGAGGACAGCGGCAGCGGGAAATGCAGCGCCTTGGCGGTATCCGCCACCAGCCCCAGATCCTTGACGAAGATATCCACCGCCGATTTGGGCGTATAGTCGCCGTCGACCACGTGGCGCATGCGATTTTCGAACATCCAGGAGTTGCCGGCGGCGTGGGTGACGACGTCATACATGACGTCCAGCGGGATGTTGGCGCGGGCGGCCAGCGCCATGGCTTCCGCTCCGGCGGCGATGTGCACGCCGGCCAACAGCTGGTGGATGATTTTTACCGTCGCGCCCAGGCCGATGGTTTCGCCGATGCGGTAAACCTTGCCGGCGATGGCGTCCAGCACGGGTTGCAGGCGCGCGAAGGTGGCGTCGGCGCCGGCGGCCATCACCGTCATCTGGCCTTCTTCCGCCTTGGCCGCCCCGCCGGAAACCGGCGCGTCCAGCATCGCCAGGCCGTAGTCCAGCAGTCGTTGCTCGATCTGTTTGGCGTCATCGGCGGAAATGGTCGAAGAGACCATCACCGCCGTGCCCGGCTTGAGCTGCGGCGCCAGGCCTTGCTCGCCGAACAGGATTTGCTTCACCTGCGCGGCGTTCACCACCAGCAGCAACACGGCGTCCAGCTCGGCGGCGAAGTCGCAGGCGCTGGTAGACGCTTGTTTCGCGCCGGCCTGTTGCAGCGCCGCCAGCGCCTGCGGATTGAGATCGGCGCCGTAGGTGGTCAATCCGGCGCGGAGGCATGAACGCGCGGCGCCCATGCCCATCGCCCCCAGCCCGATGACGCAAACGGCATAATTCCCTGGGTGTGTCATACTGCACTCCTGTTAATTTTAGTGATAATTTGTTTTGTTGTGTTAAATGTAAGCGCTTGTCGGCCGATTATCCGCGATCGATATCACAATAATTAACAATGCGTAAAACGGGTTTTTCGTGCGATTTCTGGCCTGAAGCAACATTACTATTATGTTTTTAATAAGTTTATGTTTGGCTGGCCTAACTGCGCTCGCCGTCACGCTGCGAGAAATTAGGGCTATCGGCGAACGAAAATTGACGTAAAATCACAATTATTATCACCGCAGCAACGAGAGGGAACCGTGATACCTGTAGAACGCCATCAACAAATTCTTGCGCTGGTATCCGAACGCGGCGTCGTCAGCATCGCCGAGCTGACCGAACGGCTGGGGGTGTCGCATATGACGATCCGCCGTGACGTGCAAAAGCTGGAAGAGCAGGGGGCAGTGCAGTCGGTCTCGGGCGGCGTGCAGGCGCCGGAACGGGTGGCGAGCGAACCTTCTCACCAGACCAAAGAGGGGATGTTCGGCCGGCAGAAAATCGCCATCGGCCGGCTGGCGGCGCGGCAAATTCCCGCCAATAGCTGTATCTATCTGGATGCCGGCACCACCACGCTGGCGCTGGCGAAACAGATCGGAGAACGTGACGATTTGACGGTGGTGACCAACGACTTTGTCATCGCCGGGTTCCTGATAGAGCATAGCCAGTGCCGAATCATCCACACCGGCGGCACCGTGTGCCGGGAAAACCGCTCCTGCGTCGGCGAGGCGGCGGCGCAGGCGCTGCGCGGTCTGTTTATCGATCTGGCGTTCATCTCCGCCTCTTCGTGGAGCATGCGCGGCCTGTCGACGCCGAACGAAGATAAGGTGATGGTGAAGAAGGCCATCGTCGAGGCCAGCCGCCGCCGCATTCTGCTCAGCGATACGTCCAAATACGGCAAAGTCGCCACCTATCTGGCGCTGCCGATCGCTGCCTTTGACGCCATCATTACCGACGAAGGGTTGCCCGCCGCCGCGCGGGAGGCCATTGAGCAAGCGGGGATTGCATTGCTGACGGCGGAAGAATAAGAACGAACCGGAATCAGGATGAAAGTTCGGTATCGATGCTACGCGCGGGCGGTTCACTGGCTTCAACGCCGCCGCGTTCACGCCATTCGCGGCGCCTTTGTTCCCACCACTCTTCGTGGAAGGCTTGCATCTCTTTCAGGCGCTGTTCCTTAACGTGCTGTTGGCAAGTATGGGATGCTATGGGGGCTACGTGGGATTTCGATGACATAGAGGCCGTCCTTTATAAACTCTATTTTGTATAAATAATGCCCTTTGTGCGCGTATTTTTTCAACAAAAAATCATAAATTTTAGCTAATGCTGGCCTTAACGGTGCACTTAAGATGATCCTGGCATGATACTGATAGGCAAACTTGAGAAGAGTTTCCCCGATGCCAACAACGAATAAGCGTTCGCGTTGGAGAAGGGTATAATGCATTGCGGTATAGGTATCGAAAGCTGAGCGCCGATGCCTGTTCACGTCGCTCAACGCCTTAACATCATAAAATTCCAGAGAGAAAGCATTATTGAGGAGAGCAGTGTCCACATACACTGGGGCAAACCAATGGCGCATGTTTTGCCCAATTCTCTTGAAATCCAAATGATAGATGGCCGATTTACCATCACCTTTTCTGACGGCAATCTGATATCTGTATGTGTCTGCTATTCCAGTGTGTGACTCCCTCACATCAATATCCATGATAAAATCCTTTTTACTATTATTTTTCCTATAGTTATCCCCTTTGTGACGAACAGATTATTAACCGCGGCGGAGACGATCCTCCAGCCGCCGATGAAGGTTGTGCGCAGCGCCGCGCAAAACTAAATGCCGCTGAACCAGTTGTAGCCCTGATCCTCCCAATAGCCGCCCGGATTGACGTCGCTGACGAAGATCGCGGCGATATGTTTGGCGTTTTTGAACCCCAGCTTGGTCGGCACGCGCAGCCGCAGCGGGTAGCCATAGTCCGCCGGCAACGCCTTGCCGCCGAAATCCAGCGCCAGGATGGTCTGCGGATGCAGCGCGGTGGCCATGTCGAGGCTGGCGTAGTAACGGTCGGCGCATTTGAAGCCGACGTAACCGGCATTCAGATCCGCGCCGACGTGCTGCAGAAAGGTGCGCAGCGGCACGCCGCCCCATTGGCCAATGGCGCTCCAGCCCTCAATGCAGATCAGGCGCGTGATCTGGCTTTGCTGCGGCAGCCGCTGCAGCTGTTCCAGCGTCCAGGGCGCTTTTTTCTCCACTTTCCCCGCGACCTCAAGCCGGTAGCCGGCGAGATCGATCTCGGGGACGTTGTATTCCGGGTAAAATGCGTTAAAGGGGAAAGGGTGGGTGATCTGGTCCGGCCGGTAAGTTTGCGCCAACCGCTGGCCGCTGAACAGCCAGGCCTGCACCCGGTCGTTCCAGCGCGACATAGCCCACAGCACCTTATCCACCCGATCGCCGTCTTGCAGATTACACCCGGTCAGCATGGCGATGCCGCCCAGCGTCAGCCCGGAGCGCAACATCAGCCGGCGTTGCAGATTGACCAGCTGCTTTTTTTGGTCCGGTTCCAGCGTCGGCGCGGTTGCCCGCTGTTTTTTCTCATTCATGTTTGCCACCCGTTATCATCGCCCACAGGGTTTTAGGCACGACAGCCACCATAAAGACGTGGATCGCCACAAACAGGCCGATGCCGGCCATGGCGAAGAAATGCACGTAGCGCGCGAAGTCGAAGCCGCCAAACAGCGCGACCAATCCCTGCAGCTGAACCGGTTTCCAAATCGCCAGGCCAGACAGCACCAGTAATAGCCCCAGCGCCAGTACGCCGAGGTACATCAGTTTCTGAATGGCGTTGTAGCGGCCATGCCGGTGGCGCAGGCGCAGCGTCATCGCCAGCCAGATATCCTGCCGCAGCGCGTCGGCGCGAAGCGGCAACAGATCGCGGCGAAAATGGCCGCTGAACAGGCTCCACAGCAGATAGCAGACGGCGTTGAGCGCCAATAGCCACATCACCGCCAAATGCCAACCAATCGCGCCGCCCAGCCAACCGCCCAGCGTCATCTGCGGCGGAAAGCGGAAATCGAACAGCGGCGAGGCGTTGTAGATTTCCCAACCGCTCATGAACATGCACACCATGGCGAACAGGTTGATCCAATGAGTGATTCGAACCGGCCAGCGATGCACCGGCGGCGACGCGTTGGTCTTCATGGCATTCCTCCGGTTACATCGGTGGCACGGTGCCGTCTTTGCCGGCGGAAATGCGCGTGGCGACGCGCTGGCCCTTATCGTCGGCGGCGGAGAACAGCACGATGTGCACGCCCGGTTTCAGCAGGCTCAGATGGCCCGGATCCAGCGTCACGATCGGCACGTCTTCCGGCACGACGACGGTTTTCTGCTGGTTACCGTAAGTGACGGTCAGGGTGCGGCCGTTGGATTTCACCAGTTTGCCGACGGTGCCGTTGGTCATGGTGTCTACTTTGCCGTCGGCGGATTCCCAGGCCGAATGCCCTTCGCCGGTGCCGCGCAGGCTGGCGGCGAACACGTGCACTTCCAGTGCCTTGAGCGTGCCGTCCGGCTGCGGCACGGCGGCGGTGCCGATAAAGCTGTCCGGCTTGATATCGTCCAGCGTGGCTTTGGAAACGCTGAGCACTTTAGTTTGCTCGTTCAGCTTGACGCTGAGTGTCTCGCCCTTGCGGTCGGTCAGCTGCAGATTGCCGTCGGCAACCTGCGTGATGGTGCCGCGCAGCGGCGCAATCACCTTGCCCGGCGTTTGGGCGGCGGCGGACAATCCGCTGGAAAGCAGTAACGTGGACAACAGTAAACCGGCTATACGATGACGGGTAATCATAACGTTCTCCTGAAATGAGTTTGCCGGTTAAGCATGGTTGACCTACTGGGTCAGCGCCATGGCCGTTTGATGACATTAATGTCATCAAGTTTGTCCGCCGAAGCTGCTAGTATTTTTGCAGACGTAACGAGGTGGCGAGCATGCGAATACTGGTAGTTGAAGACGATATCGGCACAGGGGATTACCTGAAGAAAGGGCTGGGGGAAGCGGGCTACAGCGTCGATTTGGCGCGCAACGGCACCGACGGGCTGTTTCGCGCGTTGGAGCAGGACTACGATGCGATCGTGCTCGATGTCATGCTGCCGGGGCTGGATGGCTGGCAGATCATCGAGGTATTGCGCAAGAAAAGCGACGTGCCGATCCTGTTTCTCACCGCCCGCGATGGCGTGCAGGATCGCATCCACGGTCTGGAGCTGGGCGCGGACGACTATCTTATCAAACCGTTTTCCTTTACCGAGCTGGTGCTGCGTTTGCGCACCTTGCTGCGCCGCGGGCCGGCGCGCGAAGCCGATCATTACGCCATCGCCGATCTGCAGTTGGACGTATTGCGCCGCCGGGCGGTGCGCCAGGATCAGGTGATCTCGTTGACCAATAAAGAATTCATGCTGCTGCATCTGCTGGTGCGGCGCGAAGGCGAAGTGCTGTCGCGCACGCAGATAGCCTCTCAGGTGTGGGACATGAATTTCGACAGCGACACCAATGTGGTTGACGTGGCCATCAAACGCCTGCGCGCCAAAATCGACCGGCCGTTCGACGTCAAGCTGATCCACAGCGTGCGCGGCATCGGCTATGTTTGCGAGCCGCGCTCGTGAACGCCCGAGCTTCACGTCGGCCGGTGTCGCTGACGCTGCGTACCGCCATGCTGTTCGCACTGGTGGCCGCCTGCGTGGTGAGCGGGGCGGGCTGGTATCTGTTCGGCGCGATGCGCCAGGAAATGACGCTCCGCAGCGATCTGCAGGTGACCGGGCGCGTAGAGTATTTCCGCCATTTACTGGGGCAGCGCTTTCCTTTGGCGCGCCTGACCGCCAATAACGGCCTGTTCGAAAATATGCTGGGCAATGAACAGGATGTGTTGATTTTCCAAATTCCGGGGCAAAAACCGCTCATCAATGTGAATCCGGCCAGGGTGGCCCTGCCGCCGATCGCGCCGACGCCGCCCGAACAGGCGCAGACGCTGGCCGCCGTGCGCGGCGGGGAAACGGCGCAGGGGGTGCCGCTGCGCGCGGCATCGGCGATGGTGCGTCTGGAAGACGGCAGTTTGCTGCAGATCTCCGCTGCGCACGTCATGGTCAACGAGCAGAAGATGCTGGCGCGTTACCTGTGGCGCATTGTCGCGGCGGTCATTGTGGCTTTCCTGCTGATTGCGCTGCTGGGCTATGGGGTCATGCGCCGGGGATTGAAGCCGCTATGGCGCATGGCGGCGCAGGCGTCGCAGATCGCGCCCAATACATTGTCCACTCGCCTCAGCGAACAGGGGGCGCCGAAGGAGTTGCAGCAATTGACCCGGTCGTTCAATGCGATGCTCGATCGGTTGAATGAAGGCTATCAGCGGCTGACGCAGTTTTCCGCCGATCTGGCCCATGAGATCCGCACGCCGGTGGGCGCGTTGATGGGCCAGTGTCAGGTGGCGCTGTATCAACCCCGCAGCGTGGAGGAGTACGAAACCCTATTGTCGAACAATATGGACGAGCTGGAGCGTATTTCGCGCATGGTGGAAAACATCCTGTTTCTGGCGCGCGCCGGTGAGGCGCAGTCCGCGCTGAACTACAGTCGTCTGGAGGTGGCGGCCGAGCTGCGGCGGGTGGCGGATTACTTCGAAGGGCTGGCGGAAGAACGCGGCATCGTGCTGAGCTGTGAAGGGGAAGGAGAGCTGAAGGCGGACGCGATGTTGTTCCAGCGGGCGCTGAGCAACCTGGTGGCCAACGCGGTGCGCTATGCCGATGAAAACAGCCTGATCGTGTTGCGGGCTGAACGGCGTGCCGATGCCTGGTGGGTGCAGGTCATCAATCAGGGGCCGCCGATCGCGCCGGCGCATCTGGAAAAGCTGTTCGATCGTTTCTACCGCGCCGATCCCGCGCGCAGCGCCGGCAGCCACGCCAGCGGCCTCGGGCTGTCCATCGTGCGCGCCATCATGACGCTGCACGGCGGTGAGGTGCGTGCCGAATGTATCGAGCGCGCGCCTGTCGCCAGCCTCATTTTCAGCCTGCGGTTCCCGCTAGCGCAATAACCGATATGCCGGATTAACGCGGCGGAATGGCAAAGCGGAAGCAGGCGCCGCTTTGCGGTTGTTCGATCAGCTGAATGTCGCTGTCGTGCAGCTGCAGAATGCGCCGCACGATCATTAACCCCAGCCCGCCGGCGGGGCGTCGGGCGCCGCTCAGGATAGACGGCCGCACGAACAGATCGGCGCGCAGCGTCTGCGGAATGCCGGGGCCGCTGTCGCTGACCTGCACCATCACCTGGTCTTCCTGCCGCCACAGCCGCACGCCGATGTCGCCGCCGGGCGGCGTATGGCGAATGGCGTTGTCCAACAGGTTGGTCAGCACCCGCTCAATCATGCTGAGATCGGCGAACACCGGCGGCACGCCGGGGGCGATGTCGGCGTGCAGCCGCTGGTTGCGCGCCTCCGCCGCCAGCTCGAACTTCTGGAACACGTCCTGCAGCAGCTCGCTGAGGGAGAAGGGTTCTTTCTGCGGTTTCACCACGCCATATTCCAGCCGCGCCAGCTCGAACAGCTCCTGCGCCAGCTTGCCCACCTTGCGGCTCTGCGCCAGCGCGATCTCCAGATAGCGCCGCCGATCGGCGTCGCTCAGGGTGGCGGCCTTGACCGACAGCGTTTCCAGATAGCCGTGCAGCGAGGTGAGCGGGGTGCGCAGATCGTGCGAGACGTTGGCGATGAATTCGCGCCGCAGCCGATCCTGCTGCGCCAGCGTTTGCCACTGTTCGGCGAGGCGCTGCGCCATGCGGTGGAAGGCCTGTTGCAGCTGGCTCACCTCGTCGCGCCCGGCCGGCACCGCCGGCAGCGCCGCGTAGGCCTGCACCGCCTCAATGCCGCCGCTGTCCAGCGCATTGACCTGACGGGTCAGGCGCCGGATGGGGCGAGTGACCCAGTAGAACGCGAAACCGCCGGCCAGCAGGCTGAACAGCACCATCACCCCGGAGGTCCACAGCGCCATCCTGGCCGCCGAGTTGAACTGGGCGTTGCTGGCCAGCGCCGTGTACTCTTCACCGAGCAAAACCACATACAGATAGCCCTCGACCCGGCCGTCGACCTTCAGCGGCGCAACGCTGAACACCTTGCGCCCGTCCGCGCTGCGCGGATCGTCGCCGTACACCGGCATCTGCGCGCCATCGAGCAGCGCCTGCAGCGGCGCCAGCGCGACCCGCTGCCGCTTCAGATGCCCGGCCGGCGCGGCGTTGCCGATGATTGCGCCCTGGTTGTCGAGCAGATAAACCTCAACGCTGGGGTTCACCGCCATCAGCTGATCGAACAGGGTATGCACCGCCTGCGGATCCGGCCCGTTCACCCCCAGCAGCGGATTGCTGTCGGCGATATGCTGCGCCAGGTTGCCGGACAGGCGCTGGATCACCGCCTGGCTGTACTGGGTATTGCTGCGCACCTGCATCCAGCCGGAAAAGGCGCAGCCGATGACGATCAGCAGCGCGAAGATAATCGTGAGGCGTTGCGCTAACGTAAGGTTTTTCATGGCTCACTCTTGCGGCGCGGCCGCGAATTTATAGCCCATGCCCCACACCGTGAGGATGCGCTCGGGTTCCGCCGGGTTGCGCTCGATCTTGATGCGCAGCCGGTTGATATGGGTGTTGACGGTGTGCTCATACCCCTCGTGCTGATAGCCCCAGACCTGATTCAACAGGCTGAGGCGCGAGAACACCTGGCCCGGGTGGCGGGCGAAAAAGTACAGCAGGTCGAATTCGCGCGGCGTCAGCTCGATCGGCTGTTGGTGCAGGCGCACTTCGCGGGCGATGGGATCGATGGTCAGATCGTTGAAGCTGAGCGCGCCGGCGTCCATGCGCAGGTTGCGGCTCATCGCCTCCTGGCGGCGAAACAGCGCCTTGACCCGCGCCACCAGCTCCAGCATGGAAAAGGGTTTGGCCAGATAGTCGTCGGCGCCCAGCTCCAGCCCCAGCACGCGGTGCACCTCGCTGGAGCGCGCGCTGGTGATGATGATCGGCGTGTAGCGCGTCATGGTGCGCGCCCGGCGGCAAATCTCCAATCCGTCTACGCCCGGCAGCATCAGATCGAGGATCAAGGCGTCCCAGCCGCCCTGTTCCAGCATCGCCATGCCCTGATTGCCGTCGGCGGCGTGGCTGATGGCGTAACCCTCGTCACGCAGATGCAGCTGCAGCAGCTCGGCGATGTCGCCGTCGTCCTCGACGATCAAAATTCGTTTTGGCTTGTCCATTCTCATTACCGCTGATTAGCCCGATTCTCTCTGAAGTCTACACAACCGCCACCGGCGGAGTTATCACATTTTATTTAACTTTGCGTGAGGTCTTGGGGAACAAATCCGGGGAATACTCGGTTCATCGCATCGTTAGCTGGCAGGAATCGTTATGAGCCTCACTCTCACCCCGGAACAACGACAGACCGTACATCCGCTGTGGCTGCGGTTAACGCATTGGCTGAATGCGCTGGCGATGCTGATCATGGTGACCAGCGGTTGGCGCATCTACAACGCTTCGCCGCTGTTCAACTTCAGCTTTTTCAACGAGCTGACGCTCGGCGGCTGGCTGGGCGGCGCGCTGCAGTGGCACTTCGCCGGCATGTGGCTGTTTGGCGTCAACGGGCTGTGTTACCTGCTGCTGAACCTCGCCAGCGGGCGCTTCAAACGTAAATATTGGCCGCTCAGCCCGAAGCAGTTTCTCGCCGATGTCGGCGCGGCGCTGCGCGGCAGGCTGCAGCACGCCGACCTGCGCCACTACAACATGGTGCAGCGCGTGGCCTATCTGTCGGTGATGCTCCTCGGCGTGCTGAGCGCGCTGTCCGGACTGGTGCTGTGGAAATCGGTGCAGTTTCCGCTGCTGCGCACGCTGCTCGGCGGCTATGAGGCGGCGCGCTATATCCACTTTTTCGCCATGTCGGCGCTGGTGGCCTTCGTCGCGATCCATCTGGTGATGGTGGCGCTGGTGCCCCGCACGCTGCTGGCCATGCTGCGCGGACGTTAAGGAGTTCACGATGAAAAAGGATAAACAGATCATGACGATCGTTGAAGGGCAGGCGATCGTCAAAGAAGCGCAGCGCTTGTTGACCGCGTCGTCCCGCCGCCGCTTTCTGCGCAACGGCCTGACGCTGGGCGGTATCGCTATGCTTACCGGCTGCGATCTCAGCGGCAACGCCAACGTCGAGCAGGCGCTGAGCCGCATTTCGCGCCTCAACGATCGGGTGCAGGGCTGGCTGTTCAACGGCGATCGTTTGGCGCCGGTCTACCCGGAGTCGATGATCACCCGGCCATTCCCGTTCAACGCCTTTTACGCCGAGGAGGAGGCGCCCGACATCAACGGCGACGACTATCGGCTGGAAGTGGCGGGATTAGTGCAGGACAAGCGCGCCTGGAGCCTGCCGCAGCTGCATCGGATGGCGCAGGTTAGCCAGGTGACGCGTCATATTTGCGTCGAGGGTTGGAGCGCCATCGGCAAGTGGGGCGGCGTGCCGTTCGCCAACTTTCTTAAGGTAATCGGCGCGGATCTGAGCGCGCGCTACGTCAGCTTTAAATGCGCCGACGACTACTACACCAGTATCGACATGGCCACCGCGCTGCATCCGCAGACGATTATCGCGCTGACCTACGACGCCAGATCTTGCCGCGCAAGTACGGCTATCCGATGAAGCTGCGCATGCCGACCAAGCTGGGCTACAAGAATCCGAAGCACATTCAGGTGATCGAGGTCACCAACCGCTTCCCGGGCGGTTACTGGGAAGACCAGGGTTACAACTGGTTTGGCGGCAGCTGAGGCGGCCGCCGGCCATTCTCCGGCACTCCGGTGCCTTTGACATGACGGAAGGAAATACCATGAAAAAGTTATTCGCAATGATGATGTGCAGCGCGCTGATGCTGGGCGTGGCCGGCGCCAACGCCGCGGACGGCATGAGTAAAGACGCGATGAAAAAGGACGGCATGAGCCAGATGTCGCACGACGGCATGGCGAAAGATGGGATGAAGAAAGAGTGCATGGGCAAGGACTGCATGAAGAAAGACAAAATGGGCAAAGACGCCATGAAAAAAGAGGGCATGGCGCAAGACGGTATGGCCAAAGACGGCATGAAGAAAGACGAGATGAAAAAGGATGCGATGGGGCACTAAGCCGCCTCACCCCGCGGCCGCAAGCGGCAAACCGCGGCGGCTGCGGGCAACATAAGGAGAGAGGATGATGTTGGCGACATGGCTGCGGCGCTTTCGGCGCTCGAACGGGGACGTTATTTTTATGCGCGCGGCGCTGGTGGTGATCTTCGCCGCCTTCGGCTACGCCAAATGGTTTGATTACGAGGCGCAGGGGCTGGTGCCGCTGATCGGCAACAGCCCGCTGCTGAGCTGGATGCATCAGGCGTTCGGCATTCGCGGCGCCAGTTATGCATTGGGCGTCGCTGAATGGAGCTTCGGTTTGCTGCTGCTGGCGGGGTTCTGGTCGCGGCGTCTGGGTTTGCTGGGGGCGATCGGATCGACGGTGACCTACCTGACCACGCTGACGCTGATCTTTTCCACGCCGGGCGCCTGGGAGCCCTCCGCCGGCGGTTTTCCCGCCATGGCCGGGGCCACCAGCTTTTTAATCAAGGATCTGGTGTTGCTGGCCGGCTCCCTGGTGCTGCTGAAGGCCGATTTGCCGGCCGAGCAGGCATAAAAAAGGGCGTAGCCTGGCTACGCCCTCTGGTTATTTCTCGGCCGTCACATATCCGGGAAGGTCAGGGTGCCCCCCGGCGCTTCGCGATGAATGTGCAGGAAGTTCAGGTGCTTCTCGTACTGGTCGAGAATATCGCCAATCACCTGTTCCTTGCTGTAGTCCATCAGGTCGTTGCCCTGGGTGCCTTCCATCAGGAAGTTTCCAGCCGGTAGTAGTGCGACTTGCCGGAGCGGGCGCGGTAGGTGAAGCCCGGCACCGAGTAGCGCATCGGCCAGATCTGATAGATAAAGTTCTGTTCCTCGCCCAGGTGCACCAGCAGCTCCAGGTGGTTCAGGCGTTCGTCCTCGGTCGGCGGCACTTCGCTGAACTCCACCTTCGCGCCGCGCAACTCCAGCTCGCGCGCCACGTCCTGCATCGCCGGGCGGCAAACCTTATCCAACATTTTCTGCGTGTACTGCGTGCCCGGGTAGTTCATCACCCGCGACAGACGCTGTTTCCAGTTGAGCACGTCGTGGCTGGAGACCGGCACCGGCGCCAGGGTGCTGAGCGCGCTGGCCTTGCGGTAGTCCTCCACCCGCAGCGACTTGTACAGCCCGGCCATCACGAAGAAGATCACGAAGCTGAACGGCAGGCCCATGATCACCGTGGTTTTCTGCAGCGCCGGCACGCCGTCGGTCATCAGCATGCCGATGGTCAGCAGGCCGATGGCCACCGACCAGAAAATCCGCAGCCAGTTCGGCGCATCATTATTGATGTCGGCCAGGCGCGAGGTGAAGTTACCCAACACCAGCGAGCCGGAGTCCGCCGAGGTGACGTAGAACAGCAGGCCGGTGATGGTGGCCACCGAGGCGCTGAAGGTGAAGCCGGGGTATTGCGCCAGCAGGCTGTAGAAGCCGCGCTCCGGGAACTGCATCACTTCCTGCGCGAACTCGGCGTTGCCGTGGATGATCTGGTACAGCGCGCTGTTGCCGAAGATAGACAGCCACAGCAGGGTAAACACGAACGGTATGATCAGCGTGCCGACCACGAACTGACGAATGGTGCGCCCGCGCGAGATGCGCGCCAGGAACAGGCCGACGAACGGCGACCACGCCACCCACCAGGCCCAGAAGAACAGCGTCCAGTTGTTCATCCACTCCACCGGCCGATCGAACGCGAAGCTGTTGAGCGTCATGCCCATAAAGCGGTTGACGTAATCGCCGACGTTAAGCACCAGCGCGTTGAGCAGGAACTCGGTGTCGCCGAAGAACAGAACGAACAGGATCAGGCCCAGCGCCAGCAGCACGTTCAGCTCGGACAGGATGCGGATGCCCTTGTTGACCCCCGAGGTGACCGAGATGGTGGCCATGATCACCGACAGCAGGATCAGCGAGCCCTGCACCGTCAGGTTTTCCGGGATCTCGAACAGCACCTTGAGGCCGTAGTTGAGCTGCACCACGCCAATGCCCAGCGTGGTGGCGATGCCGAAGATGGTGCCGAGCACCGCGGCGATGTCCACGCTATGGCCGATCGGGCCGTTGATGCGTTTACCAAAGATCGGGTACAGCGCCGAGCGAATGGTCAGCGGCAGATTGTAGCGATAGCTGAAGTAGCCGAGGGCGATGCCCATCAGCGCATACATCGACCAGCCGGTCAGGCCGTAGTGGAACAGCGTCCAGACCATCGCCTGGCGGGCGGCCTCCAGCGTTTGCGCGTCGCCTTCCGGCGGCATCATGTACTGGGTCACCGGCTCGGCGACCGAGAAGAACATCAAATCGATGCCGATGCCGGCGGCGAACAGCATCGCCGCCCAACTCATCAGGCTGAACTCCGGTTTGGACTGTTCCGGCCCGAGCTTGATGGCACCGAAGCGCGAGGCGGCGATAAACACCACGAACACGATGTACAGCGTCGCCGCCAGCAGGTAGTACCAACCGAAGGTGGTCGACACCCAATTCAGCGTGCGGGTGATCCACTGCCCGGAGAAGTCGGTGAAAAAGATGGTCATCAGCGAGAAGGCCAGGATCAGCCCCGCCGAGGTGAAGAAAACCACAGGGTTGAGGCGGTCCTGCTGCGGTTTGGAGGAGGTTTCGCGTGTTGTCATCGTCATCCTCTGAACTGAGTAAAATCGTGCCGCTCCGCATTCTGGGGCGCGTTGGCGCATCCGGAAAACGGGCGAATGAAGGCGGCGGCCATCCCCACGGGAATGGCCTGAACGATGCCGCTTTCGCCTGCTTATGAAGCACCGGAGCGCTTCGCGGCGGGAACCGCTTACAGCCACTGATTTTGGTCAGATTCGTTAATTACCTCACAAAAATCAGCCAGTTCCACAACCAGAAAATACATTTTTTTAACCAGGCGGCAATAAAATATATGCAATTTTTATTGAACGTTCAATCAAAAAAAAGTTTAATAGTCCTCATGATGACCTGAATCACGGGCGAAACGGCAGTGAAATTTGCCCGCTGAGATAAGGCCGAAGTCGGTTTTGTGAGAGTCGAAATATGCCAAAGGTAGGAATGCAGCCAATCAGAAGGCAGCAGTTGATTGATGCCACGCTCGCCGCGGTAAACGAAGTGGGAATGCATGACGCCACCATCGCGCAGATCGCGCGGCGGGCCGGCGTTTCCAACGGCATCATCAGCCATTATTTCAAGGATAAGAACGGCCTGCTGGAAGCCACGATGCGCTATCTGATCAGCCATCTGGGCGAGGCGGTGAAGCTGCGGCTGCAGGCGCTGACCGACAACAGCCCGGCGGCGCGGCTGCAGGCGATCGTCGCCGGCAACTTCGACGACAGCCAGATCAACAGCGCGGCGATGAAGACCTGGCTGGCCTTTTGGGCCAGCAGTCTGTACCAGCCGCAGCTCAACCGCTTGCAACAGGTGAACGGCCGTCGGCTCTATTCCAACCTGTGCGCCGAGTTTCGCCGCGTTATGCCGCAGCCGCAGGCGCGGTTGGCGGCCAAGGGGCTGGCGGCGCTGATCGATGGGCTGTGGCTGCGCAGCGCGCTGCGCGGCTCCGCGTTCAATCAGGCGCAGGCGCTGGCGCTCACGACCGAATACATCACGTTCCAACTCCGGGGGCAAACGCCGCCCGGAGGATAACTCAAGGAGATCCTATGTCCCGTTTTGGCTTGCAGAAGCTCTATATTCATGGCGCCTATGTAGACAGCACCGCTGGAAAAACCTTCAACGCCATTAACCCGGCGAACGGCGAAGTTCTGGCTGAAGTCCAGTCCGCCGGCGCTGAAGACGTCGATCGTGCGGTGGCCAGCGCGGCCAGCGGGCAGAAGGTGTGGGCGGCGATGACGGCGATGGCGCGTTCGCGCATCCTGCGTCGCGCGGTGGATATTCTGCGCGAGCGCAACGATGAACTGGCGGCGCTGGAAACGCTGGATACCGGCAAAGCGATGTCGGAAACCACCGCGGTGGATATCGTCACCGGCGCTGACGTGCTGGAGTACTACGCCGGCCTGATCCCGGCCATTGAAGGCGAGCAGATCCCGCTGCGCGATACCTCGTTCGTCTACACTCGCCGCGAGCCGCTGGGCGTGGTGGCCGGCATCGGCGCCTGGAACTACCCGATTCAAATCGCGCTGTGGAAGTCCGCACCGGCGCTGGCGGCGGGCAATGCGATGATCTTCAAGCCAAGCGAAGTCACGTCATTGACGGCGCTGAAGCTGGCGGAAATCTACACCGAAGCCGGCCTGCCGGACGGCGTGTTCAACGTGGTGACCGGCAGCGGCGCGGAGGTGGGGCAGTACCTGACCGACCATCCGGGCATCGCCAAAGTCTCTTTCACCGGCGGGGTGAAAACCGGCAAGAAGGTGATGGCCAACGCGTCGGGTTCGACGCTGAAGGAAGTCACCATGGAGTTGGGCGGCAAGTCGCCGCTGATTATCTTCGACGACGCCGATCTGGATCGCGCCGCCGATATCGCCATGATGGCCAATTTCTACAGTTCCGGCCAGGTGTGCACCAACGGCACCCGCGTCTTCGTGCCGGCGGCGCTGCAGGCGCAGTTTGAGGCGAAAATCCTCGAACGCGTGAAGCGCATTCGCCTCGGTGACCCGACCGATCCGCAAACCAACTTCGGGCCGCTGGTCAGCTTCGCGCACATGGAGTCGGTGCTGCGCTTTATCGAGAGCGGCAAAAACAGCGGCGCGCGCCTGCTGTGCGGCGGCGAACGCGTCACCCATGGCGAATTCGGCAAGGGCGCTTATGTGGCGCCGACGGTGTTCAGCGACTGCCGTGACGATATGGAAATCGTGCGCGAGGAGATCTTCGGGCCGGTGATGAGCATCCTCAGCTACCAGAGCGAAGAGGAAGTGGTGCGCCGCGCCAACGACACCACCTTCGGCCTGGCCGCGGGTGTGGTGACCCACGATCTGGCCCGCGCGCACCGCGTGATCCACCAGTTGGAAGCCGGCATTTGCTGGATCAACACCTGGGGCGAGTCGGCGGCGGAAATGCCGGTCGGCGGCTACAAGCAGTCCGGCGTCGGCCGCGAGAACGGCCTGACGACGCTGGAACACTACACCCAGATCAAATCGGTGCAGGTCGAGCTGGGCGAATACGCCTCGGTATTCTGATCTTCCCGTCGTCTTTCGAGCCGCAGCCGCGTTGGCTGCGGCCGACAATCTCTAGAGCGCCCAAATACACAGCCTGTTGCCGAGCCGCGCTTCGCGTCTTTGCCTGACCAGGCCTCTATAAAGTAAGGAGATAATGAATGGAATTTGACTACATCATTATCGGTGCCGGTTCAGCCGGCAACGTGTTAGCCACCCGATTGACCGAGGACGCCGACGTCAGCGTCCTGCTGCTGGAAGCCGGCGGCCCGGATTACCGGATGGATTTCCGTACCCAGATGCCGGCCGCGCTGGCGTTTCCGCTGCAGGGCCGCCGCTATAACTGGGCGTATGAAACCGATCCTGAGCCGCACATGAACAACCGCCGAATGGAATGCGGCCGCGGCAAAGGGCTGGGCGGTTCATCCCTGATCAACGGCATGTGTTACATTCGCGGCAACGCGATGGACTTCGACAACTGGGCCAAGGCGCCGGGTCTGGAAGACTGGACCTATCTGGACTGCCTGCCGTATTTCCGCAAGGCGGAAACGCGCGATATCGGCCCGAACGATTACCACGGCGGCGATGGCCCGGTGAGCGTCACCACGCCGAAGGCCGGTAACAACGAACTGTTCCACGCCATGGTGGAAGCCGGCGTGCAGGCGGGCTATCCGCGCACCGACGATCTGAACGGCTATCAGCAGGAAGGGTTCGGCCCGATGGACCGCACCGTGACGCCGAAAGGGCGCCGCGCCAGCACCGCCCGCGGTTATCTGGATCAGGCCCGTTCACGGCCGAACCTGAAGATCGTTACCCATGCGCTGACCGACCACATCGTGTTCGACGGCAAGCGCGCAGTGGGCGTTAACTATCTGCAGGGCGACAGCAATCAGCTGACCCATGCCAAAGCGCGCCGCGAAGTGCTGCTGTGCGCCGGCGCCATCGCCTCGCCGCAAATTCTGCAGCGTTCGGGCGTCGGCCCGGCGGCGCTGCTGAAAAGTCTGGACATCAACGTGGTGCACGATCTGCCGGGGGTGGGGGAAAACCTGCAGGACCACCTGGAGATGTATCTGCAGTACGCCTGTAAGAAACCGGTGTCGCTGTACCCGGCGTTGCAATGGTTCAATCAGCCGAAAATCGGCGCGGAATGGCTGTTCAACGGCACCGGCGTCGGCGCCAGCAACCAGTTCGAGGCCGGCGGTTTCATCCGCAGCCGTGCAGAGTTTGCCTGGCCGAACATTCAGTATCACTTCCTGCCGGTGGCGATTAACTATAACGGCAGCAACGCGGTGAAAGAGCATGGCTTCCAGGCCCACGTCGGTTCGATGCGTTCGCCGAGCCGCGGCCGAGTGCAGGTGAAGTCGAAGGATCCGCGCCAGCACCCGAGCATTCTGTTCAACTACATGTCGACCGAACAGGATTGGCAGGAGTTCCGCGATGCTATCCGCATCACGCGCGAAATCATGGCGCAGCCTGCCCTGGACGAATACCGCGGCCGCGAGATCAGCCCAGGGCCGGAGGTGCAGACCGACGAGCAGCTGGACGCCTTCGTGCGCGAGCACGCCGAAACCGCCTTCCACCCGTCCTGCTCGTGCAAGATGGGCGAAGACGAGATGGCGGTGGTCGACGGCCAGGGCCGGGTGCACGGCATGGAAGGATTGCGGGTGGTGGATGCGTCGATTATGCCGCTGATCATTACCGGCAACCTGAACGCCACCACCATCATGATCGCCGAAAAGATCGCCGACCGCATTCGCCAGCGCGCGCCGTTGCCGCGCAGCACCGCCGACTACTACGTCGCCGGCGATGCGCCGGTGCGCAAGCAGTAACCGACACGCCCTCTCGCCGTTGAGGGGGAGGGCCGCCGTAGCAAGCAACCCCTCTCCATATGCTCTTCCCCAAGGCGAGGGGGCAACTCTCTTTTTATTCCTTATCCCATCATGCCGCCGGCAGCGAGATCGCCTGATCGAAACTGTTGGGCGTCGCCATGCGCCACATGCGGGCGTAGAACTCGCTTTTGATCTCCGGCTGCAGCAGCGCGCCCGGCTCCAGGTAGTAATAGATATCGGCGTATACCTTGATCTCGGTCGGCGTGATGCGGCGCAGCATATGGTGCGAGGTCAGCTGCTCCGGGCGGCTGACGCCGGCCGCCGCCAGCATGTCCGCCAGCGCTTTCACCGTATTTTGATGGAAGTGATAGACGCGCTCCGCCTTGTTCGGCACCACCAACGCCTTCTGACGCAGCGGATCTTGCGTCGCGACGCCGGTCGGGCAGTGGTTGGTGTGGCAGCTTTGCGACTGGATGCAGCCGACGGCGAACATAAAGCCGCGCGCCGAATTCACCCAGTCGGCGCCGAGCACCAGCACGCTGGCGATGTCAAAGGCGCTGATGATCTTACCGCTGGCGCCAATCTTGATTTGGTCGCGCAGGCCGCAGCCCACTAGCGTGTTATGCACGAACAGCAGCCCTTCGCGCAGCGGCATGCCCATATAGTTGGAGAGTTCGAGCGGGGCGGCGCCGGTGCCGCCTTCCTTGCCGTCCACCACGATGAAGTCCGGCAGAATGCGGGTGTGCAGCATCGCCTTGACGATGGCGACGAACTCCCACGGGTGGCCGATGCACAGCTTGAAACCGACCGGTTTGCCGCCTGACAGCTCGCGCAGCTGCTGGATGAACTGCATCATTTCCAGCGGGGTGGTAAAGGCGCTGTGCGAGGCCGGCGAGATGCAATCCACGCCTTCCGGCACGCCGCGGGTGGCGGCGATTTCCGCATCCACTTTTTTCGCCGGCAGAATGCCGCCGTGGCCCGGTTTGGCGCCCTGGCTGAGCTTGATTTCAATCATTTTCACCTGCGGGCTTTGCGCCTGTTCGGCAAAGCGGCGTGGATCGAAATGGCCGTCGGCGGTACGGCAGCCGAAATAGCCGCTGCCCAGCTCCCACACCAGATCGCCGTTGTTTTCGCGGTGATAGCGGCTGATGCTGCCCTCACCGGTGTCGTGGTAGAAATTGCCTTTGGCCGCGCCGAGGTTGAGCGCGCGGATGGCGTTGGCGGAGAGCGCGCCGAAGCTCATCGCCGAAATGTTGAAGATTGACGCGGAGTAGGGCTGGCGGCAGTCGGCGCCGCCGATGGTGATGCGAAAACTGGTGGGATCGGCGGCTTCCACCGGCCGCATCGAGTGGCCGATGCATTCATAACCGGTTTGGTACACGTCCAGCAGGGTGCCGAACGGCTTGTCGCCCATCTCGTTTTTCGCCCGGCGATACACCAGCGTGCGCTGGGTGCGGGAGAACGGGATCTCTTCATTATCCTGCTCGAGGAAATACTGGCGCAGTTCCGGGCGGATGAACTCGAAGAAGAAGCGCAGGCGGCCGATGATCGGGTAGTTGCGGCAAATGGCGTGGCGCTGCTGCGTGAGATCGTAGATACCCAGCACCATCAGGCAACCGCAGGCCAGGGCCGGCAGCCAGAACCACGGATGGTTGTGCATCATGATCAAGAAAACCAGGGTGAGCAAGATGCTCAGCACAAAGCAGGTATAGCGGCTGAATAAGGACGACTTCATAACATCTCCTGATGTTTATTTTTAATCCACACGACATGACTCACGGATAATCCGTGTGCAAATCGTAGCCAACAGGAGAGGATGTTGTGTGTCTGTTGCTGCTTTGTCGCCGGTTGTTACATTAATTTAACTCGGCGAGGGGGCGGGTTGCCGCGCGGCGTACCGCGCAACAAACCAGGGCGTGTTATTTGCCGGCGACGAAGATGGTGCTCATGCTGCGCAGCCGCAGCTTTTTCATCGCGCTGTATTTCTGCGAGAAGATGGTTTTCGGGTGCGTGCCGCGTTTTTCCGCGATATGCAGCAGGCTGTCGCCGCGCAGCAGATTGAAGATCACGTCGCTTTCCGCCGGGCTGAGCTCGCGGGTTTTCTGTACCCGGATACCGCCCGGCTCTTTGCTTTCCAGCAGCCGCTGGATTTTTTCCTGCAGCGAATAAAGCGGAATGCGGGTGGAGACCAACTCGACGGAAATCCCCAGGATCGACAGCAGTTTCACCACGCGCTCGTCGTCATAGAACACCAACAGGCGCGTTTTACTGTTGTACTGCTGGTGCAGGGACACCAGGCTTTCGATCACGTTGACGCTCTGCTCCAGGTTTTGCGAGGTGAAAATCAGCGCGATATCGTGCTTGGTGATCTTTTCCGCTTTGGCGCCGCCGTGCATGAAATCGGAAAACAGGCGGATATCGTACGCGCCGTAGTGTTTCTTCAGCAGCACCGACAGGCCAACATAGCTGTACTTACACTCACTAATCACAAGAACGTTGTTTTTAGACATAGGGCAAACACCAATACCGAGTTAAAAGTATTCAGCTGTAAGAAGCGAGTTCAAATCCTTGATGCTGGATTCCTTCCACAGCTTTCCCTGCAGTGCGTAATATGGCATTTCATCCAGCCATTTCTTGTGTTCGGGAGTTTCAACTCCTTCGATAATTACCTTGTAATGATTAAGGTAAAAGAAGCGCAGTAACGCGCGCATCAAGCCCTCGCCGCCGGACTTTTTCATAAAGTCCCAAAGCAGAAAACGATCGAGCTTAACGAAGCGGAACTGGCTGTTGTACAACGCGGAAAAACCCGCATAGCCAGAACCAAAATCATCGAGCCAAAATGAATAACTATTCAATGACGGATCGCCGTGCACGCGATCTTTCACCAGCCGGGTTGAATTCTCGCTGATCTCAAAATGAATACAGCGCAGGGCATTAATTCTTTCGGCAAAGTGAGTATTCGCCAGCGATTGCAGGGAATAATCGTCAACATTCAAAGTGGCTATCACTTGGTTTTCATGAAACCAGTGTTTGTATTTATCGATCAGATTGATCTGATCCATCAAAATCTCAATCCGGGTAGCGCTGTCGGCATGGCGAAAGAACTGTTCAGGAGAAAAATGGGCATATTCGCTATTAAACGTAAAGCGAGACAGGCATTCAACGGCCAGCAATTGTCCCGATTTCGCGAACATTGGCTGGAAAACATAATTAATGCCGTTATTTTTCTCTCTGAAAGAACCGCTCATTTCCCAATCCTTGGATTGATATTTAACTTGTTGATTTTAAATGATTAAAAAGAAAGTTACTCCGTATTTATTGGTAAATTTCTTATTTAAAGCGTCAGGATGGCCGAAACGTGTCGACAGACCATTTAACGCGGAATTCGTGCCAAAGTCCAAACGTCGCAATCTGTTACTAAATGTAAATATTCGGGATAATATTCTGATTTTCAGGCCTTAACGCAAAATGTTGAACTCTGCAGCTTTCCCAAACACAGATTATTCCTATTCATATGAATCGTCAACATCGATCGATAGGTATCCGCCGATAGTTTATTCCTATCAAGAGGGGGCTTATGAATGTTTTAAACGATTTAACATTAAGAATATGCTTAGTCTATATTTCGTCCGGCAATGAGTTCATCGAGGCAACGCTCCTTTTCAGCAAGGGAGTGCTATCGCTGAGTGTATGCTCAGTGGCGGCAATATATATATAAGCCCGCCACTGAATCGATTATTTTATTGTTCTATGGAGCTGGAAATGAAAAAAGTATTATTGCCTTTGGCTGCCCTGGTATTGTCTGCAACTGCTTCCAACGCAATGGCAGCAAACGGCACTGTTAAATTCACCGGTGAAATCAAACAGTCTACCTGCCAGGTAACTAGCGATACTCAAAATAAAGAAGTTTACCTGGGTACTTACCCAACTTCTGCTTTCCCAACTGTGGGTTCTAAATCCGCTTCTAAAGCTTTCCAGATCTCTCTGGAAAAATGTGATGCCGGCGATTACAGCCTGCGCTTCGACGGTAACACCGTTGCCGGCAACCCAGACCTGCTGTCCGTAAGCAACGTTGGCGGCACCGGCGCTGCAGCTACCGGCGTGGGTATCGAAATCACCGATAACAACGGCAAGCCATTCGCTATCGGCGACGGTTCCAACATCAACGACGACGTAGCGAAAGTCACCATCGCTGCTGACGGTAAAGCGACCTTCAACCTGCAGGCTCGTTACCGTTCATTCGATAGCAACGTAACTGCAGGTCTGGCTAACGCCACCAGCCCGTTCACTATCGAATACAAATAATCGTCTTTCAGGACACATACGGCCAAGGATGGCCCATAGAGGAAACCGATGAAAAAGTTCTTTGCTGCTCTGCTGATGCTGGGCACCTTTAACAGCTACGCCGGTATCCAGGTAGATGCCACTCGCGTGATCTATAAAGGCGATGACAAATCCGCCTCTCTGCCCATTCATAACGATGCTTCAGAAGCTTATATGGTGCAGACCTGGCTGGACACCGGCGATAGAAACCAAGTGCCGAAAAATCTGCCTGTCGTTGTCGTTCCACCGATTCTGAAATTGGACGCTGCCAAAACCGCGGTTTTGCGCTTTATCTATTCCGGTAATGGCTTACCTCAGGATAAAGAAACCCTGCTGTGGATTAACGTGCAGGAAATTCCACCGGCGCCGAAGCAAGAAAACGTGCTGCAGGTTGCGGTGCGTACCCGAATCAAACTTTTTTACCGGCCGGTGGCGTTGAAAACGACGCTGGACGAGCAAGTACAAAACTTGCGTTGGCAGCGTGAAGGTTCACGCCTGCAAGTGATTAACGATGGCCCGCTGCATATTACCTTTGGGGCGCTGCATTTGAAAAACAGCGCGGGCAAGACCGTGGATGTGGACGCCAACATGGTGAGCCCGAAAGATCGCTTATCGATCAACATCCCGGCGGGCGTCAGCGTCGGCAACAAGATTGCTTTCAGTTATATCAACGATTTTGGCGGTAGAACGGAAGTCAAGGACGTTCCAGTACAATAAGAGAGACAGGGAATGGCAAATCAACGAAAAGTAGCAGGCGGAACGACGCGGCTGACGCAGCTGATCCGTATTGCAATCATTGCCGCCAGCGCGCCGATGTTATGGAGTGAAACGGCGCTGGCAGAGTTTAACATGTCGTTTATTCACGGCGATGAAAACCTGAGTAACGCGGAAGCGGTCGCTCAGGGCGATGCTTTGCAACCGGGCGTTTACCCATTCGACATCTACGTCAACCTGACTCAGGTCGATCACAAAGATGTTACTTTTCGTCAGGTTAAAGGCCAGACCGCGTCTCAACCTTGCCTGAAAGTTGAAGACCTGCGCAACTACGGCATCAAACTGCCGGAAACGCTGCAGGCCGGCAGCTGCGTTGATCTGCCTGCGTTGGTTAAAGACGCCACCGTCAGCTATGACGCGGCGGTGCAGCAGATCAACATCTCCGTACCGCAGACCATGATGGATCTGGGCGCCATTGGCGCGATCCCGCCAAGCATGTACGATGAAGGCATCAACGCGCTGTTCGCCAACTATAACTTCAACTACAACAAGAACAGCTATCGCAAAGATGACGCCGACGACAGCGAGTACATGTTCCTCGCGTTGAACAGTGGCCTCAACCTGGGCAGATGGCGCCTGCGCAACAACTCCACCTGGGACAAACAGAGTGGCAGCAGCAGCAACTGGACCAACGTCTCTTCCTGGGCCGAGACCGACATCGTGCCATGGCGCAGCCGTTTGGTGATGGGGCAGGCGAGCACCAACAACAGCGTGTTCAACAGCTTCCAGTTCCGCGGGGTACAACTCTCTAGCGTTGACGACATGCTGCCGGACAGCCTGCGCGGTTATGCGCCGGTAGTGCGCGGCGTGGCGGCGACCAACGCCCGCGTCGAGATCCGCCAGAACGGTTACGTCATCTATAGCACCAACGTCGCGCCGGGTCCGTTCGAGATCCACGACGTCTACCCGCATACCAATAACGGTGACCTGCAGGTGACCGTGAACGAGGCCGACGGTTCGCATAAAACGTTCAGCGTCGCCTACTCCTCCGTGGCCAACATGCTGCGCGAAGGTATTTGGAACTTCCAGCTGACCGCCGGTAAATACCACAACGGTAACGGCGGCTATCAGCCGAAGCTGATTCAGGGCACGGCGGCATACGGCATGAACTATGGCCTGACGCCGTTCGGTGGCGCCATCATCGCCGAGCACTACCGTTCCGCTGCCGTGGGTATCGGTAAGAGTCTGGGCTCATGGGGCGCCATCTCCGTAGACGGTTCGATCTCCGATACCGAGCTGGCGAACGGCGATCGCAAACAGGGCCAGAGCTTCCGTTTCCTGTACTCCAAGTCGCTCAACCAGATGGGCACCAACTTCCAGTTGGCGGGCTATCGCTATGCGACGTCCGGTTACTATGATCTCAGCGATGCGGTCCAGGAACGCAACAGCTGGCGCAACGGCATTTATGCCAATGATTACTGGGATCCAAACGATCTGCAGCCGGGCCAGCCTTCCTGGAGCAACAACCAGAAACGCACCCGATACACCGCGCGCTACGGCAACAAGCGCGAACGCGTCGAGCTGTCGCTCAGCCAGCAGCTGTGGGCGGGGGCCAGCCTGTACGCCAACGTCAGCCACCAGAACTACTGGGGCGTGTCCGGTAACGATCGCACGATTCAACTGGGTTACAACGACGGCTTCAAACGTATTTCCTACGGCGTGTATCTGCAGGATACGCGCGGCCAGTACGGTTATTCCGATCGCAGCGTGAACTTCACGATGTCGATCCCGTTGGATTGGGGCCAGAGCAACAACTCGACCACCGCCAACTTCAGCGCGGCGCACAGCAAACAGAGCGGCGACAGCTACTCGACCGGCATCAGCGGCACCATGCTGGATGACCGTCGCATGAACTACTCGGTTTCCACCGGACATACGCAGTCCTCCGGTCAGAGCAGCAACCTGAACCTGGGCTACAGCAGCAGCATCGGTAACATCGACGGTAGCTATGCCTACAGTTCGAAATACCGCCAGGAAGGGCTGGGCCTCTCCGGTGGTCTGCTGGTGCACTCCGGAGGCGCGACTCTGACTCAGCCGTTGCAGAACACTATTTTGCTGGTGGAGGCGAAAGACGCCAAAGGCGTGCGTCTGGAAAACCAGCCGGGCGTGACCATCGACCGCTTCGGTTACGCGGTGGTGCCGTCGGCCAACCCGTACCGCTACAACTATGTGGCGCTGCGCACCGAAGATTTCGGCCCGGGGCTGGATGTGCCGGTGGCCAGTAAGCAAGTGGTGCCGACCGAGAAATCGGTGGTGAAGGTGAGCTTCGATACCTTCAAGGGCGTCAGCCTGCTGATTCACGCTCGTCTGGGTGACAACGGTTATCCGGCCATCGGCGCCGGCGTGTTCAACGAGTCCGGCCGCAACAGCGGCACCGTGGGCCTGGAAGGCGCAACCTATGTTTCCGGCGTGAAAGCGGGTGAGAAACTGACGATCAAATGGGGCCCGAAAGCCGATCAGCAATGCGTGCTGCCGATTCCGGCGGACGTGGGCGACAAACAAGCGGCCATGGGATATCAGGAACTGACCCTGCAATGCCAAAAACTGTAAGGTACACCATGAACTTGAGCAAATTAGCACGTAATACACTTCTGTCGGTGGTGGGGCTGGCGGGGTTGGCGATGGCGCAACAGGCGGCGGCGATGCAATGCCGCTTCGGCAACTCGACCGGCAGTAGCAGACCAACCGGCAGCGTGACGCAGGATATTGACGTCGGCCGCCCGATCGTGCTTGCCGCCAGCGACTTCGTCAAAGGCAACCTGATTTGGCGTTCGCAGAACTTTACCTCGACCTTTACCTGTTGGGATACCGATAACTACCCGCGCGGTGAGAACGCTTATATCTATTGGAACCCGCAGAACTCCTTTGGCGCCCTGGATAAGTCGTTGGAAATCGGGGTTTCGATCAACGGGCGTGATTATGATGCGATCAACCTGAAGCAAAGTTCCAACCGGCCGACGGGCCCTGATTTGGGGCCGGGTACCAAACCGGGTAGTAACAGAAGAAAAGCCGATCCTCAGGCGGTGACTGCCACCTATTCGGTGTATATCAAAGCCACCGGGGTAAAACCGCCTGCGGGTAACTTCCCGCCGCTGGCGCGTGCTTCGCTATTCCAGATCGATGGTGAGTTGGGGCTGAACGCCACCAAAGACAGTAACTTTAACGCCTACATCAAGGGGCTGGACAAGATCCGCGTGATCCAGTGCAACCCGCAGATCACCGTATTGGCCAACAACGGCGCCAGCGTCGATTTCGGCGTGCTAACCAGCTCCAGCGCCAAAACCGGCACCATCGCCAAGCAGGTGCCGTTCGATATCAAGGCTACCTTGAGCGGCGGCGAATGTGCCGGTCAATCTCTGCAGGCCAGTTTCAGCAGTACCAACGCGGATCCGAATGATAATACGCAGATCCTGCCAACCACCCAACCGGGCGTGGCGATCTTCCTGACGCAGCAGCGCGACACCAGTAAAAAACCGATCCCACTGCAAACCAACGTGGATTTCGGCGGTGTGCTGCAGGATAAGCAGAACGAAGTGAAAGAGACCTTTATCGCGAACCTGAAGTGGTTGACCAATACGCCGAAGACCGGGGTGTTCAACGCCACTGCCAACGTCGACGTCACCTTCAAATAATTCGGTGTCTCGTCAATAAAGAAAGGGTTCAGTTCTCGCGAACTGAACCCTTTTTTGTGCCTTTACCATGAGGATTAACGCAGCCCCATCCAGCTGGTGCATACGCCTTCCGGCAGTTTGCCGGCAAACCAGCGCGGTAAGGCGGGGGCGTCGCGGTGTTGCTCAGTCTGCGTCTGCGCCGGCTGCGCCGGCCACTCCGCGACGTCCCAGCGGGTGGTGCGGCGATACACCGCCGGGGTCTTGCCGAACTGTTTCTTGAAGGCGCGCGAGAACGACGGCTGAGAATCGAAGTGGTATTGCAGGGCGATATCCAGGATCGGGCGTGGGGTGGAGCGCAGCGCCTGCGCCGCCTGCGACAGGCGCCGCTCGCGGATATAGCTGCCGAGTGCGTGGCCGGTGGTGCTGCGGAACATGCGCTGCAGGTGCCATTTGGAGTAGCCTGACTTGGCGGCGACGTTATCCAGCAGCAGCGGTTGGTCCAGATGAGTTTCAATCCAGTCTAGTAAATCGTGAATGATATTGACGCGATCCATGGTTTTAGTTCTCCCGCAAAAACGACATTCAGGTCACAGTGACTTAGCTTAATTATCCAAGAATATACTTTGATAATAGGCGTGACTACGCCGTTACGCAAGGGTAAACCGGGGGTAAATAGGTGGCCAAAAATGCTCTTTGAGCGGCAGGGGTATAGAAAAAAGGCCGCATAAAGCGGCCTTGTCAGCAGGAAACCACGGGGAATCAGTTAGTTTCCGGTTTCACTTCAATGTAGTTCAGACCCAGCACGCTGCTGGTGTAACCGCGGATCTTGTTGGTCATCTCGATATCGCCGTTCAGCTTGTGGCCGTAAGACGGGATGATCTCTTTCAGCTTGCTCTGCCATTCCGGCGTCGCCACTTTGTCTTTGAACACGGTTTCCATCAGATGCAGCATGATTGGCGCAGCGGTAGAGGCGCCCGGCGAAGCACCCAGCAGAGCGGCGATGCTGCCGTCTTCAGAACTGACGACTTCGGTGCCGAACTGCAGCACGCCGCCTTTATCCGCGTCTTTCTTGATGATCTGCACGCGTTGGCCTGCGGTCCACAGCTTCCAGTCTTCCTGCTTGGCGTCCGGGAAGTACTCTTTCAGCGCGGCGAAGCGATCGTCGTCGTTCATCATCAGCTGGCCGACCAGGTATTTCACCAGATCGAAGTTATCCAGACCGACGTGGGTCATTGGCATCAGGTTCGAGGTGCTCAGCGAGTGCATCAGATCGAACAGCGAACCGTTCTTCAGGAACTTGCTGGAGAAGGTGGCGAACGGCCCGAACAGCAGCACGCGCTTGCCGTCCAGCATGCGGGTATCCAGGTGCGGCACGGACATCGGCGGTGAACCTACGCTGGCCAGGCCATACACTTTGGCCAGGTGCTGGTTGGCGATCTCCGGGTTGGTGGTGACCAGGAACTGGCCGCCGACCGGGAAGCCGCCGTAGCCGTCGGCTTCAGGGATGCCGGATTTCTGCAGCAGGGTCAGGGACGCGCCGCCTGCGCCGATGAACACGAACTTGGCGTTAACGGTGGTTTCTTTGCCGTCGCGGTTCAGATCGGCAACGGTCACGCTCCAGGTCTGGTCGGCGTTGCGCTTGATGTCGCGCACTTCGTGGCTCAGGTTCAGCTTGAACTTGTCGCTGGCGCTCAGCGCGTCAACCAGCTGGTGGGTGATCACGCCGAAGTTGACGTCGGTACCCAGCGGCATGCGGGTCGCGGCGATTTTCTGCGCCGGATCGCGGCCGTTCATCACCAGTGGCGCCCACTGCTTGATCTGCGCAGGATCTTCGGAGTATTCCATGCCGCGGAACAGGGTGCTGTGCTGCAGCGCCGCATAGCGTTTACGCAGGAAGTTGACGTTGTCGTCGCCCCACACGAAGCTCATGTGCGGCACGCTGTTAATGAAAGATTTCGGATCTTTCAGGACATTGTTTTTCACCTGATAAGACCAGAACTGGCGAGAGATTTCGAAAGACTCGTTGACCTTCACCGCCTTGCTGATGTCGATGGTGCCATCGGCTTTTTCCGGCGTGTAGTTCATTTCGCTGAAGGCGGAGTGCCCGGTACCGGCGTTGTTCCAGCCGTTGGAACTCTCTTCCGCTACGCCGTTCATGCGCTCGTACATGTCGATGGTCCAGGTCGGCTCCAGCTCATGCAGATAGGTACCCAAGGTGGCGCTCATGATGCCGCCGCCGATCAGAACCACGTCGACGGTTTTATTCTTCTCTTCAGCCGCCGCCTGTTGCGTAACGCCAAACAGGCTGAGACTGAAAATCAGGACGAGTAATTTTCTCATTGAATTAAATCTCTTGTGTGTAAATTCTACTCATTGCAGGTGAAAGAATTTAGCGGGAGTTACCCTGGAAATAATGAAGCCGACCGCCCGGCGAAAGCCGATAGGCAGCAATAATGCCTTTTTGTTAATAGGGTTTTTAACGAAAAGTGAACTATTGCAGGCCGTCCGGATGCAAATTGATCGGTTCACGTTACTGGCGGGGTATTATTGTTTGCGAGAATGTTAAAAACTACTTTTGTAACTAAAAAAAATGAATATAAGCAAAAAACGGCCGGTTGCTGTCGCAGGAATAAACAGAGAGGAGCGGAAGACAATATAACCGCGTTATTTTCATGGGTTAATTGCCGCGTAATTAGACGTTATTTCGTTATCACACAATAATTGCGGATTAATTGCAAATGCGCATCGGTAACCAATAATAAATGGCCGCCGTGGCGGGCGGCCATCGTTCAGCAGGCGGTTACTTGATGCCCATCGCATCGCGCATGGTGAAGAACAGATCGGTCTGATCGGTCAAGCCCACTACGTTGGCGGCGTGCGGGCCGTAGGCCGCGACGCGCAGCTGGGTGCCGGTGTGCCCCTGCGATTCCTCTTCCGAGTTGCCGTAGCTGAGGGTCATCGCGCGCCGTCCTTGGTGGTCAGCTTTTGGGTCAGGCCCGGTGCTTTGGCGTCGGCGGAGACGATCTGGCTGGCGTGCGCGTGGTCGGCAGTGACGATCACCAGCGTGTTGCCGTCGGCGCGGGCGAAGGCCAGCGCTTTTTGTACCGCTTCGTCCAGATCGACGGTTTCGCCAATCTGCCCGCACGGGTTGGCGGCGTGATCCTGCTTATCGATCGACGCGCCCTCGACCTGCAGGAAGAAGCCGTTCGGGTTGTCTTTCAGCAGCGCGATCGCTTTTTCGGTCATCGCCGCCAGCGTTGGCGTGGCGGCGGTGCGCGCCGGGTTGTTTTCGCAGGTCACTGCCGGTTTGTCGAGGTTGCCATGGTAGCTGGCTTTCGGCCCCAGCCAACGCACCGGCATATTGCCGTCGGCGAACAGCCCCAGCAGCGGTTTTTGCTGGTTGGCGAGGGTAACGGCCTGCAGTT
Organism: Serratia sp. EWG9; assembly: GCF_019913725.1. Classification (NCBI taxonomy): domain Bacteria; kingdom Pseudomonadati; phylum Pseudomonadota; class Gammaproteobacteria; order Enterobacterales; family Yersiniaceae; genus Serratia; species Serratia sp. EWG9. The sequence goes on from NZ_JADNRO010000005.1 coordinate 137,385, forward strand.
CGTCGGCGTTGCTCACCCACTGATAACCCTGCGCCGCCGCCTGGTCCTTCAGCGATTTTCCTTGCCATTCGCCGCTTTTCGCCAGCTGGTTGAACGATTTCGCGCCGCCGCCCAGCGTGACGTCGGCGCGGGTTTTCAGCAGTTGTTCGGTGATGGAGCCGCGGCCGCCGTTTTCCAGTGCGTTAGCGGCGCATTTCTCGCTGGTTTCCTCCGGCCCATAGCACTTGCGTGAGATGACGTGGGAGACCAGCGCCGCCGGCGTGGCGTCTTGCAACTCGGCGGTGGAGACGTTGCCGGTGGCCTTGCCGGCCGCCTTGGCGATCTCCAGCAGCGTCGGTTGATCCTTGCCGTTCACGTCCACGCCGAGCGCGCCGTTATAGGTTTTCACCCCGGTGGCCCAGGCGGTGGCGGAGGCGGCGGAGTCGGTCACGTAGTCCGGCTTGTGGGTTTTCCTGTCCAGCGAGTAATGGGTGTATTGCCCGGTCAGCGGCAGGGCGTCGATGCCCTTGAAGTAACCGCCTGCGCCTTCGGCGTAGTTGCGCGCGGCGGTGATCTCGGAATCCCCCATGCCGTCGCCAATCAGCAGGATCACGTTTTTCGCCGTTTTGTCCGACAGCGACGCCTTCAGCGCGGCGGTCTGATCGCCGGCCAGACGGCGGGCGCCGCCCGGTTCGACGAGGTTGCCGCGCGCGGCGCGATCGGTCAGGCCATCGGCATTGGCCGAGGTTTCCGCCGCGATGGCGGAGGAACAGAGTAGGGCGGACAGTACGGCGCCGGCGATCAGGGATACAGCAGGTTGCATGGGGTAAGCTCCTTGTCGTAATACAACAATGTAAATAACATCAAATTGTTACGAAAGGAGAGTAGAGCAGAGGGATGACAATTTTATGACAGCGGAAGGCGGGATGGCTCGGCGGCCATCCCGTTTGACGATCAGGCCGCGCGCGCCGGGATAGCGAGCCCACGCTGCACCGCCGGGCGCGCCAGACCGCGCTCCAGCCACTGCGCGACGCGAGGGAAACTGTCGAACTCCACCAGTTCGCGCGCCTCATAGAAGCCGATCAGGTTGCGCACCCAACCCAGCAGCGAGATATCGGCGATGGTGTACTCCGCGCCCATGATCCAGTCGCGGCCTTCAAGGCGTGTTTCCAGCACGCCGAGCAGGCGTTTCGATTCGTTTTTGTAGCGCTCCAGCGGCCGCTTGTCTTCATATTCGCGCCCGGCGAATTTATGGAAGAAACCGAGCTGGCCGAACATCGGGCCGACGGCGGCCATCTGGAAGAATACCCATTGAATGGTTTCGTAACGCTGCGCCGGGTCCTGCGGCAGGAAACGGCCGCTCTTTTCCGCCAGGTAGAGCAGAATGGCGCCGGATTCGAACAGCGGCAGCGGCCGGCCGCCGGGGCCGTCGGGATCGATGATCGCCGGGATCTTGCCGTTCGGGTTCAGCGCCAGGAATTCCGGCGTCCAGGTTTCGTTGTTGCCGATGTCGATCAGGTGCGCTTCATAAGGCAGGCCGATCTCCTCCAGCATGATGGATACTTTGACGCCGTTCGGCGTCGGCAGAGAGTAGAGCTGCAGCCGTTCCGGATGCTGAGCCGGCCAGCGTTTGACGATCGGGAATTGGGTGGAATCGAGCATGGAAACTCCTCGGGTTGACGGGGGCGCTTAAGCGTACCCCTAGAGTATTGCAGTAAAACTACCCTGTCGCCGGGTTACACCGTGAGGTCAAAATGTGCGGCCAGCGCTTTTTTACCGGCGGGGGTCAGCTGCAGCTCGCGGCTGTCGAGTTGGCGCAGCATCCAGCCGCGTTTGATAAAGACGGCCAACAGCGCGGCGCCCAGCGCGCCGCCGAGGTGAGATCGGCGTTCGCTCCAGTCCAGGCAGCCGCAGGCGAAGCGGCGGCGGGTGGGTGCGGGGGAGCAATCGACGCCCAGCCGCGCCAGCGCGGCCTGACCGATGTCGCTTAACCGGTAGTCTGCCTCGCCGGTCAGCCAGTTCAGCGCATGCAGCCGATCGTGCAGCTTCACCGCCACCTCGCCCGCCATATGGTCGTAGCAGGTGCGAGCATATTGCAGCGAGGTGGGCGTGCGGCTTTTCACCGACGGGCGCGGCACGCCCGCCAGCGCCATCAGGCCTTCCAGCGCTGCGGCCACCGGTTGCCCGGCCAGTCGGAAATAGCGATAGCGCCCCTGTTTGACACAGGCAATCAACTGCTGCTCCAGCAGCTTCGCCAGATGTGCGCTGGCGGTAGACGGAGCGACCTCGACCGCCGCGCTGAGCTCGGTGGCGGTGTAGGCGCGCCCGTCCATCAACAGGCACAGCATGCGCGCCCGGGTGCGGTCGGCGATGGCGGCGCTCAGCGCCGCTAAACGATCTTCTATCTCGATGTTATACATACTTCGAGGTTAGACGAAGTATGGCTGTGCGTCCATTGCTAGCCTGTGGTCATCGCACTTTGCTGCTGTGCGGCCGTATTCGCTGGATATTGATGAGCGGGCGTTGAAACCGGTGCAGTGGCGCCATTCTTACCCTGCGCGCGTACCGTAATTTTACCGTTGAGAGGAGAAGATAATGATCGCCGTGATTTTTGAACTGCAGGCCGCCGATGGGCAGCGCGATACCTACCTGGAGTTGGCGGCGGCGCTGAAGCCGCTGCTGGCGCAGATCGACGGATTCATTTCCATCGAGCGCTTTCAAAGCCTGGCCGATCCTGCGCGCTTGTTGTCGCTCTCTTTTTGGCGCGACGAAGCGGCGGTGCAGCAGTGGCGCAATCTCGAACAGCACCGGGCGGCGCAGGCGCGCGGCCGTGGCGAGGTGTTGGCGCAGTATCGGCTGCGGGTGGCGGAAGTGGTGCGGGACTACGGGCTGGAGAGCCGCGACCAGGCGCCACAGGATAGCCGTTGTTATCACGCACAGAGCAAGCCTGCGTCGGAGACGAATTGACAACGCTGCACGGTTGTCATATTCATTAGCTATGAAAAAATCCCACCGCCCATTCGCGCAAATTATTATCACCCTTCTCCAGAGGGTGGGATAGCGCGTGTGTCGCCAATAAAAACCCGCCGGCAGGCGGGTTTTTTTATCCCCTTCCGGCAACGACCGGAGAACGTCATGAAAACCTACCCTGCAGTTTTACACCTGATGTGCGGCAAGGCCGGCGCAGGCAAATCGACGTTGGCGCAGCGTTTGGCCCAGCAGCCGCAAACGCTGTTGCTGAGCGAAGATGCGTGGCTGGCGACGCTGTATGAACAGGAGATGGTCAGTCTGCAAGACTACGCGCGCTGTTCCGACCGGCTGCGACGAGTGCTGGGCGGGCACCTCGTTCAGCTGCTGCGCGGCGGTTGGTCCGTGGCGCTCGATTTCCCGATGAATACGCCGGACAGGCGGCGCTGGGCCAAAGCCTTGGCGGAGGAGGCCGGCGTCGCGCACTGCCTGCACTTTCTCGACGTCAGCCATGCGCAGTGCCTGAGCCGGATAACGCTGAGAAATGCGCGCGGTGAGCACCCGTTTGCCCTGAGCGAGGCGGAGTTTGAGCACCTGGCGCAGTACTTTGTTCCCCCGGCGGAAGAGGAAGGGATGACCGTCTTGCGTTATGGCGAACGGGACTGAAAACCGGCGCCATGACGGCGCCGGCAACAGGGTTAGGCTTCGGCGTTAAACGCGTTGTGGAGGGTGACCTCCGCGCACGGCAGCGCGCCCTGGAAGGCGACGGCGCGGAAGTAGTTTTGCGGCACGCCCGGCAGGGTCAGCGCGCACTGCGCCTGGAAGCCGAAGCGGCCGTAATAGTTCGGATCGCCCAGCACTACGCAGCCTGCGGCGCCGCGTTCCTGCAGCTCGGCCAGCAGCTGGCGGATAAGCCGGTTGCCGATCCCCTGGTTCTGACAGGCCGGCAGCACCGACACCGGCGCCAGCCCGTACCACCCGGCGGCGCCGTTGCTGAGTACGACCGGCGAGACGGACGCGTGCCCGATCGGTGTGCCATTTTGCTCGGCGACCAGCGACAGGGTGAGAGCTCCCGCCGCGCGCAGCGCATTGACGATAAACTGCTCGGTGTGGCTGCTGTGTTCGGCATGCAAGAATGCGGCGGCGGTCAGGGTGGCGATGGCGCCGACGTCGGCCGGCGTTTCGTGGCGTAACGTGATGTTCATGGTTGTATCCTGATTAAATAAGGCTGTGCCGACCGAGCTGCCTGCCCGGCCGGTATCGATGATTAACGGTTATCCAGCTGCGCCCGCACGGCCTTGAGCCCGGCGAAGGTGACGCGATAAGGGCGCCCCTGGCGAGAGAGGATCAGGCGTTTGGTTTTGAGCTTGGTGAAAACGGCCAGCGAGCAGTCGGCCAGGCCGAGCCCTTCGCGGGTGTAGCATTCAACGTGGGTGACGCGACCGGCGTCGTTGCGGGTGAAGGCGATATAGCCGCCTTTGGCCAACACGTGCAGCACGCGTTGTTCCGCTTTGGAAATGTTCATGTTGGGAGATCCTGTAATAACCCCAGATACGCGCATCCCCGCGCAAACGCGCGTCGGATACGTCAGAGTCCCTCGCCATACGGCAAGGAAGCGACTATCGGGTGGTTACAATCTCCAACATACAGGCCTCGGGCAGTGAAAAACGCCAGGGTGGCGTTTCAGCGCAGATAATGTAGCCAATGGCCGGTTGGCTGTCAATTTGCCGGCGACGCAGGCCGCCGGCGAAAGGCCAATTAGAAAGGCTTGGTCGGCAGGTATTTGCCGTCCAGGGTGATCACCGCGCGTTCGCCGCCTTCCGGATCGGCGACCTTTTTGATATCCAGCTTGAAGTTGATGGCGCTGATGATGCCGTCGCCGAACTGCTCGTGCACCAGCGCTTTCAGCGTGGAACCGTAAACCTGCAGCATTTCATAGAAGCGATAAATGGTCGGATCGGTCGGCACGCCGCCGGGAATGCTGCCGCGCAGCGGGATGGTTTGCAGCAGCAGCACCGCTTCTTCATCCAGCCCCAGCTTGGTCGCTACCGTGCGCGCCGCCGGTTCCGGCAGCGCATGCTGCCCGAGCAGCGCGGCGGTGACGAACGCCAGGCTGAGACCGGTGCCCTCAGCCAGCGCTTCGAACGTCAGGTTATGGCGAATTTTGGCGGCCATGATGGTGTCGGTGAGCGCTTCGCGCGGGGCGGCGTTATGCAGAGAGTGTGTCATGTTAGCTCCTTATTGTCGGCTTAAAAACGGGCGATCGCCGGGGTGGCGGTCACCTCGGGATGGGTGGCGAGTGGTACGAAGCGGCGGGTTTCGCCGTCCAGCGCCTCGATAGCGCCGCTGGCGATGTCATAGACCCAGCCGTGCAGCGCCAGGCGGCCCTGATCCAGTGCCAGCGCGACGGAAGGGTGCGTTTTGATGTTGTTGAGTTGGGCGATGACGTTCTCGCGCACCATGACGCGACCCGGGCTTCGTCGCAGGCGTGCGGATAAGCCTGATTGACCGCCTTGGCGGAATCGGCGTAACGCAGCCAGCCGGCGACCGTCGGCAGGTGATCCAGACACTGGCAGGTGGCGATGGCGGTCATCGCGCCGCAGTCGGAATGGCCACAGATCACGATATCTTCCACGCCCAGCACAGCGACGGCGTACTCGACCGAGGCGGTAACCCCGCCGGGTTCGGGGCCGAAAGACGGCACGATGTTACCGGCGTTGCGGATAACGAACAGATCGCCCGGCTCGCGCTGGGTGACCAGCTCCGGCACCAGGCGGCTGTCGGAACACGAGATAAACAGGGTGCGCGGGTTTTGGCGGGTCGCCAGCCGCTGAAACAGCGCCGTGCGTTCAACAAAGGCTTCGCGCTGAAACTTCAGGAAGCCTTCAATCACCTCTTTCATTGTCTTTCTCCCTGGGGGGTAAGCGATGACGGCATGATGAACGCTTCTGGTTATAGGGTCTAAGACCCATTTATAATGCTGGCTATAGGTTTTACTAATAGCTGGGGCGCTATGCTGCTGCGACATATCCGATATTTTCTGGCCGTTGCCGAACAGGGCAATTTCACCCGCGCCGCCGAAGCGCTGCACGTCTCGCAACCGACGCTCTCCCAACAGATCAAACAGTTGGAGGATGCGCTGGGAGCGCCGCTGTTCGATCGCAGCGGCAGAAGGGTGCAGCTCACCGACGCCGGTGAGGCCTGGATGCGCTATGCGCGCCTGGCGCTGCAGGATCTGGACGCCGGCGCGCGGGCGATCCATGACGTGGCGACGCTGGCGCGCGGCCATTTGCGGCTGGCGATGACCCCGACGTTCACCGCCTATCTGGTGGGGCCGACGATCGATGCGTTCTATCGCCGCTACCCGGGGATTACGCTGAGCATTGAGGAGATGGCGCAAGAACGAATCGAGGCGCTGCTGGCGCAGGATCGGCTGGATCTGGGGATTGCCTTTGAGATGGCGCAGTCGGTGGAGGTGGAAGCGATGCCGTTGTTCAGCGAGACGCTGGAGCTGATGGTCGGCGCTGAACATCCCCTGGCGGCGCGGCGCCAGCCGCTGACGCTGGCGGAATGGCAGCATCTGCCGCTGGCCTTGTTGAGCGGCGACTTCGCTACGCGTCAGTTTATCGATCGCTACTGCACGCAGTTGGGGTTTCGGCCGCAGGTGGCGGTGGAGGCCAATGCGCTGGGCGCCATCGTCGAGATCGTGCGGCGCGGGCAGCTCGCCACGCTGTTGCCGGCCGCGATTGCGCGCGAGAACCGGCAGTTGAAAAAGGTGGCGCTGGCCAACGCCATGCCGGCCCGTCAGGCGGTGTTGCTGCAGCGCCAAGGCGCTTACCGCAGCGCCGCCGCGCAGGCGTTTATCGCCGTCTTGCAGCAACAGGGCGTTACGCCAACGCACTCCAGCGCTGCGTCATCCCCAGCAGATGCACCAGCCCGAAGCCGAGGCAAATCAGAGAGCTGACGACGATGAAGCGTTGGCTGCGGCCGGTATCGCGCAGGGCGAAAGGGCCGGCGACGCCGCGCAGCAGGTAGATAAAGGTGATGATAAACAGCGCGGGCCGCAGCAGCGGCAGCGGCGCGATCAGGCCCGAGCCGGACAGCGCGTACAGCGCCCAAATAAACAGCACCAGCGCGATGCCGGCGGTGACGACGGCCGGAAACTTTTTACCCGCTTCCGCCGCCTTAATGAAGCGATCGCCGGCGCCGCACAGTCGATAGCCGCGCGGCCCGGCGGCGATCACCCAAATATGCAGCAGGGCGGCGATGGCGCTCAGCGCGGCGCCGATCAGCAGCGCGGTGTTATAGAGGTGTGGCATGGTTCAGCATCCTTGTCCTAAATCAGTCTGGTATCAAGCGTAGACCAGAATGGGTAAGTCAGGCCGGGGGGAGCTCAACGGCCGACATTTGCAGCGCGTCTTCAGGCACTACGTGCGCCTGCGCATCGATAAATGCCAGCTGCACCGGCAGCCCGCTGCGTTTATCCACCAGTTGAACGTGGGGGCTGTCATGCAGAATATGCCGGTGGCCCCATGCCATCAGCGCAACCAGGATAGGCCCCAGGCTGCGCCCCTTGTCCGTCAAGACATATTCATGTCGTTCGCGCTCGCCCGGCTCCCGGTAAGCGCGTTTGGCCAACAGTTCTTGTTCTACCATGGCATTCAGACGGTTGCTCAACGCCTGGCGTGAAGCGCCGATATTCTCGCGCAGCTCTTCAAAACGGCGGACGCCGTAGAATGACTCGCGCAGGATCAGTAACGTCCAGCGATCGCCAAGCAGATCCGCGGCCTGCGCCAGCCCGCACAGGGCAAGAGAAACGGTAGGGAGATCGGGAGATTTTGACATGGGCATTTTCCTTCGTTAATCTAAGTCTTGTTTTTAGACTTATCTATATTCAAGGAGAGTATAATGCCATTTGTTAATGTGCAAACGGTGAAAGGCATGCTGGATGAACGGCAAAAAAGCGAGTTGCTGTCCCGCATTACCGAACTGCTGGTAGAGATAGAAGGGCGAGGCGATCCGGCGTTCAGGCAGTCGGTTTGGGTCCGAATCGATGAACATGCGCCCGAACAATGGAGCCTGGGCGGCGTGCAGCCGACGGCGGCGATGATTGCCGCGAAGTTCCCGCCGCGTTAATTCAGCTATGCCGCCTGCGAAAAGGATCGGATGCCGCAGGCGCCGCTCAAAATGTCACCGAAACTTCCCGCGATCTCTGCACCCCGTTGTGGCATAATGCGCGCCAAATCACATTCCCTATGTATAAAGAGCGAGCGCTGTGTTAAGCACTAACAACATCACCATGCAGTTCGGCAGTAAGCCGTTGTTTGAAAACATCTCTGTCAAATTCGGCGGCGGCAACCGTTACGGCCTGATCGGCGCCAACGGCTGCGGCAAGTCCACCTTTATGAAAATCCTCGGCGGCGATCTGGCACCGAGCGGCGGCAACGTGTTCCTCGATCCGAACGAGCGGCTGGGTAAACTGCGTCAGGATCAGTTCGCCTTTGAGCAGTACAGCGTGCTGGATACCGTGATCATGGGCCACACCGAACTGTGGGCGGTGAAGGAAGAGCGCGACCGCATCTACGCATTGGCGGAGATGAGCGAAGAAGACGGCTATAAAGTGGCCGATCTGGAAGTGGCCTACGGCGAAATGGACGGCTACAGCGCCGAAGCGCGCGCCGGCGAACTGTTGCTCGGCGTGGGTATTCCGGTTGAGCAGCACTATGGCCCGATGAGCGAAATCGCGCCGGGCTGGAAGCTGCGCGTGTTGCTGGCGCAGGCGCTGTTCTCCGATCCGGAAATCCTGCTGCTCGACGAACCGACCAACAACCTGGACATCGACACCATTCGCTGGCTGGAAAACGTGCTCAACGAGCGCAACAGCACCATGATCATCATCTCGCACGACCGTCACTTCCTGAACATGGTCTGCACCCACATGGCGGATCTGGACTACGGCGAACTGCGCGTTTACCCGGGCAACTACGACGAATACATGACCGCCGCCACCCAGGCGCGCGAGCGTCTGCTGGCGGACAACGCCAAGAAGAAGGCGCAGATCAATGAGCTGCAATCGTTCGTCAGCCGCTTCAGCGCCAACGCCTCCAAATCCAAGCAGGCCACCTCGCGCGCTCGCCAGATCGACAAGATCCAGCTGGAAGAAGTAAAAGCCTCCAGCCGCCAGAACCCGTTCATCCGCTTCGAGCAGGACAAGAAGCTGTTCCGTAACGCGCTGGAAGTGGAAGCGCTCACCAAGGGCTTCGATGAAGGCCCGCTGTTCAGCAAGCTGAACCTGATGGTGGAAGTGGGCGAGAAGGTCGCGGTGCTGGGCGCCAACGGCATCGGTAAAACCACCCTGCTGAAAACGCTGGTGGGCGACGCACAGCCGGACAACGGCACCGTGAAATGGTCGGAAAACGCCCGTATCGGTTACTACGCGCAGGATCACGAATATGAGTTCGACGACACCCTGACCGTGTTTGACTGGATGAGCCAGTGGAAGCAGGAAAAAGACGACGAGCAGGCGGTGCGCAGCGTACTGGGCCGTTTGCTGTTCAGCCAGGACGACATCAAGAAGAAAGTGAAGGTGCTGTCCGGTGGCGAGAAGGGCCGCATGCTGTTCGGCAAGCTGATGATGCAGCGCCCGAATATTCTGGTGATGGACGAACCGACCAACCACCTGGATATGGAATCCATCGAATCGCTGAACATGGCGCTGGAGATGTACGAAGGCACGTTGATCTTCGTCTCCCACGACCGTGAGTTCGTCAGCTCGCTGGCGACGCGTATTCTGGAAATCACCCCGAACAAGGTGATCGACTTTACCGGCAACTACGAAGACTATCTGCGCAGCCAGGGCATCGTATAACCCTCGCGGCAACGCATCAGGCGGGAATTACCCCGCCCTTTTTTTATCTGTCATTCTCCGCCGCACACCTCGCAGTGCGGATCCTTCGGCAGTTTCATCTCGCGGAACTGCATGCTCATCGCATCGAACATCAACAGCTTGCCGCGCAGCGGCTGACCGTACTCGGCCAACAGCTTGATGGCTTCCATCGCCTGCAGGGTGCCGATAGTGCCGACCAGCGGCGCCATCACGCCCGCTTCGACGCAGGTGAGGGCGCTGTCGCCGAACAGCCGGCTCAGGCAGCGGTAGCAGGGCTCGCCCGGCTGATAGGTGAACACGCTGAGCTGGCCCTCCATGCGGATCGCCGCGCCGGAAACCAGCGGCCTCTGCTGCGCGTGGCACAGGCGGTTCAGCGCGTCGCGTGCCGCCACGTTATCGGTGCAGTCCAGCACCAGATCGCAGGCGGCGATCTCTGCCGCAACCGCATCGTCTTCCAGACGACCGTCGATGGCGTCGATGCGGATATGCGGATTGATGGCGCTCAGTTCCTGCCTGGCGGAGGCGACTTTGCTCTGGCCGATGCGATCGTCGCGGTGCAGGATCTGGCGCTGCAGATTGGAGAGCGAGACGGTGTCGAAATCCACCAGAACCAGATGGCCGACCCCGGCCGCCGCCAGATAAGGCGCGGCGGCGCAGCCCAGCCCGCCCAGCCCGGCGATCAGCACGCGGGCGGCCTTCAGCTTCTCCTGGCCGTCGAAGTCAAAGCCGCGCAGCACGATCTGGCGGTTGTAACGCAGCGCTTCGGCGTCGGTCAATTCCGGCAACATGTTCAGCTCCTCAGCAGGGCGTTGAACGGCTCGATCTCCACCGTTTCACCCGCCGCCACCGAACCGCGTTCGCGCTCCAGCACGATGAAACAGTTGCCCTGGCTGTAGGAGCTGAAGACGTGCGAGCCCTGGTGGCCGGTGGTGCTCACCTCCAGTTCGCCCGCGGCGTTGCTGCTGAACACGCCGCGCTGAAAATCGAGGCGGCCCGGCGATTTCTTCAGCGGCGTCAGCGCCCGCGCGCGCAAGCGCGGCGGCAGGCGCCAGTCGCTGTGGCCGGCCAGCTTCGCCAGCAGCGGTTGCACCAGTTGGTAGAAGGTCAGGGCGGCGGAAACCGGGTTGCCCGGCAGGCCGCAGAACCAGGCGTGGCCCAGTTTGCCGAAGGCGAACGGTTTGCCGGGTTTGATCGCCAGCTTCCAGAAGCTGACCTGGCCCAGCTCGTCGAGCATCTGTTTGGTGTAGTCGGCTTCGCCGACCGAGACGCCGCCGCTGCTGATCACCACGTCGGCCTGGCTGTCCGCTTGTTCGAAGGCGGCGCGCAGCGCATCGCGATCGTCGCGGATAATGCCGAGATCGAGCACGTCGCAGCCCAGCTGCTCCAGCATCAGGCGCACCGCGAAGCGGTTGGTGTCATAGATTTGGCCCGCCTGCAGCGGCTGGCCGACCGGCTGCAGTTCGTCGCCGGTGGAGAACACCGCCACCTTCAGCTTACGCATCACCTGCACTTCGGCGACCCCGAGCGAGGCCAGCAGCGGCAGCTGCGCGGCGCCCAGCTTCACGCCGGCCGGCAACACGCTGGCGCCCTGGCGAATGTCTTCACCCGCCAAACGGATATTCTGGCCGGCTTCTACCGGGGCGGTAAAACGCACGCCCTGGTCGCTCACTTCGGCCTGTTCCTGCATGACCACGGCGTCCGCCCCGGCTGGGATCGGCGCGCCGGTCATGATGCGCACGCAGCTGTTGGCCGGCCATTGGCCGTCGAACGGCGCGCCGGCGAAGGCTTTCCCGGCGACCGGCAGCGGCGCATTGGCCGCCAGATCGGCGAGGCGCACCGCATAGCCATCCATCGCCGAGTTGGCGAACGGCGGCACGTCGAGCGGTGAGACCACCGGCGCGGCGGTGATGCGGCCGGCGGCGGCGGTCAGCGCGACGGATTCGGTCTGTTGCAGCGGGGCGATCTGCCCGAGCATTTTTTCCAGCGCTTGCTCCAGGGAGATGAGATCGGAAGTATGGCAATGATCCATAAGGGGAACTCCGTAATCAGGGTGCGCATTGATAGCGACAAAGTGCGGGTATTATGGCAGAGAACGCCGGGGGGGAGAACGGGTTATGCCCGCCATCTTTCGCACTGCGGCGCTGGGGCGATCGGGTATAAACTGCGTAAAACAGAGGAGAGTCATGATGCATAAACAGGTTATCGAGTTCTGGTTCGACGAGATCGAACCGGTGATGTGGTTTAAAAAGGACGATGATTTCGATCGTCTGCTGCACAGCCGCTTCGGCGAAATCTGGCGGGCGGCGGCGGCGGGAGAGCTGGCTCACTGGCGCGACACCATCGAAGGGCGGCTGGCGGAGGTGATCGTGCTCGATCAGTTCAGCCGCAACCTGTTCCGCGGCACGCCGCAGTCGTTCGCCTGCGACGGCATGGCGTTGATTCTGGCGCAGGAGGCGATCCGCAGCGGCGAGTGCGAACGGCTGAGCCGCGAGCAGCGCGGCTTCCTTTATCTGCCGTTCATGCATTCGGAATCGCCGCTGATTCACCAACAGGCGCTGGTGTTGTATACCGAGCTCAATAACGGCGATCAGCTGGAATTCGAACTGCGTCATAAGGCGATCATCGATCGTTTCGGCCGTTACCCGCATCGCAATGCGATATTGGGGCGCATCAGCACGCCGGAAGAAGAGGCCTTTTTACAGCAACCCGGTTCCGGTTTTTAATCGCGGAGTATCTTCGCCCGGCCGGGAAAAAAACGGCAGGCCGGGCGTCGAAATAATGATTATTCAGCGTGAACGTTTATTTCATGACCCCATGCCGCTATTTCCTCTCGCGAAATTACCAATAATCCCAGCCGCACTCTCAGCGGTTTGCCGCTTTTTATAACCTGCTGTTTTTATTCCAATAAGCTATTTCAAGGTGCGAAACGGTCTAAGCGGACTACGCTAAAAGTGGGGCGTGGACGTTATGCTGTACTTCCACAGTCGGGCTAAATAGAGTCGAAAAAGACTGAATAATAATGATACCGCGTTCAGCTTATTCGCTGCGCAACGGCGGGATTAACACAGGGTGTCAGGCAAATGAGCAAACCAGTGATTGCCATTCATGGCGGCGCGGGCGCAATTACCCGGGCGGCGCTGAGTGCGGAAAAGGAACGGCAGTATATTCAGGCGCTGTCCGAGATCGTGGCCGCCGGGCAGGCGATATTGGCGCAGGGCGGCAGCGCGCTGGACGCGGTGACCGCAGCGGTGCGGCTGCTCGAAGAGTGCCCGTTGTTCAACGCCGGTAAAGGCTCGGTGTTTACCCATCAGGGCTCCCACGAGCTGGATGCCTGCGTGATGGACGGCCGCACCTGTGATGCCGGCGCCGTCGCCGGCGTCAGCCGCATCCGCAACCCGGTGCTGGCGGCGCGCGCGGTGCTGGAAAACAGCGAACACGTGCTGTTTGCCGCCGAAGGCGCCGAGAAGTTTGCCGCCGCCCACGGCCTGGAAATGGTCTCCCCCGACTTCTTCTTTACTCAGGAACGTTTTGATCAGTTGCACCGCGCCCAGGCGGAGCAGGGGCGGGTATTGCTCGATCACGACGGCGCGGCGCAGGCCGGCGAGCCGCTCGATCCCGATCGCAAATTCGGCACCGTCGGCGCGGTGGCGCTGGATGCGCTGGGCAACCTCGCCGCCGCCACTTCCACCGGCGGCATGACCAACAAGCAGGCCGGGCGGGTGGGCGACACGCCGATCATCGGCGCCGGTTGCTATGCCAACAACGCCACCGTGGCGGTCTCCAGCACCGGCACCGGCGAAATCTTCATGCGCGGCGTGGCGGCCTATGACGTCTCCGCCCTGATCGAATACGGCGGGCTCAGCCTGCAAGAGGCCAGCGATCGGGTGGTGATGGAGAAGCTGCCGGCGCTGGGCGGCAGCGGCGGCATGATCGCCGTCGATCGCCACGGCAATATCGCGCTGCCGTTCAACAGCGAGGGGATGTACCGCGGTTTTGGCTATGTCGGCGATGCGCCGTCCGTCGGGATTTATCGCTAAGCGTTCACCGGGAGGGTGTATGACCGACGTTTCATTCCGGCCCGCCGGCGACGGGCTGTCATTGCCGCCGCAGCGGGTGCTGACGGTGCGCGATCTGAGCATCAGCTTTCCTCAAGCGGACGGCGCCGTAGACGCGGTGCGCAACCTGTCGTTCGATCTCGATCGCGGCGAGACGCTGGCGATCGTCGGCGAGTCCGGCTCCGGCAAATCGGTCACTTCGCTGGGGCTGATGCGGTTGGTGGAGCAGGGCGGCGGGCGCATCGTCGGCGGCGCCATGACGTTGCGACGGCGCGACGGCGCATTGCTCGATTTGGCGCGCGCCTCGCAGCGCATGCTGCGCACTGTGCGCGGCGCCGATATGGCGATGATCTTCCAGGAGCCGATGACCTCGCTCAACCCGGTGTTTCCGGTCGGCGAGCAGATCGCCGAATCGCTGCGTTTGCATCAGGGCATGGACCACCGCAGCGCGCGCCAGGAGGCGCTGCGCATGCTCGATCTGGTGCGCATTCCGGAGGCTAAAGAGGTGTTGGGGCGCTACCCGCACCAGCTCTCCGGCGGCATGCGCCAGCGGGTGATGATCGCCATGGCGCTCTCCTGCAAGCCGGCGCTGTTGATTGCCGATGAGCCCACCACCGCCCTCGACGTCACCATTCAGGCGCAGATCCTGCAGCTGATCCGCGTGCTGCAACAGGAGATGCAGATGGGGGTGATCTTCATCACTCACGACATGGGCGTGGTGGCGGAGATCGCCGATCGGGTGCTGGTGATGCGCCGTGGTGAACAGGTGGAACAGAATCGGGTGCGCGAGCTGTTCGCCGCGCCGCAACAGGCCTATACCCGGGCGCTGCTGGCGGCGGTGCCGAAGCTGGGGGCGATGGCCGATCGGCCGCTGCCGGCGAAGTTTCCGCTGCCGGATGGCGAGGGTGATGCCGCGCCGCAGGATACCGTGCCGCCAGACGCCGCGCCGATCCTGCGGGTGGAGCATCTGGTCACGCGTTTTGATCTGCGCGGCGGGCTGTTCAATCGGGTCACTCGCCGGGTGCACGCGGTGGAAAACGTCAGCTTCGATCTTTACCCCGGCGAGACGCTGGGGCTGGTGGGCGAGTCCGGCTGCGGCAAGTCCACCACCGGGCGTTCTTTGCTGAAGCTGGTGGACAGCCAGAGCGGCACCATCACCTTCGCCGGGCGGCGAATCGATCGGTTGAAGGGGCCGGCGCTGCAGCACCTGCGGCGCGATATTCAGTTCATCTTTCAAGATCCTTACGCCTCGCTCGATCCACGCCTGACGGTCGGTTTCTCCATCATGGAGCCGCTGCTGGTGCACAACGTAATGCGCGGCCGTGAGGCGGAAAGGCGGGTGGCCTGGCTACTGGAACGCGTCGGTCTGCAGCCGGAGCATGCGCGCCGCTACCCGCACGAATTTTCCGGCGGCCAGCGCCAGCGTATCTGCATCGCGCGCGCGCTGGCGCTGAACCCGAAAGTGGTGATCGCCGACGAGGCGGTCTCGGCGCTGGACGTGTCGATTCAGGCGCAGATCGTCAATCTGCTGCTCGATCTGCAGCGCGAGTTCGGCATCGCTTTTCTGTTTATTTCACACGACATGGCGGTGGTGGAGCGCATCAGCCATCGGGTAGCGGTGATGTACCTCGGGCAAATTGTCGAGATCGGCCCGCGGCAGGCGGTGTTCGACAACCCGCAGCACCCCTATACCCGCAAGCTGATGGCGGCGGTGCCGGTGGCCGATCCCGCTCACGCCCACAAACGGCAGCCGCTGCCGGCCGATGAGATCCCCAGCCCGGTGCGCGCGCTGGGCGATGAACCCGTTACCGCACCGCTGGTGCAGGTTGGCGCCGGGCACTTTGTCGCCCGCCACCCGATCGCCGGTGCTTTTTAAAGACCTCAGGAGAGACAAGCGACATGAAGCACACATTCAAACGCAATGCGCTGTTGGCCGCCGTACTGCTGGCGGCGGGAACCGGCCCGGTCTGGGCGGCGAAGGACGCGGTGATCGCCGTGGCTTCCAACTTCACCACCCTCGATCCTTACGACGCCAACGACACGCTGTCGCAGGCGGTGGCCAAGTCTTTCTATCAGGGGCTGTTCGGCTTCGACAAGGACATGAAGCTGGTGAACGTGCTGGCGGACAGCTATGAGGTCAGCAAAGACGGCTTGACCTATACCGTCAAACTGCGCCAGGGCATCAAATTCCACGACGGCACCGCGTTCAACGCCGAAGCGGTGAAGATCAACCTCGATCGTGCCAGCAACCCGGACAGCCACCTCAAGCGTTACAACCTGTTCAAGATGATCGACAAAACCGAGGCGGTGGACGCCAATACGGTGAAGATCGTGCTGAAGGCGCCGTTCTCGGCGTTCGTCAACAATCTGGCGCACCCGGCGGCGGCGATTATCTCCCCGGCGGCGCTGAAGCAATACGGCAAGGAGATCGGTTTCCATCCGGTCGGCACCGGGCCCTATCAGTTCGTGACCTGGAACCAGACCGATTTCGTCAAGGTGAAGAAGTTCGACGGCTACTGGCAGCCGGGGCTGCCGAAGCTCGACAGCATCACCTGGCGCCCGGTGGTGGATAACAACACCCGCGCGGCGATGCTGCAGACCGGCGAGGCGACCTTCGCCTTCCCGATCCCTTACGAGCAGGCCAAGGTGCTGGAGGGCAACGCCAAGCTGGACGTGGTGGCTGCCCCGTCGATCCTGCAGCGTTACATCAGCATGAACGTCACTCAAAAGCCGTTCGACAACCCGAAGGTGCGCCAGGCGCTGAACTACGCGATTAACAAGGACGCGCTGATCAAGGTGGCGTTCGCTGGTTATGCGGTGCCGGCGGAAGGGCCGGTGCCGCCGGCGATCGACTTCGCCGCCCGCTACAAGCCGTGGCCGTACGATCCGGCCAAGGCGCGTGAGCTGCTGAAAGAGGCCGGTTACCCGAACGGTTTTACTACCACGCTGTGGTCGTCCCACAACCACAGCACCGCGCAGAAAGTGCTGCAGTTCACCCAGCAGCAGCTGGCGCAGGTGGGGGTGAAAGTGACGGTGACGGCGATGGACGCCGGGCAGCGCGCGGCGCAGGTGGAGAGCGTCGGGGTGAAAGACACCGGCGTGCGGCTGTTCTACACCGGCTGGTCGGCCTCGACCGGGGAAGCGGACTGGGCGCTGTCGCCGCTGTTCTCCACCCAGGCGGCGCCGCCGAAGCAGTTCAACACCGCGTTCTACAGTAACCCGCAGGTGGACAAGGATCTGACCGACGCGCTGGCGACCACCGATCGCGCCGAGAAGCAGAAACTGTATCAGGACGCGCAGGATCGCATCTGGGCCGACGCGCCCTGGATCTTCCTGGCGACCGAACGTCTGTTGTCGGCCAACAGCAAACAGCTGAGCGGTTTCTACGTGATGCCGGATACCTCGTTCAACTTTGATAACGCCGATCTGAAATAAGGCGCCCATCCCCGCCTGCGGCCCGACGGCGGCGGGCGGGGGAAGGAATGAGATGCTCAATTATTTTCTGAAACGACTGCTGGGTCTGATCCCGACGCTGCTGATCGTGGCGGTGCTGGTGTTCCTGTTCGTCCACCTGCTGCCGGGCGATCCGGCGCGGCTGGCGGCGGGGCCGGAGGCCGACGAGGCGGTGGTGCAGCTGGTGCGCAAGGATTTGGGGCTGGATAAGCCGCTGCCGCAGCAGTTCGCGCACTTTTTCGTCAACGCGCTGCGGGGCGACTTCGGCATCTCGATGGTGTCCAAGCGCCCGGTGAGCGAAGAGATCGCCTCGCGCTTTATGCCGACCTTCTGGCTGACCGTGGCCAGCATGCTGTGGGCGGTGGCGTTCGGCCTGGCGATCGGCGTGGTGTCGGCGGTGTGGCGTAACCGTTGGCCGGATCGCCTCGGCATGACGCTGGCGGTGTCGGGGATCTCGTTCCCGGCTTTTGCGCTCGGCATGCTGCTGATGCAGGTGTTCTCGGTCGAGCTGGGGTGGCTGCCGACGGTGGGCGCCGACAGCTGGCGGCACTACATTCTGCCTTCTATTACCTTGGGGGCGGCGGTGGCGGCGGTGATGGCGCGTTTCACCCGCGCTTCGTTCGTCGAGGTGTTGCAGGAGGACTACATGCGCACCGCGCGCGCCAAGGGCGTACGGGAAAGCGTGGTGGTGATGAAACACGGCCTGCGCAACGCGATGATCCCGGTGGTGACCATGATGGGGCTGCAGTTCGGCTTCCTGCTCGGCGGTTCGATCGTGGTGGAGAAGGTGTTCAACTGGCCGGGGCTGGGGCGCTTGCTGGTGGACTCGGTGGAAATGCGCGATTACCCGGTGATCCAGGCCGAGGTGCTGCTGTTCTCGCTGGAGTTCATCCTGATCAACCTGCTGGTGGATATGCTGTACGCGGCGATCAACCCGGCGATTCGTTACCAATGAGGATGCGGCATGATTAAGCATTGGCGGCGCAACGCCGCACTGAAGGCGATGCCGCTTATCGACCCTAACGCGGTACGCACGCCGTGGGGTGAGTTTTGGCGGCGTTTTCGCCGTCAGCGGGCGGCGCTGGTCGCCGGCCTGTTGGTGCTGCTGCTGATTGCGGCGGCGCTGCTGGCGCCTTATCTGGCGCCGTTCGATGCGGAAAATTACTTCGATTACGACCGGCTGAATGAGGGGCCTTCGCTGGTGCACTGGCTGGGCGTAGATTCCCTCGGGCGCGATATCTTCAGCCGCATCCTGATGGGCACGCGCATTTCGCTGGCGGCCGGGGTGTTCTCGGTGCTGGCGGGCGGGGCGATCGGCACCCTACTGGGGCTGCTGGCCGGCTACTATGAGGGCTGGTGGGATCGCCTCACCATGCGCGTCTGCGACGTGCTGTTCGCGTTTCCCGGCATTTTGCTGGCGATTGG
Organism: Serratia sp. EWG9; assembly: GCF_019913725.1. Classification (NCBI taxonomy): domain Bacteria; kingdom Pseudomonadati; phylum Pseudomonadota; class Gammaproteobacteria; order Enterobacterales; family Yersiniaceae; genus Serratia; species Serratia sp. EWG9. Next base: position 156,150 of record NZ_JADNRO010000005.1, read on the forward strand.
CGTGGTGGCGATCATGGGCAGCGGCATGGCCAACGTGATCGTCGCGGTGGCGATCTTCAGCATTCCGGCCTTCGCCCGCCTGGTGCGTGGCAATACGCTGGTGCTGAAGCACCTGACCTATATCGAGTCGGCGCGCAGCATCGGCGCCTCGGACGGGACCATCATCCTGCGGCACATCCTGCCGGGCACCCTGTCTTCGATCGTGGTCTATTTCACCCTGCGCATCGGCACCTCGATCATCACCGCCGCCAGCCTGTCGTTTTTGGGCCTGGGCGCCCAGCCGCCGACGCCGGAGTGGGGGGCGATGCTCAATGAAGCGCGCGCCGATATGGTGATCGCGCCGCACGTGGCGATCTTCCCCAGCCTGGCGATATTCATCACCGTGCTGGCGTTCAACCTGTTGGGCGACGGATTGCGAGACGCGCTCGATCCGAAACTGAAGGGGTGAGGGCATCGCTGAATTGGCATACCCCTGTTTTACGAGTATAATTGATGAAAATTTAACCCGTGTATATTACAGGGATGGGGAATGGATATGGCAAATAACAATGTGACGAAAAAGACAGTCAACGTAACCATCGATCGCGATCTTTTCCAGCGTGCAAAATCCCTGGGCGTCAATGTGTCATCCGTATTGACGGACGCATTGAGCGTCCGCGTCAGGGATATTGAGATTCAACAGTGGCGCGAGCAAAATCGCGCGGCGTTAGAAGAACTTAATCGTATCACTGAAGAAAATGGTTTGTTGTCTGATGAATATCGGACATTTTAAATATGCAATTTACCGTATATGACAATACGTATCCGGCATCAGCCTATCCCTACTTACTGGACGTTCAAAGCGATCTTATTGATGTCCTCTCGACCCGGTTAGTGATCCCTCTTTATGCTTTGGATAACGTCAGGGTTAAAATTTCTGCACGTTTATGCCCGGAAATTGAGATCAACGGCGAAAAGTTTCTTGTTATGACGCATGAGATGGCTGCCGTACGTATTTCGCAGATTGGGAAGGCCGTTGGTAATGTCAATGAGCACAGGAATCAAATTAAAGCCGCCATCGATTTTCTGATTGATGGCTTTTGAAGAAATCCGGGCGGTTAAACCGCCCGGATTTTTTTATCAGCGGAACAGGTGCTCGGCGTGGAAACGCAGGTGATCTTCCACGAAGGTGGCGATGGTGAAGTAGCTGTGATCGTACCCCGGCTGAATGCGCAGCGTCAGCGGCCAGTCGCGCTGGCGCGCCAGTTCGGCCAGCCGCGCCGGCTGCAGCTGATCGGCCAGGAACTGGTCGTCATCGCCCTGATCGATAAGGACCGGCATTTTTTCCGCGCCGCTGGCCAGCAGATGGCAGCTGTCGTACTGCAGCCACTGGCTCTCGTCGCTGCCCAGATAGGCGGTGAATGCCTTGCGGCCCCACGGCACCTGGCACGGGTTGACGATCGGCGCGAAGGCCGATACCGAGCGGAAGCGCTGCGGATTGCGAAACGCCATCATCAGCGCGCCGTGGCCGCCCATCGAGTGGCCGAAGATCGACTGACGATCGCTGACGCTGAAGTGCTGTTCGATCAGCGCCGGCAGTTCGGCGCTGATGTAGTCGTACATGCGGAAGTGACGATCCCACGGCGCCTGGGTGGCGTTCAGGTAGAACCCGGCGCCCTGGCCCAGGTCGTAGCCTTCGTCGTTCGGCACCTCGTCGCCACGCGGGCTGGTGTCCGGCATCACCAGCACCAGGCCCAGCTCGGCGGCGATGCGCTGCGCGCCGGCTTTCAACGTGAAGTTCTCGTCGTTGCAGGTCAGCCCCGACAGCCAGTACAGCACCGGCGGCGGGTTGTCATCGCGCGGCGGCGGCAGGTAGATGCTGAATGTCATGTTGCAATTCAGGCTCTGCGCCGCGTGGCGATAACGCTGTTGCCAGCCGCCGAACATGCGGTGCTCTTCGAGAAGTTCCAATGACAACGTCATCTCTGCCTCCTGGCTTATTTGTCGAAGTGGATGACGGAACGGATCGATTTGCCTTCGTGCATCAAATCGAACGCTTCGTTGATCTGCTCCAGCCCCATGGTGTGGGTGATAAAGTCGTTCAGCGCGAATTCGCCGTCCAGATAGCGCTCGACGATGCCCGGCAGCTGCGAACGGCCCTTGACGCCGCCGAATGCCGAGCCGCGCCAGACGCGGCCGGTGACCAGCTGGAACGGCCGGGTCGAGATCTCTTCGCCGGCGCCCGCGACGCCGATGATCACCGATTCCCCCCAGCCCTTGTGGCAGCATTCCAGCGCGGAACGCATCACGTTGACGTTGCCGATGCACTCGAAGGAGAAGTCGACGCCGCCGTCGGTCAGCTCGACGATCACCTCCTGAATCGGTTTGTCATAGTCTTTCGGGTTGATCAGATCGGTAGCGCCCAGCTTGCGCGCCAGATCGAACTTGCTGGTGTTGATGTCGATGCCGATGATGCGGCCCGCGCCGGCCATTTGCGCGCCGATGATCGCCGACAGGCCGATGCCGCCCAGGCCGAAGATCGCCACGGTGTCGCCCGGCTGCACTTTGGCGGTGTTCATCACCGCGCCCATGCCGGTGGTGACGCCACAGCCCAGCAGGCACACTTCTTCCAGCGGCGCTTCCTTGTTGATTTTCGCCAGTGAAATCTCCGGCACCACGGTGTATTCGGAGAAGGTGGAAGTGCCCATGTAGTGGAAGATCGGTTTGCCGTCCTTGAAGAAGCGGGTGGTGCCGTCCGGCATCAGGCCTTTGCCCTGGGTGGCGCGGATCGCCTGGCACAGGTTGGTCTTACCGGATTTACAGAATTTGCACTCGCCGCACTCCGGGGTGTAGAGCGGGATCACGTGATCGCCGACCGCCACGCTGGTGACGCCTTCACCGACCGCTTCCACCACACCGCCGCCCTCGTGGCCGAGGATCGCCGGGAACACGCCTTCCGGATCTTTGCCGGACAAGGTGTAGGCGTCGGTGTGACAAACGCCGGTGGCGACGATCCGCACCAGCACTTCGCCTTTTTGCGGTGGCATCAGCTCGACTTCTTCGATCTTCAGCGGCTGGTTCGGGCCCCAGGCAACGGCGGCGCGGGTTTTGATCATCTCCATCATAGTCTCCTCAGTGGTTTTCTTTTTAAATCAGGCGATATCGACAACGTCTGATAAATCGTTGGGGGTGCTTTCATCAACAGCGGCGGTTTCCGTCTGTTCAATAATCAATTCTTTCAGCGCGCGCACGTTCGGCCCGAACGCGTCGCGGCGCCACAGCAGCCAGGTGGCGGTGTCGGCCACGTCCGGCGGCAGGGTGTGAACCCGAACCCGCTCATGGCCCGGCAGCAGGCTGAGCACCGAATGCGGGATCATCGCCAGCCCGGCGCCGCTGGCGACGCAGGCCAGCATGGCGTGATAGGACTGGATCTCCATGATCTGCCCCGGCCGCGCGCCTTCGCGCTTGAACCAGGCCTCCAGCCGCAGGCGGTAGGAACAGCTGGCGCGAAAGGCGAACAGCGTTTCGCCGTTGGCGTCTATGGCGCTGTGGATCGGCGCGTGATCGAGACAGGAGATCACCACCATATGTTCAGGATAGGCGATGCAGCCGTTCAGCTCGTCATAGGGCACCGGGCCGTCGACCAGCGCTGCCGCCAGCGTGCCGGCGCGCACCCGATCGGCGATTTCGCCGGAGGTGCCGGTAGTCAGCGACAGAGACACCTGCGAGAAACGCTGGTGGTAAGCCGCCAGCAGCGAGGGCAGGCGGGTGGCGGCGGTGCTCTCCATCGAGCCGAGGGCGAAGTTGCCCGCCGGTTCGCCGGCATGGGTGATGCTCATCGCCTCGTCGCTCAGCGCCAGGATGCGATTGGCGTAGCACAGAAAGTTATGGCCCATCGGCGACAGGCGCAGGCGCTGTTTTTCGCGGATAAACAGATCGGCGCCCAGCTCCTGCTCGAGCTGGCGCAGCCGGGTGGTCAGATTCGACGGCACGCGGTGCAGCTGCTCGGCGGCGCGGGCGACCGAGCCGGTTTCCGCTACGCAGCAGAACATGCGAAGCTGGATTAGATCCATAATATTCTCGTTTCGTGATGAACTTGATTACTATTATTCAGTTTTTGTGAGTTTAATACTGCGGCATGATACTGGCAACTTTCTTTTAACCTTTTGGATACCGGTATGGCTTTACGTATTGCCTTGAGCGGGTTTGCCGCGCTGATCGTGGCGATGGGCATTGGCCGCTTCGCTTTCACCCCTCAGGTGCCGCTGATGATCGCTGACCACCAGTTCAGCCTGACCGGCGCCGGGCTGGTGGCGGCGATCAACTATTTGGGCTATCTGTGCGGCGCCTACGACGCGATGCGCGCCACGCGCCACGTCGAGCGGCGCCTGTGGCTGGGCGTATGGGGCGCGATGGCGCTGACTCTGCTGTCGGCGTTGGCGCAGGATGAATGGACCCACGGCGCGCTGCGCTTCGTCATCGGCTGGGCCAGCGGCTGGGCGATGGTGCTGGTGGCGGCCTGGACCAACGAGCGGTTGGCGCACTACGGCCGGCCGGCGCTGAGCGCGGCGGTGTTCGCCGGGCCGGGCGCCGGCATTTTCCTCAGCGGCATGCTGGCGGTGGGCATCAACGCGCTGGGGCTGACGGCGGCGCAGGCCTGGCTGGTGTATGGCGGGCTGGCGCTGGTGCTGGTCGGGGGGATTAGCGCCTTTCTGCCGCGCAGCGGCGAGCTGCATCGCCCGGACGTAGCCCCGGAGCCGCTGCTGCTGACGCCGGCGCTCAAGCGTCTGGTGTGGAGCTACAGCCTGGCCGGCTTCGGCTATATCCTGCCGGCGACCTTCTTGTCGCAGATGGCGGCGGCGCGTTTTCCCGACAGCCTGTTCGCACAGTTCGTCTGGCCGGTGTTCGGCGGCGCGGCGGTGCTGGGGATCGTTATCGGCATTGTGACCCGCCATCGGCTGACTACCCAAACCCGGTTGGCGATCACGCTGTGGGTACAGGCGCTCGGCGTACTGAGTGCCGAAGTAGTGCCGGGCGTGGCCGGCCTGGCGCTCGGGGCGTTGCTGACCGGCGGCGGTTTCCTCTGCGTGGTGCAGCTTGCCCTTCAGCACGGCCGTGAACTGGCGCCGCGCCATGCGCGTTACATGGCCGGATTGCTGACCACCGGTTATGCGATCGGCCAGCTGGTTGGGCCGATGCTGTCGGCGCTGTCGACCGCCTTGACCCATCGGCTGGAACCGGCGCTGTATGTGGCGGTGATAGCGCTGTTGGTGGCCGGAGGGCTGGCGGTGAATACCCCGGCGCGGCGGTTGGCGCAAAAAACGGCGACTCGGTGATTAAAATCCATACAAAAAGCGTGGAGACCCGCAGCCGGCCTGATTGTGCTAAATGCGAAGATTTCACCTCTGGATGAAGCACTATCACTGGATAATCGCCGCGCTCTCATCTACAGTGGGGGCAAAATCTTGACCGGGTTCACGTTATCCACCACGAAAACTCTGCCGTCACGAGAGCAAGCAATTCGCCGGCCGCACGCCCTATCAGGCCGCCGGCGGGTTCCGTCCGCAGGAGAACAAATACATGACATCATTAAGTAAAGAAGCCGCGCTGGTGCATGCGGCACTGGAAGAGCGTGGTCTGGAGACACCGCTGCGCGGGGAAGTGCTGGATCGCGAAACGCGCAAGCGTCGCATCAAAGAGCACATGACCGAAATCATGCAGCTGCTGAATCTCGATCTGTCTGACGACAGCCTGGCGGAAACGCCGCATCGCATCGCCAAAATGTATGTCGACGAGATCTTCTCCGGTCTGGACTACGCCAACTTCCCGAAAATCACCGTCATCGAGAACAAAATGAAGGTGGATGAGATGGTGACGGTGCGCGATATCACGCTGACCAGCACCTGTGAACACCACTTCGTCACCATTGACGGCAAGGCCACCGTGGCCTATATCCCGAAAGACTCGGTGATCGGTCTGTCGAAGATCAACCGCATTGTGCAGTTCTTCTCCCAGCGCCCGCAGGTGCAAGAGCGCCTGACCCAGCAGATCCTGGTCGCGCTGCAGACCCTGCTCGGCACCAATAACGTGGCGGTATCGATCGATGCGGTCCATTATTGTGTCAAAGCGCGCGGCATTCGCGACGCGACCAGCGCCACCACCACCACCTCGTTGGGGGGGCTGTTCAAGTCCAGCCAAAATACCCGCCAGGAGTTCCTGCGCGCGGTGCGCCATCACCAGGGGTGATGGCGTTGCGGGGCGACTCGCAAAACGACAACAGGCGCCTGCGGGCGCCTTTTTCATGAGCGGAAGACAGCGATAAAAAATGAACAGTCATCCTCTGCCGCGCATCGCCACGCTGGACTGCGTGCGCGGCATCGCCATCCTCGGCATCTTATTGCTGAACATCAGCGCCTTCGGCTTGCCGAAGGCCGCCTACCTCAATCCGGCCTATCTGGGGATGCCGTCATCGCGCGACGCCTGGACCTGGGCGCTGCTGGATCTTTTCGCCCAGGCCAAGTTCCTGGCGATGTTCGCGCTGCTGTTCGGCGCCGGGCTGCAAATGCTGCTGCGGCGCGGCAAAAGCTGGATCCGCGCGCGGCTGTCATGGCTGGTGCTGTTCGGCCTCGCGCACGCCATCTTCCTGTGGGACGGCGACATTCTGCTGGCCTACGGGCTGATCGGCCTGGTGTGCTGGCGCATGATCCGCGAAGCCAAAGACACATTCCAGCTGCTGAAAACCGGCGTGGTGCTCTACCTGATCGGCGTGGCGGTGCTGCTGCTGCTCGGTTTTGTCTCGCACGGTGAACCGGGCAGCTTCTGGCAGCCGGGCGTGGCGGAATTGCAGTACGAGAAGTTCTGGAAGCTGCAGGGCGGTTTCGAAGCCTGGCGCAGCCGCGCCGATCTGCTCTCGTCCAGCCTGCTGGCCATCGGCGCGCAGTATGGCTGGGAGCTGGCGGGGCTGATGCTGTTCGGCGCCGGGCTAATGCGCAGCGGCTGGCTGCGCGGCAGCTATTCCTCCGGCTATTACCTGCGGCAGGCGGCGTGGCTGTTGCCGCTATCCGTGCTGATCCAACTGCCGGCGGTGGTGCTGCAATGGCAGGTGCACTGGGACTATCGCTGGAGCGGTTTCCTGCTGCAGGTGCCGCGCGAGCTGGGCGCGCCGCTGCAGGCGCTGGGCTATCTGGCGCTGTGTTACGGTTTCTGGCCCGCGCTGTCGCGCCTGCGCATCGCCCACTGGCTGAGCCAGGTGGGGCGCATGGCGCTGAGCAACTACCTGTTGCAAACGCTGATCTGCACTACGCTGTTTTATCGCTTTGGCCTCTATGAGCAGTTCGACCGGCTTCAGCTGTTGGCGGTTGTGCCGCTGGTCTGGTTGGTCAACCTGGTCTTTTCCGCACTGTGGCTGCGTTACTTCGAACAGGGGCCGATGGAATGGCTGTGGCGCAAATTGACGCAGATGGCCGCCGGTGAAACGGAATCCAAAGCGCTGAAGTGAGCGCCCATCGGCAGGTTAAAAAAATGTATGTAAACGTTTTCTTTCCTGTGACGTAATTCACGCAGAGCTGCGGGTCAATCGGGGTAGGATAGCGCCACCGGCCACTACCCCGATTTCAGGATCCCGCATGCCTCCAGTTCATCCGATCACTATTCGCGACGTGGCGAAACGCGCCGGCGTCTCCGTGGCGACCGTGTCTCGCGTGCTCAATCACAGCGCGCTGACCAGCAAAGAGACGCGCGAACAGGTGCTGCAGGCGGTGGCGGAACTGGGCTACCGCCCCAACGCCAATGCACAGGCGCTGGCGACCCAAAGTAGCGATACGCTGGGCGTGGTGGTGATGGACGTGTCCGATCCATTCTTCGGCGCGCTGGTGAAAGCGGTAGACACGGTGGCGCAGAAACACCACAAGTATCTGCTGATCGGCAACAGCTATCATCAGGCGGATAAAGAGCGCCATGCGATCGAAGTGCTGATCCGTCAGCGCTGTAACGCCCTGATTGTTCACGCCAAAGCCCTGAGCGACGCCGAACTGATCGGCTTTCTGGAGCAGGTGCCGGGCATGGTGCTGATCAATCGAATTATCCCCGGCTATGAGCCGCGCTGCGTTGGGCTGGACAACGTCAGTGGCGCTGACATGGCGATGCGTCTTCTGCTCTCGCAGGGCCATCGGCGCATCGGTTATCTGGGCTCCAATCACCCGATCGAAGACGGGCCGCTGCGTCAGCAAGGCTATGCTCAGGCGATGGCCGCCGCCGGGCTGGCGACGCCCGACAGCTGGCGCGCGTACGGTTCGCCGGATCTGCAGGGCGGCGAGGCGGCGATGGTCGAGCTGCTGGGGCGCAACTTACAGCTGAGCGCGGTGTTCGCCTACAACGACGCCATGGCCGCCGGCGCCATGGCGGTGCTGAAAGAAAACGGTATCACGGTGCCGCAGCATTTCTCGCTGATCGGCTTCGACGATATTCCCATCGCGCGCTACACCAGCCCCAAACTCACCACGGTGCGTTACCCGATCGTTTCGATGGCCACGTTGGCGACCGAGCTGGCATTACAGGGCGCAGCAGGCCTGGCGGAGCCGCAGGCGAGCCATCTGTTCATGCCGACGCTGGTGCGGCGCCATTCTGTCGCCCCCTGGCAAAGTGAGGCGACGGTCACTCTCTGACGATTTAATCTTGTGTAACCGTTTTCAATCTGTGAGAAAATTCACAGAATATTAACATCACGCCGTCTATGCTCTAGGCGTTTTCAGGCGCAAAGGCCCTTGCCGCTGTAACCGTTTATCTCGCGCTGACACAGCATTTCTCGGAAATAACAAGATCCACGGACGACAGGTGTTGAGTGGAAATCGCCTGGCCTGGGGTGCGCGCACTGCCGGTGACCATTGGCTCAAAGACGAGTAATACCCTACACAGAACCGGAGATTGACAATGAATAAGAAGGTTTTCACCCTGGCCGCCATGGCCGCTGCCATGATGTTTGGCGCCGCAGCCCATGCTGATACCCGTATTGGCGTCACGATTTACAAATACGACGACAACTTCATGTCGGTGGTGCGCAAAGCGATCGAGAAAGACGCCAAGGCTTCACCGGACGTTACCCTGTTGATGAATGACTCGCAGAACGACCAGTCCAAACAGAACGATCAGATCGACGTGCTGCTGGCCAAGGGCGTGAAAGCGCTGGCGATCAACCTGGTCGACCCGGCCGCGGCGCCGGTGGTTATCGATAAGGCGCGCGCAAACGATATCCCGGTGGTGTTCTACAACAAAGAACCTTCCCGCAAAGCGCTGGACAGCTATGACAAGGCGTATTACGTCGGCACCGATTCCAAAGAGTCCGGCGTGATCCAGGGCGAACTGATCGCCAAACACTGGAAAGCCAATCCGGCCTGGGATCTGAACAAAGACGGCCAGATCCAATTCGTGCTGCTGAAGGGCGAGCCGGGCCACCCGGATGCCGAAGCGCGCACCACCTACGTGGTGAAAACGCTGAACGAGAAAGGCATCAAGACCCAACAGCTGCAGTTGGATACCGCGATGTGGGATACCGCGCAGGCGAAAGACAAGATGGACGCCTGGCTCTCCGGCCCGAACGCCAACAAGATCGAAGTGGTGATCGCCAACAACGACGCCATGGCGATGGGCGCGGTGGAAGCGCTGAAAGCGCACAACAAGACCAGTATTCCGGTGTTCGGCGTGGATGCGCTGCCTGAAGCGCTGGCGCTGGTGAAATCCGGCGCGATGGCGGGCACGGTGCTGAACGACGCCGACAATCAGGCGAAGGCCACCTTCGAGCTGGCGAAAAACCTGGCGGCGGGCAAACCGGCCACCGAAGGCACCCAATATAAAATCGAAAATAAAGTCGTGCGTATCCCTTACGTCGGCGTAGATAAAGACAACCTGTCTCAGTTCATTAAATAAGAATTGAGATCCCGCTAAGACCCCGCCTGCGGCGCCAACACCAGGGATACCGCCGGCGGGGATGTTTACGACTGCAAGATCGTTAAGCCAGGTGTATTTATGGCCGATAGCTCACGCGAATTTTTGCTGGAAATGACGGATATTTGTAAGTCATTTCCCGGCGTCAAAGCCTTGGACAATGTCAATTTACGCGTCCGTCCGCACTCCATTCACGCCCTGATGGGGGAGAACGGCGCGGGGAAATCGACGTTGTTGAAATGCCTGTTCGGCATTTACAAAAAAGACAGCGGCAGCATTGTATTTCAGGGCCGGGAAATCGACTTCAAGAGCTCGAAGGAAGCGCTGGAGCACGGCGTTTCCATGGTGCATCAGGAGCTGAACCTGGTGCTGCAGCGCACCGTGATGGACAACATGTGGCTGGGGCGCTACCCGACCAAAGGCCTGTTCGTCGATCAGGACAAGATGTTCAAAGACACTCAGGCGATCTTCGACGAGCTGGATATCGACATCAACCCGCGCGAAAAGGTGGGCAACCTGTCGGTGTCGCAGATGCAGATGATCGAGATCGCCAAAGCGTTTTCCTATGACGCCAAGATCGTCATCATGGACGAACCGACCTCTTCGTTGACGGAGAAAGAGGTCAATCACCTGTTCACCATCATCCGCAAGCTGAAAGAGCGCGGCTGCGGCATCGTCTATATCTCGCACAAGATGGAAGAGATCTTCCAGCTGTGCGACGAGATAACGGTGCTGCGCGACGGCCAGTGGATCGCCACCCAGCCGCTGGAAGGGCTGGATATGGACAAGATCATCGCCATGATGGTCGGCCGCTCGCTGAGCCAGCGTTTCCCCGACAGGCAGAACACGCCGGGTGAGGTGATCCTCGAGGTGAAGAACCTGACGTCGCTGCGCCAGCCTTCGATCCGCGATGTGTCCTTCGATCTGCACCAGGGCGAGATCCTCGGCATCGCCGGGCTGGTGGGCGCCAAGCGCACCGACATCGTCGAGACGCTGTTCGGCATTCGCGAGAAGGTGGCGGGCACTATCAAGCTGCACGGCAAGGCGATCGACAACCACAGCGCCAACGAAGCGATTAACCACGGTTTCGCGCTGGTGACCGAAGAGCGGCGATCCACCGGGATTTACGCCTACCTCGACGTGGGTTTCAACTCGCTGATCTCCAACATCCGCAATTATAAAAACAAGCTCGGCCTGCTGGACAACGCGCGGATGAAGAGTGACACCCAGTGGGTGATCGACGCCATGCGGGTGAAAACGCCGGGGCATCACACCCATATCGGCTCGCTGTCCGGCGGCAATCAGCAGAAGGTGATCATCGGCCGCTGGCTGCTGACGCAACCGGAGATCCTGATGCTGGATGAACCGACGCGCGGCATCGACGTGGGCGCCAAGTTCGAGATCTATCAGCTGATGACCGAGCTGGCGAAGAAGGGCAAGGGGATCATTATCGTCTCGTCCGAAATGCCGGAGCTTTTGGGGATCACCGACCGCATTTTGGTGATGAGCAACGGCCAGGTTGCGGGCATCGTTAACACCAAGCAGACCTCGCAGAATGAAATCTTACGTCTCGCCTCCCTGCACCTTTAAGGATTCGAATTATGAACGCGCTAAATAAAAAAACCTTATTTACCTATTTCAAGGAAGGCGGCATTTACGTGGTGTTGCTGGTGCTGTTGGCCATCATCATCATTCAGGACCCCACTTTCCTCAGCCTGATGAACCTGAGCAATATCCTGACGCAGTCTTCGGTGCGCATCATCATCGCGCTGGGCGTGGCGGGATTGATCGTGACCCAGGGCACCGACCTGTCCGCCGGGCGGCAGGTGGGGCTGGCGGCGGTGGTGGCGGCCACGCTGCTGCAGTCGATGGATAACGTCAACAAAGTGTTCCCGCACATGGAAACCTGGTCGATTCCCGTGGTTATCCTGCTGGTGTGTGCGGTCGGCGCGGTGATCGGCCTGGTTAACGGCCTGATTATCGCCTACCTCAACGTGACGCCGTTCATCACCACGTTGGGCACCATGATCATCGTCTACGGCATCAACTCGCTGTATTACGATTCGGTCGGCGCGTCGCCGGTCGCCGGCTTCGATCCGAAGTTCTCCACCTTTGCCCAAGGCTTCTTGCGCTTCGGCGACTTCAAGCTGTCGTACATCACCTTCTATGCGCTGATTGCCATCATTTTCGTCTGGATCTTGTGGACCAAGACCCGCTTCGGCAAGAACATCTTCGCCATCGGCGGCAACCCGGAAGCGGCCAAAGTGTCCGGCGTCAATGTGCCGCTGAACCTGATCATGATCTATGCTCTGTCCGGCGTGTTCTATGCCTTCGGTGGCTTGCTGGAAGCGGGGCGCATCGGCAGCGCCACCAACAACCTCGGCTTTATGTATGAGCTGGACGCCATCGCCGCCTGCGTGGTGGGGGGCGTCTCATTTGCCGGCGGGGTGGGTACGGTGTGGGGCGTGGTGACCGGGGTGATCATCTTTACCGTCATCAACTACGGCCTGACCTATATCGGCATCAACCCGTACTGGCAGTACATCATCAAGGGCAGCATCATCATCTTCGCCGTGGCGCTGGACTCGTTGAAATACGCCAAGAAGAAGTAGATCTGCCGCAGCAGAGACGACAAGGCCGGCCTATTGCCTAATGCTGGTCAGTTAGCGTTTTTTTGAAGTACTCGAGTCGTTTTCGGTCGATAAATGAGAGGTGCATCATGAGGCTCCAGCACCTCGACCGAGCCAGGGGCCGAAGGCGCGGCCCCTGGCAACCCGCGCCTTTGCCCTATCAGACGGTTGGCTTTGCCAACTGCCCTCTCTCCGCCATAGCGCATTGAGGCCGGTTGCGACAGGCGTCCCTGCCTGTCTCACCTGAAACCGCCGTCCATGGCGGTTTCTCCTAATGCACTATGCCTGCGTTCGGCGTCTTCAAGGGCGTCCAATACCGTGCTCATCTCCGATTACGCTTCTCTGTCATAACCTCATAAGGGACAGGTTGCCCGGTAGCTGCCAGCTCGGGTGTTGACCTTAGGCGCGCATCACCGGCTGCCGAGCAAGACGGCGTTGTCAGGGGCAACCGGCCAGGGAAGGCCGTTGAGGCGAGACTAACAGGGACGTTTGTCGCAGCCGACCCGCCCGACAATGCAGACGCGGCGAGGACAAATCTGCCGGGAGCAGATTTGAACGCTGCTTGCAGCGGCCCCGAAGGGGCGAGGCCCAGGGTGGGCCGAGTAATTTCCGCACAGCGGGCAGACGGTGTTAAGCAAGGGCGCGGGTGGAGGGGCCGCGCCTTCGGCCCCTCCAATTGCCGTTCATTGTAGTAACAGAGAAATTCGGGGGATTTACGGCAATTCATCCTGCACGTCACGTAAAGAGACTGGATAAAAAATACCAGTCAGGCTTAAGTGACCGGCATTAGGCCTATTCTTCCGGCTTTTTTGGGCGTTTGCTGCGTCAGGGCTGTTTGGCTTTCTGTTTCTCTTCTTTCAGCTTGTGCTCCAGCTCCACCAACTGTTCCGGTGACACGGCGGGATAACCCTGGGCGTCTTCCGGCACGGTGTGCATGGCGGAGATCGGGATCAGCGGGCCGAGGAAGCGCGGCTCGCGCTTGAGGATGTACAGATCGGTCAGCGCGCCAAGACGGGCGAAGATCTCGCGGGCGCGCACCGTCATCATGTCCTTTGGCGACGGCACCGCGTAACACTGCGCCTGAATGCCCATGTGCAGGGCGATAAACAGCGCGCGCTCGCAGTGGAAGCGCTGGGTGATGATGATGAAATCGTTGGTGTCGAACACCTTGCGGGTGCGCACGATGGAATCCAGGGTGCGGAAGCCGGCGTAATCCAGCACGATATCGCTCGGCGCCACGCCGGCGGCGATCAGATCGCGGCGCATGGTCATCGGTTCGTTATAGCTTTGCTGGGCATTGTCGCCGCTCAGCAGCAGGTATTTTACCTTGCCGCTGTTATAAGCGTTGATCGCTCCCTGAATGCGGTAACGGTAGTACTGGTTGATCACGCCGGTGCGATAATACTTGGCGGTGCCGAGCACTACGCCGACCTGGCGATGCGGCAATTCCTGCAGTTCGTCGTAGACGTAAGGCGCGGTTTTCCAGCTGATCCAGCGATCGAGCGCAATAGCCGAGCCCATCAACACCGCAATGATGATGAACAGGCTGATTATCAGGCGTTTCCACATGTTGTTGCCTTACGCGCGCCGGGCTGAAAAAGATGGATCAAGGCTACTTTACCTGACCGACCGACGCAAGACGCGAACCGCCTGAAGCACGCGCGTCGCCGCATTTTTCGGCGGTTTTGCCGCACAAAAAAGCCCGGCGGAGCCGGGCTGGGTCATTTCAGCGCGTCAATCAGAACGAGGTGCGCTTATAGCTGCGGTACTGCGGCCGCCAGAAGTTGTGCTCGATGGCTTTCGACAGCGCGTCTTCGGAGGTGACGATCGCCACACCCTGCAGCTGCGCCGCTTTGCCCACTTCCATGGCGATGCACTTGGATACGCCCTGAATATCGTCGATATTCGGCAGCAGCGCGCCGTGGCCGTCGGTCGCCAGCGGCGAACAATCCGCCAGCGCGCGGCTGGCGGCCATCAGCATGGCGTCGGTGACGCGGGTGGCGCCGGAGGCCAGCACGCCCAAACCGATGCCCGGGAAGATGTAGGAGTTGTTGCACTGGGCAATCGGGTACAGCTGCTCTTTGTAGCTTACCGGCGCAAACGGGCTGCCGGTCGCGACCAGGGCGGCGCCGTCGGTCCAGTTGATGATGTCTTCCGGACGGGCTTCCACGCGCGAGGTTGGGTTGGACAGCGGCATCACGATAGGGCGTTCGCAGTGCTTGTGCATCTCGCGGATCAGCTCTTCGGTAAACAGCCCTGGCTGGCCGGAAACGCCGATCAGAATGGTCGGCTTGGCGTTGCGCACCACGTCCAGCAGCGAGATGGCGTCGCTGGCGGTTTCCCAACCGGCCAGGTTGTCGCTCTTCTGCACCAGCTTGCTCTGGAAGTCGAGCAGGTTCGGCAGTTTGTCGGTCAGCAGGCCGAAACGGTCAACCATGAATACGCGGGCGCGCGCTTCGTCTTCGCTCAACCCCTCGGACTTCATCTGCGCGATGATCTGTTCGGCGATGCCGCAGCCGGCGGAACCGGCGCCGAGGAAGGTGACGGTCTGATCGCGCAGCTGGCTGCCGGCGGCGCGGCTGGCGGCGATCAGGCTGCCGAGGGTGACCGCGGCGGTGCCCTGGATGTCGTCGTTAAAGCAGCAGATCTCGTCGCGGTAGCGGTTCAGCAGCGGGGTGGCGTTGTTCTGCGCGAAGTCTTCGAACTGCAGCAGCACGTTCGGCCAGCGGCGTTTGACCGCCTGAATAAACTCTTCGACGAAGGCGTGGTATTCCTCGCCGGAGATGCGCGGATGGCGCCAGCCCATGTACAGCGGATCGTTGAGGCGCTGCGGGTTGTTGGTGCCGACGTCCAACACTACCGGCAGGGTATAGGCCGGGCTGATGCCGCCGCAGGCGGTATACAGCGACAGCTTGCCGATGGGGATACCCATGCCGCCGATGCCCTGGTCGCCCAGGCCGAGAATGCGTTCGCCGTCGGTCACCACGATCACCTTGACGTTCTGTTTGGTGGCGTTTTGCAGCATGTCATCGATGCGATCGCGGTTCGGGTAGGAGATGAACAGCCCGCGCGCGCGGCGGTAGATATCGGAGAAGTGCTCGCAGGCCTCGCCGACGGTCGGGGTGTAGATGATTGGCATCATCTCGCTCAGGTGCGAGTCCAGCAGGCGATAGAACAGGGTTTCGTTAGTGTCCTGGATGTTGCGCAGGTAGATGTGCTTATCGTTATCGTTCTTGAAATCCTGATACTGACGGTAGGCGCGTTCCACCTGTTCTTCGATGGTCTCCACCGCTTCCGGCAGCAGGCCGTGCAGGTTGAAGTGGCTACGTTCTTCCTCGGTGAAAGCGCTGCCTTTGTTCAGCAGCGGAAATTCCAGCAGAATCGGGCCGGCGTAAGGGATGTAGAGCGGGCGTTTGCTTTCGTATTCTAGTTCCATCAGTTTTACTCTTCACGTATCAGATAACTGTATTGCCGACGATCCTAAAAGATAAAGAGAAGATGTACAGCATTTGTTGCCCGATGATGAACCAGGTTGGCGTAATTATCGACAATCAAATGATTTTTTAACTAAAGAAAGTGTCTCTGGCGGCGTCGGGGCATTGTATTTGGCGGGCGGTGCTGTTAACGGCGGAACCGGATGGCCCCGCCGTCGTGCGCTTAGAAGGCGGCGCGGCTGACGTTTTGGCAACCCAGCGCCGCCAGGGTGACGCGGGTGGCGTCCCATTGGCTGATGCTCGCGTCCTGCGGTTCGGCCAGGACGGCGCGACGGATAGCCCGGCAGTCGCCGCCGGAGAGGTTCAGCAGGATCAGCGCAGCCTGCAGCGGCGGCAGACTCGGGTTAAAAGCGGCGTTTTCCGCATACCGGCCGGCGTAGAGGCTGCCGTCTGCCGTTTCCAGCGCCACGCCGCTGTGGGCGTTGCTGTACGGCGCGTGGCTCCGGTTGGCCGCCGCCAGCGCCGCTTGCGTCAGCGTATCGTTCAGCGGCAGTTGATGCCCGTGATTGACCTCGTCCATGAGCAGTGAAGCGACATCCAGATCTTTCGGGCCGAAGGCGTCCGGCAGATAGTCCGCCAGCGTGGCCGGCGCGCGGCCAGGCAAACGGATTTGCAGCGCGCCGCCGCTGTTCAGCTCATTCATAAACTGGCGGCAGTGGCCGCACGGCGTATAGTTGACGGTGATCGAGGCCAGCGCTTTTTCGCCGCGCAGCCAGGCTTGAGTCACTGCGCTTTGTTCCGCATGTACGGATTGCTGCAGCGGCGCGCCGCTGAATTCCATATTGGCGCCGAAATAGAGATTGCCGCTTTGCCCGCGCGCGATGGCGCCGACGTGGAAATGCGATATCGGGGTTAACGAGCAGGCCGCCGCCAGCGGCAGCAGCGCGAATGCCAGCGCGTCATCGTCCAACCCGCACCCTGAGCGGATCGCCGCCGCTTGCTCGGCCGTGAACATCGCCGGAAAGTCGGGCGCGTCCAGATAGGGCTGCAGGGCGGATTGCAGTGTCGCGGGCAGTGCGCTGAAAGCGGTGTGAAAACGCGGATGCATGGAAGGTCTCTCTACAGGTTAACGGGATCACATTCTAGGCAGGCCAGAGACATTAAAGTGTGATCAATATCTCTTAAATGATGAAATCAATGCAATAAAAGGCGTAAATGCGAGATGTATCGCAAGTTTCATCCTGATCAACCGAACAGATGCAACAGCACCGGAAACACAAACGGCGCCAGCAGCGAGGTGATGATGCCGCAGATCACCAGCGCCAGCGAGCCGAAGGCGCCCTCCTGATAGTCCATCTCCGCGCAGCGCGCGGTGCCCAGCGCGTGGGAAGCCGTGCCCATCGCCAGGCCACGCGCCGAGGGGGTCGTGATTTTCAACAGGTTGAACAGCGTGTGGCCGAACACGGCGCCGAGGATGCCGACGAAAATAACGCAAACCGCGCTGATCGCCGGAATGCCGCCGAGCGAGTCCGCGACGGCCATCGCGATCGGCGTAGTGACCGATTTCGGCAAGATAGAGGCGGCGATTTCCGGCGTGGCGCCCAACCACAGGGCGATGGCGCCGCCGCTGATCATGGCGCTCAGGCTGCCGATGAAGCACACCGTGATAATCGACTTCCAGCGCGCGCGGATTTGGTGCAACTGCTCATACAGCGGGAAGGCCAGCGCGACGACCGCCGGCTGCAGCAGATCGTTGAGGATCCTGCTGCCCTGGAAGTAGCGCTCATAGGAAATGCCGCTGAGCAGCAGCAGCGGGATGATCACCGCCATGGACACCAGCAGCGGATTGAGCAGCGGCATGTTCAACCGGCGCGCCAGCCAGCGCGCGGCGAAATAGACCGCCAGCGTCAGCGGCAGCGACCACCAGATTTCATGGATCATGAGTTGCCCTCCGTGTCGTCGGGCTTGCCGGCAATGCGCCGCTCGCGGTGAAAATAGTGTGAGGTATAGCCGACCACCACCAGCACCATCAGCGTGCTGATCAGGCAAGAAATGACCAGCGGGCCCAGATGCGCGACGATCTGGTCGTAATATTTCATCACGCCGACGCCGATCGGCACGAACAGCAGCACCATGTAGCGGATCAGCAAATGACAGCCGGGTTTAACCCATTTGGCCGGCAGGATCTGGGTGGAGAGCAGCGCGAACAGCAAGAGCATGCCGATGATGCTGCCGGGAATGGCGAACGGCAGCAGCGCCGCCACTGCGTTGCCGACGAACAGACACAGGTAGATGAGGAGCAGGGCCCTGAGGTATTTCCAGCACAGTGTGAGCACGTTGGCCATTGTCTTTTCCCGTTTAACTGACGCATTCATCATACAATTAAACTGTGAGCCACGCCACAGATCGCACTATGAATTCTCGCTATGCCTGCCATGCGCGATCGGCGGGTTGACATCCTGCTTTGAGAGTTGCAGGCAGGGTCAGCGCGCGTCTTCGGCCGTTGCCGCAGAACGTTCCGCCAAACGATGGCCGAGGAAGAAAAACAGCAGGCTGAGCAGCGCGGCGACGATCAGCATCACGAACATCAGCGGCGGCGCGGCGTAGCTGAGCATGACCCCGCACAGCACCGGGTTGATGGCGCCGCCCAATGCGCTGAGGTTCTGTACGCCATAGTAGCTGCCTTTCAGGTGCGGCGGCGCGATAAAGTCGATGAACATGTATTCCACCGGGATAACGATGATCTCGCCTAAGGTAAACACCGCCATCGCCGCCAGCCATAGCCAGACCGCCTGGCCGGCCACCATAAAACCGAGCAGCCCGACGATGAAAAACAGCGTGCCCAGCGCCAGCCAGCGCAGCATATTCTCCTGGCGCATGCCGCGGCTGAGCAGGTATTGCAGGGCGATGACGATACCGGCGTTGACGATCATCACCAACCCGATGATTTTGTAGGCGAACTCGGCGCTGGAGACGGTGATCAGGTACTGCGACAGATAGCCCGTGAACTGACCGAACACCACCGCGCCCAGCGTGCTGCCGAGGGTGAAGTAGATCAGCCGTCGATCGCTTCGCAAGATGGCCAGCGTTTGACGGAAGTTGGCCAGCGCGGCCGGTGCGGCGGCGCTGGGTGCCGGGCGCTGTTCACCACCGCGCAAGCGCAGGCTCAGCGCCGTCACCGTCGCCAGCGCCAGGCCGCCTGACAGGTAGAACGGCAGCAGCGGACTCAGCCCGGCCACCAGAACGCCGAGCGCAGAGCCGATCGCCCAGCCGACGTTGACCAGCGTGTAGTTGATTGAGAAAGCCTTGATGCGCTGCTCGACCGGCAGCCAATCGGCGAAACAGGCCTTAATGGTGATGCTCAGCACCGAATAACAGGTATGCAGGATCGCCAGCACCACGATCACGCCGCCGGGACGCGGGATCCAGGGAATGGCGAAGAAACTCAGCGCGAACAATAAAATCGACAGCAGGATCAGGCGGTTTTTGCTGAATTTGTCCACCAGATAGCCGCCGTACAGGCTGGCGATGATGCCGAGGGTGAGGCTGACGCCCAGGATCACGCCCACGCTTTTCGGCAACAGCTGGAAGTGCTCGGTGAGGTAGATGGTGATGAACGGCAGCGTGACGCCGCGGCCGATGGTCAACACCAGCGAACTGGCCAGCAGTACGTTGATCAGCGAGGGGAATCCCTTCATTTGAAACCTGTTTATGCATACAGTTATTGGGCGATGCAGATAACATAGCGCATTTTGGCGGGGACGGAAGGGGGCTGCCGATATTTATCTGAAAAACAGAGGCTGCGTCGGCAGCCTCGTGAAAAACAGCATTATTTACCGTGTTCGGCCTGCAGCGTGGCGAACCACGGCTGAACGAAATCGCTGCTGCTGCCCCAGCCGGGGATGATCTTCGCCAGGCCGGCGACGTTGACCGGCCCCGGTTGCGCCAGCAGCAGGGCCTGCGGAATGACCGCCGCTTTGAACTGATAGTTGTCCGGCGTGCTTTCCCCGGCGATCTTGTTGGCCACCAGGCGCAGGTTGACCGCGCCGATCAGCTTCGGATCCACCGCCACGCTGACCTGCCACGGGCTGCCGGCCTCGCGCATCAGCTGTAAATCCTGATTGGAGATATCGATGCTGTACAGCTTGATTTCGGTGCGGCCGTTCTCTTTCAGCGCCTTGTAAGCCCCTTGGGTAAAGGCGTCCCACGTGCCCCAGATGGCGTCGATCTTGCCTTTCGGGTATTTCGCCAGCACCGCGCCCACCTTGTTGGCGGTATCGCCCTGCACGTCGGATGAGACCGCGCCGATCGATTCCAGCTCATGAATGCCCGGATGCTGTTTCAGCAACTGCTGGTAAGCGGCCTGACGGCGCTCCATCGGCGGGAAGCCGGCCACCCACAGCTTGACAATATTGGCCTGGCCGTTGAAATCCTTCACCAGTTGGCCGAAGGAGGCATTGGCCAGTGAAGCGTCGTCCTGCTGCGAGACGGTGACGCCGGGAACGCTGCCGCTGACGTCGGTATCGAAAGCCGCGACGGCGATGCCGGCCGCCGCGATGCGCTTGACCAGGTCAGTGGAATAGGGGGCTCGCCCCTGCGAGAGAATGATGCCGTCATATTTCTGGCTGATAGCCTGATTGACGAAGTCCTGGAAGCGCGCGTCGTCGCCGTTGCTGAGGAAGGTATCCACCTTGAAGCCCAGCTTGCGCCCTTCCTGAATGGCGCCCGCCAAAAATTGCGTGGTGTTGTCGTCGGATCCGAGGTTGCGGATCACCGCGATGCGCACCGGCCCCTGATGCTGAGCGATGGCGGCGGGTACGGCGGCGTTTTCCGCCGCCTGCAGCGGCAGGGCGGACAACAGACTGAGGGCGAGCAGCGAAGTCTTGAGGTTTTTCATTATTATAGGCTCCAAAAAAGCAGGGAAACGATCCCGGTGAAGGTCTGTTATAGCAGTCTTTCTGTCTGGACGTCTATTTTGGGTTTCGGAGCATCATAGCCGGATGCGGCGGGCAGGGGAATCAGGGCGGTTATGACTTTTTCTTCATGCTTATAACGTGGGGGTTGGGGCAATAAAAAAGGGCCGAGCAAGCTCGACCCTCCCTACGCCGCGCATCTGCGCGATTACTTGACCTGCATGCCAGGCTGCGCGCCGCTGTCCGGGCTCAGCAGGAAGATCTCTTTCCCGCCAGGGCCCGCCGCCATCACCATGCCTTCTGACACGCCGAAGCGCATTTTACGCGGCGCCAGGTTGGCGACCATGATGGTCAGACGGCCTTCCAGCGCTTTCGGGTCCGGGTAAGCGGAGCGAATACCGGAGAAGATTTGGCGCGATTCGCCGCCCAGATCCAGCTGCAGCTTCAGCAGCTTGTCGGAGCCCTCGACAAAGTCGGCGCTCTTGATCAGGGCGATACGCATGTCGACCTTGGCGAAGTCGTCGAAGGTGATGGTTTCCTGGATCGGATCGTCAGCCAGCGGGCCGGTCACCGGCTTGGCGGCGGCCATGTCTTCTTTCGAGGCGCTGACCATCTCGTTGACCTTGTCCAGATCGATGCGGTTGAACAGCGCTTTGAACGCGTTCACCTGATGGCCGAGCAGCGGCTGCGGGATCGCGTCCCAGCTCAGCTCGGCGTTGAGGAACGCTTCGGCGCGTTCGGTCAGCGAAGGCAGCACCGGCTTAAGGTAAGTCATCAGCACGCGGAACAGGTTGATGCCCATCGAGCAGATGGCCTGCAGCTCGGCGTCGCGGCCTTCTTCCTTCGCCACCACCCACGGCGCCTGCTCATCCACATAGCGGTTGGCCAGATCGGCCAGCGCCATGATTTCGCGGATTGCGCGGCTGAACTCGCGGGCGGCGTAGGCTTCGGCGATGCTCTGGGCCGCGTCGACGAAGGTCTGGTACAGCGCCGGATCGGCCAGGGTGTCGGCCAGTTTGCCGCCGAAGCGTTTGTTGATAAAGCCGGCGTTGCGCGAAGCCAGGTTCACCACCTTGTTGACGATGTCGGCGTTCACGCGCTGCACGAAGTCTTCCAGATTGAGATCGATGTCGTCAATGCGTGAAGAGAGCTTGGCGGCGTAGTAATAGCGCAGGCAGTCGGCGTCCAGGTGCTGCAGGTAGGTGCCGGCCTTGATGAAGGTGCCGCGCGACTTGGACATCTTGGCGCCGTTCACCGTCACGTAACCGTGCACGAACAGGTTGCTCGGTTTGCGGAACTGGCTGCCTTCCAGCATCGCCGGCCAGAACAGGCTGTGGAAGTAGACGATGTCCTTGCCGATAAAGTGGTACAGCTCGGTGGTGGAGTCTTTGCGCCAGAACTCGTCGAAGTCCAGATCGCCGCGCTTGTCGCACAGGTTCTTGAAGGAGCCCATGTAGCCGATCGGCGCGTCCAGCCAGACGTAGAAGTATTTGCCCGGCGCATCCGGGATTTCGAAGCCGAAGTAAGGCGCATCGCGGGAGATGTCCCACTGCTGCAGGCCGGATTCGAACCACTCCTGCATCTTATTCGCCACCTGCTCTTGCAGCGCGCCGGAGCGCGTCCACGCCTGCAGCATTTCGCTGAAGGCCGGCAGGTCGAAGAAGAAGTGCTCGGAGTCGCGCATCACCGGCGTCGCGCCGGAAACCACGGACTTCGGATCGATCAGTTCCGTCGGGCTGTAGGTGGCGCCGCACACTTCGCAGTTGTCGCCGTACTGGTCTGGCGATTTGCATTTCGGGCAGGTGCCTTTCACGAAACGATCCGGCAGGAACATGCCTTTCTCCGGATCGTACAGCTGAGAAATGGTGCGGTTCTTGATAAACCCGTTTTCTTTCAAGCGGCTGTAAATCAGGGTGGACAGCTCACGGTTTTCATCGCTATGGGTCGAATGATAGTTGTCATAGCTGATGCCAAAGCCGGCGAAATCCTGTTGGTGCTCCTGGCTCATCTCCGCGATCATTTCTTCCGGTTTAACGCCCAGTTGCTGCGCTTTCAGCATGATCGGCGTGCCGTGCGCGTCGTCCGCGCAGATGAAATGCACTTCGTGGCCGCGCATTCGTTGGTAACGCACCCAGATATCCGCCTGGATGTGCTCGAGCATGTGGCCGAGATGGATGGAACCATTTGCGTACGGTAGCGCGCACGTCACCAATAATTTTTTCGCGACTTGAGCCATAGTGAGAACTTGCTTTCTGTAATGAATAAAAGGGCCTTCGATGTTAACCGATCGCGCCCTTCGCTGCTAGGGCGGTTTCTTACAGGTTATACGCGCCAGCCGCCGCGCAGTTCTGGTATGCTTAGCCGGAAGCTACCCATTCAAAATCAAGGAGCCGGGATGAACGCAAAATCCCCTGAGCAGACCAACCCCGAAGTTCTGCGCGCCCTGGTGACCGGTGTACTGGCCGCCTTTGAACACCCGACGTTGAAAAACAACCTGACCGCATTGAAGGCTATCCATCACTGCGCGTTGCTGGACGATGTACTGCATATCGAACTGACGATGCCCTTTGCCTGGCAGAGCGGTTTTGAAGCGCTGCAGGCGAGCGTCGGCCCCGAACTGCTGCGCGTGACCGGCGCCGGCGCCATCGATTGGAAGCTGAAACACGATATCACGACGCTGAAGCGCGCCAACGCGCAGGCCGGGATCAAAGGCGTGCGCAACATCATCGCCGTCAGCTCCGGCAAAGGCGGAGTGGGGAAATCCAGCACCGCCGTCAACCTGGCGCTGGCGCTGGCCGCCGAAGGGGCCAAGGTCGGCATTCTGGACGCCGACATTTACGGCCCGTCGATCCCCAACATGCTGGGCACCGAACACGAGCGGCCGACCTCGCCGGACGGGCAGCACATGGCGCCGATCATGGCGCACGGGCTGGCGACCAACTCCATCGGTTATCTGGTGACCGACGACAACGCCATGGTGTGGCGCGGCCCGATGGCCAGCAAGGCGTTGATGCAGCTGCTGCAGGATACGCTGTGGCCGGATCTGGATTACCTGGTGCTGGATATGCCGCCGGGCACCGGTGACATCCAACTGACGCTGTCGCAGAACATTCCGGTGACCGGCGCGCTGGTGGTCACCACGCCGCAGGATATCGCCTTGCTGGATGCCGCCAAAGGCATCGTAATGTTCGAGAAAGTGCATGTGCCGGTATTGGGCATTGTCGAGAACATGAGCGTGCATATCTGCAGCAACTGCGGCCACCATGAGCCGATCTTCGGTACCGGCGGCGCCGAGAAGCTGGTGCAGAAATATAACAGCCGTCTGCTGGGGCAGATGCCGCTGCATATCTCGCTGCGTGAAGATCTGGATCGCGGTACGCCGACGGTTATCAGCCGCCCGGACAGCGAATTCGCCGACATGTATCGTCAATTGGCCGGCCGTGTGGCTGCGCAGATGTATTGGCAGGGCGAGGCGATCCCGACGGAGATTGCGTTCCGCGCGCTGTAATCTGTTTGCGGCAGTGAAAGAACCCGGCTTAACGCCGGGTTCTTTTATGGGGTACGGGTAGGCTTGTGCAGGTCGGCACGGGTATAAGGGCGTTCGATCTGCGCCAGCGTTTTGGCGATATGTTCCAGCAATCCCTGGGTGGGAGCCGGCTGCCGCTGCCCCATCAGCGCCAACGGCAAGGCCAGCGCGATGGCCAAATGCGGCCAGGCCAGCTGTGGTCGCGCTTTCCCTCGCTGCAGCCATAAAAACAGTGCGCTGGCCAGGTAGCCTAAAATCAGCCCGCTGATGACCTCGGATACCGAATGCACGCGGATTTCCAGGCGCGACACGCCGATGGTGAAAGGCAATATCCACCCGGTCAACAACGCGATGCTGCGCACCGGATGGGAAAATCGACCGGTTAAAGCCCAAAGCAGCGGCGGCCAGATGCTCGCGGCGAGGGCCGAATGGCCGCTGAATCCGGTGAAGTCATAACTTGCGCTACCAATGCCCCAGCCCATAAAGGCCAACTTGGACAGGCAGACCAGCCCGCCGGTGAAACCGAAAATCAGCGCCCATTGCCAGCCTGCAACGCGGGTGGCGGGCGATGCGAGCAGCAATAAAAAAAGAATCAGCGCGCAGGGCAGCAGCAGCATGCTGTCGCCGAAAAAAGTCAAAAAATACCAATCCAGCACATCATTCTCCGATGAAAGACTACGGGGTCCCTAAGTCAGCGCAGGAGTGTAACCTGTTGCGGGGCATTGCCCTAGCCGTGAGATTCTTAAAATGTCATATCGCCGGTAGGGCGCGATAGCCTGAATTCGCCCGCCGTCGCGCAATATACAGTGGCGCAAACCCCGACGACTCCCTATAATTGTCGCGTTTTAGTTCCCTCCCTTCACATTACGAAATCAGGTCTTTAATTTTATGACTGACAATCCGCATCAGTGCGTCATTATTGGTATAGCTGGCGCATCTGCCTCCGGAAAAAGCCTTATTGCCAGCACGTTGTACCGCGAACTCCGCGAGCAGGTCGGCGATGAGCACATCGGCGTTATTCCAGAAGACAGTTACTATAAAGACCAGAGTCACCTGACCATGGAAGAACGGGTCAAAACCAACTATGACCACCCGAGCGCCATGGATCACAACCTGCTGTTCCAGCATTTGCAGATGCTGAAGGCCGGCAAAGCGATCGAACTGCCGCTGTACAGTTACACCGAGCACACGCGCAAGAAAGAAACCGTCCACCTGAAACCTAAAAAAGTCATTATTCTGGAAGGGATCTTGCTGCTGACGGATATCCGCTTGCGCCAGGAGATGAATTTCTCGATCTTCGTCGACACGCCGCTGGATATCTGCCTGATGCGCCGCATGAAGCGCGATGTCAACGAGCGCGGCCGCTCGATGGATTCGGTGATGGCGCAATACCAGAAGACCGTGCGCCCGATGTTCCTGCAGTTTATCGAACCTTCCAAACAATACGCCGATATCATCGTCCCGCGCGGTGGCAAAAACCGCATCGCGATCGATATTCTGAAAGCCAAAATCAGCCAATTCTTTGAATAATGCCGCTTAATGGCCGGAAATGTGTATTTCCGGCCGGTGGCCAACTATTTGCACCCCGGCGTAGACCTTTCGCCCGTTGTGTGGCAATTTTTGTTTAGTTACGCGTTTTGATGGAGAAGAGAGACATGAGACTGTGCGACCGCGATATAGAAGCCTGGCTGGATAGCGAGAAACTGGTGATTTCCCCGCGTCCGCCGCTCGAACGCATCAACGGGGCCACAGTAGATGTCCGTTTGGGCAACCAGTTCCGCGTATTCAGCGGCCATACCGCGCCTTTTATCGATCTCAGCGGGCCGAAAGACGAAGTCAGCGCCGCGTTGGATCGCGTGATGAGCGACGAAATTGTCCTGCCGGAAGGCGAGGCGTTTTTCCTTCATCCCGGCGAGCTGGCCCTGGCGGTGACGTTCGAATCCGTGACGCTGCCGGACGATCTGGTGGGTTGGCTCGACGGCCGTTCTTCTCTGGCGCGCCTGGGGTTGATGGTGCACGTCACTGCGCACCGTATCGATCCGGGCTGGCATGGACGCATCGTGCTGGAATTTTACAACTCCGGCAAGCTGCCGCTGGCGCTGCGGCCGGGCATGCTGATCGGGGCCTTGAGCTTTGAACCGTTGTCCGGCCCGGCGGCCCGGCCATACAACAGCCGGCAGGACGCGAAGTATCGCGATCAGCAGGGCGCAGTAGCCAGTCGAATCGACAAGGACTAACGGCGCGGGATGCACCGTCGGTGTGGCGCTGACAAGAGGGTGGCATGAGAAGATTACTGACGACATTGGCGATTTTACTGGTGGTCGTGGTGGCGGGGATGTCCGCGCTGGTACTGCTGGTCAATCCGAATGATTTTCGCGGTTACATGGTCAAAAAGGTCGAGCAGAAGAGCGGCTATCAGCTGACGCTCGAAGGCGACCTGCGCTGGCATATCTGGCCGCAGCTCAGCATTTTGGCCGGGCGCATGACGCTGACCGCGCCGGGCGCGAAAGCGCCGGTAGTGAGCGCGGAAAATATGCGCCTCGATGTCAAACTGTTGCCTCTGCTGTCGCATCAGCTGTTTGTGAAACAGGTGATGCTGAAAAACGCCGTCATTCGCCTCACGCCCGATAGCGAAGAGCATTCGCAGATGGATGCCCCGATCGCGCCGGCCGGCACTGGCACAGACGCGGCAGATGCGGCCTGGAAGTTCGATATCGATAATCTGCGGGTCGTGGACAGTCTGCTGATTTGGCAGCGCGCCGACAATGAGCAAATTAATGTCCGGGATATCAATCTCACCCTGCAACAAACGCAGACGCGACAGGCGCAGCTGGAACTTTCCAGCCGGGTCAATCGCGATCAGCGCGACCTGACCTTCAGCATGGCGGCCGATGTCGACTTGCAGCAGTTCCCTCGCCAGATTGGCGCCAAAGTCACCCAGTTCAATTATCAACTGGCGGGTGCGGATATTCCGAACGGCGGTATTCAGGGAGAGGGCAATGCGCAGGTGGTCTATCAGCAGACGCCGGCGCAGATTGCCGTCAGCCAGCTGAGCGTCAGTGCCAATAACAGCCAATTGACCGGCGATATCAGCGCCACGCTGGGGGCGGTGCCCGGCTATGTGGTGAACCTCAATTCGGCTAACCTCGATCTCGATGCGCTCTCCGGCTGGCAATCCAGCACCAATACCGCCGAACAACCCGCCGTGACTTCCGCGCCGGTGATCGCCAGCCAGGTTGACGATCGGCAGCAGAATTTAGAGGCGCTGCGCGATTTCAATGCGCAGTTGAATCTGCAGGCCGCGCAGTTGACCTATCGCGGTATGAACGTCACTCAGTTGGCCGTCGTGGCGGACAACCAACGCGGACTGCTGACGCTGCATAAACTCGCCGGACAATTGGCCGGCGGTGATTTCTCCTTGCCGGGCTCGCTGGACGCGCGCGGCAATAAACCGGTGATCAGCGTGCAGCCGGCGCTGAACCAGGTTGAACTGGGCACGGTGCTCAAAGCCTTCGACATGCCGCAGATGTTGACCGGCAAATTCAGCATGAAAGGGGATTTGACCGGCGATCGCCTCTCTTCACAGTCATTTGAGCGCCGCTGGCGCGGTACGGCGCAGCTGGCGATGCAGGATGCGCAGCTGCATGGCCTGAACATTCAGCAGCTGATCCAGCAGGCTGTGGCGCGCAACGATAACAGCGTGCGCGGGCAAGACAGCTATCAGCGTTATACCGAGGTCAAAAACGTCTCGGCGCAGGCCAGCCTGAATCAAGGCACGATCAAGCTCAGCGGTCTGACGGCGGATTCGCCTTTGCTGGCGCTGACCGGCGCCGGCAGCATCGATATGCCGGGCAAACAGTGCGATATGGCGCTTAACGTGCGCGTCACCGGCGGATGGCAAGGGCGCGGCGAGCTGATCGAGCAACTGCAAAAAACACCGATCCCGCTGCGGGTCTATGGGCCGTGGCAACAGCTCAATTATCAACTGCAGGTCGATCAGGTGTTGCGTAAAACGCTGCAGGATCGGGCTAAAGATGCGCTGAACAAATGGGCTGAAAAGAACAAGGATTCGCGCGAAGGTCAGGATCTGAAAAAGCTGCTCGACAAGCTGTAATCCCTCCGATGCGGGCCACAGTGTGGCCCGCGTCAATATCGAGGTTCCCGCGATAATTTCTCTCCGTTACCTTGATGAAGGTCATGAAGACCTCTGCTCAGTTTGTGCAGAGTAGGGGCCAGTTTTGCTATTACTATGCGCTTGAGCGCGAAAAAATGACGAGTTGAGGAAACATGATAGAGCTCCTTATTGGCGCCGCAGTCGCGGCGGGCGTGGGCCGTTACATTATCAAGGGATATTCCGCTACCGGCGTCTTGTTGGTGGGGGGGCTGCTGCTGCTCGGCATCAGCGCGCTGATGGGGAAAACGCTGTTGCCGTCCGGCGCCGCCTCAACCGGCTGGCGCGCGACCGACATGATCGAGTACGTCAAGATTTTGCTGATGAGCCGCGGCGGCGATCTCGGCATGATGATCATGATGCTGTGCGGCTTTGCCGCCTACATGACGCATATCGGCGCCAACGACGTGGTCGTCAAGCTGGCTTCGCGTCCGCTGCAGATGATCAATTCGCCTTATCTGCTGATGGTGGCGGCGTATTTTGTCGCTTGCCTGATGTCGCTGGCGGTCTCTTCCGCCACTGGTCTCGGCGTGCTGCTGATGGCGACGCTGTTCCCGTTGATGGTGAACGTGGGCATCAGCCGCGGCGCGGCGGCTGCCATTTGCGCTTCGCCGGCGGCGATTATTCTGGCGCCGACGTCCGGCGATGTGGTGCTGGCGGCCAAAGCGGCGGAGATGCCGCTGGTGGACTTCGCGTTCAAAACCACGCTGCCTATCTCGATTGCCGCCATTGTCTGCATGGCTGTGGCGCATTTTTTCTGGCAGCGTTATCTCGACAGAAAGAGCGATGAACAGCATCACATCATGGACGTCAGCGAAATCAAAACCCATGCGCCGGGATTTTACGCGATATTGCCGTTTACACCGATCCTCGGCGTGCTGATTTTCGACGGCAAATGGGGACCGGAGCTGCACATCATTACCGTGTTGGTGGGTTGCATACTGTTGGCGGCATTGATTGAGTTCGTGCGCAGTTTCAGCGCGAAACAGGTGTTCAGCGGCCTGGAGGTAGCCTATCGCGGCATGGCGGACGCATTCGCCAGCGTGGTCATGCTGTTGGTGGCCGCCGGGGTCTTCGCGCAAGGGTTGAGCACCGTCGGCTTTATCAGCGGGTTGATCGGGCTGGCGCAGTCGTTCGGCACCGGCGGTTTGATCATGATGTTGGTGCTGGTGGTGATCACCATGCTGGCGGCCATGACCACCGGCTCCGGCAATGCGCCGTTCTATGCGTTTGTCGAACTGATCCCGAAACTGGCGGCGCAAATGGGCGTTAACCCGGCTTATCTGGTGATCCCGATGCTGCAGGCGTCTAACCTCGGCCGCACGCTGTCGCCGGTCTCCGGCGTGGTGGTGGCGGTCTCCGGCATGGCGAAAATCTCACCGTTCGACGTGGTGAAGCGCACTTCGGTGCCGGTGATTGTCGGGCTGGTGGTGGTGATCGTGGCGACGGAGTTGCTGGTTCCCCAGTAAAACCAAGGCCGGGCAATGCCCGGCCTCAATGTTAAACCTCGTAGTCCTCCGGTGGGGGAGGCGGGGTGATCTTCACTTTCAGGATACGGTGGCTGTTGACCTCCAACGGCTCGAACAGGTAGTCACCGATCGTGATTTGTTCGCCTTCTTGCGGCACGCGCTGGCTGTGTTCCATCAGCAGCCCCGCCAGCGTGTGGTATTCGCGCTTTTCTTCCAGCGGCATCGGCAGGTACAACACCAGATCTTCCAGCGGCATATAGCCGTTGGCGGTCCAACTGCCGTCCTCGTTTTGCTGAATGTCGTGGCGTGCATCCACCTCTTCGCCGGCCTCCGGCAGGTTGCCGGCGATGGTTTCCATCACGTCCGTCAGGGTGACGATGCCTTCGACGGAACCGAACTCATCGACCACAAAGGCAAAGTGCGTCTGTGCCTGGCGGAATTGCTCAAGGGCGCTCAACAGCGTGAGCTGTTCCGGGAAGATCAACGGTTGGCGTATCAGCGCGCGCAGATCCAGCGGCGCCTGCGCCAGCTGCTGTTTGAGGACGTCGATAGTGTGGATAACGCCCAACGGCTCATCGCTGGCGCTGCTTTCTACCACCACGATGCGCGTGTGTTGATTGCGCTCCAGCAATTGCGTCAGCTTCTCCTGCGGATCGTTCAGCTCAAGGTATTCGACGTCGTGACGTGAGGTCATGATGCTGCTGACCGTGCGCTGCGCCATACCCAGCACGCGTTCGATCATGCGCCGCTCTTGCTGATTGAAGATCTCGCCGTTTTCGCTGTCGCTGTCGGCCAGCAGATTGGCGGAATGACTGTCGACCTCGGCTTCTTCATGTTTGCCGCTCAGCATGCGCAGCACCGCCTCGGCGGTACGCTCGCGCAGCGGCCGCACCTTCGACAGGAAACGACGGCGGTTGAATTGCGCCAGTTGGTTCAATGCTTCGATCATCACCGAGAAGCCGATCGCCGCGTAGAGATAGCCTTTCGGAATGTGGTAGCCGAAGCCCTCCGCCACTAGGCTGAAACCGATCATCAGCAGGAAGCTCAGGCACAGAATGACGATAGTCGGGTGAGCGTTGACGAAGCGCGTCAGCGGTTTGCTGGCCAGCAGCATCAGGCCGATGGCGATACAGACCGCGATCATCATCACCGCCAGGTGGTCGACCATGCCGACCGCGGTGATCACCGAGTCGAGCGAGAAGACGGCATCCAGCACCACGATCTGCGCCACCACCGGCCAGAAGCGCGCGCCTTTGCGTGTGCCATGCTGCTCTTCATCCTTGCCCTCCAGCCGCTCGTTCAGCTCCATGGTGGCTTTGAACAGCAGGAATATGCCGCCGACCAGCATGATCAGATCGCGGCCGCTGAAGGGGTGTTCTGCGACGATGAACATCGGTTTGGTCAGCGTCGCCAGCCACGAGATGGAGGCGAGCAACGCCAGACGCATCACCAGCGCCAGCAACAGACCGACGACACGAGCCTTATCTCTTTGTTGTTTTGGTAGTTTATCCGCCAGAATGGCGATGAAGACAAGGTTGTCTATACCCAGAACGATTTCCAGCACGACCAATGTGGCC
Source organism: Serratia sp. EWG9 (assembly GCF_019913725.1). Classification (NCBI taxonomy): domain Bacteria; kingdom Pseudomonadati; phylum Pseudomonadota; class Gammaproteobacteria; order Enterobacterales; family Yersiniaceae; genus Serratia; species Serratia sp. EWG9. Next base: position 187,788 of record NZ_JADNRO010000005.1, read on the forward strand.
AGGCCGGCCCAAATTGTTGGATCAGCGATCCATTCCATACGCCCAATTTCACCTGTAAGTTCTACGGCTTATGCCGCACGGGAATGATGGGCGCTGAGGCGGCAAAATTCAACTCTAATCCGGGACATGTCGACAAAAACGGGCGTTGCAAGACTTTGCGCAACAAATATTGTTCGCCGATGCTGGGCATGAAAGCGGCGGGCGGTATCAGGCTGTTTTTGCCGGAATACGCCTCGCTCATAAAAAGAACGTCTCTATAAATCTATTTAAATCAAAATATTAAAATCTCTCTCCACGTCAGGGACTCGTTACGGTATGTGGCATGAGTAGTCTTATTCTGAAAACGGCTGGCTGGGGGGATCTAAGGCTTGTATCACTTGGACATTAGTATAAGAATCCTAGCCATATAAACGTCAGTAACTAACATTGTTTGGTTATAAAGGCTCCAGTTTTTTTATTGTTTTGTGAGCGGTGCGGCAATCCAGATTAAGAGCAAATGCCGCTTTACAAAAAGTGATTTGGCTCACGGGGTGACGTGAGTGAAAACGTCAATAACAGTACTTTGGTAGCTGCAAGCCAAGGGCGGTAGCATGCTTGATGAATGTTCCCTTTTTACTTGCCGCGGGGATGCAGCGCCACGATGAATTGGAATGAAAATGCAGAAAAGACTCAAGGCAGTGATCCCTGTAGCGGGCTTGGGAACCCGAATGTTGCCGGCAACCAAAGCCATCCCTAAAGAAATGTTGCCGGTGGTCGATAAGCCCTTAATTCAGTACATCGTCAGTGAGTGCGTAGCGGCGGGCATCAAAGATATCGTTTTGGTTACCCATTCATCAAAAAATGCGATTGAAAACCATTTCGATACCTCCTTTGAGCTGGAGGCGATGCTCGAAGCGCGCGTGAAGCGTCAGTTGTTGGCCGAAGTAAAAAGCATTTGCCCACCGGATGTGACCGTGATGCAAGTGCGCCAGGGCCAGGCGAAAGGGCTGGGACATGCCGTATTGTGCGCCAAGCCGATGATAGGCGATTCTCCTTTCGTGGTGCTGCTTCCGGATGTTTTGCTGGATGATGCAACCGCGGATCTGCGCACAGAGAATCTGGCCAGAATGCTCCAGCGTTTCGACGAGACGGGATTCAGCCAGATTATGGTTGAACCGGTGCCGGAACAGGATGTGTCCAAATATGGCGTAGTTGACTGCGCCGGCGCGACGATCGCTGTGGGTGAAAGCGCGCCGATGACGGCCGTGGTAGAGAAGCCGGCTCGCGAGGATGCGCCTTCCAATCTGGCGGTTGTTGGCCGTTATGTGCTCGCCGCCGATATTTGGCCGTTGCTTGAAAAAACGCCGCCCGGCGCGGGCGATGAGATCCAACTGACCGATGCGATCGCGATGTTGATGGATGAACAAACGGTGGAAGCGTTCCACATGAGCGGTAAATCCCATGATTGTGGTGACAAGCTTGGCTACATGAAGGCATTTGTGCAGTATGGATTGCGTCACGGCTCCGAAGGCGAAAACTTCAGTCGCTGGTTGAAGCAGACGTTGAATAAGTAACAGGCTGTCGCCACTGCGGCTGAAAGCGATCACCAGATTGAATGAGGGCTACTATGACGAAGTTGAAAGCGGTTATTCCTGTGGCAGGGCTGGGTATGCGTATGCTTCCGGCGACCAAGGCGATTCCGAAAGAAATGTTGCCGATCGTAGATAAACCGCTGATTCAATACATTGTCAATGAATGTGTTGCTGCCGGGATCAAAGAGATCATCTTGGTGACGCATTCTTCTAAGAACGCCATCGAAAACCACTTTGATACCTCATTCGAATTGGAGGCGATGCTGGAGGCTCGTGTGAAACGGCAGCTGTTGGATGAGGTGCAGTCGATAACGCCAAAAGGCGTCACGCTGATGCATATCCGGCAGGGGCAGCCAAAGGGGTTGGGCCACGCGGTGCTCTGTGCCAAACCTTTGGTCGGTGATTCGCCGTTTGTCGTTCTGTTGCCGGATATCTTGCTGGATGACGCAAAAGCCGATTTGAAGAAAGACAATCTGTCACACATGATTGCGCGCTTTGAACAAACCGGTCTGAGCCAGGTGTTGGTTCAGACGGCGGATGAACACGTCCTGCATGACTATTCTGTGGTGCAGTGTGAAGCCAGCAGCCTGGCTCCTGGCGAAAGCGCTCGTATCACGTCGATTATCGAAAAACCGGCGCCCGAAACCAAGTTGGAATCCAACTATTCGGCGGTGGGACGTTATGTGTTGTCAGCGGATATTTGGCCTCTTCTGGAGACGACCAAACCGGGGGCCTGGGGCCGTATTCAACTGACCGATGCGATTGCCGAATTGTTGAAACACAAACCGGTAGAGGCAACAGAGTTGGTTGGGGAGTCGTTCAACTGTGGTGAAAAACTGGGGTACCTGCGGGCGTTTGTCACCTACGGTTTGCGTCATCCTACTCAGGGCAAGGCTTTCCGGGAATGGGCCGAACAGCTGACGTTTTGAACTAGACTGGATGGTTTCCCATCGGCCCGATCACTGTAAGGAAATCAGGAGAGTGGTTGAATTTTGGGGAATTTCACTGTCTCAATTTTTATATTAGTATACATTCAATAGCGGGTTGCTGAGTTGCCTTGGCGAGTGATTTTTGCACGAACTTGCCAGGCTGCTCTGCAATATACTGTTATTAATACAAATTAAAGCCCGAATCGGCCCCGGTATCGATTTTCGCCAATGCGAGGCTTCTCAGCTTATTTATCTTGCCAATAATAGCTTTGCTCTTATCAACGGCAGATAAACGTTATTGAAAATTGCAACAGGGCGCTTATTGAGAGACGGCGCAGCAAGTGTCAGGCATTTTGATAAGGTTACAGCGAGGCAGCCACGGTTGGCTAGCATTGTAGCTTTGCAGATACATTTACTTGAAAGTGATGATAATTTGATGGCAAAACGACAATTGAAAGTGATATCGCTATTGATATCAATTAGCGTAATCAGTGGATGCACGGTGTTTCCTGGAACCCATTTATCGACCAGTGGAAAAGATGTCGTAAAACAAGAAGATGCTGACTTCGATATTGATAAGCTGGTCAATATTTACCCTATGACGCCTAAACTGCTGGATTCGATGCGTCCCGCAAAGGTGGTTGCTCAGTCGAATGCGCAATTGGACGCATCGCTGCGCACGTATGAATACCGGATTGGTGTGGGTGACGTCCTTAACGTAACGGTTTGGGACCATCCTGAACTGACTACGCCTGCGGGCCAATACCGCAGCGCCAGCGACACCGGTAACTGGGTGCATGCCGACGGTACTATTTTCTATCCTTATATCGGTAAGGTGAGCGTGGTAGGTAAAACGGTCACCGAGATCCGCGATCAAATCGCCAGGAGACTGGCGCAATACATTGAAAGTCCACAGGTTGACGTCAATATCGCCGCTTTCCGTTCACAGAAAGCGTATGTGACGGGGGAAGTCGCCAAGTCGGGTCAACAACCGATCACCAACGTGCCATTGACGGTGATGGATGCCATCAACGCCGCCGGCGGCTGACGGAAGATGCCGATTGGCGCAATATCATTTTGACTCACAACGGCAAAGAGCAGCGCCTTTCATTGCAGCAACTGATGCAAAATGGGGATTTGACCCAGAACCGCCTGCTCTATCCCGGGGACATTCTGTACATTCCTCGTAATGACGATCTCAAGGTATTCGTGATGGGGGAAGTAAAAACTCCATCCACGCTCAAAATGGATCGCAGCGGTATGACGTTGACGGAGGCGTTGGGTAGCAGTCAAGGGCTTGTACAATCGAGTGCTGACGCGACAGGCATTTTCGTTATTCGACCTCTGCATGGCACTCAGGGCAATAAACTGGCAAACATCTATCAGTTGAATATGTCGGATGCGACAGCCATGGTGATGGGGACGGAATTCCACCTTCAGCCTTATGACATTGTCTATGTCACTGCGGCGCCGGTCGCTCGTTGGAATCGTCTGGTCACGCAGTTGGTGCCAACCATCGACGGCTTCAACAACCTGACGGAAGGTACGCTGCGTATTCGTAACTGGCCGTAGAGGATACGCTATGTTTGATTCTGTTTTGGTTGTCTGTGTTGGAAATATCTGCCGTTCTCCGACGGGGGAGCGGCTGTTGAAAAAACATCTGCCACAAAAAAAAATCGCGTCGGCCGGTATCGGCGCACTCGTCGGTAAGCCGGCGGATGAGGCTGCGGTGGCGGTGGCGGAAGAGCATGGTCTTTCTTTGGATAACCATGTTGCACAGCAGTTGACCAAGGAAATGTGTCGTGAATATTCGCTGATACTGGTGATGGAAAAAAGTCACATTGAGGCCGTTTGCCGTTTAGCCCCCGAAGTCAGGGGGAAAACCATGCTGTTCGCTCACTGGATGGGGCAGGCTGAAGTTCCTGATCCGTATAAGAAGAGTCACGAAGCGTTTGAGTTTGTATATAACCTTCTGGCTGAAGCTGCGCAGAAATGGGCAAAAGCATTAAATCGTTAACCAGAGATGACAATGATTGATAATAGCAAACTGGGTCCGGCTGCGGGCGCAAGTAATGATGAGATTGATTTAGGTCGGTTGCTGGGAACGCTGCTGGATCATCGGTGGCTGATTATAGGGATTACGACATTCTTTGCTGTGATCGGCATAGTCTATTCTCTGTTCGCAACGCCTGTATACCAGTCGGATGCATTGATTCAAGTTGAACAAAGTTCGGGTAACTCGATCCTCAACAACCTTTCCGAAATGTTGCCTACGGCACAGCCTGGTTCTGCGGCGGAGATTGAGCTGATCAAATCCCGCATGGTGCTTGGCAAAACCGTCGCAGATTTGAACCTGAATACGGTCGTTGAACAAAAATACTTCCCGATCTTTGGGCAGGGTTGGAATCGTTTGATGGGGAACGAACCCGGCAAGATAGCCTTGTCGCGTTTGTCTATTCCTTATTCATGGAATGAGAAAGACCTTGAGCTGGAAGTGATTGATAAAAACAGTTTCGCTCTCAGCGTTGATGGTGATGAATTCCTCAAAGGCAAAACGGGTGAGCTGGTCAATCAAAAAGGCGTGACCATGCTGGTCAGCGAAATTGACGCGGCGCCTGGTACGGTCTTCAAAGTGACCAAGCGCAGCGATCTGATGGCTATTAACGCGTTGCTCGCGGCGTTGACGGTTGAAGATAAAGCCAAGGACACCGGCGTGTTGGCGTTGACCCTGCAAGGGGAAGATCCTGAGCTGGTGGGTAAAACGCTCGACAGCATTTCGAAAAATTATTTGCTGCAGAACGTTGAACGTAAGTCGGAAGAAGCGGCCAAGAGCCTCGAATTTCTGAAAGAGCAGTTGCCGCAGGTGAGAACCTCTCTGGACATCGCCGAAGATAAGCTGAATAAGTTCCGTCAGGACAATGATTCCGTCGATCTGTCGCTTGAAGCCAAGTCTATGTTGGACAGCGTGGTTTCTGTCGAGGCACAACTGAATGAGTTGACCTTCAAAGAAGCTGAGATATCGAAGCTGTATACTAAAGAGCACCCGGCATATCGTGCTTTGATGGAGAAGCGTGGGACCCTGGAAGGGGAACGCGCGAAGCTGAATAAACGTATTAGCGTAATGCCTAAGACGCAGCAGGAAATCTTGCGGCTAACCCGAGATGTTGATGCGGGTAAAGAAATCTACATGCAGCTGCTGAATAAGCAACAAGAGCTTGGGATCACCAAAGCCAGTACCGTGGGTAATGTGCGTATTGTCGATCCGGCGGTGACTCAGCCAAAACCGGTTCAGCCACGTAAAACCTTGATTGTTCTGCTGTGTGTGGTGTTGGGCGGGATGTTCTCCATCGGCATCGTGGTGCTTAAAACCATGCTGCACCACGGAATCGAGAGTCCTGACGAGTTGGAGCAACGCGGTATCAACGTCTATGCCAGCATTCCATTGTCTGAATGGCAGCAGAAAAAAGACCGCGAAATGTTGCTGCGCACTCATCGCAAGTCCAATACGCGCGCCAACTCGTTGCTTGCCGTCGGCAACCCGGCTGACCTTGCCATCGAAGCCGTTCGCAGTCTGCGCACCAGCCTGCATTTTGCGATGATGGAAGCGAAGAATAATGTGCTGATGATTTCCGGCGCCAGTCCAAACATCGGTAAGACGTTTGTCAGTATCAACCTGGCGGCGGTTATCGCTCAGGCGGGGCAGCGTGTGTTGGTTATCGACGCCGACATGCGAAAAGGGTATTCACACACACTGCTCGATGCCGATTGGCAAAATGGTCTGTCTGATATTTTGTCAGGCAAAATCGATGCGGCCAGCGCGGTTCGTCCTACGCAAATCAACGGTATGGACTTCATTCCTCGCGGCCAGATTCCACCGAATCCTTCTGAGTTGCTGATGCACAGCCGTTTTGCCGATTTGGTCGAATGGGCGGACAAGCATTATGATCTGGTTCTGATCGATACCCCGCCTATCCTGGCTGTCACCGATGCGGCAATTATTGGCCACCATGTCGGTACGGCGCTGATGATCGCGCGCTTCGGTATGAACACGGTTAAAGAACTCGAGATCAGCGTGCGTAGATTCGATCAAAACGGTATCGAGATCAAAGGCATTATTCTGAACGCCGTTGAACGTCGCGCAAGCAGCTATTATGGCAATTACGGTTACTACCAGTACGAATACAAATCTGGCGGTAAAGACGCGTAATAAAGCAAATCTCCCTTCAAGAGGTTATAAGTGTCTTTATAACCTCGCTTTATCTAAAGCGCCTAGTCTTACGGCGCCGAAATACCTGATAAAAACCGGCTATTATGAATATATTAATTGTTAATACATTATATGCACCATTCAAGGTTGGCGGCGCGGAAGTGTCTGTGCAACTTTTGGCGGAAGAGCTGGTTTCAAAAGGCGATAGAGTTCGCGTAGTTTGTTTACACGATGAAAAGTTCAGAAAGCAGACGAAAATAAATGGCGTTGAGGTGGTTTATTTACCGCTAAAAAATCTGTACTGGCCTTTCAGTAATGAGCAAAAAGGGAAGTTGTCAAAAGTCGTCTGGCATTTGGTTGACAATTTCAATCCAATGATGGGAAAGGCTTTCTCCAGAGAGTTGGATGATTTTAATCCCGATGTGGTACATACCAATAACATCAGTGGCTTTTCTGTTGCGATTTGGGGCTGTGTCAAAAAAAGGAATATAAAACTCGTCCATACGGCTCGTGACTATTATCTCTTTCACCATAACTGTACGCTGTTTCAACATGGGGAAAATATGGATGTAGCTTCTGCAGCGGTTCAGTTGACATCTATGGTGAAAAAACGAAAAAGCAAGAATGTCGATAGGTTTGTCGGCATCAGCAAGTACATCTCTGCATTGCATCAAGATAACGGCTTTGCCATTAATGCCCGACATAGTCACATCTACAATCCGATAAAAAAAAGTCATGTTGCCGACCAATCGTCGTCGATTATCCGGATTGGCTTTATTGGCCGTTTGACTGCAGATAAAGGGTTCAAGGCGTTCTGCGCCAAAGCGTTGGAAATGACGATACCGGGTGAGGTGGAGTTTTACGCTGCCGGGCGTTTTTCCTCCTCGGATGAAGGCCGCGCCTTGCAACTCAGGGCGGAGGAGGCTGGCGTCCATCTGTTGGGGTTTGTGCCGGTAGAATCCTTCCTGGCTCAGATTGATATGGTTTATTTGCCTACACTCTGGAATGAACCGTTTGGCCGAGCAGTAGCGGAAACGGCTGCTGCCGGCAAGCACGTCTTCACTTCTTTCGCCGGTGGCGTTGCTGAAATCGCTGAACATTACCCCAATGTATATCAGCTGAGTGAATTTACGTTGGAAAAACTGCGAATCTTAAAAAATGAGCGCGTCGAGTTTGTTGATGTGAATCCCTTTGACGCCGGGCGGTTGGCTGCGGGTTATCAAGAGGTTTATAAGAGCTGATATGGGATTCTCATCGAAAAAATTCGCAGACTATTTTGTTATCACCTATCTGGTAGTAATTTCAATCAGTGGGGTTATCAATATCGTCGCTCACAATACGACGCGCCTGATACTGCTTTATAAAGATGTCTATTCATTGGCATTACCGGCATTTTTGCTGCTTTATCTGGCGGCCAATAAGAGTAGAACCGGCCCGGGTTTTAGAAGCTACCTACTGCTGTTTATTGGCATGGTTATGCTTTCCCTGTCATATGTTCTTATTTCTATTCTTAACAGCAATTTTAAAATTGGTAACGTCGTTACGCAATTCCGCTTCGAATTGTTTACCTATTCGTCGTTGCTGGTTGCCGCACTCTTGGTGTGTCTAGAGCCTGAACATCGCATGAAATTGCTGATGAGGCTGATTAAAGTTTACGTCATAGTCACCGTTGTCAATGCTATTTTCGCCATACTGGAAAGCGTGTTTTCAGGTTTGCTTTATGCGCTGACCGGGGTAAGTCCTGGATTGCAATTTACGCAAGTGGGAAAAGATAATGGGCTGATTTTACGTACCGCAAGCGGATTCTTTAGGGCGATAGGTCTTTTTAGTAGTCCTTTTACACTATCTGAGTTTTTATTCTTCGGTCTCATATTAAGTCCATTTGTTAGTAAGAAAAATCGCTTGAGATATATATTGATTGTCTCGGCCGGTATTGTCTGTTCCACATCGAAAACAGCTATAATTATGGCCGGTATTTATTTTGGCTATCTGTTTGTTCGTCGATTCCTATCGTTGAAAGCCAGTTTAGCCAGTGTGGTGCTTGTATGCGTGGCATTGTCATCATTCTTCTACGCAACCATGACGGACATGGGGATCTATAAATCTATCTATTCAAGCGATAATAATTATGCAGAGCAAAGTATTCTGGAAAGGATCTTACTGATTGAAGAAGTGAGAAATAGTGACACCTATTCAATTTTTACCGGAGCAGGTTACGGCGTTAACGGTAATGCCGCGGTCGGTGATGATGCTGCGCTGCCGTTGGACAGTATCTATATTTTCTTGCTTTCCAACTATGGCGGAGTGGGAATTTTCATCTTCTTACTTGCTGCGTCAATTATTTTGCTGAAACTGTATAATAAAGTCCGTTATGGACAGTTCTACACGGGCGTGTTCCTGTATTGGATGATTTCGCTATCTATCAACTTAGTTTATAACAACCCGATTACTAATTATCCAGGGTATGTTTTCTCGATTATTATTTCTGCTTTGCTTTTGTCATTTAGACAAGATGAGTTTTCTAAGATGGCTGATGCCCAAAGGCTCCAAGCGCAGACACGATAAGCTTGAATTGTATAGTGGCGTCGTCATAGAGGTATATATGATTGTTGTTAATGCACGATTTCTCACACAAGAGTTAACAGGGGTGCAGCGCTTTGCCGAACAGATTAGCCTGGCGCTACGGGAACTACGCGACGATATCGTTTTTGTTTCACCTGGTGACATAAAGAATACGAAGGCTGCTGAGTCGCTCAATGTAAAGGTGGTTGGACATCGAACCGGGCATCAATGGGAACAACGAGACCTGCCAAAATATCTGAAAGCCAATGGCAATCCATTGTTGATCAATTTAGGGAATACTGCGCCGCTGTGGTATAAGAATAAGGTCGTGACTCATCATGACGTGACTTATAAGAAATTCCCGCAGAGCTATTCTAGAAAGTTTCGGTTGATGTATAACCTGCTGATTCCCATCATGCTAAAAAACAGCCGTGCACTATTGACCGTTAGTGAATTTTCTAAAAAAGAAATTACGACGGCTTATGGTTACAATCCGAAAAATACCTTTGTGATCGCCAATGCCGTATCCGATCTTTTTTCTCGCAGAAGTGTCGAGAGTGCCAGCAATACTGATGAGCGTTTTCTGTTGGCGGTTTCTTCGCCTAACTATCATAAGAACTTTCATGGTTTACTGGCCGCTTTTTCTGCCGCATGTCAAAATACGGATGTTAAACTTAAGATTATCGGTGGAAAGAATAAGAATTTTTCAGGCATGGATTTCTCTGGCAATGATGAGAACGCCATGAAGAATGTTGAATTCTTAGGGCGAGTCACCGATGAAGAGTTGGTGGCGATTTACCAACGCGCTTTAGCGTTTGTTTTTCCTTCGTTCTATGAAGGCTTTGGTATTCCTCCATTGGAAGCCCAAGCTTGCGGATGTCCCGTCGTTTCGTCGAACCAGGCCTCCTTACCCGAAGTATTGGCGGATAGTGCCCTGTATTTTAACCCGTATAAGCATCAGGAAATGGTTGATGCACTGAATAGAATTATCAACGATGAATCGTTGCGCGAACAGCTCAAAGAGAAAGGGTACAACAACATCGGTCATTATTCCTGGCTTGAATCGGCCAAGAAGTTGGAAAATATTATCACTCAGTTGAGATAGCGCTAGGGTATTAGGCATTCGGTAATTGTAGAACGTTATTATGAAATTACGGATGCCTGGCATATCTGAAGAGACGTTGAGAAGATATCATTCAGCGATTCAGAAAAGCCGAATCATTAGTGAAGAGTATTCTTGTATTGGGATTTCAAATTTAAGGTGAGTTGGGGAGAGGTATGTCTGAACAGAAGTCGTTAAATGTCGGGGTCGTAGCCGATTGGTTGGTGACCTACGCAGGAGCTGAGCGCGTAATAAAAGAGTTTATTGACATATATCCCGATTCTACTCTCTATTCCGTGGTCGATTTTTTGTCGGATGCCGCTCGACAACAGATTCACAACAAGCATGCCACAACCACATTCATACAAAATCTACCGAAAGCCAAGACCAGCTATCAAAAGTATTTGCCTCTGATGCCGTTGGCTATTGAGCAGCTTGATGTCTCCTCTCATGATGTCGTGCTATCCAGCAGTCATGCTGTGGCCAAAGGCGTTCTGACTGGACCCGATCAGCTGCATATCAGCTATGTGCATTCGCCCATCCGTTATGCCTGGGATCTGCAGCATCAATACCTGCGCGAAGCTAACTTGATGAAGGGCATGAAAGGGCGGTTGGCTAAATGGTTGCTGCACAAAATTCGCATGTGGGACTATCGTACCGCTAATGGCGTTGACCATTTTATCGCTAATTCACAGTTTATTGCGCGTCGTATTAAGAAAGTGTATGGCCGTGAAGCCGACGTTATTTATCCACCTGTTGATGTGGATCGATTCTTACTTAATGAAAACAAGGATGATTTCTATTTTACGGCGTCGCGAATGGTCCCTTATAAGCGTATGGACTTGATCGTTGAAGCTTTCAGTGCGATGCCTGACAAGAAGCTGATCGTGATCGGCGACGGCTCGGAGATGGCGAAGATCAAAGCCAAAGCGGGCAAAAACGTTGAGATCTTGGGATACCAGAGCAATGAGGTATTGCAGGATCACATGTCCAGAGCCAAAGCGTTTGTTTTCGCTGCTGAAGAAGACTTCGGCATTACGCCGGTAGAGGCGCAGGCATGCGGAACACCCGTTATCACCTTCGGTAAAGGTGGCGCGTTGGAAACCGTGCGTCCGTTTGGCGTCAGCAATCCTACCGGGCTTTTCTTCTCGGAACAAACGGTCCCTTCGTTGGTCGCTGCCGTAGAGCAATTTGAGAAAATACAGGACCAAATCAGCCCTGTTGACTGTCGTACTCAAGCCTGCAAATTCTCTGCGGAACGTTTTCGCAGTGAGCTGACCGAATACATTAATGCCAAATGGCATGAGTTCAATACCGCGAAAACCATAAAATACTGATCGGTGAGATTTATTATGAGTAATATTTATCCTGTAATTATGGCTGGCGGTACCGGAAGCCGTTTATGGCCTCTCTCAAGAGAATTATTTCCGAAACAGTTTTTAGCGTTGTGCAGTGAATTTTCCATGTTGCAAACCACGGTCAACAGACTTGATGGGTTGGAGATATCAAACCCGCTGGTGATCTGCAATGAAGAGCACCGTTTTATTGTTGCAGAACAGCTGCGACAGATTACTCGTTTATCCCACAACATTATTTTGGAGCCGGTTGGGCGCAATACGGCACCGGCCATTGCACTGGCCGCGTTGCAGGCGACCGCAGGCGGCGAAGATCCCTTATTGCTGGTTTTGGCAGCAGATCATGTTATCCAGAATGAGGAAGCATTCCGTACGGCTGTATTGCAAGCGGTGCCTTATGCTGAAGCAGGAAAACTGGCGACCTTCGGGATTGTGCCGACCGGTCCGGAAACAGGGTATGGTTATATCCATAAAGGTGAAAGTATTGATGGGGCGCTTGCCTCTCGGGTGTCTCGCTTTGTTGAAAAACCGAATCTGTCGACGGCTAAAGAGTATCTTGCCAGCGGAGAATACTTATGGAACAGCGGGATGTTCCTGTTTAAAGCCAGCCGTTATCTCGAGGAGTTGAATAAATTTCGGCCGGATATTTTGGCTGCGTGTCGTCAGGCCTTGCTGCATACGGCGCCGGATCTGGATTTTGTCCGTGTCGATCGCGAAGCCTTTATTGTCTGCCCGGATGAGTCCATAGACTATGCGGTGATGGAGCAGACAGCGGATGCCATCGTGGTGCCGTTGGATGCGGGGTGGAGCGATGTCGGTTCCTGGTCGGCGCTTTGGGACATCAGTGCGAAAGATGCAAACGGCAACAGCACCTTTGGTGATGTGTTGCAGCATGATTGTTCAAATAACTATATTCGTGCCGAACATAAATTGGTCGCAACGGTAGGTGTAGATAACTTGGTTATCGTTGAAACCAAAGATGCTGTGTTGATCTCGAATAAAGATAAAGTGCAAGATGTTAAAGAGATCGTCAATCATCTGAAACGTGGACAGCGTTCGGAATGCAAGCAGCATCGTGAGGTCTACCGCCCATGGGGCAAGCATGACGCCATTGCGCAAGGCGAGCGTTTTCAGGTACGTAAGATAACGGTTAAACCTGGCGAGAAACTCTCATTGCAGATGCACCATCATCGTTCAGAGCATTGGGTGGTCGTTTCGGGTACCGCCAAAGTTATAAAAGGCGGTGAGACGAAGTTTGTAACTGAAAACGAATCTATTTATATTCCATTAGGTACTGAACACTCATTAGAGAACCCAGGAAAAATTGCATTGGATTTGATTGAAATTCAATCCGGCTCTTATTTGGGTGAAGACGATATTATTCGCATTGATGATAATGGAAAATACAAATAACGGTGATGTGTCTTAAGCGTGACATGTTTTCGTAAATTTTTTTGGTAAGGATTTTTAGATGACTCAAACTTTAACTTGTTTCAAAGCATACGACATTCGTGGCCGGTTAGGTGAGGAGTTAAATACGGATATTGCCTATCGTATCGGTCGGGCTTACGGTGAGTTTTTGCAACCACGCGAAGTTGTGGTTGGTGGCGATGTTCGTTTGACCAGTGAAGAGCTAAAATTGGCGCTGGCTGAAGGTTTGCGTGATGCCGGCGTTGACGTACTGGATATCGGGCTCAGCGGTACCGAGGAGATTTATTTCGCGACTTTCCATTTGGGTATTGATGGTGGCATTGAAGTGACCGCCAGCCACAATCCTATGGATTACAATGGCATGAAGCTGGTGAGAAGCCAGGCCAAACCGATCAGCGGTGATACCGGCTTACGCGATATTCAGCGATTGGCCGAAGGGAACGCGTTTGCCGAAGTGGATCCCTCTGCGCGTGGCAGCTACCGTAAGATTTCCGTAGAGGATGCCTATATTGAGCACCTGCTAGGCTATATCGATGTCAAAAATCTGAAGCCGCTTAAACTGGTGGTCAATTCCGGCAATGGTGCAGCAGGGCATGTGATCGATGCCATTGAAGCACGTTTCAAGCAACTGCAAGTTCCGGTCGAATTTATCAAGGTTCACCATCAGCCGGATGGTAATTTCCCTAACGGTATTCCTAATCCTCTGTTGCCTGAGTGTCGTGAAGATACGGCGCAAGCGGTTCGCGCGCATGGTGCCGATATGGGCATTGCGTTTGATGGCGACTTCGATCGTTGCTTCCTGTTTGACGAGAAGGGCGGCTTTATTGAAGGTTACTATATTGTTGGCCTTCTGGCTGCGGCGTTTCTGGAGAAAGAAACCGGTGCCAAAATCATTCACGATCCGCGCTTAAGCTGGAACACGATTGATGTGGTCAACGCCAGCGGTGGCGTGCCTGTCATGTCGAAAACCGGCCATGCCTTTATCAAGGAACGCATGCGTAAGGAAGATGCTGTCTATGGCGGTGAGATGAGTGCTCACCACTATTTCCGCGAGTTTTCTTATTGCGATAGCGGCATGATCCCATGGCTCTTGGTTGCCGAATTGCTTTGTCTGAAGAATATGTCCCTCGGACAATTGGTGGCCGATCGCATGGCTGCCTACCCGGCTTCCGGGGAGATTAACAGCCATCTGCAAGATCCTCAGGCATCGATTGATAAAGTCCTGGAATGCTATCGGTCTGATGCGCTGCTGTTCGATCACACCGATGGTATCAGTTTGGAGTTTTCTGACTGGCGATTCAACTTACGCAGCTCGAACACGGAGCCGGTGGTTCGCTTAAACGTTGAGTCGCGGGCGAATCCGTCATTGATGCAGCAGAAAACAGAGGAAATTCTTGCCTTGCTCCGCAGTTAAACTCTGCACTTACGCTATATTGGAAGTTCGGGGCTGTATTGCCCCGGCTTTAGGAATATAGGTACCAGAGAAAACTAACAAAAGGCATCTATACTATGCTAGCGAATAGGCCGTTATCTATGAATGGTTTCCGTCGTGGGAGTTTGCATACCAATGCGTCCCTGACATCAATGTTGCAACGATTTTCCGATATTTTTATCGTTTTTTGCGGGCTCTACTTATCCTGTCTGATTTCAGGAACGCGCTTCGCCATACAACACTGGGTTATGGTATTAACGTCGATTGTGATATTTCAAATGATCGGCGGCATTACGGATTTTTATCGTTCCTGGCGCGGTGTGCGAGCAGGGTTAGAGATTCGGCTTATTATCCAAAACTGGACGATAAGCTTGGTGATGACTTCGGGCGCTGTTGCATTTGTCAATGATTTTAATAATGAATATATAGTATATATTCAATGGTACTTATTTGTTTGCTGCGGTTTAGTCATTACACGCAGCACTATCCGTTTGATGCTGGGATATATGCGGAATTTAGGATTTAACACCCGTAATATCGCCATCATGGGATCGATGCCGGTTGGTCTTCGGCTCGCGGAAACGTTGAGTGATGCGCATTGGATGGGATTCCGGGTACTGGGTATCTATGATGACAGTGCAGAGCCATTGGATAGTGTGATCGAACGCCGTGGCGATTTAGCGCAACTAATTGAGGACGCTAAGTGTGGTCGAATTGATCGGATTTATATCGCGATGCCTATGGAGCAAGAAAAACTGATCAAGGATACGGTGACTGAACTTTCCGATACCACGTGTTCCGTGATGCTGATTCCAGACATATTCACCTTTAATATGTTGCAGTCGCGCTCGGAAGAAATTAACGGCGTATCCGTTGTCTCGTTGTTTGATACACCAATGAGTGGTATTAACCAGGTGATAAAGCGGGTGGAAGATATTGTTCTCTCCATTTTTATCCTGCTCTTTATTTCACCGGTACTGGTGTTGATTTCAGCCGCAGTGAAGTTTACTTCTCCTGGCCCGGTGATTTTCAAACAGCGCCGATACGGCATGGATGGCAAGGCGATTGAAGTGTGGAAGTTCCGCTCCATGAAGGTAATGGAGAATGGCGATAAAGTCGTTCAGGCGACAAAGGGCGATTCGCGGGTGACACCGGTGGGGGCATTTCTTCGCCGTACTTCACTCGATGAGCTGCCTCAATTTATCAATGTGCTGAAAGGCGACATGTCGATTGTAGGGCCACGCCCTCACGCCGTTGCGCATAATGAGCAGTATCGTAAGTTGATCAAGGGTTATATGCTGCGGCATAAAATGAAGCCTGGCATCACAGGTTGGGCCCAGATAAATGGCTGGCGGGGTGAAACCGACACGCTGGATAAAATGGAAAAGCGTGTTGAATTTGACCTTGACTACATTCGGAACTGGAGCGTTTGGTTGGATGTAAAGATTGTTTTCTTGACGATATTTAAAGGGTTCGTCAGTAAAACAGCCTATTAATTACTCTGATGGTAAATTGCCTCATCGGGCTTCCTGTTCAACAGGTTGCCCGGGGGCGTACAGGAGGTCGCGTTGAAAATCCAGCCTGGTACCACACGTAGCCCCGTAAACGGCTATGCGAAAATAGTAAAAGCATGCGCGGTTGCGGGCGCGTTATTGTTCGGTTCATACGGATACGCGAATGCGTTTGAGGTGGGTGTGAACGTACATTTACGTCACTACCCTAAACCGACAGACAACTATCTGTCGTTAATCAAGGAGTATGGCTTTACTTCTTTCCGAGCCGGCTATTTGTGGGGATTGGTAGAGCGAACACCTGGTACGATGAACGTCGCAGATCCGTTGACTAAGGAAGATGATGCTTATCAACACGGTCTCTCTCAGTATGGGTTGAATTCTTTACTCATTCTCGCCTACGGGAATACCGCCTATAACGCACCTGATTACCCCACAACGCCTGCGGCTATCGATGGATTTGCCAATTATGCATACTGGACCGCAAAGCGCTTTAAAGGAAAGGTAAAATATTACGAAGTTTGGAATGAGTGGACGGTGGGAACCGGTATGAGTAAAAAAACGGCCATTCCTCCGCCTGAAGTGTTTGCAGAGCTGGTTAGGAAGACATCCGCCGCCGTAAAACGCGCAGACCCTGATGCCATCGTTCTCGCCGGTTCGCTTAATCCTCTGGGGCCGGCGGGGCTCAGTTGGTTCGACCAATTGATGAAGCTAGGCATACTTAATGATATTGACGGTATCTCGTTGCATCCTTATTCCTACCGTTTGCCGGACTTAGCGTTAAGAACGCCAGAGGATAACCTCAACGCTATCGATAAATTTGAGCAAAGGGTGAAAGCCTTCGCCAAGAAAAGCGTCCCTGTTTACATTACAGAGATGGGGGTGCCGACTTACAATGGCCCCGGTGGATTAAGTGATGCTGCTGCGGCGCAATACGTTGTTAAGTATACGATGTTGGCTAAATCGCGACCGTATATCAAAGGTATTTGGTGGTATGATCTCATTGATGATGGTGACAACCCGGCAATCAATGAACATCGGTTTGGCTTGCTAAATCGACAGGAACAGCCAAAAGCTGCCGCATTGGCTTACGAAAAAATTGCCAAGGTAGCGCGCGATTTCACCGTAAGTGACTACAAAGCATCGTCTGACGGCGTGATAAGTATTGCGTTGAAGGGCAGCGGTAATCAGTATGCGATGCTCTATTGGCAAAAACCGCAAGTGGTGCAACCTTCAGCTCAGGCAAATGGTTTGAGATCATTAATCAGCAGCGCGCCAGTACAGAAGACGAAAGAGTCTGCCGCCCAACCGTTGATTGAGTTAAACAGCCAGAAAACTGTGTTGCAAGGAGATACTCCCGTGTTGATGTTATCCGATAAGCCTATCTCATCGCCGACGCGTTAATATTCTTTTTTACTATTTTGGGCTTTTATTTTTCCTGGATTATGACTGATAAATATTTTTCTCAACATCAGGTGGTTTCTATGCAAATAGATAAACAGGCGAAAACCACCGCTGACAATAAAACTCCTGTTCGTTTGGATTATGTAGACTCGATACGAGGAATTGCGGCGATAAGTGTAGTTATTGCCCATTTCCTGGTGCCGATTTACGGTTACGATAAGTATATTTTTTCCCATGTTTTTGATATCGGTAAAATAGGTGTCGTATTATTTTTTATTATCAGCGGGTTTATCATTCCCTTTAGTTTTCGTCGTGAAAACGGCGGTGTTCAAGCCTTCTTTATCTCGCGCTTTTTCAGGCTTTACCCTGGGTATTGGTTCTCGTTGTTTTTGTATCTTTTTGTTTCTTATTGCTTTGGTGAGCAGTTCCCCTTGCGGCAAATTTTGGCCAACATCACCATGTTTCAAACGGCTTTGCACGTGAAAGATATTGTCGGCGTATATTGGACGCTGTTTATTGAACTGGTCTTTTACATCATGTGTGTATTTGCCTTCATTCTGGGGTTACTCAACAAGGTAAGATTCAATTTTATTTCTGCGCTTGTCATGTTAGGTGTTGCTCTGGCGATGGGAGTTGCCAGGCATAAACTGGATGCTGCGTTTCCTGTCGCTCTGCCGCTTGCATTGTCACTCATGATGTTTGGCGGTTTATGGCGTTCATATTTGTTGGAAGGCGATCTATTCGCTAAAAAACAGGCGATTTACTATATCGCGATTTTTGCTTGTGTCATTCCGCTAGTCAGTTTCTATTCCTATGGTTCGGAGCCTGGGCATACGATGAGATATACTTTGACGTATTATTTCAGCATGCTGCTGTTCATCCTGTTGACAACGCGGCTCAAAATTCATAACAAATTCATGGTGCTCATGGGTGTTATTAGCTACTCTATTTATCTGATTCATCCTAGCCTATTGATTGTATTCGAACATCTGACAGCTAATCTCGACAATGGCACTCGCTATCTTTGGGGGAGCGTCGGGGCGACTTTAACTTTGCCGGTTTCATATTTGGTATACAAATATATCGAGTTGCCATCGATCCACTTTGGCAGAAGAGTTAAGTCCAGCTTGGTCAAAGCGATGCCTCTCTGAGCATGTTTGCTGCAATTACCTGATTCATTTCTACAGGTATTATCTATGGGCATCTTCATCACCATCGATGAAGATGCCTTTTTTTATGCCTGTTTCCCGCCTTCATCACCGCGCTCCAACTTTTCAATGTTCATGTAATGTACTTATTCTTCAATGAGATAGTTTTTATCTTTATATCACTTATGCCCCTATCCCCCATCCCTCCGCGGCGACTAACCGGCATTGCACGTCTGAAAAAATCCTCTCTATTTAGTATGGTTTTTCTCTGTCTAACTTAGGTTTGAGCCACCACTGAAGCGATCTTTATATGAAAATGGCAATATCATTGCCATTTTATTCGAAGTTTAAACAAATCATCTTATTAACCATCGCCTTACCGTTAGATGTGCTGCCTTTAATTGACATAACAATAATCTCATTGCGTTCCTTGACAGATCCGGTCATCAGATACTTTACTCAGTAAATAACTATGGGCGCGTTTAGGAGAGTTATTTAGCTGGAATTGATTTTATTGCTATTAATTTGATGTTGAGTTTACAGGCAAGACCAAACTTCTTTAAATTCAGCAGCTAAGCTTATGTTGCTGAACATCGAAAGTTGTGTGGAACGTTCTTTTTACCTTATCTCACTTAGATTAGGAGTTTTTTATGGCTTCTCTAGCATCTCAGCAGCAGGCGGCGGCGATCTACTATTCGGTTTTGGGACGTACTCCGTCTCTGACCGAGATCAACACCTATGGGCAGCAGCTCGAGGGTGGCACACAAACCGCAGCGCAACTGGCACAGTTCTTCATCAGCTCTTCCGGCGGGAATGCGCTCTATTCTGGGAAAACCGACTCGGAAATTCTGCAGATTATCTATACCCGTGAGTACGGCTCTGCCGCCACATCTCAACAACTGACTGATTTCCTGAATGGCAACACCCTGAGTTCGGCGGTTTCCAATGTCGTCAGCGGGTTGCTGAACTACAGCGGTAGCGACGCCACGATATTGGCTCAACAGACCGCATTCCAAAACACGGTTAACACGTTGCTATATCCTTCGACGGCCTCCGCTGCCTTAGGGCAAGGTGCATCGGATATTCAAGCTATTTTGCATGTTATCGGTTCGACCGTGACTGCCGATGCCGTCAACTATTTTGGCGCTAAAATCAATGCCGGGATGACGATCACTCAGGCTGCGGCCGCCAACATTGCGGGGCGTTCTTACCTGACTTCGCTGAGTGACGACGCATTTATCGCTCGTCTGTTCCAATTTGGTTACGAGCGTGCGCCATCCTCTGCCGAATCTGCCAGCTTCCTGTCATTGCTGCAGGGGGGCGCGACTCGTGCCGATCTGGTGGTTGATATTATCCAGGGATTGCGTGGCACCGTCGCGGCCGGCGATCTGACGGCGCAGCAACATTTCAATAGCGCTACGACCGTGTACCAACCAGGCCATCTCCCAGGATTGGCGTTCCAGGAACAAATCGCGGCTGTCTACCTGGGCGTTCCGGAACGCGGCGTTGATGCTTCCGGTTTAGACACCTGGAGCAAAGCGTTAGCCGCCGGCATGTCATATAACTCATTGATCGGTAACCTGGTTAGTTCTTCCGAGTTCCAACGTAAGGGCGGGCAGTTAACCGGCACTGATTTTATCCAGCATGTTTTCACCGCGGTGCACGGCGTTGCCGCCACGACGGCTCAACTGGCTATTTACAGCGCATTGGGCTCAGACAAAGGGATCATTACCCAAGCGATTATTAATGATCTGCGCTCTTCGACCGCGACGGATGCAGCAACCGTAACCCAACAGCATGCTTTCGAATTCGATATCGGCACCAGCTTGTTGTATAAAACTAGTGCCAACCTGTCTGTTACGGCGGGAGGCGGCAACGGCACCGGCACCGTCAATACCGGCGCCAGCCATGCGTTGAGCAATGCGGAGACCGCGGTGTTGACCAACGTGGTGTTGAACGCCAACGCCGCCAGCCTGGTCAACCTGAAGTTCGCCGATCACTTGGCCAACCTGACCATCAACGGCACCAGCGCGGCAACGGTGAACCTGTCTGACAACGGCGCCAGTTCTGGGGTTGCTGTCACCGTCAACAACGGCAATATCATTCTGAACACCGGTTCAGGTGCGGACAATGTGGTCGTTACTTCGACGGCAAATCTCGCGACCGGTACCGCGCAGTTTAACCTCGGCGCCGGCAACGACAGCCTGCACTGGGCGGGTAACGCCGTCGCCGGCGCGGCGAACACCGTCGCCAATACCGTCAAGGCTGACGGCGGCGCAGGGACGGACTCCATCTCCGCCAACTTCATCACCAAAACCGTGGTGACCAACCAGAACGCCCTGGGCGTTCGTACCAGCACCGTAACCAGTAACGCCAACAACTTCTCGAACTTCGAGCAGATTGATCTGACCGGCTATATCGGCAAGTCTGTCGGTACGCTGATTACGACACCGCTGGTTGGTTCACCGACTACCACTACCGTCACAACACCGACCAACACCTTCGACTTTGGCCTGACCAACGGCACGTCCACGGTGGAAGGCACCACGGGGGGCACTGTCACCCAGAACGCGGCGGCGACCAACCTGGGTGCGCAAGGGTTTGTGATCTCCGGCCTGGCTAACGTCAACGTCATCAACGCCGCCGGCGGCAACGCCGCGCAGCTGGAAGTGAAAGGGGACGCGACCTCCGCCAGTACGCTGAACTTCACCTTCGTGCAGAATGCTACCGATCACTTCAACATCAACTTTGATGCGGTGAGCTCTGCCAACGTGAATGCTGGCGCCATCAGCCTGAACAGCAGCAGCAGCGTTCTGTTGGGGACGGCATTGACGGCGGTGAACGTGGCTTCCGGCGGGACCGGTGCGTTCAGCAATATTCTGTCTCTGGCAGGCACCAACGCGCAGGTTCAGAATATCAACGTGACCGGCGACCATGCGTTGAACCTGACCGTGGGCGCGGGTTACAGCAACGTGCGCGACATCAATGCCTCTGCTAATACCGGTGGTTTGAACCTGGATTCAAGCCATGCGGGTACCGGTGACGGTATTATCGTGCAACTGCTGAAAGCCTTGCCGTTGAGTGCGGCTACCACGGCGCTGCTGACTCCGCTGCTGAACACGCTGGGTCTGAACGGTTACCAATTGACGGTGGAAGGGACGTCGACGACCGACAGCTTCAACGTGCTGGGTAACACCACGCTGACTGGCGGTAACGGAGCGAATACTTACGATCTGAAATCCAGTAACTCGCAGGCGGGGGTCACCATCACCGACTTCAGCACCGCGAAAGACAAGATCGTCGATGCCGCTTCCGGCCTGACCCTGTCCAACACCGGTACCGCGGTGGCGGATTACGGTACTCGCGCTTCAGATACGTTGGATGCGCTGTTAGGTTCGCTGGTTGGCGGTCTGACCACCGGCGTTGTCGGTCTGTTGGGTGGCATCCTGGGCCTGAGCAATCCTAACTCGCTGACGGCGAAGGTGGGCGTGGCCTCGGTGGTGTTCAGCGGGACAGGTAACAATGCTGACTCCTATGTGATTATTGACAATAACAATAACCACACGCTGGATGCCAACGATACGGTCATTTACCTGACTGGCCAGAACCACCAGCAATTGGTGGATACTCTGCACTACGCCTAAGGGTAAAGTTGCAATAACAAATAATTCCATATGGAACTATTTGGGGTTAAATAATGCGGGGGCGTAATCCCCCGCATGTTTTATTTTGTGAGCGGCGTCATTCTCTCTAAGTTATTCCATTTCGTTATCTTCCCTCCCTGCTTTTATTTTCTCATATCGCATTGTTTTGTTGGGCTTTTGTCAGGCGCGTTGACCGGCTTTTTTTTTATGACCCACCTTGCCGGTTTTCACTTTCTCTACCTATAGTTAACGAAAGTATCTGCAGTCTCGGGCATTTCTTTGGGGTGAGCCTTCTCGGGATAATTCTTTTTTAGGAATTTCTTTAGGGAGGGGGTCAATGCGGATTGGACTGACAGTGCACATGATGTAAGGGCAGAACGTGAATCAATTTATCCCGCGCAACGAAATTGCGGATGTTATACGTACACGCAGCAAAGTCTTCTGGACCGTTGGTATATTTACTGCGTTTATTAACCTGTTAATGCTGGTTCCTTCCATTTACATGCTCCAGGTTTACGACCGGGTGCTGCCTTCGCGCAATGAAATCACGCTGTTAATGCTGACGCTGATCATGCTGGGTATGTTCGGCATGATGTCCTTGCTGGAATACGTACGCAGCATGGTGGTGATCCGCATCGGCAGCCAGCTGGACATGCGCCTCAATACGCGCATTTATACGGCGGCTTACGAGGCGAATTTAAAGAACGGCTCGTCAGATGCCGGCCAGATGCTGAGCGATCTGACCAACGTGCGCCAATTCCTGACCGGTAGTGCGCTGTTTGCCTTCTTCGATGCGCCCTGGTTCCCGATCTATCTGCTGGTGATTTTCCTGTTTAACCCTTGGTTGGGGTTGTTCGCTCTGGTGGGCTCCTTGCTGTTGATCGCCCTGGCGGTGATCAACGAAGTGGTGTCGAAGAAGCCGCTGGCGGATGCCAGCCGGCTTTCAATCATGTCAGGCAATCTGGCCAGCACGAATTTGCGCAATGCCGAAGTGATCGAAGCACTGGGGATGCTGCCTAACCTGAAGGGACGCTGGTTCGGTTTACACCAGCGCTTCCTGAATAGTCAGCGTATCGCCAGCGAGCGGGCATCGCGGGTGACATCGATCACCAAGTTTGTGCGTTTGTCGCTCCAGTCGCTGGTTTTGGGGCTGGGGGGCTGGCTGGCGATCGATGGGCACATCACGCCGGGCATGATGATCGCCGGTTCCATCTTGATGGGGCGTACGCTGGCGCCGATTGAGCAAGTGATTAACGTATGGAAAAGCTGGAGCTCCGCCAAGCTGGCTTATCAGCGTCTGGTGCGCCTGCTGGAACAGCATCCGCCTCGCGGTACCGGCATGTCGCTGCCGCGTCCGGAAGGGGTGGTTTCCGTTGAAGGGGTGACCGCTACGCCGCCGGGCTCGAAGGGGAGCGCGGTATTGCATAACGTCAGTTTCGCCGTTCAGCCGGGAGACGTGTTGGGGATTATTGGGCCAAGCGCCTCCGGCAAATCGACGCTGGCGCGTCTATTGGTCGGCATCTGGCCGGTCAGTGAAGGCATTGTGCGACTGGACAATGCCGACATCTACCAGTGGAACAAGGACGAGTTGGGGCCCTATATCGGTTATCTGCCGCAGGATATTGAGCTGTTCGCCGGCAGCATCGCGGAGAACATCGCCCGCTTCAACGAGCTGGACTCGGAGAAAGTGATTGAGGCCGCCAAGTTGGCCGGCGTGCATGAGCTGATTCTGCGCTTTCCCAATGGCTATGATTCGGTGATCGGCAGCGGTGGCGCCGGGTTGTCCGGCGGCCAGAAACAGCGTATCGGTTTGGCACGTGCGCTGTATGGCGATCCGTCTCTTATCGTGCTGGATGAACCCAACTCCAATCTGGACGATGCCGGTGAACGGGCGTTGAACCAGGCCATTACGTTCCTTAAACAGCGCAATAAAACGGTGATCCTGATTACTCACCGCACCAATCTGCTGGCGATGACCAACAAGCTGTTGCTGCTGGTTAACGGGAATGTCAATGCGTTTGGCCCAACGCAGCAGGTATTGCAGGCCCTGGCGAATGCGCAAAAAGCGCAGGTGCCTCCGCAGGCGGTGCGTGCGGTGAACTCCGAGCCGGATGAAGGCGATATCCCTAAAACTCAAACTAATTAAGCCGTGAACTCGCCTGGCGGCGCCGTTGCGTCGCCGGCAGTCAAAGGAGTTGGTATGTCTACGCATATTGGCGAGCCGCATGACTCGTACTCAGAACAGATCCCGTTGGATGAGCGTCGTTATACCCGCCTGGGGTGGTTGGCGCTGGGAGTGGGAGTGTTCGGCTTCTTGGCCTGGGCGGCGTTTGCGCCTCTGGATAAAGGGGTGGCGTCGCCGGGCTCGGTAACCGTTTCCGGCAATCGTAAAACGGTGCAGGCTCCGGCCAGTGGCATCATCAAAAATATCGCGGTGAAAGACGGCGATAAGGTGAAAGCCGGCGAGGTGCTGGTGCAACTGAGCCAGGTGCAGGCGCAAGCGCAGGTCGATTCGCTGCGCGATCAGTACTACACCACCTTGGCTACCGAAGGGCGCCTGCTTGCTGAACGGGACGGGCTGGGCAATGTCACGTTTTCCCCGATCTTCGCCAAGATCAAGGATCAGCCGCGCGTCGCGGAGATTATTGCGCTGCAAACGCAGCTGTTCGCTTCCCGCCGCCAAGGGCTGCAAAGTGAAATAGACGGCTATAAGCAGTCGATGGACGGGATCCGCTTCCAGTTGAAAGGCCTGCAGGATTCGCGTGCCAATAAACAGATCCAGCTTTCCAGTTTGCGTGAACAGATGAACAGCATGAAGCAGTTGGCCGCGGACGGATACCTGCCGCGCAACCGCTACCTGGAAATTCAACGCCAGTTCGCCGAGGTGAACAGCAGTATCGACGAAACCGTCGGGCGGATTGGCCAATTGCAAAAGCAACTGCAGGAATCTCAGCAACGCATCGATCAGCGCTTTGCTGATTATCAGCGCGAGGTCAGAACGCAGCTGGCGCAAACCCAAATGGACGCCAGCGAGTTCCGCAACAAGCTGCAAATGGCCGATTTCGATCTGGGCAACACCGCCATCACCTCACCGGTGGACGGCACCGTGGTCGGATTGAATATCTTCACTCAGGGGGGCGTCGTGGGAGCGGGTGACCACCTGATGGACGTTGTGCCCAGCCAGGCGACTTTGGTGGTGGATTCTCGCCTCAAAGTCGACCTGATCGATAAGGTGTACAACGGGTTGCCGGTGGATCTGATGTTTACCGCCTTCAACCAAAACAAAACCCCGAAAATTCCGGGAACGGTCACGTTGGTTTCCGCCGACCGTCTGGTCGACAAAACCAATGGCGAACCCTACTACCAGATGCAGGTCACGGTCTCGCCGGAGGGCATGAAAATGCTCAGTGGCGAGGACATCAAGCCGGGGATGCCGGTGGAGGTGTTCGTGAAAACGGGGTCGCGCTCGCTGCTGAGCTATCTGTTTAAACCTATTTTGGATCGCGCTCATACTTCATTAACCGAGGAATAATTTTGATTCATTCAAAACGACAGGCTGCCGGTCTGGTTATCGGCACCCTTTTGTTTGCGATGTCTGCGCCGGTTTATTCGATAGGGATTTTAGACGCATATTCGCTGGCATTAGAAAAGGACCCGACTTTTCGGGCGGCTATAAAAGAGAAAGAAGCGGGAGATGAAAACGAAAATATCGGCAGGGCGGGGCTGCTGCCGAAGGTATCGCTGAATTACCAGAATTCGCCGCGTAACTGGCAAACCCAGAAATATCCACAAAGCGACTTCTTTGGCAACATTACGGAAGCGACGCGGCGCCAGCAGTACCGCAGCTACTCCAGCTCGGTGACGCTGACGCAGCCGCTGTTCGATTATGAGGCCTATGCGCGTTATAAAGGCGGCGTGGCGCAGACGATGATGTCGGATGAGCGCTATCGCGGCAAACTGCTCGATCTGGCGGTGAGGGTGATCAGCGCGTATGTCGAAGTGGCCTATGCCAAAGATCAAATCGCCTTGGCCGAGGCGCAGAAAGCAGCCTATAAAGAACAGTTGGCGTTGAACGATCGTCTGATGAGCGCGGGTGAGGGGACCCTGACCGACGTCTCCGAAACGCAGGCGCGCTACAGCCTGGCAGAGGCGCAGGTGATAGAAGCGCGCGACGCGCTGGACGCTGCGCAGCGTGAGCTGGAGGTGATCATCGGCGTGCCGTTGAATCAATTGGATGAGCTGCAGAGCTTACGGCCAGGGCAATTCAAGGTGGCGCCGCTGATCCCGTCGAAGTTTGAAGAGTGGCAAAAGATCGCCCTGGAAAACAACCCAGTGCTGGCCGCCTCGCGCCATGGCGTCGATGCGGCGAAATACGAAGTGGAGAGAAACCGCGCCGGCTTTATGCCGAACGTGCAACTTTACGCTTCGCATTCGGAAAACGACTCCAGCAGCGATAACACGGTTAACCAGAAATATCGTACCGACAGCATCGGCGTGCAGGTGAGCCTGCCGATTTACTCCGGCGGCGGCGTGGCGGCCTCCACCCGGCAGGCCGCGGCGCGCTACGGCCAGGCGATGGCCGAAATGGACACGCAAGTCGGCACGACGCTGAACGATCTGCGCAAGCAGTTCAATCTGTGCATCAGCAGTCGTGCCAAACTGGCGGCCTACGAATTGGCGGTGAAGTCGGCGACTACGCAGGTGACGGCGACCCGGCAGAGCGTGTTGGCGGGGCAGCGTGTCAACGTCGATGTGCTCAACGCCGAACAGCAGCTCTACAGCGCCCAGCGTGACTTGGCCTCCGCCAAATACACCTATATCAAGTCTTGGATTACCTTGTTGAGCGATTCCGGCACCTTGGACGAGAAGGATGTGCTGCGCGTCGCGCAGTATTTTGCCCGTAATCGCTAGAGGTTCTTCCACTATAAGCATTAATCTGAAAGAGCAGCGTTAAGCTGCTCTTTTTCAATTTCATGCGTGTATTTCTCAGGTTGCGTTTACTTGTTTTTTATTTGATTCATAAAGAATGTCTGCTTGGGCTTGGGCTTGGGCTTGGGCTTGGAATGCGGTCATGCTCCTGAGAGGGTATCGAATTCTGCCGAAAGATAACGAGAAGCCACCCAAGCGCGATGCCACGTTCACCCCCAGGAAAAGGTGATGCTGCAGTTAACCCTTCATCGCTCAAGAGGCGCACATACCGTTTTCTCTTCATGCGTGAACCATTGAGCTGTATTATGCGCTTTGTCATCAATGGATGGTTTGCGTGAACGTCTCATGAAACAAACGGTCTTCTTATAGAACGAGTAACTATGCTTCGATGCTATCGAAGCGTAAGGGGTTGATATGGCAATTTTAGTTACCGGTGGCGCTGGTTACATCGGATCGCACACCGTGCTATCGCTTCTGGAGCGTGGCGAGGACGTTGTGGTGCTGGATAATTTGTCCAACTCGTCTGCGGAGTCATTGCAGCGCGTGGAGAAACTGACGGGGAAAGCCGCGGTGTTTTATCAAGGCGATGTTCAGGATGCTGAATGCCTGCATCGTATCTTCGGCGCGCATGATATCACTGCCGTGATCCACTTCGCCGGCCTCAAGGCTGTTGGAGAGTCAACGCGCAAACCGCTTGAGTATTATCAGAATAACGTCACCGGCACGCTGGTACTGTTGGATGCTATGCGCCGTGCCGGCGTACATGATTTCATCTTCAGTTCCTCCGCCACTGTCTATGGCGCCAATTCGCCGGTGCCTTATGTTGAAACGACACCGATCGGCGGCACGACCAGCCCTTATGGCACGTCTAAGCTGATGGTGGAGCAGATCCTGCAGGATTTCGCTAAGGCTGAACCGCAGTTTTCGATTATTGCCTTGCGTTACTTCAACCCGGTCGGCGCTCATGAATCGGGTTTGATCGGCGAAGATCCTAACGGTATTCCCAATAACCTGCTGCCTTATATTTCGCAGGTGGCTATCGGCAAACTGGAGAAGTTGGGTATTTTCGGTGGTGACTATCCAACAAAAGACGGCACGGGCGAGCGCGACTATATTCACGTTATGGACTTGGCCGACGGTCATCTCAAAGCGATGGATCATCTGGCGAAGATCAGCGGATTTAAGGCTTATAACCTGGGGGCCGGTGTAGGGCACTCGGTGTTGGCGATGGTTCAGGCATTTGAAAAAGCTTCCGGCGTAACGATCCCTTACCAAATCTTGCCTCGCCGCGACGGCGATCTGCCTGCTTTCTGGGCGAACGCGGATCTGGCATATCAAGAGCTAGGATGGAAAGTACGTCGGAATATTGATGACATGATGCGCGACACTTGGAACTGGCAGAAGAAAAATCCGCAAGGGTATAAGTAAGAAAACTGATATAAAGTTAAGCAACGAAAAAGCCCACATCTCGATGTGGGCTTTTTCGTTGTTGGTCATGAAGATACCGGGGAGTACTTTTCTTGTAATTAATAATCATTCTCAATTAACCGGTGTTTTTATTAGCGTGCTTATTAAATTTTGCTTTTTTTGGCCACTCTTACCCTGCGGTAGCAAAAACGGCACCTGGCGTCAGGAGGTTTTTAGGACAAGTTTGAAAGCATGAATGGTTTATTTTTTATTGTTATTCAGTGTGTTAGGGTTTTTCTTGGTGGCTGGCGGTTACTGCATAGACAAATGACGTTTTGTCTATGTGGCGTTAATGTATTAACTTCCCACATGGGTGTATAATTCAGCCCGAAGAAAATAGCGGTCTCTTGGTTGCATAACCGAGGACGGCGATAACGTCGAAATGTTATCGCGATAATTTTGACATGTTGCATTAATGAAACTGAAGTCGTTGGGAGCCCCCACAGATATGCTGAAAGCTGTCATTCCCGTTGCCGGTCTTGGTACCCGCATGTTACCGGCCACTAAGGCGATTCCTAAGGAAATGCTACCGGTTGTCGACAAACCTCTTATCCAATACATCGTAAATGAATGCGTCGCCGCCGGTATTAAAGAGATTATTCTGGTTACGCACTCGTCAAAAAATGCTATTGAAAACCATTTTGACACCTCGTTTGAATTGGAAAGCATGCTGGAGTCACGCGTTAAGCGCCAACTGCTGGAAGAAGTTCAGTCTATCTGTCCGAAAGGCGTAACCCTGATGCATGTGCGGCAGGGGCAATCCAAAGGGTTGGGCCATGCGGTACTCTGTGCCAGACCTCTGATCGGTGATGCGCCGTTTGCCGTGTTGCTGCCGGATGTGCTGATGGACGACATCGCCTCTGATCTGACGAAAGATAACCTCGCCAGCATGATCGCTGAATTTGAAGCGCACGGTCGCAGCCAGATCATGGTAGAACCTGTGCCAGAAAAAGACGTGTCCAAATACGGCGTGGTTGATTGTCGCGGCGTGGCCGTGGCGCCAGGCCAAAGCGTACCGATGCATGCGATCGTCGAAAAACCTTCCCAAGAAGAGGCACCTTCAAATTTGGCTGTCGTTGGCCGCTATGTTTTGGCTGCTGATATCTGGCCGCTGCTGGAAAAAACGCCTTATGGCGCTGGCGGTGAGATCCAGCTTACCGATGCTATCGCCATGCTGATGGAGCAAAAACCGGTTGAGGCTTTCGCGATGGTTGGGCGTTCGCATGACTGCGGTGATAAATTAGGTTATATGAAGGCCTTTGTTGAGTATGGTCTTCGTCATCCGACGCAGGGTGAAGCATTTTCTGAGTGGTTAAAGGGGATGTTGCAGGCTTAAGCGTCTGCTATACCTGACGAATCCAGCCGATTCCTAAAGTAAAATGAATTGGCTGGATGTAGCTTGAGGGCAGGTTACACGCGCTCATCGCGCTGTGTAGCTAACTGGGTGCAGGAAGTTTTCCCGGTTATGAAGTAAAATCAACAGGTTGTTTTAAGTGTGCTCTGGTTGCCACAACGCCAGGGGCGGTAGCGTGGCTGCGATTAATTCAGCAACACATTCTACCCGTCATGCCATCTGGCTACGCTGGACCTGAAGACGTACGGCCATGTTTCATCTGTCAGGGAATTTCAATCTTAAATCGAGTTTTTATATGAAGTATAGCTTAGGTTATCTGTGGGATTTGGCTTCGGTCATCACAGAGAAAGAATTAAAAGTAAGATATAAAAGCAGCTTCTTTGGCTATTTATGGTCAATCGCAAATCCATTACTCTTTGCTATGATCTATTATTTTATTTTTAAATTGGTCATGCGGGTTCAAATACCAAACTATACCATTTTCATTATTACAGGTCTGTTCCCTTGGCAGTGGTTTGCAAGTTCTACGTCGAACTCTTTGCATTCCTTTATTGCTAATGCGCAAATTATAAAAAAAACCGTATTTCCGCGTTCGGTCATTCCTTTTAGTAATGTCCTGATGGAATGCCTGCATTTCCTTTGCACCATTCCGGTTATTATTGTTTTTCTCTATGTCTATGACATGCGTCCATCGATTGACTGGCTTTGGGGGGTTCCGCTTATCGGCATTGCGCAGATGATGATGACCTTCGGGATCGCGATGATGTTATCGACGCTGAACCTTTTCTTCCGCGATCTGGAACGTTTCATCACGCTGGGCATCATGCTGATGTTCTACTGCACGCCGATTTTGTACTCCGGCGATATGATTCCTGAGCAATATCGCTTCCTGATTGATTTTAACCCACTGGCTAACATGATACTGAGTTGGCGTGATCTTTTTATGAATGGCGTAATTGATTATCATCAAATAGGCATGCTCTACGGATATGCGTTGCT
This sequence comes from Serratia sp. EWG9, assembly GCF_019913725.1. NCBI lineage: Bacteria > Pseudomonadati > Pseudomonadota > Gammaproteobacteria > Enterobacterales > Yersiniaceae > Serratia > Serratia sp. EWG9. The sequence continues at coordinate 218,833 of NZ_JADNRO010000005.1, forward strand.
GTTCATTATCATTGGTGTCAGCATTTTCAATAAGTTGAAGTACAGATTTGCAGAGATATTATAATGAGCGTAGCAATAGAATTTAAAAACGTCACTAAGCGCTATCCATTATACCATCATATTGGATCTGGCATTAAAGAGCTGATTTTTAACCCGCGTCGGGCACTAAGCTTACTGAGCGGTCGTAGTTATCTGGCGATAGAGGATATCAGCTTCCAGGTGCAAAAAGGCGAGTCGGTTGCACTTATTGGCCGCAATGGTGCGGGGAAGAGTACGTCGCTTGGTTTGGTCGCCGGTGTGATGAAACCATCATCCGGTTCGGTTCATGTAGTTGGCCGGGTGGCTTCGATGCTGGAGTTAGGCGGTGGATTTCACCCCGAGCTGACTGGCCGTGAGAATATTCGACTGAATGCGACGCTGTTGGGCCTTCGTCGTAAGGAGTTAAAGCAGCGTTTGGATAAAATCATCGAGTTTTCCGAGCTAGGTGAATTTATTGACGAGCCCATCCGAGTTTACTCCAGCGGTATGTTAGCGAAGCTGGGTTTCTCTGTTATTACGCAGGTTGATCCGGACATTCTCATCATTGACGAGGTGTTGGCAGTGGGTGATATTGCCTTCCAACGTAAATGCATTAATACGATCAATGAGTTTAAAAGAAAAGGCGTGACAATTCTTTTTGTTAGTCATAATTTAGAGGATGTGGAAAAAATCTGTGACAAGGTTATTTGGATCGAGAACCACAAAATGAAAAGTATCGGTGACGCACACTCTATTATATCTCAATATAGAGCAGCTATGGCCTGAGTTTACTTTTTTATTATTAGGTGGTTTGAATGGAAAAGATTAGTATATACACTTGTCACCATAAGCCGAGCGCCTTTCTTGATTCGACGCTCGTGTATCCTATTCACGTTGGGAAGAACAATAGCCTCAACGATATCGGATGTCCAGGTGATAATACAGGTGACAATATTTCCTTTAAAAACCCATTTTATTGTGAGCTCACTGCTCATTATTGGGTTTGGAAAAACGCTAAGCCTGCCGACTTTATCGGTTTTATGCACTATCGCCGTCATTTTAATTTTTCTGATATCCAAAACTACCAAGAGGATAACTGGGGGGTTGTTAATCATGAGAAGATTGATGAAGCTTACCACCAACAGTTTGGCTTGAATGACGAGCAAATCTCGCGGTGTCTTACCGGTGTGGATGTTATTCTCCCGAAAAAATGGAATGTCAGTGCTGCGGGTAGTAAAAACAATTACCAACATTATAAAATTTCCGATTATTTGCATATAGAAGATTACGATGCTGCGTTAAAGATTCTTGGTGAGCTTTACCCAGAGTACCAGGCTGCGGCCGACAAGTTTAATAATGCATCGGACGGTTATTATACAAATATGTTTGTTATGAAAAAGGACATGTTTGATGAGTATTCCGTATGGTTGTTCTCTATTTTAGATAAACTTGAGTCTGAGCTTAGGTTTAAAAATTATAGTATCCAAGAAAAACGAGTTGTTGGGCACATTTCCGAGCGTCTGCTAAATATTTATATTGAGTATCAGGCCTCTAGACGCAACTTGAAAATAAAAGAATTGCAGCGCACTTTCGTTCAACAGGAAACGTTCACTGCCACGCTCAAGCCAAGTTTTACGGCTAACAATGTGCCGATAGTTATCTGCTTTGATGATAACTATGCGATCAGTGGTGCGGCATTGATTAACTCTATTATCAAGCATGCCAATCCCGAGCTTAATTATGACTTGGTGGTGTTAGAGAACGGCGTTTCACTTGCGAGTAAGAAACGTTTCTTCTCTATGCTCTCGGAACATAAGAATTTTCATCTGCGTTTCTTTGACGTCAATGCGTTCTCAGAGATGAAAAGTGTCTTTACTCGCGCCCACTTCAGTGCGGCGACCTATGCTCGTCTATTTATTCCTAAGCTGTTTGCCCAGTTTGACAAGGTGATCTTTATCGACTCGGATACCGTAGTGGAAAACGATCTATCCGAATTGCTAGATGTGCCGTTAGGCGATAACCTGATCGCGGCGGTCAAAGATATCGTCATGGAAGGTTTTGTGTTGTTTGGCGCAATGTCGCAGTCCAGCGATGGCGTTATGCCGGCGAAAGAATATCTGTCGACCTCATTGGGAATGGCGGATCCGGACGGCTATTTCCAGGCGGGTATCTTAGTCTTTAATATTGAGCAGATGAATCAGGAGAATACGTTCTCCAGGTTGATGGCTGCAATGAAAAGCAAAACCTATTGGTTCCTTGATCAAGATATTATGAATAAAGTTTTCCATGGTCGTGTGCATTATTTGCCGCTGGAGTGGAATGTTTATCATGGCAATGGCAATACTAATGATTTCTTCCCGAATTTGCCTTTTGCGACTTACATGCGTTTTCTCGATGCACGCAGCAAGCCTAAAATGATCCATTTTGCAGGTGAAAACAAACCCTGGAATACGCGTCATGTGGATTTCTTCGATAATTATCATAAGAACATCATACAGACTCCTTGGGCATTGGAAGCTTATGAACGTCTTATAGCTCCTGCCGGTTTCCCTCGGTTGGGTCAGAAGGTAGAACAGAAGCAAGAATTGTTGCAGACTAAGATCAAGCGCGCGCTAATGCCTGTCGTTAATAAGTTAGCGCCAAAGGGCTCTTCGCGTCGTAATCTAATGACGAAGTATTATTACAAGGTCAGACGTGTAATTATCGGATAACTTGATGAAGAATAGTAAGAAAATCTTAATCGTAGGTGCAGGCTTTTCCGGTGCAGTGATCGGGAGAAAATTGGCTGAGCAAGGCCATCAAATTCATATTATCGATCGTCGTACTCATATCGCTGGCAACTGCTACGACGCTCGGGATGAAAAGACGGACGTGATGGTGCATACTTATGGTCCGCATATTTTCCATACCGACAACGAGCAAGTCTGGAACTTTGTGAATCAGTACGCCACAATGATGCCTTATGTTAACCGCGTAAAAGCGACGGTAAACGGCCAGGTTTTCTCGCTGCCGATCAATTTGCACACCATCAACCAATTCTTCAAAAAAACTTGTTCACCAACGGAAGCGAAAGCCTTGATCGCCGAGAAAGGCGATTCCAGTATCACCGACCCGCAATCGTTCGAAGAACAGGCGCTGCGCTTTGTCGGCAAAGAACTGTATGAAGCCTTTTTCAAAGGTTACACCATCAAGCAATGGGGCATGTCCCCGGCACAGTTGCCGGCTTCGATTCTGAAGCGTCTGCCTATTCGTTTTAATTATGATGATAACTATTTCAATCATAAGTTCCAGGGGATGCCGAAAGACGGTTATACCAAAATGGTGGAAGGTATTCTGGATCACCCGAATATCTCGGTGACGTTGGATACCCAGTTCCAAATGCAGGATCGTGAGGGCTACGATCATGTGTTTTACAGCGGTCCGCTGGATGCGTTCTATGACTTCCAGTTTGGGCGCCTCGGCTACCGTACGCTGGACTTTGAGAAATTTACCGTGGAAGGGGATTATCAAGGCTGTGCGGTGATGAACTATTGTGAACAGTCGGTACCTTATACTCGCATCACCGAGCATAAGTACTTCTCCCCTTGGGAACAGCACGAAGGGTCGGTTTGCTATAAAGAGTACAGCCGCACTTGCGAAGAAAATGATATCCCTTATTACCCGATTCGTCAGGTCGGTGAAATGGCATTATTGGAAAAATACGTCGATTTGGCCGAAAAAGAACATGACATTACCTTCATTGGCCGCCTGGGTACGTATCGCTACCTGGATATGGACGTGACCATTGCCGAAGCACTGAAAACGGCTGAAACCTATCTGGCCAGTCTGGAGCAAGAAAACGCTATGCCAGTATTCACGGTCAGCATCAGATGAGATGTTCGGCGTTAATTGTTACATTCAATCGCCTGGAAAAATTGAAACAGTGTTGGGCGGCAACCTCTGCGTTGCCGTTTGATGACATTGTCATTGTCGATAACGCGTCGACCGACGAAACGCAGTCGTGGCTAAACAGTATCGAAGATAACCGTTTGCACGCCATACGCGCTGCGCAAAACGACGGCGGCGCAGGCGGGTTCAGGCTCGGAAGTGAATATATTGCGAGTAAGATAGACACCGACTGGGTGTTTATGTTCGATGATGACGCTTATCCCGATCGCACATTGTTGACACGTTTCGCTGAATTGGCGCAACGGTTCGACTATGAGGCCTACTGTTGCCGAGTCCTGGATAGACAAGGGACGTTATGCAAAATGAACGTACCTTTCAGCAAGATGCCTACGTCGTTGGTAAACACGTTGGGTTATATTGCCAGACCCGAACGTTACATCCCCGCAGAGTTTAAGCCTGCGGATGTCGTGACTTTCTCATTTGTTGGTGCAATAATACGCAAAGACGTTTTAGCCGCTAACATTGAGTACATTTGGCCAGAACTTTTTATTTATTATGATGATCTTTACTTCTCTTACAGGTTGAGTCAACAAGGGTATCGGTTCCGGTACTCACCAGAGTTGGTATTTCTGCACGATGTGCCTGCTAGCCAGGGGGGGATAAACCCGTCCTGGAAAGTCTACTATCTGGTCAGAAACCTGCTCCTCTCAAGGATGCTTTTCAAAAAACATGAAAGACCTTACTCACTCGGAGCTATCGTGTTACGTATTGCAAAATATTTACTTTCTTTTACCTCTCAAGGCAAAAAAGGTGAATATATTAAATACGTAGTGCGCGGTATTGTTGACGGTATATCACGTAAAAATGGTAAACAACATTAGCCGGTAAGAGTTAAATGAAAAAGATTTGTTATTTTATCAACTCAGATTGGTACTTTGAACTGCATTGGGTTGAAAGAGCGCTGGCGGCTCAGGCTGCTGGCTATGAAATCCACGTTGTTAGCCACTTTGTGGGAGACGACATTCAGCAAAAGTTGGCAGATAAAGGTTTTATCTGCCACGATTCATCAGTATCTGAGCTGTCCATCAACCCGTTCAACTTCTTTGGTTCATTGGCCAAGGTATGGTCGTTGCTCAAAAAAATTGACCCAGACGTACTGCATTGCATCACTATCAAACCTTGTTTGATGGGGGGGTTCTTTGCGCGTTTTTACAACAAACCGATTATTCTGGGCTTTGTCGGGCTTGGGCGTGTCTTTATGGAAGATAAATTGTCAATGAACGTCATTCGTTATCTGACGTTACATTCGTACAATCATATCTTTAAGAACAAAAAATGCTTGCTGGCCTTTGAGCACGAACACGACCGCGATCGACTTCTAGCGCTGACTGAAGCGAAAAAAAGCCAAACGGTTGTTATCGATGGTGCCGGCATTAACCCCGATATTTATCACTACTCGCTAGAAATCAACCGCGAAAAACCGGTCGTCTTGTTCGCCAGCCGATTGCTCTGGAGCAAAGGTTTGGGCGATCTGGTCGAGGTGAAAAAGCGCTTGGCGCAGAAAGGCGTGGATTTTGTGTTGAATGTGGCGGGAATTTCCATTGTTGACGATCCGGATGCGATTCCGCTGTCGCAAATAGAAGAATGGCACCAGCAGGGGCTCATCAATTGGTTGGGTCGTTGCAGCGACGTTTACAGCCTGATTGAGGCCTCTAACGTTGTCGCTCTGCCTTCTACGTATTCAGAAGGCATTCCGCGTATTTTGCTGGAAGCGTCTTCGGTTGGGCGTGCTTGCATCGCTTATGACGTGGGTGGTTGCCAAAGTCTGATTATTGATGAGTACACCGGCAGCCTGGTGGAGATGCGCAATATCGAGGTTTTGGCAGAGAAGTTGGAGCAGTTGCTTACCAGTCCAAGCAAGCGCGTTGAGATGGGCGTGCGCAGCCGTGAGCGTATCGAGAATAAGTTTGCGTCGTCGTTGGTGATTGACGATACTTTGAAGCTTTATCAACGTGCGATTGCAACCAGAAGTTATTAACTTCAGGAGCGCCGTAGTGACTTTTTTTACGAAACTGTGGACGAAAAAATGTAATGAGGATGTTCCTGTTTCGGTAGTAAAAGTGTTCTATTTGGTTTCCGCTGCAGGTATGCCCAATTTTGGCGATGATATGCTGACGCGATTTTGGGTAACGGAATTACAGCGGCGCTTTCCGGATTGCGTCATTTATCTGGATGCCGTTGACGCCGTCGTTGCCTCAGGATTGTTTCCCGGTGTGCGATGCGTGGATTATTTATGGCGGCTGGTGCAAGCGTTGGGCGATGATGGCTCCCTGGAAGAGAAGCTTGCCGATCCTTACACGCTACCGTTGCGTGAACGTTTGATGTCCAAGGCGTTTGCCTCCACCACCAGCATTCATCTACTGGGTGGGGGCTATATCAATGAGCTCTGGGGCGCCAACTCACGGCTAATTGAAGTGGCGGCATATTTTGCAAAAAAATACCAGCTCGCGTGTTATGCAACCGGACTGGGGTTGCAACCGCTCTCTCCTGAAAAGGCCGGGCAACTTGTTCCTTACATTCGCCAGTTTGACCGGTTTGATGTCAGAGATAGGGCGAGTTACGAGGTTTTAGCGCCATTTGAGCTACCACAACTCGGTTTTACAGGTGACGATTATTTTGCTTTTTCGTCCTATTCTGTAGGGCACCTTGTAGAACGTGAGCCGTTTACTTTACATCTGTGCATTCATACCGAGCTGTCGGAAGATGATGTTCTCACTGGGAAATTATTGGGCTTGCTAGGACAAGCGACAATGATATTCCTTGAGAAGCATCCGAATGCGAAGATTAAATTTTATGAGTTTCGGCCGGGCTCGGATGGAATTTTCTTCCGGCAAGTTCTCAAGCTTTTTCCCCTGGCCGAGTTGGTGCCGTTTGAGCAGGTTTGGCAAGATGGATTGACTTTCGCGACGCATGATTTTTGTATCAGTTCGCGTTTCCATTTTCAGGTTATCGCAGCCAGTCTTGGTCTGCCTGGGATCGCACTTTCGTGGTCTGATTACTACGACAACAAGTTCACCAGCCTGCAACGAATGTCAAATTGGCCAATGATTCGACCGGATATCAGTCTGGAGGAGTTACGGGCTTTTTTACTGTTTGCGCATGGAGACAGGCAAAAGGGACTGGAGCAGGTCCAACAGTCCAAACAGCTGTTATTGAGGCAGTTGTACAATTTTTAACGTTTTATAATCTGTTGCAAAGCCTATCGCACCAATCACTACCCACCCGGCTCAATCCTGAGTTAACATGTGTGCCACATCACAAAACCTGCTGGCCGACGTTGCCAGCAGGGTCATCCTCAGACAGGAGTTCCTAAATGTCCAAGCAACAAATCGGCGTTGTCGGCATGGCGGTAATGGGCCGCAACCTCGCGCTGAACATCGAGAGCCGTGGTTACACCGTTTCCATTTTCAACCGTTCTGGCGACAAGACTGACGAAGTAATCGCTGAGAATCCGGGCAAAAACCTGGCGCCGTATTACACCGTTGAAGAGTTTGTTGAATCGCTGGAAAAACCACGCCGCATCCTGCTGATGGTGAAAGCGGGCGAAGCGACGGATAAAACCATTGCCTCGCTGACTCCGCATCTGGACAAGGGCGATATCCTGATCGATGGCGGCAACACCTACTATCAGGACACCATCCGTCGTAACCGCGAACTGTCCGACCAGGGCTTCAATTTCATCGGCACCGGCGTTTCCGGCGGTGAAGAGGGCGCGCTGAAAGGGCCTTCCATCATGCCTGGCGGCCAGAAAGAAGCTTACGAGCTGGTAGCGCCGATCCTGGAGAAAATCGCTGCGGTTGCGGAAGGCGAGCCTTGCGTGACTTATATCGGCGCTGACGGTGCTGGCCACTATGTGAAGATGGTGCACAACGGCATCGAATACGGCGACATGCAGCTGATTGCCGAAGCCTATTCTCTGCTGAAGCAGGCGCTGAACCTGAGCAACGAGCAACTGGCCGAAACCTTCGCCGAGTGGAACAAGGGTGAGCTGAACAGCTACCTGATCGACATCACCAAAGACATCTTCACCAAGAAAGACGAAGAGGGTAAATACCTGGTCGATGTGATCCTGGACGAAGCCGCCAACAAAGGCACCGGCAAGTGGACCAGCCAGAGCTCGCTGGATCTGGGCGAACCGCTGTCGCTGATCACCGAATCGGTGTTCGCACGCTACCTGTCCTCGCTGAAAGATCAGCGCGTTGCCGCGTCTAAAGTGCTGACCGGGCCGAAAGTGGCACCGTTCACCGGCGACAAAGCCGAGTTCATCGAGAAAGTGCGTCGCGCGCTGTATCTGGGCAAGATCGTATCCTACGCGCAGGGCTTCTCTCAGCTGAAAGCCGCGTCCAAAGAAAATAACTGGGATCTGCACTACGGCGAAATCGCCAAGATCTTCCGCGCCGGCTGTATCATCCGTGCCCAGTTCCTGCAGAAGATCACCGACGCTTACGCAGCGGATGCCGATATCGCCAACCTGCTGCTGGCGCCATACTTCAAGCAAATCGCCGACGAGTACCAGCAGGCGCTGCGTGACGTGGTGGCCTATGCCGTGCAGAACGGTATCCCTACGCCAACCTTCTCCGCCGCGATCGCTTACTACGACAGCTACCGTTCAGCGGTGCTGCCGGCTAACCTGATCCAGGCGCAGCGCGACTATTTCGGCGCGCACACCTACAAACGCATCGACAAGGAAGGCGTGTTCCATACCGAATGGATGGAATAATTTATTTCTTGATGATAAGAACCGCCAGGCTAATACCTGGCGGTTTTTTTATATTGGAGATTTACTTGATAAAATAGGTATTTGGAAAGTAATTCATTAAGGAGTGATCATAGACAGCCTCATTTTTGTAATATGAGTTAGGATAAAAATTAACCTCCATGCCTAATAGCGATCCTAAAATCGCGACATGTAACCTGTCTGTATTAACCGCTTTATAATCTTGTAAAAAACTGATAAGTGAACGGGTTGAGTTTCGTGCGAGATTAACATTGTCCCAATAGTCACCATTCCACGTTAGAGATATGTCATGGTTATTTTCATGATGTAGTTTAGTCAAGGACTCTGAATCAGTGCGATAACAAGATGCTACTTCCTTAGTTGGTGTTACATCATTGATATATTTATCTTTATCGAGATAAAATGCCATGTCCTGTGTTAGGATGATTGACTCGTCTGGAATATAACCTAATTTTAATAAACGTTCATACGAGGTTTTCTCTCGACAACAGACAAAGAGTTTTTTTATATTTTCCTTGAAAAATTGAGTGTAGCCGAAAATGGTTGAAGGGAATATAATGACTTTGGCAAAGTTTGAGATATTTTTCTGTATGAAGTCACGACCTTCAGCGTAATAGTTCTCAATTAAATTTCCGCCACCACCAAAAAGCAGGACGTGAGTTTCTGGACTATACTCTTCCGAGGATCTGAATGGAGAGTAATCAAATCCATTGGCCTCCAAATAATCATATGTTGCTGCGGCGATAACGCCATCGCCTGCATTTCCTGGATTGGCTTTATAGACAAAATGATAGCTTTTACAAAGTTCTCGCAACATTGAGGTAAACTGGTTTTCATTCTTATGGGACATTTTTGACCTCATGAATTCAAATGATGGATAAGCAGAAAACAGGCATCTACTCAAGTATCTTGTCACAGTACAGAAAGAGCTGTTGTTCGACAAGACGGTCGTAGTGTAAAGATTGTGATAACAATAATCAACGCAAGTTATTAGAACGATTCGAAGGATATGTTTGTATGAAAAAAGTTCTTATAGTTACTCCTGATATCGAAGGCCCGATCCGAAACGGAGGAATTGGAACGGCTTTTACCTCTTTGTCTGTAAACATGGCAAAGTCAGGCTTCGCTGTCGAGGTCCTTTATACCTGTGGCGATTACTCCGAATCTGGTGAGCGAAAAATCGAACATTGGATTGAGGTATATAAAGATCATGGTGTTAATCTGAAGGTGCTTCCTGCACTAACAGATATAAATATCGATGCTCCTTATTTCCGAAGAAAAAGCTACGCAGTTTATGAATGGATGAAGGAAAGTGAAAGGGCGCCTTATGATATTGTCATTGCTTGTGAATGGCAGGCGGATCTTTATTACTCGCTTCTTGCAAAAGGGCAAGGACTATTCTTTGCGGATACCAAGTTCATTGTAAACACGCATAGCTCTACTCTCTGGGCTGATGAAGGAAATTATCAACTTCCGTACGACCAAAACCACATGGAGCTTTATTTCATGGAGCAGAAGGTCGTCGAGATGGCTGATGAGGTTATTAGCCCTTCACAATACTTGCTAGATTGGATGCGTGATAAAAATTGGATTTTGCCTGCGGCAAGTCATGTTATTCTTAACTGCGAACCCTTCTCAATCAATCCAGTTGATGATGCAATACTTCCAAAGCGCTCTAAAAAAATAGCTAACGGTATTGAACTTGTTTTCTTCGGTCGCTTAGAAACCAGAAAAGGATTAGATATTTTTCTACGGGCCTTGCATAACCTGAAAAAAGACGAGCTAGTCAAAATTTCGGCAGTTACGTTTATGGGGAAAGCAGTAGTTGCGGAAGGTTTTAACTCCATTGAACATATAAGAACGAAAACGGATTCGCTCGATGTCGAAGTTAATATTATTACCGACTATGATCGTACACAAGCTGATGCTTATATCAAAGGAGAGAATACACTCGTTGTTATTCCTTCTTTAGTTGAGAACTCGCCTTATACTGTCTACGAAAGTTTGATCGGTGATGTTAACTTTATAGCCTCTTCGGTTGGTGGCATAAAAGAACTGATTCCCGTAGAGAACCATCCTGAGATTATATTTGAACCAACACCTAGTTCATTGTATCAAAAAATTACGTTGCGGCTCGACAATCTTCATGTTAAATCGCAGTTGGTTCAAAACGTTGATGAAATTAAAACACGTTGGATTGAGGCGCTTAGCGAATCTTTTGAACCTACTCGCTTGCAGGCTGACGCAAATTTAGAACCGTTGGTGAGCGTTTGCTTGGTTCACCATGATCGAAGCCATTTGCTGCAACAGGCTATCGCCTCGCTAAAAACGCAAACCTATTCCAACTTCGAGGTCATTCTCGTTGACGATGGAAGTGTCAAGGATGAGTCCCGCCGTTATCTAGATCTTCTAAATAAAGAGTTCTCTGAGAAAGGCTGGAAGATTATAAAGAGTTCTAATAATTATTTAGGCGCTGCTCGTAACTTAGCTGCAAAGCACGCATCTGGTGAATTTTTGATCTTCATGGATGACGACAATGTTGCTAAACCGCATGAGATTGAAACATTCGTGCGTGCGGCGGTTTACTCCGGCAGTGATCTTTTGACGACTCCGAGTGATTTGATTTATGGGGATGAGTTCCCATCGCCGTTCCGTAAAATGAAGGATTGTTGGTTACCCTTAGGTGCAGATCTGAACGTCGCCAGCTTTGCTAACTGTTTCGGTGATGCTAATGCAATGATCAGAAAAAGTGTTTTTGACAGCGTTGGCGGTTTTACTGAAGACTATGGTATTGGGCACGAAGATTGGGAGTTCTTCTGTCGTGTCGCTTTGGCTGGATACAAGATGCAGTTGGTGCCTGAAGCTTTATTCTGGTACCGAGTTGCTAATACGGGTATGTTAATTAGTGGAAATAAAGGAAAGAATAACTTCCGCAGCTATCGTCCATTCATGTCTCCTGATAATCGAATTCAGTACACTATGGGATTGATCCCATCTTATATCGATAGGATTCATCGGCTGGAACGCGATCTGGCATTCTATCGTAATAACCCTAATGTTAACGGATCCGCTGAGGTTGGTATAATCAACGAAAAACTTGATTACCTCATTTCTCAGCAGCGTGATGGTTGGGCACATGACCGATTCAATGCATTGTATGCAGCGGTAAATAAACGAGGTTTCTTCTATCGTGTCACAAGGAAAGTATTTAATACTCTTCGTGGCCGCTAATAAATAAAGCGCCGCAATATGCGGCGCTTCTACAATAATTAGAGTTTATTTGTTACATTGTTGATGATTTTATCCCAGCCTTCAACTGAAATATTGTCGGCTTGGCTATAATCTGCAAAGCGATCGATGTAAGAAATTAATATGTTTTCATTATAATGTTCAACCAAGCCAAGCTTGTTTTTATCATCGTTTTGGAAGACCACTAATATCTTGGCTTTGCCAGATTGATTGAGTTTGTTTGCTAATTTTTCAATGACAGTCATATCAATTTGATTGTTGTTCTTTTTGATAACGAAAACTCTGTTGCCTTCTTTCAGTGCATTATTGAATTTGTTAACAAGATAATCGATTTTTTCCTTCTCTATCAGGTATTTTTCCTTTCTTGTATCCTCATCATCTTCAAACTCCCAGTGTTCACCAACCTGCTGACTAAAGAGCTCAGTGTGGAATATAACACCATTTGAGCTATCAACCAGCATATTTCTCCAGGTAGGCTGGAGATTATGATACTGATAGAATTCGTTAAAATCACTGGAAATGAGATTGAGAAGATCCTGATGATCCTTGATGAGCGACCAACGGAATAAACTGCCGCTTTCGATGCCTTTTTTACGCAAATAGAAACCAAACTCGCAATTATCACCCATGCTTTCGAAGCATGAAAGTTTATCACTTCCCATAGCTGCCAATCCTAAATTGTTGTAGGCCTAATCTAATTCTAAACCAAAAATAATTTGATGAAGCAAGAGATTTTTAAAATGTGAGGCATCGGTGAAAATTTGATGGTGCGTATAAGGGCAGAACCCAACAAAAGTCGAGTCCTGCCAGTGGTGGTTATTTCTGATGCCGCTCGCGCAGCCGGCCGATCACCGCGCTCAGATCCAAATCCTGATCCTGCAGCAGCACCAGCAGGTGATAGATCAGATCCGAGGCCTCGTTGGTCAGCTCTTCGCGATCGTTGACCGTGGCGGCCAGCGCGGTTTCCACGCCTTCTTCCCCGACCTTCTGCGCGATGCGTTTGGTGCCGCTGGCGTACAGGCTGGCGGTGTATGAGCTGTCCGGGCTGGCATGCTTGCGCTCCGCCAACAGCTGTTCCAGCTGATAGAGGAACGTCCAGTCGCTGGCGGCCGGGTGGAAGCAGCTGCTGTTGCCCAGGTGGCAGGTCGGGCCGATCGGGTTGGCCAATACCAGCAGCGTGTCGTTATCGCAGTCCGGCGTGATGCTGACCACCTTGAGGAAGTGGCCGGAACTTTCGCCTTTGGTCCACAGGCGCTGCTTGGTGCGCGAAAAGAAGGTGACATTGCCGCCCTGCTCGGTGGTCGCCAGCGCTTCCGGCGTCATGTAACCCAGCATCAGCACTTCGCCGGAAACGGCGTGTTGCACGATGGCCGGCATCAGGCCGTCGGTTTTCTCCCAGTCCAGCTGGTTTCTCTGTTGTTCTGTCAGCACACGCGAATCTCCACGCCTTGTTCGACCAGGAACCTTTTCAGTTCGCCAATATTGATGATTTGTTTGTGGAACACCGATGCCGCCAGCGCGCCGTCGACGTCCGCATCGCGGAACGCTTCCAGGAAGTGCTCCATCGTGCCCGCGCCGCCGGAGGCGATCAGCGGCACCTTGCAGACCTCGCGCACTCGGCGCAGCTGCTGCAGATCGTAACCGTTGCGCACGCCGTCCTGGTTCATCATGTTCAGCACGATCTCACCGGCGCCGCGGCGCTGCACTTCCTGCACCCAGTCGAGGGTTTCCCACTGGGTGACGCGGGTGCGGCTCTCGTCGCCGGTATATTGATTGACGTGATACTTGCCGGTTTCACTGTCGAACCAGGTATCGATGCCCACCACGATGCACTGCACGCCAAAGCGATCCGCCAGGCGGCTAATCAGATCGGGATCGGCCAGCGCCGGTGAGTTGATGGAGATTTTGTCGGCGCCGAAAGACAGGATCTGGCTGGCGTCCTCGGCGCTTTTAATGCCGCCGGCGACGCAGAACGGGATATCAATCACCTCCGCCACGCGCGACACCCAGCTTTTGTCGACCACCCGGCCGTCGCTCGAGGCGGTGATATCGTAAAACACCAGCTCGTCCGCGCCTTCTTGCGCATAGCGCTGCGCCAGCGGCACGATGTCGCCGATGATTTCGTGGTTGCGGAACTGCACGCCTTTCACCACTTGCCCGTCTTTAACATCCAGACACGGGATTATCCGTTTTGCCAGCATGCAATCGCCTCCTCAACGCTAAATTTACCTTCCAGCAGGGCGCGCCCGACGATCACGCCGGCAACGCCGCTGCCGCGCAACTGGGCGATGTCGTCCAGATTGCCGATGCCGCCTGAGGCCTGGAAGGCCACTTGCGGATAGCGGCGGCTGATCGCCTGATACAGCGCCACGTTGGAACCGGCCAGCGTGCCGTCGCGCGAAATGTCGGTGCACAGCACGTGTTTCAGCCCGTAGGGCAGGAACTGCTCTACCACCTGTTCAAGCGTGGCGTCGGAATCCTCCTGCCAGCCGCTGATGGCCACGCGCTTCACGCCCTGCGCGTCGATGCGCACATCCAACGCCAGTACCAGCGCGTCGGCGCCATAGCGTTCGAACCAGCTTTGCACCAGCTGCGGCTGTTTCACCGCGGTGGAGCCGATTACCACGCGCGTGGCGCCGGCCTCCAGCAGGGCGCTGACGTCTTGCTCGTTGCGGATGCCGCCGCCGACCTGCACCGGCACGTTAACCCCCGCCAACAGCTTGCGCAGCAGCGGGATCTGGCGCGCGGCCGGTTCTTTGGCGCCGGTCAGATCGACCAGGTGCAGCACCTGGGCGCCCTGTTGTTGATAGTCCTGCAGGCGCAGCAGCGGATCGTTGCCGTAGTCGCGCTGTTGGCCGTAATCGCCCTGATGCAAACGCACCACGTTGCCGTCGATCAAATCCAAAGCCGGAATAATCATGCTGCCTACATCTCCAGAAAGTTTTTCAACAGTTGCGCGCCGGCCGCTCCAGATCGTTCTGGATGAAACTGTACGCCGAAGAAGTTGTCTTTTTGCACGGCGGCGGTGAAGGGCTCGCCGTAGTTCGCCTGAGCGATGGTGCTGGGGCATATCGGCATCGCATAGCTGTGAACGAAATAGAAGTAGGCGCCGTCATCGATGCCGCGGAACAGATGGTGGCCCGCCTGCGCGGATACCTGGTTCCAACCCATATGCGGCAGCGGCAGGCCGAAGTCGGTCATCTGCTTTACCGGCGTATCGATGAGGCCGAGCGTCGTTATGCCGCCGTTCTCTTCGCTGCTGGCCGCCAGCAGCTGCATACCGAGGCAGATGCCCAGCACCGGCTGAGTGCAGGCCCTGATCAGTTCGATCAGATCGCGTTCGCGCAGCTGATCCATCGCCGCCTGCGCGGTGCCGACGCCCGGCAGGAACAGCTTGTCGGCGCGCAGCACGATCTCCGGATCGCGGCTCACTTCCGGCTGATAGCCCAGGCGCCGCACCGCATAGGTGACGGAGGCCAGGTTGGCGCAGCCGGTATCCAAAATCACCACGTTCATCACAGCACTCCTTTCGAGCTCGGCAGGGTATTGCCCTCGACGCGGATCGCTTGGCGCAGCGTGCGGCCAAACACTTTGAACAGGCTTTCGACCCGGTGGTGGTCGTTTTTGCCTTTGGTCTTCAGGTGCAGCGTGCAACCCATGGTGTAGGAGAGCGAGCGGAAGAAGTGCTCGACCATTTCGGTGCTGAGATCGCCGACGCGCTGATAGTTGAACTCGGCCTTGTACTCCAGGTGCGGGCGGCCGGAGATATCCAGCGCGCAGCGCGCCAGACACTCGTCCATCGGCAGCACGAAGCCGAAGCGGGCGATGCCGCGCTTGTCGCCCAGCGCCTTGTTCAACGCTTCGCCCAGCGCCAGGCCGGTGTCCTCTACGGTGTGGTGATCGTCGATATACAGGTCGCCTTTGACGTCGATCTCCATGCGGAAGCCGCCGTGGGTGGCGATCTGATCCAGCATGTGGTCGAAGAAGCCGACGCCGGTTTTGATTTTGCTGCCGCCTTCGCGATCCAGCCAGACGTTGACATCGATCTGCGTCTCTTTGGTCACGCGGTTAACCCGCGCATGACGGTCGCGCAGGGTCAGCTGGCGCACGATCTCTTTCCAGCCCAGCACGCCGCGCTGGTAGCGCAGCCCCTGAATGCCCATGTTTTCCGCCAGCTGCACGTCGGTCGGCCGATCGCCGATCACGTAGCTGTGGGCGGTATCGAGCACGCCGGGTTCGAGATAACCCTTCACCAGCGCGGTCTTCGGCTTGCGGCAGTCGCAGTTGTCCGCCGGCAGGTGCGGGCAGATCAACACATCGGCGAACTGAATGCCCTGCGAGCTAAGGATCTGCATCATCAGGTTGTGCGGCGGATCGAAGGTTTCCTGCGGGAAACTGGCGGTGCCGAGCCCATCCTGATTGGTGATCATCACCAGCTGATACCCCGCCTGTTGCAGCGCCAGCAGGGAAGGGATCACGTCCGGCTCAAGCGCCAGCTTGTCCAGGCGGTCAACCTGGAAATCTTCCGGTGGCTCGGCGATCAGCGTGCCGTCACGATCGATAAAGAGGATTTTTTGGCTCACATTGGCTCCTGGCGAGTCTGGTTGGCGCCGGGCAGGGCGGACAAGGCGTCCACCACGCGTTGACATTCGTCGCGGGTGCCTATGGTGATGCGCAGGCAGCCGGACAACCCGGGCTGTTTGTTTTGGTCTCGTAAGATAATGCCCTGATCCCACAAGCTTTTAAACACATTACTTGAGGCGGTGAAGCGGGCCAGCAGGTAATTGCTGTCGCTGGCGAAAACCTGCTCGACGCAGGCGCATTTTTCCAGCTGTTGCTGCAGCCAGCTGCGGGTGGCGGCGATGTCGGTGACGCGCTGGCGCATGGTGCGGATGCCTTCGGCGCTCAGCGCCTGCGCGGCGATATCCGCCACCGGCGTCGAGAGCGGGTAAGGCGCGATCACCTTCAGCAGCAGGGCGATCAGATCTTCGTTGGCGAGCGTAAAGCCGCAGCGCAGGCCGGCCAGCGCAAAGGCCTTCGACAGCGTGCGCAGGATAGCCAGGTGCGGATAGTCGCTCAGCCACCCGGCCACCGAGGCCTGCGGGCAAAACTCGATATAGGCTTCGTCCACCGCGACGATCGCTCTGCCTTTGGCCATCTCCAGCAGGCTGCGCAGAGAGTCCGGGTCAATCAGGTTACCGGTCGGGTTGTTCGGGCTGCAGACGTAGATCAGTTTCACGTTGTCCAGGCTGTCCGCGATGGCCGGCAGATCCAACTGCCAGTCCTCTTTGGCGGCTACGGTGCGGCGCTCCACGCCAAAGGTTTCGGCGCTGACGGCGTACATGCCGTAGGTCGGCGGGCAGAACAGAATGGCGTCTTTGCCCGGCTCGCAGAAGGCGCGGATCAGCAGCTCGATGCCTTCATCGGCGCCGCGGCTGACCAGCACCTGCTCTTTCTTGACCCCGGCATAGGCGGCGTAGCGTTCGATCACCTGCGCCGGCTGGCACTCCGGATAGCGGTTGAAGGTTTGCGCGGTCAGTTGGAATTCCGGGGCGATCGGGTATTCGTTGGCGTTCAGCCATACGTCGCCCTTGCCGCCGAGGCGCGCGCCGATTGATAAGGGGTCAGCTCGCGAACGTTGGCGCGCGCCAGTTTTTCGATGCTCATGCTTGCTCCTTCAGGGCGGCGACGCGCAGGGTCACGGCGTTCTTGTGGGCGATCAGCTGCTCGGCGGCAGCCAGCGTCTCGATGGTGGCAGCCAGGTTGCTGAAGCCCTGCGGCGTCAGCTCTTGCACCGTCATGCGTTTTTGGAAATCGGCCAGACCAAGGCTTGAGCAGGTGGCGGTGTAGCCGTAGGTCGGCAGCACGTGGTTGGTGCCGGAGGCGTAATCGCCGGCGGACTCCGGCGACCAGTCGCCGAGGAACACCGAACCGGCGCTGGTGATGCCGTCCACCAGATCGCGCGCATTGCGGGTCTGAATGATCAGGTGCTCCGGGCCGTAACGGTTGCTGATGGCCACGCACTCCGGCAGATCGCGTGCCACGATCAGGCGGCTGCTCGCCAGCGCTTGGCGGGCGGTGTCGGCGCGCGGCAGTTCGGCCAGCTGGCTTTCCACCGCTTCGGCCACCGCCTGCGCCATCGCCGCGTCCGGCGTCAGCAGGATCACCTGCGAATCCGGGCCGTGCTCGGCCTGCGACAGCAGATCGGAAGCGACAAATGCCGGGGTGGCGCCGGCGTCGGCGATCACCAGCACTTCCGAAGGACCGGCCGGCATATCGATGGCCGCGCCGTCAAGGCGCTGGCTGACCTGCCGCTTGGCTTCGGTCACGAAGGCGTTGCCCGGCCCGAAGATCTTCGCCACGCGCGGCACGCTTTCGGTGCCGAACGCCAGGGCGGCGATCGCCTGCGCGCCCCCGACCTGAAACACTTCCTGCACGCCGCACAGCTGCGCCGCATACAGGATCTCATCGGCGATCGGCGGCGGCGAGCACAGCACTACCCGGCGGCAGCCGGCGATGCGCGCCGGCGTCGCCAGCATCAGCACGGTGGAGAACAGCGGCGCCGATCCGCCGGGAATATACAGTCCCACCGAGTCGATTGGGCGGGTCACCTGCTGGCAGCGCACGCCCGGTTGCGTTTCGACGTCCACCGGCGGCAGTCGCTGCGCGTTGTGGAAGGTTTCCACGTTGGCGACGGCCACCGCCATCGCCTGTTTGATGTCGTCGCCCAACCGCGCGGCGGCGGCGGCGATCTGCTCGGCGCTGACGCGCAGCGTCGAGACTTCCGCCTTGTCGAAACGGGCGCTGTAGTCGCGCAACGCCCGATCGCCGTTGGCCTTCACGTTGTCGAGGATCTCGTTCACCGTGCGGGTGATGCTGTCGGAAGCGGCGATCGCCGGACGCATCAGCAGCTCGGCCTGGCGTTCGGCGCTGCACGTCGCCCAATCGATCGGCGTGTTGAAGGTCGACATGGCGTTACTCCATCATCTTTTCAATCGGCAGCACCAGAATCGAGCTGGCGCCGAGCGCTTTCAGTTTTTCCATGGTTTCCCAGAACAGGGTTTCGCTGCTGACCATGTGCATCGCCACGCGGTTCTGCGCGCCGGCCAGCGGCAGAATGGTCGGGCGTTCGGCGCCCGGCAGCAGCGCGACGATCTCGTCCAGTTTCTCGCTCGGCGCGTGCAGCATGATGTATTTGGATTCGCGCGCCTGGATCACGCCCTGAATGCGGGTCATCAGGCGGTCAATCAGCTGCTGTTTGGCTTCAGGCATTTCGCCGTCGCGCTGGATCAGGCAAGCTTTGGAGCGGTAGATCACTTCCACTTCGCGCAGGCCGTTGGCCTCCAGCGTGGCGCCGGTAGAGACCAGATCGCAGATGGCGTCGGCCAGGCCGGCGCGCGGCGCCACTTCCACCGAGCCGTTCAGCAGGCAAGATTTGAAGCGCACGCCCTGTTTGTCGAGGTATTGCTTCAGCAGGTGCGGGTAAGAGGTGGCGATGCGGGCGTCCTGCAGGCTTTGCGGGCCGGCGTATTCGGCGTCGAGCGGGGTGGCCAGCGACAGGCGGCAGCCGCCGAAATCGAGGCGGCGCAGGGTGAAGTAGCGCGGGTCTTCACCCTGTGCGCGGCGGCTGAGCAGCTCTTCTTCCAGCACGTTCTCGCCGATGATGCCGAGATCGACCACGCCGTCCATCACCAGACCCGGAATGTCGTCGTCGCGCACGCGCAGGATATCGATCGGCATGTTTTCGGCGAAGGCGATCAGACGCTGCTGCTGCAGGTTAATCTTGATGCCGCAGCGCGCCAGCAGTTCCTGGGATTCATCGCTCAGGCGGCCCGACTTCTGCATTGCGATCCGTAAACGTGTCTTGTCCAGCATGGTAACCTCTGTTTAATCTGTAATTTTATGAATTTATTGTAAAAACTATTCTTTCTGTCTGTCCGGAGCCAAAAAAAAACCCTCGGAAGAAATCTTCCGAGGGCTCTCTCTTGCGTTCTGCGCGCCACTGGAAGATTAACAAACCGTCTTCCAGCACACATCGCCTGAAAGACTAGTCAGGGTGATGGTGATGATGGTGGTTGAACTGAACGCGTGTCATGGTGTTTTCTCTCAGCAAAAGTCGGTAAAAAACCGTATGGCAATTAAGCTAAACTATCCGCTGTCCGCCGTGCAACTCTTTTTTATCGTCATAAATTTAATTTATTGAAACAGGTTGAGTTATTAGCCACACACGGCTTTACCTAACCTTAAGCCGGTCAGATTGTATCGCCGCGCGCAGTGGCGTAGCCTTAAGGGCAGGGCGCTGCGATCTTCAGGAGAGGAAGAGGATGAAAAAGGTAGCCATTATTGGTCTGGGTTGGTTGGGCATGCCGCTGGCGTTGTCGCTGATGGGCCGCGGGTACGACGTGGTCGGCAGCAAAACCACGCCGGACGGCGTCGAGGCCGCGCGGATGAGCGGCATCGAATGTTATCAGTTGGAGCTGACGCCGGAATTGATCTGCGATCCGGACGATCTGGCGTCGTTGCTGCGCGTGGATGCGCTGGTGGTCACGCTGCCCGCGCGCCGCACCGTCGAAGGCAGCGAGAATTATTTCAATGCGGTGCGCATGCTGGTGGACAGCGCAATGGCTTTCGGCGTGCCGCGGGTGATCTTCACCAGTTCCACCTCGGTGTATGGCGAAACCGCCGGCACGCTGCGCGAAGAGTCGCCGCTGCGGCCGGTCTCGCCGTCCGGCCGGGTATTGGCCGAGCTGGAGCGCTGGCTGCACGAGCTGCCGAATACCTCGGTGGACATTCTGCGCCTGGCGGGGCTGGTGGGCGCCGATCGCCACCCAGGCCGCTTCCTGGCGGGAAAGCTCGATGTGAAGGGGGGCTCGCAGGGGGTGAATCTGGTGCACCAGGACGACGTCATCGCCGCCATCCAACTGCTGCTCAAGCTGCCGAAGGGCGGCCACGTGTACAACCTGTGCGCGCCGCGTCATCCGGCCAAGCGCGATTTCTATCCGGCCCTGGCCGAGCAGCTGCACCTGGAGCCGCCGCAGTTTGCCGACGAAGCGGAACAGGATGAGCGGCTGGTGGACGGCAACCGCATCTGCAACGAGCTGGGTTTTGAATACCAGTATCCCGATCCGGCGCGCATGCCGGTCAGTTAACGTCCGTCAGGCCCCGCGTATGCGGGGCTTTTTTTCGCCGGCGCGCGCCAAATCCTCCAGCAGCGCGTTCAACGCCTCGTCGGGTTGGACGGGGCGGCTGACCAGGCTGAGCGTGGCGCGGTAAGAGAGCGCCGTGCCGCCCAACTGCCGCAGCAACCCTTGCTCCACCCAGCGCGCCGCATAGTGGGTGGGCAGATAACCGAGACAGGTGCCGCTCAGCACCAGATGGGCGACGCTCTCCATGTGGTGGGCCACCGCGGCCAGATGCGGCGGGGCGATCGGGCACAGCTGCTGCGCCAGCAGGTAGCCGCGCTTGACCCAGCGCGCGTTTTCAATCTGCTCGCGCTCGGGTTCTTCCACCGCGAACAGCGGGTGATCCTCACTGCAATAGATCGCCTGCGTCTCCTCCAGCCACGGTTGATAACGCAACGCCTCCAACTGCTGGCCAAAGTAGCCGATGCCCAGATCGAGCTGCCGGTGCAGCAGCCCTTGTTCAATCTCGTTCGGTGAACAGATGCGGCACTGCAATTGCACGTCCTGGTGGCGCCGCTGAAAGTGCTTGATGGCCTGACTGAACGGGTTGCCCGGCAGTGAAACCAGGTTATCCACCAAACCAATTTGCAGATCGCCGGTCAGCAGGCCGTTCAGCGACTGGCTGACCCGGGTGAAGTCGCGGGCGGCGTTGAACAAGGAGCGGCAGGCGATCAGCATGCGTTCCCCTTTTGGCGTCAGCCGGAAGCCGGAGCGCCCGCGCTGGCACAGGCGAAAACCCAGTCGCGTTTCCAGCGAGGCCAGATGGGTGCTGATGGTGGATTGGTTCATCAGCAGCGTTTCCTGTGCGGCGCTGACGCCCTGGGCTTCCGCCACCGCGACGAACACCCGCAACAGCTTCAGATCGATATCGCTTAGGTTAGTGAGCATCGCCCCCTCCGCAGAACGTCGGCCGCTTAACCCATTTTTAACATTGAAGAAATAGGCGCGGCGCTGAAGATATGGCCTTTCTTATGGCATGAGATTGAAATAAAAATCAACGCTTCAATGGGTTAGTTACATCGTGTTTTTCGATGTTTACATGCAAAAGCGGGAATGGTAGCCGGTGCGGTCAACGGGGTAGTCTGCGAATGTTGCTTAAATGTTTCAATTTATCGCAAGCCCAAGACAAGGAAACGCCATGCTGAACCAACCCCAAAGCGGCAACGACATGCCGCGCTTTGCCGGTCTCCCCACCATGATGCGCCTGCCCGCCGCCGATCAGGCGCGTGGTCTGGACGCCGCCTTTGTCGGCATTCCTCTGGATATCGGCACCTCCAATCGCAGCGGCACCCGCTATGGCCCGCGCCAGATCCGCCAGGAGTCGGTGATGATCCGCCCCTACAACATGGGCACCGGCTCCGCCCCATTCGAACTGCTGCAGGTGGCCGATCTGGGGGACGTCGCCATTAACCCCTACAGCCTGGCGGACAGCGTACGGCGCATCGAGGCGGCTTACCGCGAGATCCTGGCGCACGGCTGCACGCCGTTGACGCTCGGCGGCGACCACACCCTGACGCTGCCGGTGCTGCGCGCCATCGCCCGCCGACATGGCCCGGTCGGGCTGATCCACGTCGATGCGCATTCCGACACCAACGAGGAGATGTTTGGCGAACAGCTGGCGCACGGCACCACCTTCCGCCGCGCGTTTGAGGAGGGGCTGCTGGCACCGGAAAAAGTGGTGCAGATTGGCCTGCGCGGCAGCGGCTATGCGGCGGATGACTTCGATTGGTCACGGCGCCAGGGCTTCCGCGTGGTGCCGGCCGAAGCCTGCTGGCATCGGTCGCTGACGCCGCTGATGGCGGAGATCCGCGAGCAGATGGGCGATGCGCCGGTTTATCTCAGTTTCGATATCGACGGGCTGGATCCGGCCTTCGCGCCGGGCACCGGCACGCCGGAGGTCGGCGGGCTGTCGGTTTGGCAAGGGCTGGAGATCGTGCGCGGCTGCCGTGGGCTGAATCTGATTGGCGGCGACGTGGTGGAGGTGTCGCCGCCTTACGATCGCTCCGGCAATACGGCGCTGCTGGCGGCCAATCTGCTGTTTGAAATGCTGTGCGTGCTGCCGGCCCGCTGAGGCCGGCGTACTGACCCTGCCGGCGGAGCGGTTGCGTCGGGCCCCCTGATAACAATAACAACGGAGTGGAGGTACCCATGAATCTCGATCTGCTGGTTGTGGTGATTTACTTTCTGGTGATAGGCGCGGTGGGGTGGATGGGCATTCGCCGCGCCAACTCCAAAGAGGCGTATCTGGTGGCCGGGCGCAACCTGGGGCCGGGGCTGTATCTGGGCACGCTGTCGGCGGTGGTGCTTGGCGGCGCGTCGACCATCGGCAGCGTCAAGCTCGGCTACACCTACGGCATCTCCGGCGTCTGGCTGTGCGGTGCGCTCGGGCTGGGCATTGTGGTGCTGAGCCTGGTGCTGGCCAAACCGCTGCTCAAGCTAAAGCTGTATACCGTCAGCCAGGTGCTGTCGCGGCGGTATCACCCGGCGGCGCGGGTCACCAGCGGCGCTATCATGCTGGCGTATGACCTGATGGTGGCGGTGACCTCGATCATCGCCATCGGCAGCGTGATGCAGGTGATGTTCGGCCTGTCGTTCAGCGCGTCTATCCTGCTCGGCGGCGGGCTGGTGGTGCTGTATTCGACGCTGGGGGGCATGTGGTCGCTGACGCTGACCGACATCATTCAGTTCATCATCATGACCGTCGGCATGATGCTGGTGCTGATGCCGATGAGCATCGTCAAGGCCGGCGGCTGGGAGGCGTTCACCAGCCTGCTGCCCGCCGGTTACTACCAGCTGTCGTCGATCGGGCTGGATACTATTCTGGTATTTTTCCTGATCTACTTCTTCGGCATTTTGATCGGTCAGGACATCTGGCAGCGGGTGTTCACCGCCCGTAGCGCCAATGTGGCGCGCTTCGCCGGGCTGGGGGCGGGCGTCTATTGCGTGCTGTACGGCGTGACCGGCGCGCTGATCGGCATGGCCGGCAAGATCGTGCTGCCGTCGCTCAGTAATACCGACGGCGCCTTCGCCGCCATCGCGCAGGCGGTGTTGCCGGTCGGCGTCAGCGGGCTGGTGGCCGCGGCGGCCCTGGCGGCGCTGATGTCCACCGCCAGCGCCTGTCTGTTGGCGTCTTCGACCATCGCGCTGGAGGACGTGCTGCCGGCCATCCGGCGCAAACCTTCCGGCGGGCTGGCCGCCGGGCGCTTCACCACGCTTTTCATGGGCGCGGTCATGCTGGGGCTGGCGTTTGTGGTGCGCGACGTGTTGGCGGCGCTAACGCTGGCTTACAACCTGTTGGTGGGCGGCATGCTGATCCCGTTGGTGGGGGCTATCTTCTGGCCGCGCGCCACCAGCGCCGGCGCCATCGCCAGCATGCTGGCCGGCAGCCTGTGCGTGGTGGGGCTGATGATCTGGCACGGCATCGACGCCAACAGCCCGATCTACGGCGGTCTGCTGGGCGGCGGCGTCGCCTTCGTGCTGGGCAGCCTGCTGAGCCGTCCGGCGCCGCAGCTGGAGACTCAAACTGAACGCTGAGGGGCGGCCGGGCTTTTATCACGGCGCCTTTACTGATTTACTGAGGAGTAGGGGGGGTATCGCCGCCCTGTCGGTTTAACGGTGAGGGTAAGGAGAAGGTGAGTCATGGGTACGATCAGCGTCGCATGCTGCCAGTTGGCGCTGCGGGTAGGGGAAGCGGAGCACAATCGGGCGCTGTCCGCCCAGGCGATCCGCCGGGCAGCGCAGCGTGGCGCCAACGTCATCGTGTTGCCGGAGTTGGTGAACAGCGGCTATGTGCTGCGCGACAAGGCGGAGGCGCGGGCGTTGGCCGAGGCCGAAGACGGCCCTAGCCTCAGCCTGTGGTGTGCCCTGGCGAGTGAGCTGGATGTGGCGATCGTCGCCGGTTTTTGCGAGCGCCTGCCCGAGGGTGAGGTGGCCAACAGCGCGGCGTTGATCGATGCGCAGGGGGTGAGGGCGATTTATCGCAAAGCGCACCTGTGGCATGAAGAGAGTTCGATCTTTACCGCCGGCGATCGGCCGCCGCCGGTCGTCGAGACGCGTTTTGGCCGGTTGGCGGTGATGATCTGTTACGACCTCGAGTTTCCGGAGTGGGTGCGCTTGCCTGCGTTGGCCGGTGCTCAGCTGCTGTGCGCGCCGGTCAACTGGCCGCTGGCGCCGCGCCCGCAGGGCGAACGGCCGGCGGAGATGGTGAAGGCGCAGGCCAACGCCGCCGTCAATCGGCTGTTCATCGCGGTGTGCGATCGTTGCGAAACGGAGCGCGGCGTTGCGTGGATCGGCGGTTCGGTGATCGTCGACGCCGATGGCTATCCGTTGACGCAGAGCCTGACAGGCGAAGGCATGGTGCTGGCATCGATGGATATCGGCGCGGCCGATGACAAGCGCATCGGCCGCCACAATCACGTGCATCGCGATCGGCGGCCGATGCTGTATTGAAGCGGCGGGGCGGCCGGTGATCCCAGCCGCCCCGCGATCGTTTTCGTCGGCGGGAAAAGCGCCGTTCTGGCGCTTACAGCCAGCCCGATTTCTTCAGTTTCTGATACAGGAAAATGCAGCCGACGGCGGTCACTCCCAGCGTGGCGTGATAGGCCCACGGGAACTTCAGTTCCGGCATGTCGGCGAAGTTCATCCCGTACAGGCTGAAGACCACCGTCGGGATGGCCAAGATTGCCCCCCAACCCGCCAGCCGTTTCACCACTTCGTTTTGTTTGACCGTCACCAGCGCCAGGTTGACGTGCATGGCGTTGGTCAGCATTTCGCGCATGTCGTCGATATTGCTGACCACCTGATGGGCGTGATCTTGCACGTCGCGCACGTAGGCGCGCAGCTCTTTCGGGATCACCTCTTCGTGCAGGCGGATCAGCTGGTTGCAGATTTCATCCATCGGCAGCGCGGCGTTGCGCAGCGCCAGCAGATGGCGGCGCAGGGTATAGACGTTCTCGATCGCCGCCTGATCGAACTCTGACTGAAACATGTTGGCTTCAATGTTCTCGATGGTGCTCTCGAAGCGCGCCACCACGCTGCGGTAGTTATCCACCACGAAGTCCAACACCGAATAGAGGGCGAAGCCCGGCCCGCGGCACATCTGCTTGTGGTTCTCTTCCGCCTTGGCGCGGATCGGCGCGTAACTGGGCGAAGCGCCGTGGCGCACCGTCACCAGAAAGTTTTTGCCGACGAAGAAGTGGGTTTCGCCGTATTCGATTTCGTCGTGCTCGCCCCACTGCGCGGTTTTCACCACGATGAACAGCGAGTCGCCGTAGGTCTCCAGCTTCGGCCGCTGGTGCGCGCACAGCGCGTCTTCGATCGCCAAATCGTGCAGCCCGAACTCCTCCTGCACCTTGCGCATAAACGCCGGCTCCGGCTGCCTTAATCCCAGCCAGATGAAGGTGTCGGGCTGTTTGACCACCTCGCTGATATCGTCGATGGTCACTTCGCCCAGCCGTTGGCCGGCTTTGTACG
This sequence comes from Serratia sp. EWG9, assembly GCF_019913725.1. Taxonomy (NCBI): domain Bacteria; kingdom Pseudomonadati; phylum Pseudomonadota; class Gammaproteobacteria; order Enterobacterales; family Yersiniaceae; genus Serratia; species Serratia sp. EWG9. The sequence continues at coordinate 245,440 of NZ_JADNRO010000005.1, forward strand.
CCACACAGTTCACCACCATGCTTTTGCTGTCCATCCGTCCATCCATTAATCAGTCAGGGTTTTGGTAAGAAAATAGCACTCGTGTTCTACCGGATACTCTTTCAGCGTCATTTGCAGCTGATAGCCGAGTTTTTCGTAGAACGGCCGTGCCTGGAAGCTGAAGGTGTCGAGGCGGGCGTAGCGGCAGCCGCGCGCCTGCGCCTCGTGCTCGGCGGCGCGCATCAGTCGGCCGCCGAGGCCGCTGCCGCGCTGGGTATCCGCCACCCATAGCCACTCGACGCTCAGCCAGTTGCCCCAGGTTTCGGCGGTCAGGCCGCCGATCACCGCGCCGGCTTCGTCGCGCGCATAGACGCTGAGCGGCTTGCGGTGGCTGGCGTCGATATGCGGCAGGTTGTAAGCGCGCAGGCCTTGCCTGATCGCATCGAGGGTGTGTTCGTCGATCGCGTCGGTAACGGTAATGTCCATTTTTCCTCCTGGGTAATGGATTAACTTAAGCACATGGCGGCTAAAAGGCAACCCGTTGAAATGTAATGCAAACGACCGCGGCCGCTGAGTGGGCTACACTAAACGGGTCATTTTATCTTCAGGAGGACGCCATGTCCCGATTGACTCTGCTGGCCGGTTTGCTGCTATGCAGCGGCCTGGCGCACGCCGCGCCGACGGTCAGCCAATTGCAGGACGGCCTGGAACACCCTTGGTCGCTGGCCTTCTTGCCGGCGGAACAAGGCCTGCTTATCACCGAACGGCCCGGCCGGCTGCGGCTGTGGCAGCAGGATAAAGGGCTGTCGCCGCCGATCGCCGGTGTGCCGCAGGTCTACGCCGAAGGGCAGGGCGGCCTGCTGGAGGTGCTGCCGGCGCCCGATTTCGCCGCCAGCCGCCGGGTGTATCTCAGCTTCGCCGAACCGGGCGAGGGCGGCAAAGCCGGCACGGCGGTCGGCTATGGCCGCCTGAGCGACGATGGCGCGCGGCTGGAAAACTTTAAGGTGATCTTCCGTCAGCAGCCCAAGCTGTCGGTCGGCAATCACTTCGGCGGCAAATTGGCGTTTGATCGGCAAGGCTACCTGTTTATCACGCTGGGCGAAAACAATCAGCGGCCGACGGCGCAAGAGACCGACAAATTGCAGGGCAAGCTGGTGCGGCTGACCGCCGAGGGCGCCGTGCCGCCGGACAACCCCTGGGTCGGCCAGGCAGGTAAACGCCCGGAGGTTTGGTCTTACGGCCATCGCAATCCGCAAGGGCTGGCGTTGAACCCGTGGAGCGGCGCAATCTGGGAGCATGAGCACGGCCCGCGCGGCGGCGATGAGCTCAACATCCCGCTGCCGGGTAAAAACTACGGCTGGCCGCTGGCCACCTACGGCATCAACTATTCCGACCAGCCGATCCCCGAGGCGAAAGGGGAGCGGGTGCCCGGCACCGAACAACCGCTCCACTATTGGCGGGTTTCGCCCGGCCTCAGCGGCATGGCGTTCTATGATGGGCAGCGCTTCCCCGCCTGGCGGCACTCGCTGTTCATCGGCGCGCTGGCGCAAAAGGCACTGATTCGCCTGACGCTGAAGGGGGACAAGGTGGTGGCGGAAGAGCGGCTGCTGGGCGATCGCGGCGAACGTATCCGCGAGGTGCGCAGCGGGCCGGATGGCTACCTGTATCTGCTGACGGACGAACGGGACGGCAAGCTGCTGAAGGTCGGGGCGTCGTAACGCCCCGCACGCGTCAGGTGAGTGCGCTCATCACGCCGTGCTGGTAGGCCGGGCGTGCGCGCAGTTGCTGATACCAGCGCTCCATGTTCGGCCGCGGGCGGCGGGCGATCGGCATTTCGAACCAGGCGTAGGCGAAGCTGCCGAGCGGGATATCGCCGAAACCGAACGCGCCGCCGGAGAGGTAAGGCTGGTGCGCCAGCGTCTGTTCGATGACGTCGAAGTGTTTTTCCAGCGTGGCGATCGCCGTTTCGATTTTCGCCATGTCGCGCAGCTCCGGCGCGGTGCGTATCAGGCCCCAAAAGACGATGGTGAAGGCCGGGACAATCGTCGAGGTGGTCCAGTCCATCCATTTCTCGGCGGCGGCGCGCGCCTGTAGATCTTGCGGATAGAACGTCGCGTCGCCGAATTTCGCCGCCAGGTAGCGCACGATGGTGTTGGACTCCCACAGCACGAAGTCATCGTCCTGCAGCAGCGGCACCAGGCCGTTCGGGTTCAACGCGCGGTAACTCTCTTCGTTGACTTTGCCGAACGCCCCGCCGGCGTTGATGTGGGTGTAGTTGAGCCCCAATTCGGCGGCGCACCACAGCACCTTCCTGACGTTGTTCGAATTCTCACGACCCCAAATGGTCAGCATGGGATAACTCCGTTAGCGGATAATAAGGACCCTCTATACCTACGCCACAACGCGCTTTTTGTCACACCGCAGGGCACTTTTTGTCTGCCGCTCAGCGTTCCCAGCGGCACACTTCCCAGCCGCGCTCCGCCGCCAGCGCGCTCAGTTCGCTGTCGGGGTTGATCACCGTGGCGCTGTCGACGAATTGCAGCATCGCCTTGTCATTGAGAGAGTCGCTGTAGCCGTGGCTGTGCTCGAACTTCAGGTGCGGGTGCTGCGCCAGCCAGTGCTGCAGGCGGATCACCTTGCCCTGTTGATAGGTCATGGTGCCGTAGGTGTTGCCGGTGAAGCGGCCATCGCTGATTTCCACGCCGATCGCCAGCGCATCGTCGGCGCCGAGCTGTTCGGCGATCGGCGCCACCAGATGCTCGCCGGTGGCGGAGATCACCAGGATGCAGTCGCCGCGTTCGCGGTGCCACTGCAGGCGTTCGCGGGCGGCGGGATAGACGCGCGGCAGGATGTCGCGGCGGATGTAACGCTGCACCCAGCCGGCCACGGTTTGCACGCTCAGGCCGGCCAGCGGCGCCAGCGTGGCCTGCATGTAGTCCTCCATCGACAGCTTGCCCTGATAATAGAGCTGCATCAGCTGCTGCTCCTGCAGTTCCAGCTCCGCCGGCGCGAACCCCTGGCCGACCAGCCAGCGGATCCACAGGCTGGCGCTGTCATCGTCAATCAGGGTTTCATCCAGGTCGAATAAGGCTAAATCCATCAGTATTTCTCCGGCAGGCAGGGTATGAGGTCGTTTACAGGATAGCGGATAGCGCACGTCGCCAGCCAGCGGCGTCGGCGAAATTGCGCAGAGCATAAGAAACATTGATGACGGTTTTGCGACATTTTGTTGAACGTTTGCATAACTTAGAACGCAACAATATTGGCCGCTCCGGCGAGCGCGGTGATAACTATGAAGCAAATGCAGCTACCCGCTGGGGAGTGACAATGTTGATTATTCGCCTGTATGGCAGCCCGATCGTGATCGGGGAAGAAGAGGAACCGCATGATGACGCATCTGACGACGCAGAAGACGCTGCCGCTGCTGAGTCTTTCGCAGCTTGACGGTGATGCGTGCCAACGGCGCGCCTTTCTCGACGATCTGCGCGCGGCGGCCCGCGACGTCGGTTTTTTCTATCTGCGTGGGCACGGCGTGGACGGCGCGCTGAATGCGCGGCTGCAGCACGCCGCGCGGCAATTCTTCGCCCTGCCGGAAGCCGACAAGCTGGCGGTGCAGATGGTGCATTCGCCGCACTTTCGCGGTTACAACCGGGCGGCGGCGGAACTCACGCGCGGGCAGCCTGACTGGCGCGAGCAGTTCGATATCGGCGCTGAACGCCCGGCGCTGACGCTGTCTGATGACACGCCGCGCTGGGCGCGCCTGCAGGGGCCAAACCAGTGGCCGGCGGCGCTGCCGACGCTGAAACCGCTGCTGCTGCAGTGGCAACAGGCCATGACCGCCATGTCGCTGCGGCTGCTGCGCGCTTTCGCTTTGGCGCTGTCGCTGCCGGAGCAGGCGTTCGATCGCTTGTACGGCGAGAAGCCCAACGAGCACATCAAACTTATCCGCTATCCGGGGCGGGACGCCACCGGCAGCGCACAGGGCGTCGGCGCGCACAAGGACTCCGGGTTTCTCAGCTTTTTGCTGCAGGACGCGCAAAAAGGGCTGCAGGTAGAGGTGAGCGAAGGGCAATGGATAGACGCGCAGCCGCGTGAAGACACCTTCGTGGTGAACATCGGCGAGCTGCTGGAGCTGGCGACCAACGGCTACCTGCGCGCCACGGTGCACCGGGTGGAAACGCCGCCGGCGGGGCGCGACAGGTTGTCGATCGCTTTCTTCCTCGGCGCGCGGCTGGACGCGGTGGTGCCGCTGTATCAACTGCCGCCGCAGCTGGCGGCGCAGGCGGGCGGCCCGGCCAGCGATCCGCTCAACCCGCTGTTTCGCGACGTGGGCGACAATTACCTGAAAGGGCGCATCCGCTCTCACCCCGATGTGGCGCACCGTTTTTATCAGGACGTCATCGGCGTCTGAACGCCGGGCGTAAAAAAGCCCGGCGCGTCGGCCGGGCTGATGGTGCGCTGATGCGGTGATTATTCCGCCAGCGCCTGCTGCAGATCGGCGATCAGATCTTCCACATCCTCAATCCCTACCGACAGGCGCACCAGCTGCGGCGTGATGCCGGTTTCCAGGCGCTGTTCCAGCGGAATGGAGGCGTGCGTCATGCTGAACGGCTGGCTGATCAGGCTTTCCACGCCGCCCAGGCTTTCCGCCAGGGTGAACAGGCGCGAACGCTGGATGACCCGGCGCGCATAGGCGTCGTCGCCTTTCAGCCGTACCGAGATCATGCCGCCGAAGCGCGTCATCTGGCGCGCCGCCAGCTCATGCTGCGGATGGCTCGGCAGGCCGGGGTAATAGACGTTTTCCACCTGCGGCTGGCTCTCCAGCCACTGGGCGATGCGCAGCGCGCTGTCGCTGTGGCGCTGCATGCGCAGTGCCAGAGTGCGAATGCCGCGCAGCGTCAGGAAGCTGCTGAACGGATCGAGAATGCCGCCGACCGCGTTTTGCAGGAAACCGAGCTGTTCCGCCAGCGCCGGGTTATTCCCCACCGCCGCGACGCCCGCCACCACATCGGAGTGGCCGTTAAGGTATTTGGTGGCGGAGTGCACCACCACGTCAAAGCCCAGATCCAGCGGACGTTGCAGATACGGCGAGGCGAAGGTGTTGTCCGCCACGCTGATGAGCTGATGCTTTTTGGCGATCGCGGCGATGGCGCTCAGATCCGCCAGCTTGAGCAGCGGGTTGGTCGGCGTTTCGACCCAGATCATTTTGGTATCCGGCTCGATCGCCTGTTCCAGCCCGGCGAGATCCGCCGGCGACACGTAAGTCACGCGCAGGCCGGCGGTGCGGCTGCGCACTTTTTCCAGCAGGCGATAGGTGCCGCCGTACAGGTCGTCTACCGCGATCAGGTGGCTGTCTTTATCGAGCAGCTCCAGCACCGTGGAGCACGCCGCCAGACCGGAGGCGAAGGCGTAGCCGCGGCTGCCGCCTTCCAGTTCGGCGATGGCGCTTTCCAGCGCGGTGCGCGTCGGGTTGGCGCTGCGGGAGTATTCGTAGCCGGTATGTTCGCCCGGTGCCGGTTGGGCGTAGGTGGAGGTGGCGTAAATCGCCGGCATCACTGCGCCGGTCGCGTCCGGGGTGTAACCGGCGTGAACGGTCAACGTATCAAACTTGGCCATAATGGATCCTTATTAACGTAATTTTTGGCGCCAGGCGTTAAGCACGTCTGTGCGGGTAATCAGGCCGAGGAAGCGCTCGCCGTCGAGCACCACCGCGACGTGGCCATGGTTGAAGGTGGCCTGTAATTCCTCGTAGCCGGCTTCCTTTTGCAGCGTCTGGACCTGCTTGGTCATCGCGCTGCCGGCCGGCAGGCTGAAGTGGGCGGCGTCGGCCTGGACGGCGTTCAGCAGATCCCACTCATCGATCAATCCGACCACCCGATCGCCTTCCAGCACCGGTAGCTGCGAGATGTCGTACAGCCGCATGCGGGCGTGCACGATCGCCAGCGTGTCGTCCGGCGCGGCGGAAACGGCGGCGCCTTCGTCGTGGCGATAAGCGATCAGATCGCGCAGATCGCCGTGCTGCGGTTTGCTCAGCAGGCCCTGCTCCAGCATCCAGTGGTCGTTATACATTTTAGACAGGTATTTGTTGCCGCTGTCGCAAACGAAGGTCACGACCCGCTTGGGTTCGGTTTGCGCGCGGCAGTAACGCAGAGCGGCGGCCAGCAGGGTGCCGGTGGAGGAGCCCGCCAGCACGCCTTCCTTGCGCAGCAGATCGCGCGCGGTGGTGAAGGCTTCTTCATCGCCGATGCGGTAAGCGTGGCGCACCTGGTCAAAGTCGCTGAGCGGCGGGACGAAGTCTTCGCCGATGCCTTCCACCAGCCAACTGCCCGCTTCGCCGATTTGGCCGTGGTCGAGATAGTCCGCCAGGATAGAGCCGGCAGGGTCGGCCAGCACGAATTCCGTCTGCGGCGAAACCTCGGCGAAATAGCGGCTCAACCCGCCCAGCGTGCCGCCGGAACCGACGCCGACCACGATGGCGTCCACGTCATGATCCATCTGCCGCCACAGTTCGGGCGCGGTGGTGGTGGTATGGGCCGCCGGGTTGGCCGGGTTGTTGAACTGATCGATATAAAAGGCACCGGGGATCTCCCCGGCCAGGCGTTTAGCGTAATCCTGATAATAAGCTGGGTGCCCCTTGCCGACGTCCGAACGGGTCAGCAACACCTCTACCCCCAACGCGCGCAGGTGGAAGATCTTTTCGCGGCTCATCTTGTCCGGCACCACCAGCAGCAGCTTATAGCCTTTCAGCGCCGCCACCAGCGCCAACCCCAGGCCGGTATTGCCGGCGGTGGCTTCGATGATGGTGCCGCCCGGCTGCAGTTTGCCGTCGCGCTCGGCCTGCTCGATCATCGACAGCGCCACGCGGTCTTTGATCGAACCGCCGGGGTTTTGGTTCTCCAGCTTGACGAACAGCCGGCACGGGCCGGTATCAAACTGGGTCAGTTCCAACATCGGGGTATTGCCAATCATCTCGATGACGGAATGGGGGATCGCCATGACTCATCTCCAGGATTATTCGGTATAAAAGTCGTTGTGCGGATGATAGCGCTGAGGATAAGTGCTTTAAAAAGAACAAATAACGGTTCTATATGCCATTATGGAATATATTAATCTTTTTTAGACGTATGGAAGCGCAGATGTTTAGCGGTGCAGATGCTTGGCCGTTTAGCCGTGGATGGGGGCGAATGTGCGCGTCTCGATGCTTTTTTGAACGATAAGTGCGTGCCTGCGTACAGTTATGTAAAAATGCTGAAAATTCACGCTAAACCCTGCAAAAATAAGATAAATCACATAAACTCACAGCAAGGGCATTTTCGGTGTGTTGTGTTACCCGCTACGGGCGCCGCAGGGGGTTGCGGCCGGCACGCGCGCACCGGGCCACTCTCGCTGGTTGGCTTAAAACGTGAACATGTTTGAAAGTTAACGCTATTTCAATGGTTTTGAATGGACACTCTGGCGACGTCATGATGAAAAAAAACTTATCCACTTCCCTGAAAAAACTGACCTTCAGCGTAGGCATCCTGTTGCTGGCCGCCCCGGCCGTACACGCGGCCGAGCCGCCGGCGCCGCCGCAGGTAGACGCCAAGGCCTTCATTCTGATGGATTACAACAGCGGCAAAGTGCTGACCGAAGGCAATGCCGATACGCGTCTCGATCCCGCCAGCCTGACCAAGATCATGTCCAGCTACGTGATCGGCCAGGCGATCAAGGCCGGCAAGATCAAGCCGGAAGACATGGTCACCGTCGGCAAAGACGCCTGGGCGCCCGGTAACCCGGCGCTGCGCGGCTCTTCGCTGATGTTCATCAAGCCGGGCGATCAGGTGCCGGTGCTGGAACTGAATAAGGGCATCGTGATCCAGTCCGGCAACGACGCCAGCATCGCGCTGGCGGACTACGTGGCGGGCAGCCAGGATTCGTTCGTCGGCCTGATGAACAACTACGCCAAATCCCTGGGCCTGCAGAATACCCACTTCCTGACGGTGCACGGCCTGGATGCGGAAGGGCAGTACAGCACCGCGCGCGACATGGCGCTGTTGAGTCAGGCGCTGATCCGCGACGTGCCGGACGAATACGCGCTGCATAAAGAGAAAGAGTTTACCTTCAACAAGATCCGCCAGATTAACCGCAACCGTCTGCTGTGGAGCAGCAACCTGAACGTCGACGGCATCAAGACCGGCTACACCAGCGGCGCCGGTCACAACCTGGTGGCGTCCGCCACCGACGGCCCGATGCGCCTGATCTCGGTGGTGCTGGGCGCACCGAGCGATCGCGTGCGCTTTAGCGAAAGCGAAAAGCTGTTGACCTGGGGCTTCCGCTTCTATGAAACCGCGACGCCGATCAAGGCCGATAAACCGTTCGTCACCCAGAAAGTGTGGTTCGGCGACGTCAGCGAAGTGCCGCTCGGCGTGGCGAAAGACGCCTCGGTCACCATTCCGAAAGGGCAGATGAAAAACCTGAAGGCCAGCTACAAGCTGACCCAACCGACGCTGGAAGCGCCGCTGGCGAAAAACCAGGTGGTCGGCACCATCGATTTCCAGCTGGATGGCAAAACCATCGAACAGCACCCGCTGGTGGTGATGCAAGAGGTGAAAGAGGGCAACTTCTTCAGCCGCATCTGGGATATGGTGATGATGAAGCTGAGCCAGTGGTTCGGCGGGATCTTCGGCTGAATAGCCTGATGTGAGGAGCGCCCCGGGCGCACCATCCTCGACCAAGCCGCAACGGAGACGTTGCGGCTTTTTTTTATTTTCAGTATCCGGCCGAAGCGGCGCTTTAAAAATAGTCCACCAGCATGGTGGCGCCGCTGGAGAAGTCGCCTTCCGCCAGGGTGACGGCGCTGTTTTTCACCGGCACTGCATCAAGCGTCGGCGGATTGGCGTAGTCGATGTTCAGCGGCGTATTGATGGCGAAGGCCTTACCGTTGGCCAACAGCTTGATGCCCAATCCAGTGACGCTGCTGGTCAACACGCTGTTGTCAAAGGCCGCCGCGCTGCCCATGATCTTCATTTTCAACTGGCGGCTGTTATCCAGAAACTCGCATTTGATGCTGTAATCGATGCGTTGCATATAGCGGCTGCCGTCGATGCGTTTGATGCCGACCTTGCCGAAGTCGATATCGATGGTGCGCCCGTCGTTGATCACGCAAGGCGGAGGCGCCACCACGGTGGCGGTGATGTTGACTTTGGTGCCCTGATCGGCGGCCTGAGCGGCCGAGCTAATCAACTCCAGCGCCAACAGCAGGGCGCAGCCCGTTTTTATCGTCATGTTCATTCCGGCTCCCGTTTCAAGGTGCGCTGAAGATCAGCGTGGCCGAGCCCGACAGCGGACCGGTGGCGATGCTGGTGTAAGGGACATTGTTCTTCACCGGCACAAAGGTGACGGTGTCGTTGCCCAGACCGTTGACGATGCGCGTTCTGAAGGCATTGTTGGGCTTTACCACCGCGCCGTTGTGCACCATGGCCACGCCGACGTTAGGGTTGGTGGTCTTGATAAAATCGCTGGAGAAGCCGCTGGCGTCGCTGACCATCCGGATCAGAATATCCTGCGTCGCACTCTGATCGTCGCACCGGTAGCTGAGCGCTTTGTCCTGTTTGATCTGGGCGTCGTTGGCGCTCTGGGTCAGGAAGTCCTGGCGGATCTGACCAAAATCGACATTAATTTGCTGGCCGTTGTTGATGGTGCAACTGGTGGTGACGAAGTAGGCGTCGTTGTCGGCGATCAGGCGCCACCGGTAAGGCCCGCAATTTGGGCAACCCGACTGGTCATTTTTTTGTTCAAAATTGATTTGGCCGATGACGTCGCCCTTGTTCACCTTGATATCCTGCGTCGGCGAACGGTTGAGCACGATGTAAACCCTGATGGAAATGCTGGCACTGTTCAGGCCGGTTATCGTCATCACCTGGATACCTGATTGGATCGGGGATAAGTAGTCGGTGCCGTTGATTGTCATACCGTTGGCAAGCGTACCGAAAATGGCTGTGTTCATCGTCAACGCCGGGCTGCCGGTGAGTAAAATATCCTTCCAACTGGCGACGTCGTTTTTACAGGTTACCTGGCTGACGTTGACGATTTCATTTTTCCCGATGGACAATTCAGGGCCTATCTTTACCCTGACGTCGACCGGCGTCATTGAACCTCCCTGACCAATGTTCCCGCCGTCGGAGGTTTTACAGGTAAATGCATTGGCGTTACCAATGAGGACGAAAAAAGATAATGCCAGGCAGTGTTGTAGAAATAGGATGGCTGTTTTTCTCACAATAATATCCCGATATATAGTGTCATTTGGCTAGGTGCCGCCATGAAATAGAGCTAATTAGGCCGATTGGCCATATTTATTCCGTTAAAGGGGAGTGAGGGCATCTCTGTTGGGGATGCCGTCGTTATCACCGTTCAGCAACGCGGTGGGATACCACCTCAATGAGTTGTTGATGGAGCCGTCCGTCACAATCACTTTTTGCCGGGCGACAAGATCCAATAACAGCCGTCGAGCCCGGTAAACACCGACGTTGACGGCATTGGCCAGTTGCCGTGTCGAGAGCCACTGCTGCTGTGGCGGCGGCCCGGCGACGGGACATTGACGGGGCGATTGCGCGAATAATGTTTGCAGCAGATCGTGCTGCAATTGCCGTATTTCCTTTTGTTTCGGAGATAACGCTTCCATAGCACTTCCTCTGTATTCCGATTGCCGTATTCCTAAGAAAAAACAAACATTCGCCGTCTACCAACAACGAGGTAAAACGCGAACAAAGAAAATTCCTATCTATTTATCAGGATTGAAAAAAAGGCGTTGCCCGCCCCGTTTTTACCTATGTTCAGGCAGGGGTGGCGTCACGCAGAAACCTAAAATTTTGGTTTATTATATTCACAAAGTGCCACTTTGCGATCTGATTAATTGTGAATCTCGCAAAAACAGGATATTGCTCTATAAAAGTACTTTTTACGATCTATGAGCCTAAAAATAACAGTAAATTAACTTTAATTAGGAAATAAATTGCGAATGTTCGCCTTGATCAAAAAAAGCCTTTTTTTGCTGAGAGGCATTTGCCAGAATATTCATCGCCGGACAAGAAGGGCGGATTAGAAAGTATTGGCCCCTGCTCGTTGTGATTTCGTTTATTTTTATAGGGCGAACTCATTAATGGGTGGGCCGCTACAGACTTGCCGTTATCGACTTTTTATTGTCGGTGCCTTTGGGTTTTGGCAGTTAACCAACTAGCAAGATGCTAAAGAATCAGGGCTGCGCACATATAAGCGCGAGCAGGTTTCCTGTTGCTCTTTTTCTTGATTGGAATATGCATTTTTTCTTATAAGGAATATAGGTTCTATGAAACTTAACAAAATCATGATGGCTGCAGTGATTGCATTTGGCGCAAGTTCTTTTGCACAGGCAGCCGATCAGGGACACGGTAAGGTCACCTTCACGGGCTCTATTATTGATGCGCCATGCTCTATTGCGCCTGAGTCGATCGATCAGACCGTTGATCTGGGCCAGGTGTCCAACGTGGCGTTGAAAAACGGCGGCAAATCCAACCCGCGTCCGTTTGAAATCAAGCTGGAGCAGTGTGATACCACTACGCTGAAAACCGTTAAAACCACCTTCAGCGGCATCGCTTCGTCAACCAACAAGGATCTGTTGGGTATCGCGGGCACCGCTAGCGGCGCCGGCGTAGCAATCACTTATGGCGGCCAGCCGATCAAACTGGGTCAGGCGACCGCGGCACAGACGCTGAATACTGGTAACAACAGCCTGAACTTTGCCGCTTACCTGCAGGGCGAAGGCGCTTCCGCCGCCATCGTTCCGGGCGACTTCACCGCCGTAGCCGATTTCACCCTGGCTTATCAGTAAGTGAGTCCGAAGGCTTAATCAACCAGGCATGGGGTTCGCCGCATGCCTGGTGAATCTCCCTGTCAAAGGAATGTCGCGATGTTTTTACCAAGGAATCGAGCGGGTGCCGTTCTTTTGGCGTCGTTGGCGTTTGCGCCCGGCTATGCAACTTCCGCCGCGCAGGGGTGGGGCAAGGTCAGCATGCACGGCGCCATTATCGACACCGCCTGCGCCATTGCCGCCGGCAGCCGCGATCAGACGATCGATATGGACACTCTTCCTCTCGGGCAGATCATTCGTGACGGCCAGGGGATGACCAAACCTTTCAGTATTGAATTGGTCAACTGCATTTTGGAACGGCCGGAAAACAAACCTGATTGGAAATTCTTTCAGGTCACGTTTGATGGTTATGCGGAAGGCGCTCTGTTTGGCGTACAGGGCGAGGCGCGCGGCGTCGCATTGAAGATAAAAGACAGCAACGGCACGCCGGTTATTCCAGGGAAACCCTTACCGATGGAAGGAATAATACCGGGAAATAGAGTGCTGAATTATTCCATGACGTTAATGCCGAATCATCAGCCGTTGAAGGCGGGAGCGTATTTTTCCACAGTGCGTTTTAAGCTGGATTATTTTTGATTTTTTCTCGTACTGACGGTTAATTCGTTATTGAAAGGACTTTTATTATGCTTTCACCGGCAGGGAAGTTATTTCGTCTTCAAGCTTTGGGGCTCTGTGTTGCCCTTTCTCTGGGAAATCCGATCGCGTTGGTCTATGCCGCCGACGTTATTCAATTCAATACTGACGTATTAGACATCAACGATCGTAAAAATATCGATCTGAGCCAATTTACGCGCAGCGGCTACATCATGCCGGGCGTTTATACCATGGTGGTGCACGTCAATAAGAACGACCTGCCGGAACAGCCGGTGACGTTTTTGGCGCCTGAGAACGATCCTAAAGGCAGCGAAGCCTGTCTTTCACCGGCATTGGTCAACCAACTGGGGCTGAAAGAAAAGCTGTTAAGCACGCTGAACTGGACACACGGCGGCCGCTGCCTTGACGCCTCCAGTCTGGCGGGGATGGAAGCGCGCGGCGATCTCGCCAGTTCCGCGCTGTATCTCAACATCCCACAGGCCTATCTGGAGTACAGCTCGGAAAACTGGGATCCGCCTTCGCGCTGGGATGACGGTATTCCCGGGCTGCTGTTTGACTATAACGTCAACGCCCAAACGCAAAAGCACCAGAAAGGCGGCAGCAGCTACAGCCTGAGCGGCAACGGCACCGGCGGCGCCAACCTGGGCGCCTGGCGCCTGCGCGCCGACTGGCAGGCCAACCTCAACCACCAGACCGGATCTTCTCAGCCGACTGACAAACAGTTCGACTGGAGCCGCTATTACGCCTATCGGGCGATCCCGGCGCTGCGTTCGCGGCTGACGATGGGGGAGGATTACCTGAACTCCGACATTTTCGACAGCCTGCGCTTTACCGGCGTCAGTCTGCGATCCGACGACAGCATGTTGCCGCCCAACCTGCGCGGCTATGCGCCGGAAGTGACCGGCGTGGCGAAAACCAACGCCAAGGTGGTGGTCAGCCAGCAAGGGCGCGTGCTGTATGAAACGCAAGTGGCGGCGGGGCCGTTCCGCATTCAGGACATCAACGACGCCGTTTCCGGCGAGCTGGACGTGCGCGTCGAAGAGCAGGACGGCAGTGTGCAGGAGTTCAAGATGAACACCGCCAACATTCCTTACCTGACGCGCCCGGGCACGGTGCGTTACAAGCTGGCGACGGGCAAACCGTCGGAGTGGGGGCATCACCTGCGCGGGCCGATGTTCGGCACCGGCGAGTTCTCCTGGGGCATCAGCAACGGCTGGTCGCTGTACGGCGGTGGCATCGCCGGCGGCGATTACAACGCGCTGTCGCTGGGGATCGGGCGCGATCTGATGGCGCTGGGGGCGCTGTCGTTCGACGCCACGCAGTCGCGCGCGCGTTTGCCGCAGGAGGGCACGCTTACCGGCGGTTCGTATCGGTTGAGCTATTCGAAGAACTTCGATGAATACGACAGCCAGGTCACCTTCGCCGGTTACCGCTTCTCCCAGGAGGACTTCATGAGCATGGGGGACTACCTCGATGCGCGTTACGAAGGGGGACGCAGCGGCAAGAGCAAGGAGATGTACACCATCACCTTCAATAAACAGTTCCGCGATCTGGGGCTCAGCACCTATCTCAACTACAGCCACCAAACCTATTGGGATCGGGCGCCGAACGATCGTTACAACCTGATGGTATCGCGCTACTTCGATATCGGCGATTTCAAGAACGTCAGCGTATCGCTGTCGGCCTATCGCAACCGTTACAACGAGCGCAACGACGACGGGATGTACCTGTCGCTGTCGCTGCCCTGGGGCAGCGCCGGGACGCTCAGTTACAACATGACGCTCGATCGTGAAGAGAACGCTCATCGGGTCGGTTACTACAACCGGGTCGATGAACACAACAACTATCAGATCAGCGCGGGCGCCGCGCGCAGTGGGGCGACCGCCAGCGGGTATTACAGCCATCAGGGCGATATGGCGCAGATCAACGCCAACGCCAGCTACCAGGCCGGTCGCTACAGCGCCGTCGGCATCGGCGCGCAGGGCGGCCTGACGATGGCGGCGGAAGGGGCGGTGCTGCATCGGGTCAATACGCCGGGCGGCACGCGCTTGCTGCTCGATACCGAAGGCGTCGCCGGCGTGCCGGTGCGTGGCTACGGCAGTACGGTACTGACCAACCGTTACGGCAAGGCGGTGGTGGCGGATGTGAACAGCTACTACCGCAACAAGGCCAGCATCGATCTCAACAGCCTGGGCGACAACGTCGAGGCGACGCGTTCCGTGGTGCAGGCCACGTTGACCGAGGGCGCCATCGGCTACCGCAAGTTCGAGGTGATTGCCGGCGAGAAGGCGATGGCGATCGTCAAGCTGGCGGACGGCAGTGAGCCGCCGTTTGGCGCCACGGTGCTGAATGCCCGCAAACAGGAGACCGGCATCATCAATGACGGCGGCAGCGTTTACCTGTCCGGCCTCAACCCCGGCGAGCGCATGAGCGTGCACTGGAACGGCGCGGCGCAGTGTGAAATCCAGCTGCCGGCGCCGTTGCCGGCCGAAATGCTGATGAACACGTTGCTGCTGCCTTGCCGTCCTCTCACCGGTAACAAGCCGGCGGAGAACGCCAACTGATACCCCCGGCGGAGCGTGCTTCGCCGCTAAACCGCCGGGGCGGAATCGCCCGCCTTCGGCTGACTGGAACCGTGAAGACATGATGAATCTGACTATGACCAGAAAGACCGTTTCCCTTTTGAGCTCGCTCGCCGCCGCGTTGACGATCGGCGCGATCGGCCTGCCCGCCCATGCGGCTATCGCGCTGGATCGCACGCGCGTGATTTTCGACGGCGACCAGAAAACGGTCAGCCTCAACATCAGCAATCAGAATAAGCAATTGCCCTATCTGGCCCAGGGGTGGATTGAAGACGATCGCGGCAACAAGATCCAAAGCCCTTTCACCGTGCTGCCGCCGGTGCAGCGGGTGGAGCCGGGCAAACCGAGCCAGGTGAAGATCCAGTCGCTGCCGGCGGCGCGTCAGCTGCCGCAGGACAGGGAGACGCTGTATTACTTCAACCTGCGTGAGATCCCGCCGCGCAGCAATAAGCCGAACACGCTGCAGATAGCGTTGCAGACGCGCATCAAAATGTTTTATCGCCCGGCGGCGCTCGCCCCGAAAAAGAACGCCGCACCGTGGCAGGAGCAGCTGACGCTGACCCGGCAGGGCGACAAGTACGTGGTGAACAACCCGACCCCGTATTACGTGACGATCGTTGAGGCGAGCGCCGGCAAGGGCGGGAAAGGGGCCGCCGGCTTTGAACCGTTGATGGTGGCGCCGAAGGCCAGCGCCTCGCTGAACGTCTCAGCCGCGAGCCTCGGCAGCGGCCCGTCGCTGGCGTACATCAACGATTACGGTGGTCGGCCGCAGTTGAACTTCCGCTGCGCCGGCAATGCCTGCCAGGTCGTGCCGGTCGCCAAATGACGCGCCGCGCGCAAGCAGGGAAGACCAAGTCATGAACACAGCGGAGTGAACGAATCATGCAACGAAAGAACCCCATGCTGTTGGGAAAGGCCTATGAACGTCATCAGCGACGCACTATTGGCCTGACGGTGTTGGCCGCGCTGATGGTGCCGCTGACGGCGGGCACGATGCTGATGCTGATGCCGCCGGCCCGCGCGGTGGATAACTGGGACGTTGAGGGGGCGAACGGCACTCTCCACGTCTACGGCGCGTTAACGGAAAGCGCCTGCAGCCTGGAAATGACCACCGCCCGCCAGGAGGTATGGCTGGGCGAGACGGGAACGGCGCACTTCCAGCGCCCGGGCGATCGCGGCACGCCGGTCGCCTTCGAGCTGACGTTGAAAGACTGCCTGCGGGCGCCGGCGAGCAACCGCGACGCCTGGACCGGGGTTCTGGCCTGGAGCGGCAGCCAGCCTGCGGTGTCCGTCGCGTTTTCCGCGCCGACGGATGACGACGCGCCGGGTCTGGTCAGCGTCGCCGGCGTCACCGGTTTGGGGTTGCAGTTGGCGGATGCCCACGGTCTGCCGGTCCGCCTCGGCGCGCGCAACAAACCGGTATTGCTGACGCCGGGACAAAACACCCTGACGTATACGGTGACGCCGGTGCGCACTCCGGCGACGCTGAGCGCCGGCGCTTACCGCGCGGCGATCGATTTCCGTCTTTATTACGACTAATACGCCGCTTGCGCCTGGCAGGCGCAAGCATAACCAAAGGGAGTGGCGTCATGCGCGCGACAGAGACGAACCGGCGCCGAAGCGCGCTGCTGGGAGCCGGCATGGTGATGCTGGCCGGCATGATGGCGCAGCCGGCGGCTGCGGCGGAAAACATGCGCTTTCACGGTACGCTGGTGGCCGAGCCGTGTGTCATACAACCGGGGGATGAGGACATCCAACTGGATTTCGGCACCATCGTCGACAAATACCTGTACCTGAACACCCGCACCCACAGCCAAACCTTCGCGTTGCACCTGACCGAGTGCGATCTCAGCCTGGGCAATACGGTGGCCATTACGTTTACCGGTACTGAGAACGCCAAACTGCCCGGCCTGTTGGCGTTGGATGGCGGCAGCCTGGCGTCGGGGATCGGCATCGGGCTGGAGGACAGCAGCGGCAAGGCGCTGCCGCTCAATCGCGCCAGCGATAAATTCCGTCTGAACGCCGGCAACACCACACTCACGCTGCAAGCCTATGTGCAGGGAGAGCCGGAAGCCATCCAGACGAAGTCCATCGGCCGCGGCACCTTCAGCGCGGTGGCCACCTTCACGTTGGAATACGAATAAGCGCCTACAAGGACAAGAAACGCAATGATGAGAAAGCACGTCAATCACGCCCTGCGCATGGGGATGCTGTGCCTGTTGGCGTTGAGCGCCGCCGCTTGCCAAAGCCAAAAGCCGGGCAAGCCTGCCGTGAACACCCAAAATCAGGCTGCGCAACCTCCGTCAGAAGAGGTGTTGCGCAAGCAACGTGAGGCCGAGCAATTGCGGCAGTGTCAGGAGCAACTGGGCGCGTTGCGCACGATCAACGAGAAACAGTATCAGCGCTACAAACAGGCGTTCGACAGCCTGATGAGCGGCGCTTCCCAGTACGCCAACCTGCGCGCCCGGGTAAACGGTGACACGCAGGAGACGGTGGATGCGCTGTATCGCTACAAGGTCAACTATCTGTGTGCCGGGGTGAATCAGGCGGTGTTGACCGGGCTGGCGGATCGCGGGGAGCAGGTTAAATGAGGCTGCGTCTGCTGGGCTGTGTCGCTTTGCTGTTCGCCGGCGTCGCGCAAGCGGACGACGGCGTGCCGGCGCTGCTGCAGTTTGCCGAGCAGTATCAACGGCAGAATATCGGTCCGGCGACCGAAAAAACGGCGCCGGACGACCGTGAGTCAGGGAAAAAAAAGCGTGAGCCGGCGAAGCGCCTGTCGGACAACAGCCAATCCACCTCACCGGCCAAAACGTTTACGCTGAGCCAGGAATTATTGGCGCGCGATCAACAGCTGGCGCGCCAGCGAATGGCGCTGACGGCGCTGCGCCAGGAGCTCGCCGCGCTGCGGGCGGAGAAAGCGGCGCCACCCGTCGCGGCGTTGCCGGACTCGTCAACGCTTCAACAGTGGATCGCCGGACTGGGCGCCGCCTGGCGTGGTTCGCCCGACGCGCAGCGCGCCGAGGCGCTGTTGCGTCAGGCGACGCAGGAAACCGCCAAAAGCAGAGCGACGGCGGCGCAGGCCGAACGGCGCGTCACCGAACTTGAGTCTGCCGCGCAGGCATCGGCACAAACGCTTGCACAACGCCAACGCGAGCACCAGGAGGCGTTGCACGCTCTGCGCGCCGCGTTGGAAGAAAGCGAGCAGAAGCGGGCCGGTGAGCAGAAGGCGACTCAGCAGGCGCGCGAAGACCTGCTGGCGTTGCGTAAGCGGCTGCAATGGGAGATGACGCCGGAGCAGTTGAAGGATGAACGCAAGCGTTTGTCCTATGCGGCGGGCAGTGCGCTGGGGCGGGATATTCAGGGGTTGATGACGGAGCGTCAAAGCTGGGGCGTGCCGGTGGATCGCGACAGCCTGTTGGCGGGCGTTATCGACAGCGTGTCGGGACGTTTGCAGCTGTCGCCGCAGGAACTGAATACGTTGACGGCGCAGGCGGATGCCGCCGCCGTGGCCGCGCGTGAGAAACGCGTTAACCAGCAGCGGCGGCGCGATGACGATTACCTGACGCAGTTCAGTCAACAAAAGGGCGTAAAGCAGTCGGCGATGGGCTTCTGGTATCGGGTGGATTATGCCGGGGAGGGGGCGCTGGCGCCAACGGCGGTGGTCGATGTTGTGGTGAAAGAGAAGCTGACCGACGGCACGGTGATCCAGGATATGGATCTGAGCGGCAAGGTGCTGTCGCAACCGCTGTCCGAATACCCGCCGCTGTTCCGGGAGGCGATAAGTCATCTGCACAACCACGGCTCGTTGACGATGGTCGTGCCACCGGCGCTGGCCTACGGTGAAACCGGCTACCCGCCGAAGGTGCCGCCCAACGCCACCATGGTTTATGAATTGCGCATCGACAACAGCCAGGCGCCGGCAAAGGGCGTCCAGGCGGTTAAACGGGAAGCCGACACGGCGGGAGGGCAGGGATGAACACGATGATAAAAATCGCGCTATTTGATGAGAATCGATACTTCAGCGCCGGTTGGCAAGAGGCTCTGGCGCTGCACTTCAGCACTTACGGCAAGCGCACGCTGTTAGTGGATGCGCGGCAGGCTCATGAAGCCGATCTGGTGTTCTGCTATTTTCCTCCCGGCGTGCAAAGCTGTTTTTGTCACCTCTCTGAGGCGCAGCCCGTGGGGCGTAAAACGCTGTATTTCTCGTTGCGAACGCCGGAGGGAAGGCATAAACGCACCGTCGGTAACCGCTGCTCGCTGGAGGCCGGCGTCATCTACCACGATATGCCGTTGGTTTCGGCGCTGTATCAGGTGAGCGCCGAGCTGGAGCGGCGCAGCAAATGGCCGGGCAGACTGAGCTGTGGCAGGAACTGCGCATGCCAACACCGGGGCTTGACGTTGCGCGAACAAGAGATCATGCGCTGCATGACGCGGGAGATGGGAGTCACGCAAATCGCTCGGATGCTGGATATTAGCGTGAAGACGGTCAGCAATCACAAGATGAGCGTCATGCGCAAAATGGGATTCCGGCGTAATGCCGAACTTTACGGCTGGCTGCGGCACAGCGCTCGTCCCGGGGCTGTGGGGCTTCGCGCGGGCATTCAGCCCGGCATTGCGGCAGGAAAGGATCGCTATTGAAACGGCGCCGGCCAAGTCACACCGGCCGGCGCCTTAAGTGCCTCGCCGTGGCGATCAGTTGCAGGCCACGACCTTGATCGCCAGCCCGCCCTGTGAGGTTTCGCGGTATTTGGCGTTCATGTCTTTGCCGGTCTCGTACATGGTTTCGATCACCTTATCCAGACAAACCCGCGGTTCGCTGGTCCGGCGCATCGCCATGCGTGCGGCGTTGACCGCCTTAACGGCGGAAATGGCGTTGCGTTCGATGCACGGCACCTGAACCTGGCCGGCGAGCGGATCGCAGGTCAGCCCCAAATGGTGCTCCATGGCGATCTCCGCCGCGATGCACACCTGCGCCGGGCTGCCGCCGAGCAGCTCGGTCAACCCGGCCGCCGCCATTGAACAGGCCACGCCCACTTCCCCCTGACAACCGACTTCGGCGCCGGAGATCGAGGCGTTCATCTTGTACAGCGCGCCAATCACGCCGGACGCCAGGAAATAGCGGGTGTAGGAGTTGGCGTTCACCGGGCGGATGAACTTGTCGTAGTAGGCCAGCACCGCAGGGATGATGCCACACGCGCCGTTGGTCGGCGCGGTGACCACGCGGCCGCCGGCCGCGTTCTCTTCGTTGACCGCCAACGCGAACATGTTGATCCAATCGACCACGTTCATCGGATCGATATTGTTCTTGTCTCCGGTCACCAGAATGCGGCGCAGCGCGGCGGCGCGGCGCGGCACTTTCATCGGGCCGGGCAGCAGCCCTTCGGTGTTGATGCCGCGCTCGATACCGGCGCTCATCACCTGCCAGACATCGGCGAAATGCGCGTCGATATCCGCCTTGCTGCGCAGCGCCAGCTCGTTTTGCATCACCAGGCCGGACAAGGACAGCCCGGTCTCCTTGCAATGCTGCTGCAGATCGTGCGCTGATTTGAACGGATAGGGCACCGGCGTGGCGCCCTCGGCGGACTGGCCGAAGTGCTCTTCGTCGACGATAAAACCGCCGCCGATCGAGTAATAGGTTTTGCTGTGCAGCAGGCGTTCACCGGCGAAGGCGCGGATGCGCATGCCGTTTTCATGCAGCGGCAGGTTGTCGCTGTGGAAGTTCATGCCGCCGTGCAGCGGGAAATCCACCTCGTGGTGGCCGTTGGCCAGCGGCAGGCGGCCGCGTTGCTCAACGTCGCGAATAAAGCCCGGAATGCTGTCGATGTCCACATCGTGCGGCAGGTTGCCAGCCAGGCCCATGATGATGGCGATGTCGGTGTGGTGACCTTTACCGGTCAATGACAGCGAACCGTAGACGTCGACCACCACGCGGGTGGTGTCCTGCAACTGCTGGTGCGCGATCAGCTCGTCGACGAACTGTTTGCCGGCCTTCATCGGGCCAACGGTGTGGGAGCTGGATGGGCCGATGCCGATTTTGAAAATATCGAAAACGCTGACCATGGTCTCGCCTCCTTCTTCAGGTTTCAGGCGGTGAATACGGGAAATGGGGGAGTGCGGGAGGGCCGGCGCGCAAGCGGCGCCGGCCGGGCGTGATTAGCCGAGCAGGCTGAACACGATGGCAGAGATGGCGATCAGACCCATCACAACCACGAACACGTTGCTGATGTGGCCGCTGTACTTGCGCATGGCAGGCACTTTACGGATGGCGTACATCGGCATCAGGAACAGCAGCATGGCGATGATTGGGCCACCCAGGGTTTCGATCATGCCCAGGATGCTTGGGTTCAGGGTGGCGACGATCCAGGTGGTCACCAGCATGAAGATAGCGGTCATGCGGTTCAACTTGGCGGTGCTGACGGTTTTGCCGCGGCTCTTCATCGACTTGGCGACCAGGCCGTTGAAGCCTTCACGGGCGCCCAGGTAGTGGCCCAGGAACGATTTGGTGATGGCGACGAAGGCGATAACCGGCGCGATGTACTCGATCATCGGGTTGTTAAAGTGGTTGGCCAGGTAAGACAGAATCGAGATGTTCTGCGCCTTGGCTTCCGCCAGGTTTTCCGGCGTCAGGCTCAGCACGCAGCTGAACACGAAGAACATCACGGTCAGCACCATCATGATGTGTGCATAAGCCAGAATGCGGGAGCATTTCTTCTCGGCGTCTGCGCCGTACTCTTCGCGTTTGGCGACGGCGAAGGCGGAGATGATCGGCGAGTGGTTGAAGGAGAACACCATCACTGGGATTGCCAGCCACAGGGTCATGATCAGGCCGTGACCCATGCCGGTACCGCTGCCGGACAGCGACACGTTTTCGAAGATGGCGCCGGTCCAGTTAGGGATCAGGTATACCGCCAGCAGCATCAGCACCGCCACAAACGGGAAGACCAGGATGCTCATGGTTTTCACGATGGCCTGCTCACCGAAGCGCACGATGGTCATCAGGCCGACGATCAGGATCAGCGACAGGATGGCGCGCGGCGGCGACGTCATGCCCAACTGGTGGGTAATGAAGCTGTCGACGGTGTTGGTGATCGCCACGCTGTAAACCAACAGAATCGGGTAGATGGCGAAGAAGTACAGCAGAGTAATCAGTTTACCGGCGGTGATGCCGAAGTGCTCTTCTACCACGGCGGTGATGTCTTCACCGGGATTTTTACCGGACAGAACGAAACGGCACAGGCCGCGGTGGGCAAAGAAGGTCATCGGGAAAGCGATGATGGCCATGATGATCAAAGGAATCAAACCGCCGATGCCGGCGTTGATTGGCAAGAACAGGACGCCTGCGCCGATGGCGGTGCCGTACAGGCCCAACATCCACATGGTATCCGTTTTACGCCAGGTAGTGCTGGAACCCGAAGCCGCAGAGGCAATTGTGCCGGTCTGTGTAGTGTCCATAAATATCTCCGAAGTGAACACGAATTTAAAATTAAAAGGCAAAACTTAAGGTTAAACCGTCAAACGTCCTATTCAGGCAACGCTTGCGGTAAGAATCAGGTGTTGCTTGCGGGGATGTTTTGGCGTCCCCCTGGTTGTGTATTGTGTTCATTACCACAGGCACAGCGCCGGGTAATTCACCAAAGACTTTTCACCGCCACGGGGTGATAAAAGTCGTTACCGCTGCCGACAGGTCTTTGCCTGTCGATTTTTGTTGGCGGCAAGATAACGATTTACAGTAGAAACAACCGTGATCCTGCTCTCAAATGCGTAATGTGTGCAGTTATCTGCTTTTTCATCGATTTTTCGCGCATTTGTTGCACATTTGTGTAAGATTTTGTGCTGAGAACGCTCTCATAAAAATTTCTGCGATTATGCGGCTTGTACAATAATTAGCCGGATAAAGCGCTGTGCTCAGCAGCAAGCCGAGCAATATATTTTATGCGTGGTTTTGGATCTAGCTAAAAACCCGGATTAAGCAGTTTTAGTGACGTAGATCACATTGTATTTTTAAGTCAAATGAGCGGTATTGATTTGTTTTTAAAGGATTTCAATTGAAAAACACCGCTAGTAACGAAGGGAAATTACTTACGTGGTTAGCGGATAAAAATGCGTAACCATTCATCATATAAATAACAGATAGCTAACAGGTATTGGCGAGATTTGCTGCAATAGCCTAACCGGCCGTTTATTTAAACATCCCGGTCTTTGGCGCGATTTATCATATAAAAGCCATAAATAGTCGTTAATTCATCCAGCTGAAAGCAGGTTTGACCAGAGAGAAAATAATCACTCGGGTGACCTGTTGCATTTTATTAACCTGATGTTGCGTGAGGATAAGCGAAAAATGCGTATCGATTGCGCATTATTTGTTCATCGCGGGCTGTGGGAAAAGAGAGATTTCAGCGGCGCGCGTCGTTTCCGACGGCGCTGAAGGGGGATCAATAGCGGGTAGCGATGGCGTTATCGTTGAAGAACGCCATGAAGTCGGCGTCCGGCTGGCGATCGGTGATCACCCGATCGAACTGCGTCAGCGGGCCGATACAGGCCGGCTTGATTTTGCCGAACTTGCTGTGATCCGCCACCAGGATCTTTTGCTGCGCCATCGCCATCGCGCGATGCTTCATCTCCAGCTCGTCGAAGTTGAAGCAGGTGGCGCCGTGCCGCAGGCTGAGGCCGGCGGCGGAGATAAAGGCGATGTTCGGGCAGATGTGATCGAGCTCATTGCGGCCGCCGACGCTGGAAAAGATGTAGTTGTTCGGTTTGAACTCGCCGCCGCACAGGATCACCTTGCAATTCGGTTTGTCTTGCAGCGCCAGGAAGGTGTTCAGCGAATGGCACACGGCGGTGAAGGTCAGTTCGTCGGCAATGGCGTCGATGATCGTCGGGGTAGTGGTCCCGCAGTCGAAAAACACCGTGTCGTTTTCATTAATCAACGGCGCCGCCAGCAGGCCGATGCGCCGTTTCTCCGTGACCTGTTTGGCTTTTTGATCGGAAACGAAGTAGTTGGTTACGCCGTTGCTGCGCGGATCGGTCACCACATAGCCGCCGAGCAGCACCACCGCCGCCGGCTCGGCGCTCAGATCGCGGCGAATGGTCATCTCCGAGACCCCCAGCAGCGCGGCGGCTTCTTTCAGGTGGATCTTGTCAGCGCGTTTTAACGCCTGAACTAACCGGTTGATACGTTCTTCGCGCCGCGTTTCCATAGATCCGTCTTCCCACAGGTAGTAGAGGTAAAAAAGCGTGCCGCCGTTTCCGGCGCTAAACACAACGATGCGGGGCAATATCGGGCCGCATCGGCCGCCCGTATTGTCCCGCATCGGAGTGTATTGGCTGCGCCCGTCAAGGCGCGCCGACGATCAGTAGCTGCCAGCCGCCGCCTGCGCGCCGGATACGATGGCAACGCCGGAGCTGGTGCCGATACGCGTGGCGCCGGCTTTGATCATCTTCTCGGCGGTGGCGCGATCGCGCACGGCGCCGGAAGCTTTCACGCCCATTTCGCTGCCCACCGTCTCGCGCATCAGTTTGACGTGCTCTTCCCGAGCGCCGCCGGTGCTGAAGCCGGTGGAGGTTTTAACGAAGGCGACATCGAGTTCGCGACACATTTCACAAACCTGGACGATCTGCGCATCGCTGAGCAGGCAGGTTTCCAATATTACCTTCAACGGGATCGCCGCGCAAACCTCGCGCACGGCGGCGATGTCGGCTTTCACTTCGTCCAGCAGGCCGCTTTTCAGCCAGCCGACGTTGATCACCATATCGATCTCTTGCGCGCCGGCGGCGATCGCCGCTTTGGCTTCAAAGGCTTTGGCGACGGTCAGGCCGGCACCCAGCGGGAAACCGATCACCGAGCAGACTTTCACGGTGCTTTCCTGCAGCAGCTGGGCTGCCAACGGCACGTAGCCGGAGTTGACGCACACCGCATAGAAGTTGTGCTGCTGGGCTTCTTCGCACAGTTTGGCGATCTGCATTTCGGTGGCGTCCATGGCCAGCAGGGTGTGGTCGACATAGCGGGCGTAATCGATGTTTTCGGAGGTCATCGCGGTTCCTTAATGAAGTTGAGAAAAGAGCGTTGATAGAGGATGTGAAAATAATAACATTACAATGCGGGTAAACCTAGCGGGATTTGAAAAATGTCGACGAGATCATAGTTATCTCACTGTTATATGTATAACTTAGGGGAGGTTTATTTGTTATTTAAATAACATTTTCAGCGGCCGCTCGCGGCCTGCGCGGGCGAAATGTCGAGGGAAAACGATGAAAATCAACATTGATCTGGTTCCTGCCGCGTTCGGGGCGCATCGGCAGGCGCTGTTCCGCAATGCGGATTTCGCGGTGAGCGCCCATCGCTGCGCAGAGCGCGGGCCAATGCTGACGCTGGCGAATCGGCGCGGGGCACTGACGGTCTTGCCGTATCAGGGCCTGGCGATTTGGGATGCTGAAT
Organism: Serratia sp. EWG9; assembly: GCF_019913725.1. Taxonomy (NCBI): domain Bacteria; kingdom Pseudomonadati; phylum Pseudomonadota; class Gammaproteobacteria; order Enterobacterales; family Yersiniaceae; genus Serratia; species Serratia sp. EWG9. Next base: position 270,914 of record NZ_JADNRO010000005.1, read on the forward strand.
TTGACGGTTACTCATTGAAATCGGGCCGCCGCAGCGGGCGGGGCGCCGGAAGAAAGCGCGATGATGTCGCCGCGTTCTGCCCCGCCTGGCCGAGTCACGACGGCGCATCGCTCCAGATGCAACGCGTGTGGCTGCAGCTGGCGGGCGACGAGCTGACGTTGCAGGGCGAAGGCGAGCGGTTGGGCGAGGGATGGCGCATCGGCCCGGCGCTGCGCTTGGCGGCGCAGAGCGCGCAGTTCGCCATTGAGATGAAAGTCACCAATCTGGCCGATCGGCCGCAGCCGCTGCGCTATGTGTGCCGCCTCAACTACGATTGCATTCCCGACGCGGTATTCCGCCAAAACTTGCCGACGCCGGCGCTGTTGGGGGAGGCGCTCGGGCAGGAACTGCTGTGTTCCGATGATCTGTCTCGCTACGTGGACCGAGCCGAATTCTTTATGCTGGCGCCGCAAGGCCGGCGCTATGTAACGCGTTTCGCCACCGGGCAATTCAACTATGGTCTCCGGCGCATCGCCGTTCAGGGCAACCGGCAGTTGCTTTCCTTTATCCAGCCGGCAAACTGCCGCCCGAATGCGCCAGAGGGTGAGGGAGTGATGCTGGGAGCGGGAAAAACGCGGGCGTTCTGCGTGACCACCGGCGTGGTGTGAAATAAGCAGGGGCGGTAACGCCCCTGTCATGTTGTGCGGTTACTCTTTCACCCAACCGCGGCGAATGGCGAAGGCGAACAGGAAACGATACAGGCGCGACAGCCTGTCGGCGATGACATCGCCGAACAGATTCCACACCAGTTGGGCGAACAGGCAGCCCACCAGGCCGAGCAGGAAACCGCCGACCATATCCAGCGGCCAGTGCACGCCGAGGTAAACGCGTGACCAGGCGATGCCGACGGCGACGATCATCAGCAGCACGCCGGACCAAACGCGGTGCCAGAACAGGAACGCCAGCGCGAAGGTAAAGATGGCGGTGCCGTGATCGCTCGGGAACGAGCTGTCCGGCGCGTGTGGCAGGAAGGTATAACCGACGCCGGCGACGAACGGGCGCTCATGCGGCAGCAGCGCGCCAATAGCGGAAGCGGCAAGCATGGCGAACAGCAGCGCGATAGTGGTTTTCGCTACCACCTGGCGTTGCGAAACCAGCTGGCTTTGCGGCCCCCACAGCCAAAGACCGACGATCAGCAGCGGCACGATGATGATCAGATCGCGCGCCAAAAAGGTGGCGAAATCGATCATCCATTCAGGAGACGCCGGAGTCGCATTGATCCAGGCGAAAAGAAAATGGTTCAACTGTTCCATAACCGTTACCTCGTCTTGCGGCGCCAATAGCCGCTAACCGTCCAATAAATAGCCAACTGGCTTAACCAAACCCACCAACCCGCCCACAGGTTATGGGTAAGAAAATGTGCGCCGCGCATGATCTGACCAAAGCCCATCACCATGCCTAGCGCGATGCCGCCGCACCAACACCACCAGGCGAGGCGCGGACGCTGCGGATAAAACAGGAAAAACAACGCCATCACCGTGAAACCGCTCGAGGCGTGCCCGCCGGGGAAACAGCGGCCGGGGCCCGGTAGCGCCGGTACCGCGCCGAATAGCGGGAAGGACATCGCTTTGCCGCCGTACTCAATCAGATCCCACGGGCAGGAGTGCGCGCTGGTGGCTTTGAGAATGCCCACCACCAGCGGGCCGATGCCAATCAGCAGCATGGTCACGATCAGGCGCGCGCTGCGGCGATAGATGCCCCAAAACAGCGTCAGCACCGCGCCTACGATCACTATCTGCTTCAACAGGCGGTGATTGATCAGATCCAGCCAATAATTGTTTTGCCACGGGAAATGCCCGCTGGCGGCATCGTACCAATAGTTGCTGATCGCCCAATCCAGCTGTTCGTTGCGGGAGAGCCACAGAAACACCAGACCGCTGATCAGCAGGCCAAAAACCTGCCAACGGTAAAAGGATGTCGACAGGGAGTAAAGGGCGGTTGTCTTAATTTGCGGTGTCGTTGAGGATTGATTTAATGACGATTCTGGATTCACGCGCTGGCTCGGTGACAGGATTGAATGACGTCACTGTAATAATTCTGTCTTAAGAAAACCTTAGTCCGCCGGCAAGAAAACCCTATCTGATACACCCGCTTGTGCGAAGGTAATCGCTTGTTTTTCTCGTCTTAACCCGAGGGTGTGCTGGCTAATTGCTCCGCTTAACGGTTTATATCAGGCGATTGTCACTATTTATCACCTATTGTAAAGAAGATTAAACCTGTGGCGGGCTTGGCGGTAGTGTATTAGTTTATAGTCGGATTATTTGACAAAGTGTAGGGATAAAACATGAACAAGGCATCCGTTGTATTTTCCGGCCTGCTGATGGCCGTTTCCGCTGGCGCTATGGCGGCGACCTCTGGCGATGACGCAGACATGAGCAAACAGCCGCTGGAAAAAGTCGCGCCTTACCCGAAAGCCGAGAAGGGCATGAATCGCCAGGTGATCTACCTGCCGAAGCAAGAGCACGAAGAGAACTACAAGGTAGAACTGCTGATCGGCAAGACGCTGGAAGTGGACTGCAACCGCCATATGATTGGCGGCACGCTGGAGACCAAAACCCTGTCCGGCTGGGGTTACGACTACCTGGTGCTGGAGAAGCTGTCTGAACCGGCCTCGACCATGATGGCCTGCCCGGACAATACCAAGACCAAGAAATTCATCGCTGCCAACCTGGGCGACGCCGCGATGCAGCGCTACAACAGCCGCCTGCCGATCGTGGTGTATGCGCCGAAAGACGCGGAAGTGAAATACCGCATCTGGAAAGCCGAAGACACCGTAAGCCAGGCTGAGCAGAAATAACCGCCGCCTGACGCCGCTCCGCTGGCCATTCCCGGTTGGCGGAGCCTTTCTCCTTCCTGTCTCCTTATCATTCCCGCATCTTTGACACTCGACTGATTGCTTTCGGGCGTGGCTTTTAGGCGCGACATGGCAACGAAATACGCAAGACAATACCTCTTCACAAATGCACAGGAAGCACGCAGCTGCATGGATGGGAGAGGATGCGCGCGTATAGAAATAGAGCAAAGAAATCTTTACTGAAGTGTGATAATTTTGCGCATTCCCTATTAATGGAATGACACAGAAGATAAGGATATCCAATGCGTTATCGTTCGCTAACGCTCGACGAGCCCCGTAACAGCCGCACACCTGGCGAGTTGCTTGATGATGGTGCGCCTGTGCCGACCACGGAACCCTGCGAGTGGGCAGGCACCGTATGAAACTGATTCATTTCTCCTCTGAACACACGGCGCCGGAAAGCTTTTCCAGGATACTTAACCCGACAGCAGCGCGGCATGAGCTGGAACGGCATTATTTGTTCGGCGGCGCGGCCGGCATATCGATAAGCAGCCGGTATCCGATCAGCCGCAATACTCAATCCGGGATTGGCGTCACCGGTTATCGTGAGGACGTGGCTATGAAGCGCAGCGTACTCGATGAGATCAACCGGGGCGGCTTGCTGGCGATTGATCAGGGAATGGGCACCTGGACGCCGACGAAATATGCCTTTTACGTCGACGCGGAAGGCCGATTACAGCGCTACCCAGGCAGCTCTCTTCCCGCCTTTTATCCTACCGGGCGCGTGATCGCCCGCTATGAAGAAATGGTCAGCCGCTATGGCCACCGGGCAAAACCGACGGTGCTGCCGGCGAGGCAGAATACGACCCGGAATCCTCCTCTGCAGCAAGCCATTGCTACCGCAGTAGCAACCGTTGCCGCCACGGTGCAGGCCATCCGCCCAATGACCAAGGCAGAACGCTGGCAAGAACGCCAGTACCTGATAGGGCGAGGCAACCGCAGCATTTACCCGGATGCGCGCATGGCGGCACAGCGCCTGGCGGAGAACAACGTCGCGGTCGAAAAGGCGAAGTTGGCTGAGAATGTCTATAAGACCACTAACCCGCTCAAGGACACGATAGACATCCCTGAAGGCTGGAAGGATATCAGTAACAATGATGGGGCACTGGGTCGGCTAGGTTTGAGCAGTAACATGCTTTATGACAAACCAATGAATCCTGATTTTTTAGCCCGAGTTTATCAGCCAGACGAGAGTGTCTTTGGCAAGGCGATGAACCCGACGGTGGTGTTCCGCGGATCGCGCGCACCAGAATTCCCGGAGGGGATAAGCCACGCAGCCCAAAAAGCCTTATTAAGGGGGGACTTGTCAGGCGTTAAAAATCTCAGTGACTGGAAAAACAACGGTGCTCAAGGAATAGGACTTAATTCTGAATACTACAAAAAAGCGGTTGGTATTGGCGATAAAATTTCAAAAGTATCCAATATCGACGTTGCAGGTCATTCATTAGGAGGAGGTATGGCGTCCGCAGCCTCTATGGCCAGCGGCAAACCTGCTTGGACGTTTAATGCAGCAGGCCTGAATGCGGGAACCGTCGAAAAATACGGCGGCTCTATAATAGGCAGCGCCGATAATATTCAGGCGTATCGCGTAAAAGGAGAGCTGTTGACCAAGCTGCAGGAGGTTGATTTATGGGAGGATGCCAAAGACCTCAAATTTTATCCGCCTGCGGTGATGGCGAAAGAACGGTTGTCCATGTTGGCGCCTGACGCCGTGGGAGTAAAGCATACGCTTCCCGGTGGAACAGGTTCACTGCTGGATAAGCACGGTATAGACCAGGCGATACAATGCATTGAAAATGAGAAAGACGATGACATTGCCACAATCAAGGGACGAATATGAAAAAAATCATACTCATTATCACGATGCTAGTGTCTACGCTCATCATGCAGGGGTGCAAACAAGGTATGGATTTACAACCACAGGATTATTTTGACGGTCAGCAATTGGACATTGCCAAAGCCATTTATGATGGTGACAGGCCGCAGTTGGATAACTTATTGTCATCAGTAAACAAAGAGATCTTAAATCGTCCAGCTAAGGAAGAAATGACCTTATTGTTTTGGGCAATAAACAATGCCATCTATGACAAAACCACACCTGAAAGGCTGAAAATTATCACTGACTTGGTAAAAGCCGGAGCAGACCCTTTACAGCCTCAACCTAACACGCCGGGTAGTCCCGCTGAATTTGTTATGAAAGCGGATAAAGGCATCTGGATACAGGCTATGTTAGAGGGCGGACTCTCTCCAAATGCTAAGGATAAGGTTCATAATCAACCCATTATATTCAATAGCATCTTTGCAAAAAACACAGAGACATTAGAGGTCATGTTGGATTATGGCGCTGATATAAATATAAGAAATTCACTGGGTGATACGCTGCTCATCGATGCTTTAGATTATCACTCCTATGACCACGTCATTTTTCTATTAGAAAAAGGCGCCAATAGCGATATAAGAGGCAACTCAGGTTGGACGATGGGTAATCAACTGCAACGGCTGATTAATAGAAGTCAGGATGGCAGCGAGGCGAAAGCGTCTCTTGAGCGCATCAAAGACGAGCTAATTAAGCGTGGTGGGAAATGGCCGCCGGCTCCTGTCAGTCAATAAGCAAACCCGAAGTGGCGGGATGCTAAGATCAATCCAATTAGTGACCGACGGTACCGTTATGGCCAGTGGCGACGAGAGTGCTGTTGTTAAGTACCGTTTGTGACGCCATCTCTTTGAACAGTGGAGGACCCACAAGCAGCGTTTCTATGTTGAAACCTGCACATTGATAGGGATGCTGGCGTAAGCGACGCTCAGAGATAGGATGCTTTATGCCTGACGACGAGGCCGCGACAGCAGGTGTTGCGGGCTGCTTCAGGCAACAAAAACCCGATAATCTTGAACCTAAAAGGCGGGATTATCGGGCTCCACAAAATGGGGACATCAAAGAAAAGCAGTGGCACTAATTCAGACTGCGGCCCCCAACGAAAGTTCTGGCCAGCGACAAAAAAATCAAAATATTTTTATCGCCGATCCATCTCTCTTGCTAATCGATCAGCCGAGTATGCCCGGCCATAGCACCACGATGAGTGAACCCGCCAGCGTTAACAGCACGTTAGCGATGGCGTAGGTGCCGGCGTAACCCAGCGCCGGGATGTTGCTACGCGCGGTATCGCTGATGATCTCCATCGCCGGTGCGCAGGTGCGGGCGCCCATAATCGCGCCGAACAGCAGGGCGCGGTTCATGCGCAGTACGTAGGCGCCGAACAGGAAGCAGATAATCACCGGCACCAGGCTGACGATCAGCCCGGCGATCAGCATCTGGCCGCCGACCGCGCCCAGGCTGTGGCCGATGCCGGCGCCGGCGCTCAGGCCTACGCCCGCCATAAACACCATCAAGCCGAACTCTTTCACCATGTTCAGCGCGCCCTGAGGAATGTAGCCGAAGGTCGGGTGGTTGGCGCGCAGGAAGCCGAGCATAATGCCGGACATCAGCAGGCCGGCGGCGTTGCCGATGCCGAACGAGAAGTTGCTGAACTGTATGGTGATCTGGCCGATCAAAAGGCCGATGATGAAGAAGGCGCAGAACGCCAGCAGATCGGTCACCTGGCTGTGAATCGAGATAAAGCCAATTTTCTCCGCCACGCTCTTCACCCGGCGCGCGTCGCCGCTCACCTGCAGCACGTCGCCTTTGTTGAGCACGATGCTGTCGTCGATCGGCATTTCGATCTGGCTGCGGATCACGCGGTTGAGGAAGCAGCCGTGGTCGGTCAGCTTCAGCTGGCTCAGGCGTTTGTTCACCGCGTTGCTGTTCTTCACCACGATCTCTTCGGTCACGATGCGCATGTCGAGCAGATCGCGGTCAAACACTTCCTTACCGTTGCGGAAGCTCGGATCCAGCCGCGCGTGGGCGTCCGGGTAGCCGACCAGCGAAATCTCATCGCCCACCTGCAGCACCGCGTCACCGTCCGGGTTGGCCAGAATGCCGTTGCGGCGGATGCGTTCGATGTAGCAGCCGGTCTGGCGGTAGATGCCCAGCTCGCGCAGGTTCTTGCCGTCGGCCCAGGCCACCAGCTCGGGGCCGACGCGGTAGGCGCGGATCACCGGCAGGTAGACCTTGCGCTGGCTGTCGGTGTCCAGGCCGCGTTCACGAGCGATTTGCTGGGCGGAGGTGGACAGATCCTGGTGCTGCAGCTTCGGCAGGTAGCGCGCGCCAAAAATCAGGCTGACCAGACCGATCAGGTAGGTGAGGGCATAGCCGAGGCTCAGATGATCCTGCGCCGCCAGCAGCGCCGGGCCGTTGACGATGGTGTTGCGCAGCGTATCGCCGGCCCCCACCAGCACCGGCGTGGAGGTCATCGAGCCGGCCAGCATGCCGGCGGTCAGGCCGATGTCCCAGTGGAACAGCTTGCCGAGACCGATGGCGATCACCATCGCCGAACCGACCATCACCAGCGCCAGCATCAGGTAATTTTTGCCGTCGCGGAAGAAAATCGAGAAAAAGTTAGGCCCGGCTTCCACCCCGACGCAGAAAATAAACAGCATGAAGCCGAGATTCAGCGCCTCGGTGTTAATGGCGAAGTGTTGCTGGCCGAGCAACAAGGAAACCACTAAAACGCCAATGGAATTACCGAGTTGGACGGAGCCCAGACGGAGTTTACCGAGGCACAGCCCCAGCGCGAGTACCACGAACAGTAACAGAATGTAGTTACCGTTTAACAAACTAGCGACGTTTATGTTCACGGAGGATAACTTATTGTTTACCAGTAAGTGCTTGATATAGATAACTATAAGAGATAAATTCAGCCTTAAAACGACGTCATAAATCACCACCAGCAGAAAGCGAAGCGAACCATCGTTCGGCGGCGTTCATTCTAGACGCTATGACCGATGACAGCCAGCACAGAAAGCTGATTTCCTGCGCCGCCGTGCGCATTTAACTCTCTTTTGGCCAAGGAAAAAATTCGGTTCAGCGTCACCTCACGGGTGGCCGTGCTGATTTCTATTGATGCGGTAATTGGGCGGGGGAGAATTCGCATGACGAGTTATCGATATTGGCTGGGCATTCTCAGCTGTTTTCTGTTGTTCAACCTGGTGTTTCTCGGCCAGCAAACCGGCCTGTTCGGTAGCACGGATCATGAGCACCACGGGGAAACCGGCCTGCTGCTGTTTGTGATCCCCGGCGCGATCGCCAGCTATCTGTCGAGCCGCAAGCGGCTGCTGTGTCCGCTGCTGGGGGCGCTTTATGCCTTGCCGCTCTGCCTGCTGATCCGTCACTTCTGGCTGACGCCGTCCTATTCGTTCTGGCAGGAGCTGGCTTACGCCACCAGCGCGGTGTTCTGGTGCGTGTTCGGCGCGATGCTGATGCTGTTCGCCCTCGGTCTGTTGCACACGCTCCAGCAGCTGCATCGGCGGCAGCGGCAATAAAAAAAGGCGCGTTAAGCGCCTTTTTTGTCGTTCAAAAACTTACTGGAACAGGTTCAGGTGTTCTTTAGCGTAAGCTTCGAAATCGGTGCAACCGCCGATGTGCTTCTCGTCCAGGAAGATCTGCGGCACGGTTTCAACCGGTTTACCGACGGTTTTTTCCAGATCGGCCTTGGTGATGCCTTCCGCGTGGATGTCAACGTAACGGAAGTTGAAATCGTCGCGTTCTTCAGTCAGTTTTTCCGCCAGTTCTTTAGCGCGGACACAATAAGGACAGCCAGGACGCCCGAAGATTACTGCAAACATGCAACGCTCCTTAATTGGATTTTCAAAAAATTGTTCGCTACCGCAACGACATCCCGTCACCGAAAAAGTCATTACCTGCGTCAGATGGCGCCTACTATGCCCGTTGAGGCGGTGAAAAAAAAGCAGGAATTACCTGTTAATCTGATTCATGTAACCAATTAGTCTGCCGGGGCTGTCGTCGTCGACGGGAATTCACTACACTGGGGGCAGACCTCCTGGAGAAGAAAAATATGCGTTCATTCGGTGACTTACCGCGCCCGGTGCTGGTGTTGGAAGGGCTGGGCATCGTGATGCTGGTATTGGCCTACCTCAGTATTCACGGCCACCTGCAGCTGCCGGGCTGGCTGGCGTCGCAGCAGGCGGCGGTCGGCATGATTTTCCTCGGCGTGGCGCTGATGGTGCCGGCGGCGGCGTTTCTGGTATGGCGCGTGGTGCAGGGGTTCGGGCCGCTGATGCGCGGCGGCCTGCCGCCGGAAAACGATCGCCGCAAGCCGCAAGATGCGGACGCATCGAAAAATCATCAGGACAGCGATCCGCGCGCCTGAGCGCCGCGGCCGCTAACCCGCCTGCGGGGCAGGCGTTGGCCTTTTTGGGGTGACGAGTGAAAATTGCCATTCTTTCTCGCGACGGATCGCTCTATTCGTGCAAGCGGCTGCGTGAAGCGGCGGAAGATCGCGGGCACAGCATCGATATCATCGATCCGCTTTCCTGTTATATGAACATCAACCCGGCGGCGCCGACCATTCACTATCGCGGCCGTCAGTTGGAGCGTTATGACGCGGTGATCCCGCGCATCGGTTCCGCCATCACCTTTTACGGCACCGCGGTGCTGCGCCAATTCGAGCTGCTCGGCAGCTACCCGCTCAACGAATCCGTGGCCATTACCCGCGCCCGCGACAAGCTGCGTTCGCTGCAACTGTTGGCCCGGCAGGGTATCGATCTGCCGATCACCGGTTTCGCCCATTCACCGGACGATACCGGCGATCTGATCGAACTGGTCGGCGGCGCGCCGCTGGTGGTCAAGCTGGTGGAAGGCACGCAGGGCATCGGGGTGGTGCTGGCGGAAACTCGCCAGGCGGCGGAAAGCGTGATCGACGCCTTTCGCGGCCTGAACGCCCATATTCTGGTGCAGGAGTACGTGCGCGAAGCGCAGGGCCGCGACGTGCGTTGCCTGGTGGTGGGCGGCCGGGTGGTGGCCGCCATCGAGCGGCAGGCGAAGCCCGGCGAGTTTCGTTCCAACCTGCACCGTGGCGGCAGCGCCCGCAAAGTGACCATCACCGCCAGGGAGCGGGCGGTTGCGGTCAAAGCGGCGAACACGCTGGGGTTGGACGTCGCCGGGGTGGATATCCTGCGCGCCGAGCGCGGCCCGCTGGTGATGGAGGTCAACGCCTCACCGGGGCTGGAAGGGGTGGAAACCACTACCGGGCTGGACATTGCCGGCATGATGATCGAATACATCGAGCAGCGCGGCCGGCCGGGGTTCCGCCTGAAATCGGGCGGCTGACGGTACGCGCGTTGCGCTTTTCCCGCCGAGCAATATCTTAATTAGTGAATTAAGCCGCATTGATCGTGGCGTATCGGGTGAATATTCCGTAAGCTATGCGCCTTTTCGCGTTTTGAATATTGTGAGGCTGGTTATTATGGATTCACTCATTGTCCCCGATTTGGCGCTGTTGCGGCGCTGGCTGGATCAGTCGGGCATTTCTTTCTTTGAGTGCGATTCCTGCCAGGCGCTGCACCTGCCGCACATGCAGAACTTCGACGGTGTGTTCGACGCCAAGATAGATCTGGTGGACAACGTCATTCTGTTCTCCGCGCTGGCCGAGGTGAAGCCGACCGCGCTGATCCCGCTGGTGGCGGACCTGAGCCAGATCAACGCCAGCTCGCTGACCATCAAGGCCTTTGTCGACATTCAGGACGACAACCTGCCGAAGCTGATCGTCTGCCAGTCGCTGAGCGTGGCGGTCGGCATCACCTACGAGCAGTTCACCCACTTCATGCAGCAGGGCGAAGAGCAGGTCTCGATGGTGATCCTCGAGGCGCGGGCGAACGATCTGCTGTTTATGGGCGACGAAGAAGAGATCCCCGCTGGCGCCGTGCGTCAGCCGATGCTGCACTGATCCTCGCTGTACCTTAAGCATGCCGTCGCTCCGGCGGCATGCTGCCGTGACTCCCCTCCGCAATTAAATATTCTGCACTTAGGCCTCTGCCGCCCGATCTTTCTCGGCTTTTACGCCGTTAATGCCGTATCACATAGAGAAAAATTGCATAAAAAATCGATAAATGGCGTTTTTTACCCTGGGGGCTGGCGGGTTGCGATGGCAGCGGCTATGCTGCTGATTCTGCAAAGGGCTTGCGATTTCCCTTGTAACCACGCGAGCAGGGCAGTGCAAAAAGGCGCATGCAATCATATGCATAGCCATTCATTTCGCGGTTGCAACGATTGCGCTCAATCAGGAAAGGTTTTGTATCGCTGCAGATACAAGTTCAATTCTATGATTTACCCTGTTTTGGAGGAAGTTACGGATGGTCACCCAACGTAAAAAGTGGTTATCGGGTGTGGTTGCCGGTCTGTTGATGGCCGCGTCCGTCACGGCGTCAGCCGAAGAGAAAACGCTGCACGTGTATAACTGGTCCGACTATATCGCGCCGGATACCCTGGCCAAATTCCAGAAAGAAACCGGTATCAAAGTGGTGTACGACGTCTTTGACTCCAACGAAGTGTTGGAAGGCAAACTGATGGCGGGCAGCACCGGTTACGATTTGGTGGTCCCTTCATCCAACTTCCTCGAGCGTCAGTCGCAGGCCGGCATTTTCGAGCCGCTCGACAAGAGCAAGATCCCCAACTACAAAAATCTCGATCCCGAGATGCTGAAGCTGGTGGCGCATAACGACAAAGACAACAAATACGGCATCCCTTACATGATGGTGACCACCGGCATCGGCTATAACGTCGACAAGGTGAAGGCGGCGTTGGGCAAAGACGCGCCGGTCAACAGCTGGGATCTGATCTTCAAGCCGGAAAACCTGGAGAAGCTCAAGAGCTGCGGCGTCTCCTTCCTCGATGCGCCGAGCGAGGTCTACGCCACCGTGCTGCATTATCTGGGCAAAGATCCCAACAGCACCAACGCGGCGGACTACACCGGCGCGGCCAACGATCTGCTGCTGAAGCTGCGGCCGAACATCCGCTATTTCCACTCTTCTCAGTACATCAACGATCTGGCGAACGGTGACATCTGCGTGGCGATCGGCTGGTCCGGCGACGTGATGCAGGCGGCCAACCGCGCCAAAGAGGCGAAGAACGGCGTGAATGTGGCCTATGCGATCCCGAAAGAGGGGGCGCTGACCTACTTTGACATGTTCGCCATGCCGGCGGACGCCAAAAGCAAGGACGCCGCCTACCAGTTCCTGAACTTCCTGCTGAAGCCGGACGTGATGGCGGACATCAGTAACCACATTTACTACGCCAATGCGGTGAAAGATTCCACGCCGCTGGTGAACGCCGAAGTGCGCGATAACCCGAACGTCTATCCGCCGGCCGATTTGCGCGCCAAGCTGTTCACGCTCAACGTGCAGTCGCCGAAGCTGGACCGTGTCATTACCCGCGCATGGACTAAAGTTAAAAGCGGGAAGTGATGATGGGGGAGCCCCCCATCGTCGGTAAACCGGCAGGCGGGTGTTCCCCGCCTGCATTGCCGTTTTGGGCCACGGCGCTCGCCGTGGTTTTGTGCCGCTTTACGCCGGAGAGCACCCCGATTGAACGACGCTATTCCTCGTCCTCAAGCCAAGTCGCAGAAGGTTTTCACCCCTCTGCTGGAAATCCGTAACCTCACCAAAACCTTCGACGGGCAGAATGCGGTCGAAGACGTCAGCCTCACCATCTATAAGGGTGAGATCTTTGCGCTGCTTGGCCCGTCCGGCTGCGGCAAGTCCACCTTGCTGCGCATGCTGGCCGGTTTTGAACAGCCGACGGAAGGGCAGATCGTGCTCGACGGGCAGGATATGTCGCATGTGCCGCCGTACCAGCGGCCGATCAATATGATGTTTCAGTCGTACGCGCTGTTCCCGCACATGACCGTGGAGCAGAATATCGCGTTTGGCCTTAAGCAGGACAAAATGCCGCGGGCGGAGATCGCCGAACGGGTGGCGGAAATGCTGGCGCTGGTGCACATGCAGGAGTACGCCAAGCGCAAACCGCACCAGCTTTCCGGCGGCCAACGGCAGCGGGTGGCGCTGGCGCGCAGCCTGGCCAAGCGGCCGAAGCTGCTGCTGCTGGATGAACCCATGGGCGCGCTGGACAAGAAGTTGCGCGACCGCATGCAGCTGGAAGTGACCGACATTCTCGAGCGCGTCGGCGTGACCTGCGTGATGGTGACGCACGATCAGGAAGAAGCGATGACCATGGCGGGGCGCATCGCCATCATGAACCGCGGCAAGTTCGTGCAGATCGGCGAGCCGGAAGAGATCTACGAGCATCCGAACAGCCGCTTCAGCGCCGAATTTATCGGTTCGGTCAACGTCTTCGACTGCGTGCTGCAAGAGCGCCACGACGATGCGCTGATCCTGCAAAGCCCGGGGCTGCGCCATGCGATCAAAGTGGATCCGGACGCCTCGGTGGTGGACGGCGTGCCGATCCAGGTCGCGCTGCGGCCGGAAAAGATCCTGCTGTGCGAACAAGTGCCGGAAGACGGCTGCAACTTCGCGGTGGGGGAAGTGGCGCACATTTCCTATCTGGGCGATCTGTCCATCTACCACGTGAAGCTGCACAGCGGGCAGATCATCAGCGCCCAGCTGCAAAACGGCCATCGTTTCCGCAAGGGGATGCCCACCTGGGGCGATGAAGTGCGTCTATGTTGGGAAACCGACAGCTGCGTCGTGTTGACGGTGTAGTGGATCCGGTGAGGAGTAACCCGTATGACCCTGCTTTCTGAACGCGCGCCGGAACCGCCGGCCAAAGCGCCTGGTGCCCTCAGGGCGCTGTTCCATCGCCTGCTGATGGCCCATGGCCGCAAGCTGGTTATCGCGCTGCCGTATTTATGGCTGACGCTGCTGTTTATGCTGCCTTTCCTGATCGTGTTCAAGATCAGCCTGGCAGAGTTGGCGATGGCGGTGCCGCCTTACACCGAGCTGATGAGCTGGGTGGACGGCAAACTGAACATCGCGCTCAACTTCGCCAACTACCTGCAGCTGACCGACGATCCGCTGTATATCGACGCCTATCTGCAGTCGCTGCGCGTGGCGGCGGTTTCGACGTTGTGTTGCCTGATCATCGGCTATCCGCTGGCCTGGGCGGTGGCCCACAGCAAGGCGTCGACCCGCAACATCCTGCTGTTGCTGGTGATCCTGCCTTCCTGGACCTCGTTCCTGATCCGCGTCTATGCCTGGATGGGCATTCTGAAAAACAACGGCACGCTGAACAACTTTCTGATGTGGTTAGGGGTGATCGACCAGCCGCTGGTGATCCTGCACACCAACCTGGCGGTGTATATCGGCATCGTCTATTCCTACCTGCCGTTTATGGTGTTGCCGATCTACACGGCGCTGATCCGGCTGGATTACTCGCTGGTGGAGGCGTCGCTGGATCTGGGCGCCCGGCCGCTGAAAACCTTTTTCAGCGTGATCGTGCCGCTGACGCGCGGCGGCATCATCGCCGGCTCGATGCTGGTGTTCATTCCGGCGGTGGGGGAGTTCGTGATCCCGGAGCTGCTCGGCGGGCCGGACAGCATCATGATCGGCCGCGTGCTGTGGCAGGAGTTCTTCAATAACCGCGACTGGCCGGTGGCCTCGGCGGTCGCCACCATCATGTTGCTGTTGCTGATCGTGCCAATATTGTGGTTCCACAAGCACCAGAACAAGGAAATGGGAGGCCAGGCATGAACAACTTGCCGGTAGTGCGTTCACCGTGGCGCATCGCCATCCTGACTGTCGGCTTTACCTTCCTGTATGCGCCGATGCTGATGCTGGTGATTTACTCCTTCAACAGCTCCAAGTTGGTGACGGTGTGGGCCGGCTGGTCCACGCGCTGGTATAGCGAACTGTTCCACGATTCGGCGATGATTAGCGCGGTGGGGCTCAGCCTGACCATCGCCGCCGCCGCCGCCACTGCCGCGGTGGTGCTGGGCGCCATCGCGGCGGTGGTGATGGTGCGTTTCGGCCGTTTTCGCGGTTCGACCGGTTTCGCGTTTATGCTGACCGCGCCGCTGGTGATGCCGGACGTGATCACCGGCCTGTCGTTGCTGCTCCTGTTCGTGGCGATGGGGCACGCCTTCGGTTGGCCGTCGGAGCGCGGCATGTTCACCATTTGGCTGGCGCATGTCACCTTCTGTACCGCTTATGTGGCGGTGGTGATCAGTTCGCGCCTGCGCGAGGTGGATCGCTCAATTGAAGAGGCGGCGATGGACCTGGGGGCGCCGCCGCTGAAGGTGTTTTTCGTCATCACCTTGCCGATGATTGCGCCGGCGCTGATCTCCGGCTGGATGCTGGCGTTTACCCTGTCGCTGGACGATCTGGTGATCGCCAGTTTCGTCTCCGGCCCGGGCGCCACCACGTTGCCGATGCTGGTGTTCTCCAGCGTGCGCATGGGGGTGAATCCGGAAATTAACGCGCTGGCCAGCCTGATCCTGCTGGTGGTGGGCATTCTCGGCCTGATCGCCTGGTGGTTTATGGCGCGCTCGGAAAAACAACGATCGCGTGAATTGCAGCGGGCGGCCCGTAGCTGAATCGTAACAAACCTGCTATTTTTGCAATCAATAAGTATTGCAACTAACTACCTGACTTTACATGCGCCATTTGAATGGCTCCAATGAATTTCACACTGCCGCCAACAACGCGGCAATGTGAAAGGCGTAGGGGCAGTGGCGCGTCGTAGCGGAACACGGATATGTCAGACATGCTGAAAAGCGGGCAGGGAATAAGATCGACTTCGGATGCGCCGGTGCCGGTGATGGTGGCGGGCACCGCCATGGTGGCGATCAAGTGTATCAGCGTGGTGCTGCTGCTGGGCGAGCTGGGCGTCGACGGCGCGAAGGAGTTTGTCAGCACCAGCGCGCAGGCGTGGGATTCCACCTTTATCTTTCTGGCCGGGCTGATGCTGCTGTGCCTGCAAATCAGCTGCGGTTTTGCGGTGATGCGCGGCCGCAACTGGGGGCGCTGGGGCTACGTGGCCTGTCAGTGCATCGTGGTGCTTTACCTGCTGCTGGCCACCATCGGCAGCGTCTTCCCCGAGGTATTCACCGTGGAAGGGGAAACCAGCGGCCAAATCCTGCACGTTCTGATACTGCAAAAGATCCCCGACGCGGTGATCCTGGCGCTGCTGTTCGTCCCCACCGCCAGCCGCCGCTTCTTCACCGCGCGCAAGTGAGATTTTAGGCGCGCGGAGTGGTAAACTCTGCGCCCTTAATTCGTCATCCTGAACTTCACGGTATCTTCATGCATTGCGCTTTGTATATGGCGGGCACCTGCCGTTCCTGTCAGTGGCTGGAAAAGCCCTATCCGCAGCAGCTGGCCGACAAACAGCATCACCTGCAATCGCTGCTGGCCGGGCGCGATGTCGCGCAGTGGCTGCAGCCGGCGGCGGGGGAACTGAGCGCATTTCGCAATAAAGCCAAGATGGTGGTCAGCGGCAGCGTGGAGCGCCCGCTGCTCGGCATGCTGCACCGCGACGGCACGCCGGTCGATCTGAGCGACTGCCCGCTGTATCCCGCCGGTTTTGCGCCGATGTTTGCGGTGCTGAAAAGCTTCATCGCCCGCGCCGGCCTGACGCCGTATAACGTGGCGCGCAAACGTGGCGAGCTGAAATACCTGCTGCTGACCGAAAGCACGCTCGACGGCGGCGTGATGCTGCGCTTCGTGCTGCGCTCGGAAACCAAGCTGGCGCAGCTGCGC
This sequence comes from Serratia sp. EWG9, assembly GCF_019913725.1. Lineage (NCBI taxonomy): Bacteria > Pseudomonadati > Pseudomonadota > Gammaproteobacteria > Enterobacterales > Yersiniaceae > Serratia > Serratia sp. EWG9. The sequence goes on from NZ_JADNRO010000005.1 coordinate 287,409, forward strand.
GCCGCGCTGCCGTGGCTGCAGCAGCAGCTGCCGCAGCTCAAGGTGATCTCCGCCAATATTCAGCCGGTGCATATGGCGATCATGGAAGGGGAGCGCGAGATAGCGCTGACCGAACAGCAGGCGCTGGAGGAACAGTTCAATCAGGTGCCGCTGTTCATCCGCCCGCAAAGCTTCTTCCAAACCAACCCGCAGGTGGCCGCCGATCTGTATGCCACCGCCCGCGACTGGGTGCGCGCGCTGGGTATCGACAGCATGTGGGATCTGTTTTGCGGCGTCGGCGGTTTCGGCCTGCACTGCGCGCAGCCGCAAACTCGCCTGACCGGCATCGAAATCAGCGCGGAAGCGATCGCCTGCGCGCGCCAGTCGGCGCAGCGATTGGGGTTGCTGCAGGTCGATTTTCAGGCGCTCGATTCCACCCGCTTCGCCACCGCCGAAGGGCAGGTGCCGCAGCTGGTATTGGTCAACCCGCCGCGCCGCGGCATCGGCCAGGCGCTGTGCGATTATTTGAGCCGGATGGCGCCGGATTACATTCTGTATTCCAGCTGCAACGCCGAGAGCATGGCGAAGGATATCGAGATGTTGCCGGGATACCGCATCGAACGGGTGCAGCTGTTCGACATGTTCCCGCATACCGCGCACTACGAAGTGTTGACGCTGTTGGTGCGGCGTTAAAGGCGCTTTTTGGCAGCGGTGTAAGCCGCTGAACGTTCGCGTTTGCCCACAGACAGGACCAGAACCACGATCTCCGTTTCCATGACGCGATATACCAAACGAAAGCCTGAGGCTCTGAGTTTGATTTTGTAGCAATCGGGCAAACCGGCGAGTTTGTTGGCGGGGACGTGGGGATTAACCAGCACCGATGCCAGCTTTTTTGAACTGTTCCCGGATCACCGGGGACAGTTTTTTAAATTCCTTCAGCGCATGTTCTTCGAATTCAAGCTTATAAGTCATCCAAATTGACCTTAATGCGTTTGCCGTTCATCCGTGAACGAACGATTTCAGCGAGTTCGATATCTTCCAGGTATTCCGCGATCGCCTCCCAGGTTTCCGGAGAGACGTAATATCCCGAAATCTTACCGTTGGTCAGGACGGCGACCGGTTGCCCTTGTGCCTCTTTAAGAGCGGCGTTGGGCGATTTCTTAAAATCGCTGATGCTGACAGCCGAGTCGGCAAGAATGGGTTGAACCGTCATGATGTTATCCTTGATGCTAAATTCAGTATCAAATTTAGCACTAACCGAATGGGGTGGCAATCGGATGGAGCCGCCGAAGGATGGCGACTCCACATGCGGACTTACTGCGGGAACCATTTGTCGTTGATGGCCTTGTAGGTGCCGTCGGCCTTGATGGCGTCCAGCGCGGCGTTCAGCTTGGCCAGCAGCGCCTGATTGTCCGGGCGCACCGCGATGCCGAGGCCGGTGCCGAAGTATTGCGCATCGGTGATATGTTCGCCGACCGGCGCCAGCTGCGGGTTGGTTTTGAGCCACTCGTTCACTACGGCGGTATCGCCGAAGACGCCGTCGATACGGCCGTTTTTCAGCTCCAGAATAGCGTTCTGGTAGCTGTCGTAAGAGACGGTGTTAATCTCCGGGTGCTTGTCCTGCATGTATTTCTGGTGGGTGGTGCCGTTTTCCATGCCGAGCTTTTTGCCTTTCAGATCCGCCAGCGAGCTGAACTTGCCTTTTTGCGCGATCACAATCGCCGAGTTGGCATAGTAAGGTTGGGTGAAGGCGACCTGTTTGCTGCGCTCCGGCGTGATATCCATACCGGAAATCACCGCATCGTATTTTTTGAATTTCAGCGCGGCGATCAGGCTGTCGAACGCCTGGTTGGTGAAAGTGCACTGCGCCTGCATCTGTTTGCACAACGCGTTGGCCAAGTCGATATCGAAACCGACGATCTGGTTGTTGGCGTCCAGCGATTCGAACGGCGGATAGGTGGCGGAGGCGGCGAAGCGGATAGTCTCGGCTGCGGTGGCGTTAAAGGTCATTCCGGTCAACATCGTCGCGGCAAGCAGCAGTTTTTTCATGCGTAGAGCTCCTGTCTGGATCCTGAAAGTGATTATTTCGCTATCGTTTGTTTTTACTGGTAATCGCCAGAGGTTTTTGCGAGGACACCTGCTGACAACCCTGCCACTGAGTGAATTAAAATGCAATATAAATGATTAAATATTGCAATGGGGATAAAAAAAGCCCCGCGCAATGGCGGGGCTGGAGAGGGGGATGGCTTCAGTTGCGGCGCTCAAACGCCAACGCGCGGCGCTCCACCAGCCGCATCAGCAGCGTCAGCAGGCCGTTGACGCACAGGTACACCAGACCTGCGGCGCCGAACACCATCACGTCGTAGGTGCGGCCGTACATCAGCTGGCTATAGCCCATCACTTCCATCAGCGTGATGGTGTAGGCCAGCGACGTGCTTTTGAACACCAGCACCACTTCGTTGGAGTAAGATGACAGCGCGCGCTTGAAGGCGAACGGCAGCAGAATGCGCAGCGTCTGCCGGCGCGACATGCCCAGCGCTTCGCACGACTGCCATTGTCCGGCGGGGATGGCGCGCACCGCGCCGTAGAACAGCTGCGTGGTATAGGCCGCGCTGTTCAGCGCCAGCGCAATCATCGCGCACAGCCAGGGCTGCGACAGCAGGTTCCACAGCCAAGGGTAGTCGCGGATCGCCGGAAACTGACCGGGGCCGTAGTAGATCAGGAAGATCTGCACCAGCAGCGGCGTGCCGGTGAACAGCGTCACGTAGGCCTTGACCAGCGGCGTCAGAACCGGCGTTTTCAGCGTCAGGATCACCGTCAGCAGCAGCGACAGCAGCAGCGCGACCAGCAGCGCGGCGACGGTAAGCGTCAGGCTGGTATGCAGCCCTTTGAGGATTTCCGGTAAATATTCAATCATCAGACCGGCCCCCGTTCAAACCGCGTGGCGCGCAGCTCAATGCGCTTGATGACGTATTGGCTGAACAGCGTCACCAGCAGATAGATGGCCGCCGCGATCACGTACCAGGTAAAGGGTTCCTGGGTGCGTGTGGCGATGCTTTTGGTTTGCAACATCAGATCGTTCACGCTGATCAGCGACACCAGCGCGGTGTCTTTCAGCAGCACCAGCCACTGATTGCCGAGGCCGGGCAGGGCATGGCGCCACATCTGCGGCATGATCAGGCGAAAGAAGATCGCCGCTTTGCCGAGACCCAGCGCCTGGCCGGATTCCCACTGCCCCTGCGGTACCGCTTTGAGCGCGCCGCGCAGCGTCTGCGAGGCGTAGGCGGAATAGAGCAAGGCCAGGGCGATCACCCCGCACAGGAACGGGCTGACTTCGAAATTGTCGATCGCCAGCTGAATCGGCAACTGAAACAGACCGAGGTTAAGGGTAAAGCCGTCGGAGAGCATCAGCAGCAGCTGCGACGAGCCGAAATAGATAAACAGCACCACCAGGATTTCCGGCAGGCCGCGCAGCACGGTCACCCAGGCGGTGCCGAGCCAGCTGACGGCTTTCCAGCGGGACGATTCCCATACGGCGAACAGCATCGCCAGAATCAGCCCGAGGATCAGGGCGCAAACGGCAAGGCCGACGGTCATGCCGGCGGCGCTTGCTAAAGGTTGTAATTCATTCATCGGGGCGTATTACTGCTGGAACCATTTTTTGTAGATGGTTTCATAGGTCCCATCCTGCTTGATCTTGTCCAGGGCGGCGTTGAACTTGCCCTGCAGATCGGTATTTTTCTGGCGTACCGCGATGCCGAGGCCGGTGCCGAAGTAGTCTTTGTCGGTCACTTTGGCGCCCACTGCCGCCAGCGCGTCATTCTGCTTCAGCCACTCGTTGACCACCGCGGTATCGCCGAACACCGCATCAACGCGGCCGTTCTTCAGATCCAAAATGGCGTTTTGGTAGCTGTCGTAAGGCACGGTGGTGATTTCCGGGTGCTTGTCGGTCAGGTATTTCTGGTGGGTGGTGCCGTTTTGCACGCCGACTTTCTTGCCTTTCAGCGCCGCCACGTCGGCGATTTTGCCTTTCTGCGCGATGAACAGCGCCGAGTTATCGTAGTAAGGCTTGGTGAACAGCACCTGCTTCTCACGCTCCGGCGTAATGTCCATACCGGCCATCACCGCATCGAAGCGCTTGAACTTCAGGCTCGGGATCAGGCTGTCGAACGCCTGGTTGGTGAAGGTACACTCGGCCTGCATCTCTTTGCACAGCGCGTTGGCCAGATCGACATCAAAACCCTGAATCTTGTTGCCGGCGTCAATAAATTCAAACGGAGGATAGGAGGCTTCGGTAGCGAAACGGATGGTTTCGGCTGCGGAGGCGGAAACGCTGATGCCGGCCAGAACGGCGGCGATTATTAGTTTTTTCATCGCAAACTCCCCAAATTACAGCAAGTTAATTGTTAGTGTGATAAGTAGTTGGCAAACTCGGTGGTCCGCGGCTGCGTGAAGTGGCTGCTGTCGCCTTGCTCCACCACATGGCCGTTTTCCATGTACACCACGCGGCTGGCGGTCTTGCGCGCCACTTCCACTTCATGGGTGACGATCACCTGAGTGATGCCGGTGCCGGCCAGTTCGCGAATGATGCTGACGATCTGGGCGGTGATTTCCGGATCCAGCGCTGCGGTCGGTTCATCGAACAGCAGCACCTGCGGCTCCATCATCAGGGCGCGAGCGATCGCTACGCGCTGCTGCTGGCCGCCGGAAAGGTGCAGCGGAAAGCGATCGGCGAAGTCGGTCAGGCGCAGACGCTTGAGCAGCTTGTCGGCGCGCTCCATTGCCTGAGCCTTGGTCAGACCCAGCACGCGGCAAGGCGCTTCGATCAGGTTCTGGACCACGGTGAGGTGAGGCCACAGGTTGTATTGCTGGAAGACCATGCCGACATTTTGCCGCAGTTCGCGAATGGCTTTTTCGCCCGGCGCCTGCTTGAAATCGAATTGGTTGCCGGCGATCTTTAGCTGACCCGAACGCGGCATTTCCAGCAGGTTCAGCACCCGCAGCAATGAACTTTTCCCGGCGCCGCTTGGGCCAAGCAGCACCAGGGTTTCCCCGGCTGGACATTCCAGCGTGATGTCAAACAGCGCCTGGTGAGCGCCGTAATAGCAATTGATACCGTTAAGTTGAATACTCATGCGCCAGAATTGAATAGACATTGATGCCGCAAATGTTAACTTCCACAGAATACTTATGCAATCTTTGTGCGTTAAAATTTATGAGTGTGCGGCGGGACAGTAAAAGATTAGCACAAGATACCGCGACTCAGGCCGAGGGAGGGGATTTGTGGCGCAGGCTGTGAGATCGGTAGCGAAATTTTTTCTATCGGACGAAATCTGAGCGGCGCAAGGGGAGACGGGAACGACCGACGCGGCGGGCCCGCGTCGGCCGGGGAGTGCGGGTTATCGGTTTTCCAGCACCTGACGCACGCTGCCGTTGGTGGCGTGTGCTGGAACATTCAGGTAGCGAATATCATCAACCACCCAGCAGGTGCCTTCGCGCACCATCAGCACTTCGTCTTGCCAGTTCACGGTACTGTTGGCGTCTTTCTGGTAGCTCAAGTCAACGCGCAGCGGGATGTTCTTCGCATCGGTGTTGGGAATGGTCGAGGCGCTGGCGACGGACGCGCTGCTTGGCCCTTGCGCGTTGCCGGAGAACAGATCGCCGGTTATCTGATGCTTGCCCGGATTTTGAGCGGCGCTGACCAGATCCTGATACAGCACTTTGCTCAGATAAGGCTGCAGCTGCGCCAGGCGGTTGCTGTCCGGCAGGCTGGAACCTTGCTGGATGCGCAGGTCATAGAACTTTTGCGCGACCGTATCCGGGCCGCCTTCCACACAGCTGCCGCTGCGGGTGCCGATATCCTTGTATGCCGGTTCCACCGTGGTACAGGCACTCAGCAACAGCGCTAAGGGTAAAACAGCCGCAATCGTTTTTGTTTTCATCTTATTACCTTATGTGAAAGTCTCTACCATGAAGACCGATAGCTTACAGTATAAATGCGTTTTTTGGCCTTGCATTCGTACTGCGTGCCATTGATTAAGCGAACATAATGCCAATCTTCTGGTCATAGATACGTTGAATTAATCAAACAAGGAGTTCTGATGCAGCTTTCAACTACCCCGACCCTGGAAGGGTTTACCATCACCGAATACTGCGGCGTCGTCACCGGCGAAGCGATCCTCGGCGCCAACATTTTTCGTGATTTCTTCGCCGGCGTGCGCGATATCGTCGGCGGCCGCTCGGGCGCTTATGAGAAAGAGCTGCGCAAGGCGCGCCTGATCGCATTCGAAGAGCTGGAAGACCAGGCGAAAGAGCTGGGCGCCAACGCGGTGGTCGGCATTGATATCGATTATGAAACCGTTGGCAAAGACGGCAGCATGCTGATGGTGACCGTCAGCGGCACCGCGGTGAAAGTGAGCCGCTAACGCCATGCTTTCTTTTCGCCCCGGCCATTCCGCCGGGGCGACATCCTCTTGATTTATCCCACCTTGTGCTGCTCGACGATTGTGCGGTGTTCCTGCGGCTTCGTGGGCACCGGCTCCTGGCGATGCGGCATCGGCTGAACGGACGTCTGATGGCGCTGCGGCGTCGGGGCCGCATGCGGCATGATGCGCTGTTGCGGCGCCGGCATCGGGCTTATCGCCGCCGGATGCTGCGGCGCTGCCGGTTCGCGGATCACCGGCTGAGCGATGTGCGGGGCCTGCAGAACCTGCGGGCGCGCGACGGCTGGATGCATCGGCGCAGCGGCCGGCATCGGATGCGTCTGCAGCGGCGCTGAATGTACGGCTGTCGGCTGCTGCGGGTGAGGTGCCGTCGGAACGGCATGCGTGAACGTCGGCGTGCTCATCGGCTGCTGTGCATGAGGCGCGATGACCGGCTGTCGCACGTGCGGGACGGCCGCTACCGGCTGGTGTATGGCTACCGGCTGCTGTACATGAGGCGCCACCGGCTGGGTATGCGCAAAGTTCGGCAGCGTCATCGGCGCGTGGGCCGCAGGCGCGACGTGCGGCTGTTGCGGCGCGCCGATGGGCGTCGGTTGAGTGACGCGGGGCGCCGGCGCGGCGGCGGTATTGTAGTTGTTCACCGTGCTGGTGCTGCTGCGATTCACAGTGTTCACGTTGTTATATTGGTTGATGTTGGTGACGCGATTCACCACGGTGGTGGAGTGTGAGACATAGGGCGCATTGCGGTAGACCACCGGCTGGCGGCGATCGTCCCAGCGCATATCCCAGCTGTGCCAGCCGCTGTCGTGCTGGTTAAGCAAGGTAGCCACCGCGATGCCGACGCCGAAGCTGATCACGCCGGCCGCCAGCATGTCGCCGCCGCTGTAGCCCGAGGGCTGATACTGATAGCTCGGATAGGCCGGGACCGGCGTGCCGTAGGCTTGCCAGGGATCGTAATGCGGGACGTAAACCGTATCCGGCTGGCTGGGTTCGATAACGATGGTCTCGCCCGGCGCCGCCACCACGCGCTGGCGATAGGGCTGCTGTTCGACATAATGCGTCGTCGGCGCCACGACGATGCGCTGCTGCGGGGTGTTTTTCAGCGTGCCTTGGTTGGCCGCCCGTTGACGCATCACCTGAATGGCGTTCATCACGTCGGTGGGATCGTTCAGGTAGGCGCTGCCCAGGGCGGTGGTCCAGGGGATGTTTTTCGCCATTTGATCGAGCACGTCGGGGAATTGCACCAGGCCGCGCACGCTGGGATCCCAGGGCTGAGCGTCGGCCGCTGAGCTGAGCGCCGCCGGTTGTAAGCCGCGGTTTTGCGCCAGCCAGGCATCCGCGGCGCTGATTTGGTCAGGATAGCCCGCGCCGGCCAACACCTGCGCCAGCAGCTTGTCGGGGAACAGCGCCACCGGGCTGACCAACTGGTACAGTTGATCGGCGCTCAGCGGCGTATAGGCCGGCGCGCTGGCACTCGTGACGGGCGCGGCCGAGGGCGGGGCGCTCCCGCCCATCGCGTCGGCGACTTTTTGCCGATCGCAGCCGCTGAGCGGCAGCATGGCGGCACAGAGCAACCAGGACAGATAGCGTGGCGTGAACATGTTCGACTCCGCTCTTTCAGCGCAGATGATACTTTGAGACTATCATGGGCGGGAAAGGCCGCCAGCCGGGAGCAACACTCGCTTGCACATCGGCGCTATCTGTCATTATTTCTCGATGAGCGTGATGATTGGATACAGATCAATCGCGTCGCGTTACATCTTTCACGGACGTCAATCAGGAGGATAAGTGAAAATTTGGCCAGGGATCATCGCCGCCGCGCTGTTGGCGGGATGCCAAAATCCGCAGCAGGACACGCTCGTCGATCGTGGCGCTTACCAGCTCGAAACCTTGCATCAGGCGCAGGGCGCCGATCAGCGCATTCGGTTTCTGGTGATGCACTATACGGCGGAAGACTTTCATTCATCACTGAAAACGCTGACCGATGAACACGTCAGCGCACACTACCTGTTGCCGGCGCACCCGCAGCGCGAACACGGCAAACCGACGGTGTACCGGTTGGTGCCGGAGGCGATGCGCGCCTGGCATGCCGGCGCCAGCGGCTGGCGCGGGCGCAGCAATCTCAACGACACCTCGATCGGCATTGAAATCGTCAACAAGGGTTTCACCCGCAGCATGCTGTTCACCCGCTGGCAGCCCTACACGGCGGAACAGATCGCCGTGTTGATTCCGCTGAGCCGCGACATTATCCAACGCTATGGCATTCAGCCGCAGGACGTGGTGGGGCACAGCGACATCGCGCCGCAGCGCAAACAGGATCCCGGCCCGCTGTTCCCCTGGCGGCAACTGGCGCAGGCCGGCATCGGCGCATGGCCGGACGAGGCAGATGTGCAGCGGCTGCTGGCGGGGCGAGACAGACAGGCGCCGGTGCCGCTGGCTCCGCTGCTCGAAAAGCTGGCGCGTTACGGCTACGCGATCGACCCGTCGTGGGATGCGCGGCAGCAGCGCAATGTGCTGGCGGCGTTTCAGATGCATTTCCGGCCCGACGATGTTCGCGGCGAGCCGGATGCAGAGAGTGAGGCGATTATCGATGCGCTGCTGTTGAAGTACGGCGCGTGGCGTTGATTACAGGCCGTGCAGTTTGCCGTGATCTTTCAGCCAGCGGGCGGTGCGCGCGATGCCTTCTTCCAGCGAGACGATCGGCTGATAGCCCAGCTCTTGCTGCGCGCGGGTGGTATCGAGCGTGAGATCGAAGTTGAGTTTGGCGACGCCGTAATGGGTCAGCACCGGCTCCTTTTCGCTTTTGCTGCCCAGGCGCTCCATGCCGCGCGCCATCATGTCGAGCATCGGATAGGGGACGGAGCGGATGCGGCACTTCATGCCCAAATCGTCGATCAGCTGCTGCACCACGGTGCGAAGCGGGCGCGGCTGCTGGTTGGTGATGTTGTAGGCGCGGCCGGACGGCGTGTCTTCTTTTAGCGTCGCCAGCCACATGGCGTGCACCGCATTCTCCAGATAGGTCATGTCCACCATCGCCGCGCCGCCGCGCGGCAGCAGCAGGTTGCCGTAGCGTTTGATCATCTGCAGCAACCGCGGCAGCATCACCTTGTCGTGCGGCCCGAACAGGCCCTGCGGGCGCAAAATGGTGAAATGGGTCTGCGGATTGGACAGCGCCAATTGCTGGATCACCTGCTCGCCGGCGGCCTTGCTGCGCGCGAACTCGTTGGCGTAACGCTGCGGGCGAAAGTCTTCGGTTACGTTGCGGTGATGGTGGTAGTCGAAATAGATCGCCGGGGAAGAGATGTGAATGAACTGCGCCACGCCATAGGCCGCCGCCCATTCGCCGAGGCGGCGGGTGGCGCGGACGTTGGCCAGTTCGAAGGCTTCTTCGGTGCCCCAGGGCGAGGTAAAGCTGGAGCAGTGCCACAGCACATCGACGTCCGCCAGCATCGCTTTGGCCTGCGAAGAGATCAGGTTGGTGAGATCGGCATGAATGAACTCCGCGCCCATTTTTTCCAGCAGGCCGCCCATCGCCTGGTTACGACCGGTGGCGCGCACTTTGATGCCCTGGCGGCGCAGATATTCAACGGCGTTACGGCCTAACCCACTGGTTGCACCGGTGACCAATACCTTCATAACGGACTCTATTCTCACCCAAAATCGGAATACCGGCGGGCGCTTGCGGCGCTCCCAGCAAATAAGATGCCATTCTTCCGTGATTTCGTGCGCTATGCAATCGGAAAGCCCCGAAGCACAGCGGCAAACTGTGCGGTTGATCGACAAATGAACGGCATTCAGCGCTGTTGGCGGTCCAGGTTCTCGGCCAGCGTCGCGATGCGCTTCGCCATGCCGCGAAAAATGAACAGATGCGCGGGCATCATGGCGAACCAATACAGCAGCCCGCTGAAGCCGGCCGGATGCCACCAGGCGCGCACGTCCAGCGTGCGGCGATCGCCGCGATCGGTAATGGTGAAGCTCAGCCGCCCTAGCCCCGGCGCCTTCATGCCGAACAGCAGCGCCAGCTGCCGCAGCGGCTTCAGCGTGATGACTTTCCAGCCGTCGATCTCGTCGCCCAGCGCCAGGGACGCGTGCGCCGGGCGGCCATAGACCACGCCGTTGCCGATCATGTCGTCCATGCGGGCGCGGATCCGCCACAGGATATTGGCGTAGAAATAGCCTTCCTCGCCCCCCAACTGCTGCACCGTCTGCCACAGCGCCTGGCTGGAGGCGGCGGTGTCGAGCGAACACCCCGCCTGTTTCGGGTAATAGCCGTAGCCGGGGCGCCAGCGGGCCCGCGCCGCCGGATCGTAGCCCCAGTCGGCGGAATCGACCACCTCCAGCTCGCGCTGCAGCGTGGCGGTGACCGCCTGATCGAAGGTGTGCAGACGTTGCGGGATCAGTGCCTGCAACGGTTTGCCGTCGGCGGGCAGATCGTGCTTCAGGCCCTGGATCAGCGCGCGCGCGATCGGCGTCGGCACCGAGGTGATAAGGCTGATGAACCACACTGAAATCAGCCGCGTCGGCAAGGGGATCGGGATCAGCCAGCGCCGTTTGCCGCTGATGGCGATAAAGCGTTGGAACATGTCCTGATAGCTGAGGTATTCCGGCCCGGCGACGTCGAAGATGCGGTGTTCCTCCGCCGGGTGCGCCAGCAGATCGGCCAGGTAAACCAGCAGGTTCTCCAGCGCCACCGGCGAGGACTTCGAGCGCACCCAGCGCGGCGGCGTCAGCACCGGCAGGTTATAGACCATGTCGCGCATCACTTCGAACGCCGCCGAGCCGGGGCCGACGATGATGCCGGCGCGCAGCTCGGTCACCGGCACACCGCTCTGGCGTAGGATCTCGCCGGTCAGGCGGCGCGCCGCCAGGTGCGGCGAACTGTCGTCGTTCGGCTGCAGCGCGCCGAGAAAGATCACCTGCTTGACGCCGGCATTGCGCAGCGCGTCGCGCAGGTTTTCCGCCGCCTGGCGTTCCTTCTCGATAAAGTCGTCGCCGTCGCCCATTGCGTGCACCAGATAGTAAAGCGTATCGATTTCCCACAGCGCCGCGCTCAGGGTTTCCGGGCGGTACAGATCGACATACAGGCAGTTGACCTGCGGCCAGTTCTGCTCCTGCAGCCACTCGATGCGCCGCGCGGCGGCGGTAATCTGGTGCCCCTGTTCGATCAGGTGCGGGATCAGGTTCTGGCCTATATAGCCGCTGGCTCCAAGAACCAGTACGCGTTGGGGTGTCATCGGGCCGCCTTGTGCGGTAGAGGATTGGCAGAACGACAGGATGCCAAATTCAGGGTTTAAATGCACTTTTTGTATGGGTATAAGCCGGTTGCATCCGCCGCGGCGCGAGTTCACACTACGCGCCCCTTATCGCACGAAAAACCGAATGCCATGAAACTCAATGTGATTTGTTACGCCCTGCTGGGCCTGGCGCTGATCGCCAGCCTGTTCTCGCCGCATCCGGTGTGGATGTGGCTGCTGTCGGCCAACCTGCTGACGTTTCTGATCTACGGCGGCGATAAGCTGGCGGCGCGCAAGGGATGGCGACGGGTGCCGGAGACGACGCTGTTGCTGTTCGGCGCGCTGGGCGGCTGGTTGGGCGCGCTGCTGGCGCAGCAGCTGTTTCGCCACAAGACCCAGAAGCAGCCGTTTAAAACCTGGTTCATCCTCAGCGTGGCGCTCAATCTGGCGGCGGTGCTGGGGCTGTGGTACTGGGTTTATGGCCGCTGGATCTTCTGAGTGCGGGGCGCAGTCTGCGTCCCGAGCGATCAGGCGTGCTGCTGAAGAAACTCCCGCCACAGTTCGACCACCCGCTGCAGATCCTGACGGCTGGCGTCGAGGTGGGTCAGAATGCGCGTCAGCGGGCCGCTGCTGATCAGCACGCCGCGTTCGCGCATCCACGGGCCGAGTTTGGCCGCCAGCGCCGGCGTTTGGCGCAGGTACAGCACGTTGGTCTGCGCGCCGGGATCGGCGATCTCCACGCCGATCTGCCGCAGTTGTTGTTCCAGCCAGACCGCGTTGTCATGGTCTTCGCGCAGCCGCGCGACGTTATGCTCCAGCGCGTAGAGGCCGGCCGCCGCCAAAATGCCGGCTTGGCGCAGCCCGCCGCCGGTCATCTTGCGCCAGCGCAGCGCGCGTTGGATGAAAGCCTCGCTGCCGCACAGCAGCGAGCCGACCGGCGCGCCCAACCCTTTCGACAGGCAAATGGTGAAGGTGTCGCAGTACTGCACGATCTCTTTTAGCGGCAGGTTCAGCGCCACGGCGGCGTTGAAGATGCGCGCGCCGTCGATATGCAGCGCCAACTGCCGCTCGCGGGTAAACTGCCACGCCTGCTGCAGGTAGGCCTGCGGCAAGACTCTGCCGCTGATGGTGTTTTCCAGGCTCAACAGCCGGGTGCGGGCGAAGTGGATATCGTCGGGTTTGATGGCGGCGGCGAGCTTGTCCAGCGGCAGCGTGCCGTCGGCGTCGGCCTCGATCGGCTGCGGCTGGATGCTGCCCAGCACCGCTGCGCCGCCGGCTTCGTATTTGTAGTTGTGCGCCTGCTGGCCGACCAGATATTCATCGCCGCGCTGGCAGTGGCTCAGCAGCGCCACCAGGTTGGCCTGGGTGCCGCTGGGCAGAAACAGCGCCGCTTCTTTGCCCGACAGACGCACCGCCTCCGCCTCCAGCGCGTTGACCGTCGGATCATCGCCGTAGACGTCGTCGCCGACTTCTGCCTGAGCCATCGCCTGGCGCATGGCGGCGCTGGGGCGGGTGACGGTGTCGCTGCGTAGATCGATAAGCATAGGGTTCCTGAAATGTAAGGGAGAGGAGAAGGGTACATGGCATCATATACCCTTTATTTTACCGGGGCAGCTTGCTTAACGCAGCCAGTTGGTTTTCGCCAGCTCGACCACTTCGTCGCCGCGGCCGTTGATGATGGCGCGCAGCATGTACAGGCTGAAGCCTTTCGCCTGTTCGAACTTGATCTGCGGCGGCATCGCCAGTTCTTGCTTGGCGGTGACCACGTCCAGCAGCGCCGGGCCGGGGTGCGCCAACATCTCCTGCAGCGCGCCGTCCAGATCGGAGGCTTTTTCCACGCGGATGCCCTTGATGCCGGCGGCGTTGGCGATCGCCGCGAAGTCCGGATTATGCAGATCGGTACCGTCGGTCAGGTAGCCGCCGGCCTTCATCTCCATCGCCACGAATCCCAGCACGCTGTTGTTGAACACCACGATTTTCACCGGCAGCTTGAGCTGCGCCAGCGACAGGAAATCGCCCATCAGCATGGTGAAGCCGCCGTCGCCGCACATGGCGATCACCTGTTTATCCGGCGCGGTGGCCTGAGCGCCGATCGCCTGCGGCATGGCGTTGGCCATCGAACCGTGGTTGAACGAACCGAGCAGGCGGCGCTTGCCGTTCATTTTCACGTAGCGGGCGGCCCACACCGTCGGCGTGCCGACGTCGCAGGTGAAGATGGCGTCGTCGCTGGCATAGTGGCTGAGCTGCTGCGCCAGATACTGCGGGTGGATCGGTTGGTCGTCGCCGGCGGTCGCCAGCCCGTCGAGATCCTTGCGCGCGTTGCGGTAATGCTCCAGCGCCTTGTCGAGGAACGCCCGATCGCGCTTCGGCTCCAGCTGCGGCAACAGGGCGGTGAGGGTGGTGTGGATATCGCCCACCAGCGCCATATTGACCGGGCAGTGCGCGCCGATGCTGCCGGGGTTGATGTCGATCTGAATGATGTTGGCGTTGGTGGGGTAGAACGCCCGATAGGGGAACTGGGTGCCGAGCAGCACCAGCGTGTCGGCGTTCATCATCGCGTGATAACCGGAGGAGAAACCGATCAGCCCGGTCATGCCGACGCTGTACGGGTTGTCCCATTCGATATGTTCTTTACCGCGCAGCGCGTGCACCACCGGCGCCTGCAGCAGTTCGGCCAGCTTGACCACTTCATCGTGCGCGCCGGCGCAGCCGCTGCCGCACATCAGGGTGATGTTCTTCGCCTTGTTCAGCGTTTCCGCCAGCTTGTTCAGCTCGCTCATCGGCGGCTGCACCAGCGGCAGCGCCGGGGTATGCCAGGTCACGGCCGCGTCTTCCGGCGCCATGCGCAGCGCCACGTCGCCCGGCAAGACGACCACCGACACGCCGCGATTGAGGATCGCCTTGCGCATGGCGATCTCCAGCACGCGCGGCAGCTGTTCCGGGTTGGAAACCAGTTCGCAATAGTGGCTGCATTCGCGGAACAGCTCCTGCGGATGGGTTTCCTGGAAGTAGCCGCTGCCGATTTCGCTGGAAGGGATGTGCGCGGCGATCGCCAGCACCGGCACATGGTTGCGGTGGCAGTCGAACAGGCCGTTGATCAGATGCAGGTTGCCGGGGCCGCAGGAACCGGCGCACACCGCCAACTGGCCGGTGAGCTGGGCTTCGGCGCCGGCGGCGAAGGCGGCCACCTCTTCATGGCGGGTGCCCAGCCATTCGATGGTGCCCATGCGGTGCAGGCTGTCGCTGAGGCCGTTGAGCGAATCGCCGGTCACGCCCCAAATGCGTTTTACGCCGGCTTGATCCAGCGTTTTGGCGATCAGTGTGGCTACGGTTTGCTTCATGGTTCCCCCAAACATGGTTTGAAAAACGATGTGGACTCGATCCGGTGAGTGGCAGCAGAACAACTGCAAGCATAGCTTACCGGCTGTGGACGAGATGCGGTCAGGAAGGGTAAAGAGCGTAGGACGAGGAAAAGTGTAACCGGGCTGGCCACGGGGAACTTGCCGATAAATGCCCCATCGCGGCGATGGGGCCAGGGATCACGCCAGCGTGACGTCGCCCTGCAGCTGGCAACTGCAGGCCAGCACGTAGCCCTGCGCTACCTCTTCCTCGCTCAACGTCATGGTGCTGGTGGTGGTGTAGTCGCCCTCGAGGAGGCGGGTTTTGCACGAACCGCATACTCCGGCGCGGCAGGCAGCGTTGACCGGCAGGGCATTGGCCTCCATCGCTGCCAGCAGGGTGCTGCCGACCGGCACGCGGAATTCGCGCAGCGGGCGGGCGGCGCGCAGCGTCAGCCCTTCGGTGGCGTCAGCCTGCGCCGTCGGCGTGTGGAACTGCTCCTTATGGAAACGCTCGGCCGGCACGCCGAGCCGGCGACAAAGTTGCTCCACCTGAGCCATGTAGGGCGCGGGGCCGCAGGTCATCACCGTGCGTTCGGCGATATCCGGCGCCGCCTGCCGCAGCGTCTGTTCATCGATGCGGCCGCTGAGGTAGCCGGGCTGCAGATCCTGCTCGGCCATCAGCGTCAGGCGCAGCTGCGGATGGGCGGCGCACAGCGCGCGCCATTGATCGGCGAAAATCGTGTCGGCGGGGGTGCGCACGTTAACGATGGCGGCGATATCACAGGTTGGACGGTTGGCGGTCAGCCAGCGGCACATCGAGACGATCGGCGTCACGCCGCAGCCGGCCGCCAGCATCAGATAACGATCGGCCGGGTGGCGCTCGCAGCTGAATTCGCCCTGCGCGTCGGACAGCCACAGCGTGTTGCCGGGCTTGACCTCTTGCGTCAGCCAGCGCGATCCGACGCCGTCCGGCAGGCAGCGCACGCTGATGCTGAGAAAGCGGCTCTGGCCAGGCGAGGAGGAGAGCGTATAGGCGCGCAGCGTCTCCTCGCTGTTGCGAATGCTGACCAGCGCGAACTGGCCGGCCTGGTAAGGATAGAAAACGTCGCAGATCAGGTTCAGCGTCCAGACGTCGGCGGTTTCACGCCGGATGGAATGCACCTGCATGCGGTTCGGGCAAAGCGGAGTGGGTTGAGTCATCGGGCACCTCAAAAAGCAAAGGGGCCGGCGCAGGCGGCCCCATAACGTAACGGCATCAGGCGAGCAGCGCTGCGATATCCTGCTCGACGGTGGTGATCGGACGCAGGCCGAATTTCTCGTTGAGGATCGCCATCAGGTTGTCGGTCAGGAAGCCCGGCGCGGTCGGGCCGGTGACGATGTTTTTCACCCCCAGCGACAGCAGCGTCAGCAGAATGACGATTGCCTTCTGTTCAAACCACGACAGCACCAGGCTGAGCGGCAGCTCGTTGACGCTGCAGCCGAGCGTATCCGCCAGCTTGACCGCCAGCATGATGGCGGAGTAAGCGTCGTTGCACTGGCCGACGTCCAGCAGGCGCGGCAGCCCTTCCAGCGTGCCGAAATCCAGTTTGTTGAAACGGTATTTGCCGCAGGCCAGCGTCATGATCAGGCAGTCTTGCGGCACGCTGCGGGCGAAGTCGGTGAAATAGCTGCGTTCGTCACGGCTGCCGTCGCAGCCGCCCACCAGGAAGACGTGGCGCAGTTTTTTCTGCGACACCAGGTCGATGACCGTGTCGGCGGCGTTCAGCAGCGTCTGGCGGCCGAAGCCGACGGTGATCAGGTGCTCGATCTCGGTGTAAGGGAAGCCGTTCATGCCCTGCGCCTGGCGGATCACGGCGCCGAAGTCGTCGCCTTCCAGATGGTTGACGCCCGGCCAGCCGACGATACTGCGGGTCCAGATGCGATCGCCGTAGTTGCCGACGTTAGGATCGATGATGCAGTTGGAGGTCATCACGATCGGGCCGGGGAATTTGGCGAATTCCGTCTGCTGGTTTTGCCAGCCGCTGCCGTAGTTACCCACCAGGTGCTTGAATTTTTTCAGTTCCGGATAGCCGTGCGCCGGCAGCATTTCACCGTGGGTGTAGACGTTGACGTTTTGCCCTTCGGTTTGCTCGAGCAGCATGCGCAGATCTTTGAGATCGTGGCCGGAAATCAGAATGGCTTTCCCGGCTACAGGGCGCACGTTGACCGCGCTGGGCTGCGGATCGCCGTAGGCCTGGGTCTCACCGCGATCGAGGATCGCCATCACGTTGAAGTTCATCTTGCCGATGCCCATGGCGTTGTTCAGCAGGGTATCGACGTCGCGCGGCCGGGTGCCGAGCCAGGCCATGAAAGCGTGGTAGTCGGCATAGAGTTGCTCGTCGAACTGGCCGAGCACGTGCGCGTGTTCCATATAGGCTGCCGCGCCTTTCAGGCCGTACAGGCACAGCATGCGCAAACCGTGTACGTCGTCGCCGACCTCGGCCTTGTCGCTGTTGAGGGCAAACTGCGCCGCCTGTTGCAGCAGCGCAGGCATATCGTCACCGGCCAGCTGCAGCGCCGCCATCGGGTGATCGACGCGCACGCCGGCGTCCAGCAGCCGGCAACGGGCGGCCAGCGAATCGCGCAGCAGCAGGGTTTCCCGCGCGTAACCGATGATGCGCTGGGAGTCGAAGTTAACGTTGGTCAGGGTGGAGAAGAAGGCGCGCGGGGCGAAGCTGTCGATTTCGTGGTCGACGATGCCCAGCGAACGCGCCTGCAGCGCCCAGGCGGAGAGGCCCTGCAGCGCCGCCACCAGCAGATCCTGCAGATCGGAGGTTTCCGCCGTTTTGCCGCACATGCCCTGAGCATACGCGCAGCCGTTGCCTGCCGGGGTTCGAATGGTTTGTTCACATTGCACACAGAACATAGTCGCTTCCTTTTATTTTTAAAGTTGCATTTATAATGCTTGTTTAAAAGCATAGATCGGCGATCGGGGTTGCAAAAGGCTTTTGTGCGACTACTGCGGGCAAGTTTGATTTAGCGCAATTTTGCCGTGCGGATGGGAATGATTACGCTTTGGGGGCCGGGTGGCCCCCAAGGGGAAAGGATCAGGAGAACAGGGCGATCAGCACCGGCGCCAGCAGGCTCAGCAGGAAGCCGTGCACGATGGCGGGCGGCACCATGTCCAGTCCGCCGCTGCGCTGCAGCACCGGCAGGGTGAAGTCCATCGAGGTGGCGCCGCACAGGCCGAGGGCGGTGGAGCGGCTGCGGCGCACCAGCGTCGGGATCAGCATGATCGCCACCAGCTCGCGCGCCAGATCGTTGAAGAACGCGGCGCTGCCCATCACCGGGCCGTAGGCGTCGGTGATCAGAATGCCGGACAGCGAGTACCAGCCGAAGCCGGAGGCCATCGCCAGCCCGGCCTTGACCGGCAGCCCCAGCAGCTGCGCCGCCAGCGCGCCGCCGGCCAGAGACGCGACGACCACCGCCAGCGCCACCAGCGTGCCGCGGCGGTTGAGCACGATCTGGCGCAGCGTCATGCCGCTGTTGCGCAGCTGAATGCCGACCAGCAACAGCAGGAAGATCAGCGCATATTCGCTGCCTTTATGGGCGAACTGCAGCCATTGCCACTGCGTCAGGCCGAGCAGGAAGCCGCCGAGCACCACGCCGCACAGCTTGAGCGACTCCAGCGCCATATGCACGCGCGAAGGCAGCTTTTCCTGTTTATGGCTGCTGCGCCACGGCATGCGCCGCTCCAGCAGCGCCAGCAACAGCAGATTGGCGCAGAGAATGCAGAAGAAGAACGCCGCGCTGTACTGGAAGATCAGCATCAGATTGCTGCTGAGATTCTCCATAAACGCCAGGCTGATGCCCATGAAAAACAGGATCACATACACCATCCAGCTCAGCAGGCGGTTGATCAGCACCAGCAGCGGGCGATGGCGTAAGGGAATGAGGTAACCGACAATCAGCGGTAACAGAATAATCAACAGTCCTGAGTACATGGTGCAACGAGTGTCCTTGAGTTTTGATGCGCGACGAACGGCGGCGAGGAGCACACGCTAACCAAAAGCCCGGCCGGAGTAAAGCGGCAGATTTGACGCTGGCCGCTTGACCTGCAAGGGGTTTTTTGACCATGCTCTGTGAAAGTCGCCTCATTGAAGAGGCGACGGCGCGCACGGGAGGCGGCGGATGTTCTTGGAGCGTATCGAAATTGTAGGTTTTCGCGGTATTAATCGGCTGTCCCTGATGCTGGACGACAATACGCTGTTGCTCGGCGAAAACGCCTGGGGTAAATCCAGCCTGCTGGATGCGCTGACGCTGCTGCTGGCGCCGGAGCAGAAACTGTATCGATTTGAAGCGCACGACTTCCATTTTCCCCCCGGTGAGGAGGCGGCCAAAGAGCGCCACCTGCAGGTGGTATTCACCTTCTGCGAGAAAGACATCGGCCACGCGCACCTGCCGCGCTACCGCCATCTGACGCCGCTGTGGGTCAAGGGGGAAGACGGCCTGAGCCGCATTCATTACCGCTGCGAGGGCGAGCTGGCCGATGACGGCACGGTGTGCACCTGGCGCGGTTTTCTCGACGCCGACGGCAACGCCTTTCAACTGCACCATATCGAACAACTGGCCCACGCCATCATCCGCATCCACCCGGTTTTGCGCCTGCGCGACGCGCGCTTTATTCGCCGCCTGCGCCCCAGCAGCCTCGGCGATGAACGCAAACCCGATACGCAGGCGTTGGCGCAGCAGCTGGATCAGCTGACGCGCGAGCTGGTGCGCAATCCGCAGAAGCTGACCAACGGCGAGCTGCGTCAGGGGCTGGCGGCGATGCAGCAGTTGCTCGAGCACTACTTTGCCGAGCAGAGCTCGCAGGTGGCGCGGCCGCGCCGCCGCGGCGGTGAACCGGAGCAGGACGCCTGGCGCGCGCTGGACGGCATCAACCGCATGGTTGCCGAGCCGAACAGCCGCAGCATGCGTCTGATCCTGCTGGGCATGTTTTCCACCCTGCTGCAGGCCAAGGGCGACGTCAAGCTGGATCCGCACGCCCGGCCGCTGCTGCTGGTGGAAGACCCGGAAACTCGCCTGCATCCGATCATGCTGTCGGTGGCCTGGGGGCTGCTCAATCAGCTGCCGCTGCAGCGCATCACCACCACCAACTCCAGCGAATTGGTGTCGCTGGTGCCGGTGGAGCACGTGTGCCGGCTGGTGCGCGAGTCAGGCCGCGTCGCGACCTATCGTCTCGGGCCGCGCGGGTTGAGCGCCGAAGACGGGCGGCGCATCGCGTTTCACATCCGTTTCAACCGGCCGTCGTCGCTGTTCGCCCGCTGCTGGCTGCTGGTGGAGGGCGAGACCGAAGTGTGGCTGCTGAACGAACTGGCGCGCCAGTGCGGCTACCATTTCGAGGCGGAAGGGGTAAGGGTCATCGAATTCGCTCAGTGCGGCCTGAAGCCGCTGCTGCGCTTCGCCCGCCGCATGGGCATCGAGTGGCATGCGCTGGTGGACGGCGATGAAGCGGGCAAAAAGTACGCCAACACCGTGCGCAGCCTGCTGGACAATCATGAAGACAACGAACGCGATCGGCTGACCGCGCTGCCGGCGCCGGACATGGAACACTTCATGTTCCGCGAAGGGTTCGCCCCGGTCTATCACCGAATGGCGTCGGTGCCGATCAACGCGCAGATGCCGGTGCGCAAGGTGATCCTGAAAGCGGTCCACCACTCTTCGAAGCCGGATTTGGCGATCGAGGTCGCGATGCAGGCCGGCGAATGGGGCACGGACTCGGTGCCGCCGCTGCTGAAGAAAATGTTCTCACGGGTGATCTGGCTGGCGCGCGGCCGGGCGGACTGACGGCCCGCCGGGCGTTATCGGGCGCAGAAGTGCGCCGCCAATCCCTGTTCCAGCTCGTCCAGCAGCTGATAGCGGCGGCGATACTCGGCGCGCTTCTTGCTGGCGATCTCTTCGATCGGCTTGCGGGCGATGCGTTCGGGCAGCAGGAAATAGCCGCTGTCGAGCGGTTTGGCGCCCATCGACAGCCAGAACTGATCGTAATCGGCGTGCAGCTTGTCCTTCTTCTTACTCTGGTAGCGCCAGTTTTGATAGATATGGGTGGCGTTGCCGACCGCCACGATCCGGCGGATGCCGAGGTGCCGCGCCAGCGTGCAGATGCCTTCCAGCACCAGCCGTTTAGGGAACAGGCCGTGACACTCTTTGGTAGTGTGCTGGATCTCGGCGTGCGGCACGTCATGGTTCGCGCCCTGCAGGCCGCCGATGAACAACGTCGGCTGCTGCTGATAATGCATCAGCGCAAAGGTGATCTCCGCCAGCATCACGCCGTTGGCGTTGCGCAGCAGCAGCGTGGCTTCTCCTTCCTTATTCAGTTTGTCGATCGCCGCCAGCTCCAGCGTGATCGGCGCTTCGTTCTTGCCCATCGCGCTGGCCAGCACGAAGGCATGCGGGCCGAGGTGGCCGAGGCGCATCTTCAGCGGCATGCGCTGTACGATGAGATCGTAATGATCGCGCAGGGCGAACAGGCATTCGATCTTGCTCATGTTGGCCGCCAGGTAGGGACGATGCAGTTTGCACGGCAGGTTCGGCTGCGCGCTCAGGATCTCCTCCAGCAGCGGATTGCTGGCCAGGGTGCTGAGCAGGCCGCTGGTGGTGCGCCAGTTGAGCAGCGAACGGCCGAGAAACTTCAGGCGAAACGAGGTTTTTTTCCAGGCGTTGCTCGGTGCCTTTTCGCCATTGATCAGCGCCGTCATCAGTTGCCAGCCGTTAAGCGGCCGGGCGGAGGCGAGTGGGTAGCTGAGCTGTGACATGATGAAATCCTTGGCTGTGTTGAATGGCGCTATTTCATCAAGGCTTCACTAAACGGGAGTTCAATGCCGAACTGTAACCAAGCGTGTCTCCACATTGTGTTGAGCTAAGGTTTAGTTATTCCCTACGGTGCGTGCTAATTTAGCTCCGCCGCCGCAATGGGCGGTCGATATTCACAAGCACAGGCAGGTCAATTTTGACAGGGTTTAAAGGACATAAACGCCGCTGGATACTCGCACTGGCGGTGATTGCGGCGATTGCCGCGGCGGCCGTTTGGCACTTCCGCCATCCGGCGCCGACCGATTTCAAAACGGTAAAGGTCACCAAGCGCGATCTGCAGCAGAACGTGTTGGCGACCGGCCAGCTGGACGCAGTGCGCAAGGTTGACGTCGGCGCGCAGGTCAGCGGGCAGTTGGAAAAGCTGTATGTCGAGATCGGCGACAAGGTGAAAAAAGGTCAGTTGCTGGGGGTTATCGATCCGCAACAGGCGCAGAACAGCATCCGTGAAGGCGAGGCGACGCTGCGCGAGCTGCATGCGCAACTGCTGCAGGCGCAAGCGGAACAGCAGCTGGCGGCGGTTACGCTGCAGCGCAACCAGGCGCTGGCCAAACTGCAGGCGGTATCGCGTCAGGATCTGGATCAGGCGGCGACGCAGCTGGCGGTGAAGAAGGCGCAGGTAGGCACCATCAATGCGCAGATCGCCCGCAACCAGGCCAGCCTGGATACCGCCAAGATCAATCTGGCCTATACCCGCATCGAAGCGCCGATGGATGGCGACGTGGTGCAGATCACCACGCTGCAGGGCCAGACGGTGATCGCGGCGCAACAGGCGCCGAACATTCTGACGCTGGCGGATCTCGGCACCATGCTGGTGAAGGCGCAGGTCTCGGAGGCCGACGTCATTAACCTCAAGCCGGGTCAGAAGGCCTGGTTCACGGTGCTGGGCGATCCGACCCGGCGCTTCGACGGCGTGCTGAAAGACATTCAGCCGACGCCGGAAAAAGTCAACAACGCCATCTTCTATTACGCGCGTTTCGAAGTGCCCAACCCGGAAAGGCTGCTGCGCTTGCAAATGACGGCGCAGGTGCACATTCAGCTGGCCGGCGTCCAGCAGGCGCTGGTGATCCCGCTGGCGGCGCTGGGCGATCAGATCGCCGACAATCGCTACCACGTTTCGGTGCTGAAACAGGGCAAGGAAGAGAAGCGTGAGGTGGCCATCGGCCTGCGCAACAATATCGATGTGCAGATCCTTAGCGGGCTCGAGGCGGGTGATGAGGTGATCGTCAGCCGCGGCGGCGTGGAGGCCGGCTGATGGCGGCGCTGTTGCAGCTGAACGGCATTCGCCGCAGCTACCGTTCCGGCGAGCAGACGGTGGAGGTGCTGAAGGGGATCAGTCTGAGCATCGACGCCGGTGAAATGGTGGCGATCATGGGGGCTTCCGGCTCCGGCAAATCGACGCTGATGAACATTCTCGGCTGCCTGGACAAGCCGAGCGCCGGCGTCTATCGGGTGGCCGGCCAGGACGTGGCGACGCTGAGCGACGATGCGCTGGCGCAGCTGCGGCGCGAGCATTTCGGCTTTATCTTTCAGCGTTATCATCTGCTGCCGCACCTGAGCGCGGCGCATAACGTCGAGGTGCCGGCGGTGTACGCCGGGCTGGGCAAAGCGGCGCGGCGCGAACGGGCGGAGGCGCTGTTGCGCCGTCTGGGGCTGGGGGAGCGCGTCAACTATCGGCCGAGCCAGCTTTCCGGCGGCCAGCAGCAGCGCGTCAGTATCGCCCGCGCGCTGATGAACGGCGGGCAGGTGATCCTGGCGGATGAGCCGACCGGCGCGCTCGACAGCCATTCCGGCGAAGAGGTGATGGCGATCCTCAAACAGTTGTGCGCCCAGGGCCACACGGTGATCCTGGTGACTCACGATCCGGCGGTGGCGCGTCAGGCTGAACGGATCATCGAGATCCGCGACGGCGAAATCATCGCCGATTCCCGTCCGGCGCCGTCGGAGGATGCCCAGGCCAAGCCGCTGACGCTGGCCGCCGCGGCGCCTTCCTGGCGGCAGATGGGCGGCCGCTTTCGCGAAGCGCTGGTCATGGCCTGGCGCGCGATGGCGGCCAACAAGATGCGCACCGCGCTGACCATGCTCGGCATCATTATCGGCATCGCCTCGGTGGTATCGATCCTGGTGATCGGCGACGCCGCCAAGAAGATGGTGCTGGCGGACATCAAATCGATCGGCACCAACACCGTCGATATCTACCCCGGCAAGGACTTCGGCGACGACGATCCGACCTACCGGCAATCGTTGAAATACGGCGATCTCGACGCGCTGCGCGAACAGCCGTACATCAGCGCGCTGTCGCCGAGCATCAGCAGCAGCATGCGGCTGCGGCTGGGCAACGTCGACGCGGCGGCCAACGTCAACGGCGTCAGCGAGCAGTTCTTCCGCGTGTACGGCATGAGCTTTACCCAGGGCGTCGGCATCGACCCGATGCAGGTGCAGTCACAGGCGCAGACGGTGGTGATCGACGCCAATACCCAACGGCGGCTGTTCCCGCACCAGAAAAACGTGGTGGGCGAGGTGATCCTGGTGGGCAACATGCCGGCGACGGTGGTCGGCGTGGCTAAAGAGAAGCAGTCGATGTTCGGCAGCAGCAAGACGCTGAACGTGTGGGTGCCGTACAGCACCATGGCCAACCGGCTGATGGGCAACAGCTATTTCGATTCGATCACCGTGCGCATCCGCGACGGCTACGACAGCAAGGAAGCGGAACAACAGCTGTCGCGTCTGCTGACGTTGCGCCACGGCAAGAAGGATTTCTTCACCTATAACATGGACAGCCTGGTGCAAACCGCGGAGAAAACCACTCGCACGCTGCAGCTGTTCCTGACGCTGGTGGCGGTGATTTCGCTGGTGGTGGGCGGCATCGGCGTGATGAACATCATGCTGGTGTCGGTGACCGAGCGCACGCGCGAGATCGGCATCCGCATGGCGGTGGGCGCGCGTTCCGGCGATGTGTTGCAGCAGTTTCTGATCGAGGCGGTATTGGTTTGCCTGGTGGGGGGCGCGCTGGGGATTACGCTGTCGTTCGCTATCGGTTTGGCGGTGCAGCTGGTGTTGCCGGGTTGGCAGATCAGTTTCCCGCCGGCGGCGTTGCTGAGCGCGTTCCTCTGTTCCACCGGCATCGGCGTGGTGTTCGGCTATCTGCCGGCGCGCAATGCCGCGCGGCTGAATCCGATCGATGCGCTGGCGCGCGAGTAAGTCACAGGCATAAAAAATGCCAGTCACACGGCGGCTGGCATTTTTATCGCAGTCAGAGTCAGTGCAGCGCGACGCTGCCGGAAGCGTTTAGGACAGCGCCTCGCTTTCCACTGGCACAATAAGACTGGCATGGTTGCCTTTGGGCCCTTGATGCACGTCAAAGCTGACCTGCTGGCCCGCCTTCAACGTTCTGTAACCATCCATCTTGATTGTGGAATAATGCGCGAAAATATCTTCGCCGCCGCCGGCTGGGCAGATGAAGCCAAAACCTTTGGCGTTGTTAAACCATTTAACAGTACCCGTCTCCATGCTTTTACATCCCTCGCAACGCTATTTTAAGTGAGATGAATAACTGATTTCGCACTCGCCGTGGGCGAGTAGCAGGGTGGACAAGGGGTGGTTAAAAGACCACCAGCCACGAATTTACACTCTAGAGCAAATGATCGGGGCGTCAAGGGATCGGCTTTTGTCGGCGGGGAGCAGTTCACCAAAGTTTGAAGCAGGTAACGCTATTGCCACGATTCAGTCACAATTGGCCCGTTTTTTTGCGCACGTTACAGTGCGGCGGGACGATGCCGAAGATGATAAAATAGTAACTATCCCCACTTTGAATAACCGAAACCTGTCCCCATATCAGAGGGCAGAGCAGAGAAGATGAGCAGCGATGGGCAATAACAACGATTGGCTAAACTTTGAACACTTGGCCGAAGAAAAACAAATCGATGCGGTAAAACCGCCGTCTATGTATAAAGTTATACTTAACAACGACGATTACACACCGATGGAATTTGTGATTGACGTTCTGCAAAAGTTCTTTTCTTATGATATTGAACGCGCAACGCAACTGATGCTCACGGTCCACTATCAAGGCAAGGCGATCTGTGGTGTTTTTACCGCCGAGGTGGCGGAAACCAAAGTCGTCCATGTGAACCGGTACGCAAGGGAGAACGAGCATCCGTTGCTTTGTACGCTGGAAAAAGCCTGAATAAGGCAATCTATTGGGGAGGTGCTTATGCTCAATCAAGAACTGGAACTCAGTCTCAACATGGCTTTCGCCAGGGCGCGTGAGCACAGACACGAGTTTATGACCGTGGAGCACCTGTTGCTGGCGTTGCTGAGCAACCCTGCCGCGCGAGAAGCGCTCGAGGCATGTACGGTGGATCTGGCCGCGTTGCGCCAGGAGCTGGAAGCCTTCATCGAACAAACCACACCGACGCTGCCCGCCGGCGAAGAAGAGCGCGACACTCAGCCGACGCTCAGCTTCCAGCGCGTGCTGCAGCGCGCGGTCTTCCATGTGCAATCCTCCGGCCGCAGCGAAGTGTCCGGCGCCAACGTGTTGGTGGCTATTTTCAGCGAGCAGGAATCGCAGGCGGCCTATCTGCTGCGCAAGCACGACGTCAGCCGTCTCGACGTGGTGAACTTCATTTCACATGGCACGCGTAAAGACGAGCCGGGCCAAGCGCCGAATGCGGAAAACCCGGTGAACGAAGAGCAGTCCGGAGGGGAAGACCGTATGGAAAACTTCACCACCAACCTCAATCAGTTGGCCCGTGTGGGCGGCATCGATCCGCTGATCGGCCGCGATCGTGAGCTGGAGCGCGCGATTCAGGTGCTGTGCCGTCGTCGTAAAAACAACCCGCTGCTGGTCGGCGAATCCGGCGTGGGCAAGACCGCCATCGCCGAAGGCCTGGCCTGGCGTATCGTGCAGGGCGACGTGCCGGAAGTGATGGCGGACTGCACGCTGTATTCGCTGGATATCGGTTCACTGCTGGCCGGCACCAAATACCGCGGCGACTTCGAGAAACGCTTCAAGGCGCTGCTCAAGCAGCTGGAACAGGATCAGAACAGCATCCTGTTCATCGATGAAATTCACACCATCATCGGCGCCGGTGCGGCTTCCGGTGGGCAAGTGGATGCCGCCAACCTGATCAAACCGCTGCTGTCGAGCGGCAAGATCCGGGTGATCGGCTCGACCACCTACCAGGAGTTCAGCAACATCTTCGAAAAGGATCGCGCTCTGGCGCGCCGTTTCCAGAAGATCGATATCACCGAACCGACGGCGGAAGAGACCGTTCAGATCATCAACGGCCTGAAGGCCAAGTATGAAGCGCACCACGACGTGCGTTATACCGCCAAGGCGATCCGCGCCGCGGTGGAGCTGTCGGTGAAATACATCAACGATCGCCATCTGCCGGACAAGGCGATCGACGTGATCGACGAGGCGGGCGCCCGCAGCCGGTTGATGCCGGCCAGCAAGCGCAAGAAAACCGTCAACGTGGCCGATATCGAATCCGTGGTGGCGCGTATCGCTCGCATCCCGGAGAAAACCGTGTCGGCCAGCGATCGCGACGTGCTGAGAAACCTGGGCGATCGCTTGAAGATGCTGGTATTCGGTCAGGATCAGGCGATCGAAGCGTTGACGGAAGCGATCAAGATGAGCCGCGCCGGTCTGGGCCACGAGCGCAAGCCGGTCGGTTCCTTCCTGTTCGCCGGGCCGACCGGGGTCGGGAAAACCGAGGTCACCGTACAGCTGGCCAAGGCGATGGATATCGAGCTGCTGCGTTTCGACATGTCCGAGTACATGGAGCGGCATACCGTCAGCCGTCTGATCGGCGCGCCTCCGGGCTACGTCGGTTACGATCAGGGCGGGCTGCTGACCGATGCGG
This sequence comes from Serratia sp. EWG9, assembly GCF_019913725.1. NCBI lineage: Bacteria > Pseudomonadati > Pseudomonadota > Gammaproteobacteria > Enterobacterales > Yersiniaceae > Serratia > Serratia sp. EWG9. The sequence goes on from NZ_JADNRO010000005.1 coordinate 315,125, forward strand.
TGATCAAGCATCCGCATGCGGTGGTGCTGCTCGATGAGATCGAGAAGGCGCACCCGGACGTGTTCAACCTGCTGCTGCAGGTGATGGACAACGGCACGCTGACCGACAACAACGGCCGCAAGGCGGACTTCCGCAATGTGATCCTGGTGATGACCACCAACGCCGGTGTGCGGGAAACCGAACGCAAGTCGATCGGCCTGGTGCAGCAGGACAACAGCACCGACGCGATGGAAGAGATCAAGAAGGTGTTTACGCCGGAATTCCGCAACCGTCTGGACAACATCATCTGGTTCAACCATCTGTCTACCGAGGTGATCCAGCAGGTGGTCGACAAGTTTATCGTCGAACTGCAGGCGCAGCTGGATGCGAAGGGCGTCTCGCTGGAAGTGAGCGACGAAGCGCGCGACTGGCTGTCGGTGAAGGGCTACGACCGTGCGATGGGCGCTCGTCCGATGGCGCGCGTCATGCAGGAAAACCTGAAGAAACCGTTGGCCAACGAATTGCTGTTCGGTTCGCTGGTGGACGGCGGTTCCGTGAAGGTCGAGCTGGACAAGGACAAGAAACAGCTGACTTACCACTTCCTCAGCGCCGCCAAGCGCAAGGCGGACGAGGGCGCGGTGCACTAAGGCTGCCTGCAGGCAAAGAAAAAGCGATGCTTCGGCATCGCTTTTTTTTTATGGGTGAGATTCACCGTACAACAGAAACGAGTGAGCCCTCTCAGTTTACCTGCGCACCTGCAACCCGTTGTTTAACGTCGCTGCGGGGGTAAACGGAAAGGGCTCCCGAGGGATTACATCCTCGATGCCGCCAGCGTGTGGCGCGCGATGAGCCGATTAACGGCTACGGAAGACAATGCGGCCTTTGCTCAGGTCGTACGGGGTCAGCTCTACAGTGACTTTGTCGCCCGTCAGGATGCGGATATAGTTTTTACGCATTTTACCGGAGATGTGTGCGGTTACCACGTGCCCGTTTTCCAATTCAACGCGGAACATGGTGTTGGGCAGCGTATCAAGAACGGTGCCCTGCATTTCAATATTGTCTTCTTTGGCCATCGAATCCTCTAGGTCTAACTACCTTAGTTTTTAACCGGCAAGATAATGCCGAAAAACCCCCATTATGTAAAGATGTGTCGGTGAACATTGCACCGTTTCCATCAATTAGTTTACTGGATGGGGCGGTTCAACCGGCTGTGGGGATATGACTTGCGGCGCCCAGCACGCCGGTGCCAAAGGCCGCCGTTGAAGGGTGCTGAGCTGCTGCAAGAATTGACGGCGCGGAATTTCACGCGCGCCAAGGCGGGCAGTGTGAGCGTTCAGCACCTGGCAGTCAATCAATTCCCCGCCATAAGCGGCAAAATGGCGGCAAAAGGCCATCAATGCGCATTTTGAGGCGTTGGTGACGCGGCTGAACATCGATTCGCCGCAGAACAACGCGCCCTGCGCCACGCCGTACATGCCGCCAACCAGTTGATCATCCTGCCAGACCTCCACCGAGTGCGCGTAGCCGAGGCGATGCAGATGCTGATAGGCGCGCTGCACCTCCGGGCCGATCCAGGTGCCTTCATCCGGTCGGTGGGCGCAGGCGGCGATCACCGCGGCGAAGTCGTGATTGAGCGTGATGCGAAACGGATCGTGGCGCAGAAAGCGTTTCAGGCTGCGGTTAAGATGAAACTCGGCCGGGAACAGCACCGCACGCGGATCGGGCGACCACCACAGGATGGCCTCTCCCGGCGAATACCAGGGGAAGATGCCGCGCTCATAGGCCGCCAGCAGCCGCGGCGCCGTGAGGTCGCCGCCGATCGCCAGCAGGCCGTTGGGGTCGCGCAGGGCGCCCTCAGGCGAGGGAAACGCCAGCGACTGCGGGGAGAGCTTAACGATGCGCATACAGGGTCTCTGCGTCCTCTACGGGCCGATTAAGGCGCCAGGTTGCTGATACGGTTGCGAAAGCGGGCATAGCGGCCCTGCTGGCGCATCAGGGCCGCGTGATTGCCCTGTTCGACAATTTGGCCGTCATCCATCACGCAAATGCGGTCGAGATGTTCCAGGCCGTACAAACGGTGCGTCACCAGGATCAGCGTTTTGCCCTGACAATGCCGGCGCAGCAGCGCCAGGATCTGCTGCTCGGTTTCGGCGTCCAGCCCTTCGGTCGGTTCGTCAAGCAGCAGCAGCGGGGCCGGATGCAGCAGCGCGCGGGCGATACCCAGTCGGCGTTGTTCGCCGCCGGACAGCTGCCGGCCGCCTTCGCCGAGCCAGGCGTTCAGCCCGCCGTCGCCGGCCAGTAATTTGCCGAGCCCCACCTGCTGCAGGACGTCACTCAAACGAGCGTCGTCGGCATCCGGTGCGGCCAGCCGCAGGTTTTCCCGCAGCGTATCGCTGAAGATATGCACTCGCTGGCTGACGACCGTGGTCATTCGGCGCAGCGTGGTTTCATCATAATCCTCCAGCGGTTCGCCGTTGAGCAGAATTTTGCCGCCGTCGGTGCGCCAGGCGCGGGTCAGCAGCTGCAGCAGGGTGGACTTGCCGCAGCCGGTGCGGCCGAGCAAGGCGATGTGTTCGCCGGCCGCCACCTCGAGCGTGACGTCGCGCAGCACCGGCTGCGGCTGATCGGGGTAGGTGAAACTCAGCTGCCGCAGGCTGAGCTGCGCCCGATCGGCCGCGGCCGGGCCGGCGGCAGGGAAGGTGACTTCCGGTTGGCGATCGATGATCTGTTTGACCCGCGTGGCGGAGGCGATCACCTGACCGAGATGCTGGAAGGCGCCGGCCACCGGCATCAGCGCTTCGAACGACGCCAGCGCGGCGAAGACAAACAACGCGATCAACGCGCCGGGTTGGGTATCGCCGCCGATGCCCGCGGCGGTCAGCCACAGCAGCAGCGTCACCGTCAGCCCGCTGGCGAGGATCATCAGCGCCTGCGCCTTGCCGCTCAGCGAGGCCTGCTGCCACTGGCGGCGTTGCCACCGCTGTTCGGTGGCGTTCAGCGTCTGGCGGAAGTCGTTGACGGCGCCGAACACCACCAGTTCCGCCTGCCCCTGCAGCCAGGCGGTCAGGTCGGTGCGGTATTGACCGCGCAGCGCGGTGAGTTGGCCGCCGATCGGTTTGCCGGCGCGATAGAATACCGGCGGCACCAGCAGCAGCAACAGCAGCAGAATGCCACCCAGCGTCAGGGCGAGCACAGGATCCAGCCAGCTCAGGCCGTAAGTGACGACCAGGATCACCACCGCCGCGCTGATCAGCGGCGAGATCACCCGCAGATAAAGATGATCCAGCGTGTCCACGTCCGCCACCAGGCGGTTGAGCAGGTCGGCCTGGCGGAAACGGGCGATGCCGCCCGGCGTCAGCGGCAGGATCTTGCTGAAGGTGAACACCCGCAGGTGCGACAGCACGCGGAAGGTGGCGTCGTGGCTGACCACACGCTCGGCGTAGCGCCCGGCGGTGCGGAAGATCGCCGCGCCGCGCACGCCGGCGGCGGGCAGCATGTAGTTGAAGGTTAGCAGGCCCGCCAATCCGGCCAGCGAAGAGGCGGCCAGGAACCAGCCGGAGAGCGCCAGCAGGCCGATGCTGGCCAGCAGGGTGACGATCGCCAAAATGATGCCCAGGCTAATCAGCAGGCTATGGCGGCGATACAACGCCAAAAACGGCAGCAACACGCGCATGATTAAAGCTCCCCGCGGCGGTGGGCGATCAGAGTGGCGAACAGGCCCGGTTGGGCGCTGAGGGTGGCGTAATCGCCCTGTTGCACGATACGCCCGTTATCCATCACCCAAATCTGATCGTAGTCTTCGGTATCTTCCAGCTGATGCGTCACCAGCAGGGTGGTTTGTTGATGCGAAGCGGCATTCAACGCCTGCATCACCCGTTGTTCGCTATGGGCATCGAGGCTGGCGGCCGGTTCATCGAGCAGCAGCAAGCGGCGCGGGCCGATCAGCGCCCGGGCGACCGCCACGCGCTGCGCCTGGCCGACCGACAGGCGGGCGGCGTTATCGCCCACTTCGGTGTCGAGCCCCTGCGGCAGATACGGCAACAGCTCGCTGACGTAGGCGTGTTCCACCGCCTGCTGCAGCTGCGTTTCATCGGCCTGCGGGCAGCCTAGCAGGATATTGGCGCGCAAGGTTTGCGCCGGCAGGTGCGGGTTTTGCCCGACCCAGCTCAGCTGCTGCCTCCAGTTCTCTGCGGACAAGTCACGCAGTTCGATGCCGTTGACGGTCAACGATCCACGGTAGGGCAGGAAGCCGAGCAGCAGATTGAGCAGCGAACTTTTGCCGGCGCCGCTCAGCCCGACCAGCGCCACGCGCTGCTGCGGTTGCAGGGTGAAACTCAGCGGCCCGGCCAGCAACACGCCGTTCGGCGACAGAATTTCCAATTCGTTCGCCTGTAGCGTCAGCGATTGATAGGCGGGCAACTTCCGCGTGCCGTTGCCCATCTGCTCGCCTTCGGCGCTGAGGAAGGTTTCCAGCGCTTCCGCCGCGCCGACCGCCTGCGCCTTGGCATGATAGAAGGTGCCGAGATCGCGCAGCGGTTGGAAGAACTCCGGCGCCAGAATCAGCACCAGAAAACCGGAAAACAGCGTTACGCCGAGGCCATAGCTGCCGAAGTTGAGTTCGCCGAGGTAAGAAAAGCCGAAATACACCGCCACTACGGCGATGGAGATCGACGCGAAGAACTCCAGCACGCCGGAGGAGAGGAAGGCCATGCGCAGCACTTCCATGGTGCGGCTGCGGAAGTCTTCGGAGGATTTGGCGATCTGCGCGGTTTCGGCCTGCGCGCGGTCGAATAGCCGCAGGGTGTCCAGGCCGCGCAGGCGGTCGAGGAAGTTACCGCTCAATCGCGCCAGCGCCACAAAGTTGCGGCGGTTGGCGTCGGCGGCCCCCATGCCCACCAGCGCCATAAACAGCGGGATCAGCGGCGCGGTCGCCAACAGAATCAAACCGGCGGCCCAGTTGATCGGGAAGACGGCGATCAAGATCAGCAGCGGGATAAACACCGCCAGATACATCTGCGGCAGATAGCGCGAGTAATAGTCCTGCATATCCTCGATCTGTTCGACGATGATGCTGGCCCAGCTGCCCGCCGGTTTGCCCTGGATCCAGGCCGGCCCGAGCTGCTGCAGCTTATCCAGCACCTGCCGGCGCATGCGCTGGCGGATCACCTGCCCACACAGAAAACCGACCCGTTCCCGCAGCCAGCTCAGCAGCGCCCGCAGCGCGAACGCGATGGCCAGCCAGATAAACGAAGGGATCAGTTGCTCACGCGGGGTATGTTCGATGATCAGGGCATGCAGCAGGCTGGCCAGCAGCCACGCCTGCGCCACGATCAGCAGGCCGCTGAACAACCCCAACAGCATGGAAAGGCGCAGCCAACGCTGCGCTAACGAACTCTGGGTTTTAAGCCAACGGGTTAACTGTTGCTGTCTGGTTTTTTTCATCAGATATGCGTCTGCGTCGCCGGCGCCCGTTTGTTACGGGCTGGGTTAACGTACTGTTAAATAATAGTGTTTGGCGCAATCGGCGACAAACAAGCGAGGCCTCATGTTACCTCGTGACCCGGCAGACTGAAAAGAATAAAGCGGGCAAATATGGCTATAACAGATGGGAGGGAGAGATTGCTGAACCCAGAAACAAAAAAAGCGGCTCGAGAGCCGCTTTTTGCCGATGATGAAAACGTCTTAGCAGACTTCTGCGCCGGCGATGCCGTCCAGATAACGCTCTGCGTCCAGCGCCGCCATGCAGCCGGTGCCGGCGGAGGTGATCGCCTGACGGTAGATGTGATCCATCACGTCGCCCGCGGCGAAGACGCCGGGGATAGTGGTTTGGGTCGCATTGCCGTGAATGCCGGACTGCACCTTGATGTAGCCGTTTTCCAGCTCCAGCTGACCGCCGAAGATGCCGGTGTTCGGGCTGTGGCCGATGGCGATGAACACGCCGGCCAGTTCCAGCTCACGGGTTTCGTTTTCCGCTTTGGTGCTGCGGATACGCACGCCGGTCACGCCCATTTCATCGCCCAGCACTTCGTCCAGCGTATGGTCGGTGTGCAGCACGATGTTGCCGCTCTTCACTTTTTCCATCAGCCGGTCGATCAGGATTTTCTCCGAACGGAAGCTGTCGCGACGGTGGATCAGGTGAACCTCGGCGGCGATGTTTGACAGGTACAGCGCTTCTTCAACGGCGGTATTGCCGCCGCCGACCACCGCGACTTTCTGGTTGCGGTAGAAGAAACCGTCGCAGGTTGCGCAGGCGGAAACGCCTTTGCCCTTGAACGCGTCTTCGGAAGGCAGGCCAAGATAGCGGGCGGAGGCGCCGGTCGCGATGATCAGCGCGTCGCAGCTGTATTCACCGCTGTCGCCGAACAGGCGGAACGGACGCTGCTGCAGATCGACGCTGTTGATGTGGTCGAAGACGATTTCAGTCTGGAACTTCTCCGCGTGCTCGCGCATGCGCTCCATCAACGCCGGGCCGGTCAGGCCTTCGGCGTCGCCCGGCCAGTTTTCCACTTCGGTGGTGGTGGTCAGCTGGCCGCCTTGTTCCAGACCGGTGATCAGCACCGGGTTCAGGTTGGCGCGCGCCGCGTAGACGGCGGCGGTGTAACCGGCCGGGCCGGAACCCAGAATCAGTAATTTGCTATGTTTAGCCGTGCCCATGAATAACCTCTTTATTCCACAATGGCGGACAATGAAGCCGATTGTAGGGAAAATGGCGCAGTAAAAAAAGCGCCGGGCGACGTTGTTAACGATTTGTATGATAGTTGTCGCCTATTAATGCATCCGTTGTCGGTAAATCGGTCGTCGAACGCAGAAATTTAACTTATCAAAGCCGCATTCGGCCAGCGAATCGCCAACCGTGCAAAAACGGCGCACTCTGCGGCTTCCGCCGCTCCCGACCGGGGTTTATCAGCCAGAGATTCATAATCAAAAATGGGATGCAGACTTTTCATGACGGTACGTTGTTCTGATTTTGCTTCTTTTACTTTGACAATCCGCTGCGCATTTGCGAAAACATCATAGGAAGAAGAAATTATCCCCGTAACACCAGCAAATCGTACGTATTTGCGCCGCAAGGCAACGATACGCAGCGGGAGTGCGGAGCAGGGCGCGCAAGCGTTTGCTGATTTTTTCTCGACCGAAACATCGTTGCCGGCGCTGCGCGGAGTTGGACAGACAGGCTGCGCGGCGTGGAATGATGGTAGTGAAGAAGCACATGACAGGCATCGGGTCTTCGCTTGGAACGAACCCTTACACATTGACGTTGGCTAGGGTGTGGCAAGTGCACGGAAGAAAATAAGAGAGACAATAATAATGGCAGACAACAAGAAACGCCCGGGTAAAGATCTTGACCGTATCGACCGCAACATCCTGAATGAGCTGCAGAAGGATGGGCGTATTTCGAACGTCGAGCTTTCGAAGCGCGTGGGGTTATCCCCGACACCATGTTTGGAACGCGTGCGCCGTCTCGAGCGCCAGGGTTTCATTCATGGCTATACCGCATTGCTGAACCCGCATTATCTGGATGCGTCCCTGCTGGTTTTCGTGGAGATCACGTTGAACCGCGGCGCGCCGGATGTGTTTGAGCAATTCAACTCGGCAGTGCAGAAGCTTGAAGAGATTCAGGAGTGTCATCTGGTTTCCGGCGATTTCGACTACCTGTTGAAAACCCGCGTACCGGACATGTCGGCTTACCGCAAATTGCTGGGCGAAACCTTGCTGCGTTTGCCGGGGGTTAACGACACCCGTACCTACGTAGTGATGGAAGAAGTGAAACAGAGTAACCGTCTGGTTATCAAAACACGGTAAGGTGCAGGTGCAAAACCTGATTAAATTGGTTACACTCCTGTTTATTCATACAGTTTCGGCGCCGGGGCAGTTTCTCGGCGCTGTTGCTATGTCAGCTAACAGGAACCTGGAGAGCCTTTCTTGAGCCAGGAATATACAGAAGATAAAGAAGTTACCCTGAAAAGACTCAGCAGTGGCCGGCGTTTGCTGGAAGCTGTGCTTATCGTGGTAGCGATTTTTGCCGTTTACCTCATGGCTGCGCTGGTCAGTTTCAACCCGTCTGACCCAAGCTGGTCGCAGACCGCGTGGCATGAGCCGATTCACAATCTGGGCGGCGGTGTCGGGGCCTGGTTGGCCGATACGCTGTTCTTCACCTTCGGGGTGCTCGCCTACGCGATACCGCCGATCATGCTGGTCCTGTGCTGGGCGGCTTATCGCCAACGCAGCAACAGAGACTACATCGACTATTTCGCGCTTTCCCTGCGCCTGATCGGCACCCTGGCGTTAGTGCTCACCTCCTGTGGGTTGGCGTCGCTGAACGTTGACGATCTCTATTACTTCGCCTCCGGCGGCGTGATCGGCAGCCTGCTGAGCAACGCCATGTTGCCGTGGTTCAACGGCATCGGCGCTACGCTGGCGCTGCTGTGCGTATGGGCGGCGGGGTTGACGCTGTTTACCGGCTGGTCCTGGCTGGTGATCGCCGAGAAGATCGGCGGGGCGGTGTTGGGCGTTGCGACGGTGATGACCAATCGCTCACGCCGCGAAGAGCGCTATTTCGAAGATGACGAGCGTTACGTTGACGACGAGCCTGAGCAGGCAGGGAAGGGTGCCGCCGCAGCGGTTGCCGCGACCGCCGTCGGAGCCGCGGCCGCCGATGACGACGTGCTGTTCTCCGCGCCTTCGGTTACCGAAAGCGCCAAAGCGGCGGCGGAAGACGCCGCCGATCCGCTGCTCAGCGGCCTGCGCGCCGACGATGGTGAGCTTGAAGCAGAAGCCGCACCCAGCGCGCCGGTGGCTTCGCCTGCACCGACGGTGAAGGCAGAGATCCACGAGCCCGTTGCTGCGCCGATCGCCGCTCAGGCGCCGTCGGTAACGGTGGCGCCGGCCGCGCCGGCCTCGGTCAATCAGCACCCGGTAAGTGCGTCGGCGCAAGACGCTACGCCGCCGCTGTATTCCTTCGAGATCCCGGAAGAAACGCCTGCGCCTAAGGCGACGCGTCCTGTCGATCCTTATCAGGATGACGATGAGCCGCGCCTTGGTAACTGGCAAGAGCCGGCCGCGCCGCAGCCGCCGGCGCGTTCTCCCTTTGATTTTACCGCCGCACAGCGTGACAGCGTTGACATCGGCAGTTCGAGCGGTTTCAGCGCCACCGGCGCCAAACCGCAGCCGGATACGGCGGCAGCCGCTGCTGCGGGCGTTGCGGCGGCGACCTTTATGCCGGCCTTCACGGCGACCAGCGACGGCAACCCGCAGGTTAAGCAGGGCATCGGTCCTGAGCTGCCGCGGCCGAACCCGGTGCGCATCCCGACCCGTCGCGAGCTGGCTTCCTACGGTATCAAGCTGCCTTCGCAGCGTGCGGCCGAACAGGAACAGCGCCAGACAGAGGCGGAGCCTCAACAGCTGACGGCGGCGAACCCGCAGGAAGAAGAGGCGCTGCAAGAAGCCGCGCTGCGCCAGGCGTTCGCCGAGCAGCAAAGCCAGCGCTACGGCGAAAGCTACGCGTCGGAGCAGGATGATGAACAGGCTCAGCAGGAGGCTGAGCTGAGCAAAGCGTTCGCCGAGCAACAGAGCCAGCGTTACGGCGAAGACCAGCAGGACGACGAAGCGGCGCGGCAAGAGGCTGCGCTGCGTCAGGCATTCGCCGAGCAGCAGCAGGCGCGTTATGGCCAGCAAGAGCCTGCTCCGCAGGCGCCGGCCGCCAGTCCGGTCGATACCCGCAATGCTTTCAGCTTCTCGCCGATGGCGGATCTGGTGGACGATGGTCCGAGCGAGCCGATGTTCACGCTGTCGCCGCAGCTTGAAGAGCGCATTGAACTGGAAAGCGAACAAGAGGACGATGTGCCGTTCGGCCAGTTTGAGCCTGCGGCGCCGGCTGCTCAACCTCAGCAATCGCACTCTCAGCCTCAACAATACCAGCAGCCGCAGCAGCAACCGTATCAGCAGCCGTCGCAGCAGCAATATCAGCAGCCGCAGCAACAGCCGCAGGTGCAGCAGCCTCAGCAACCTCAGGCCGAGCAGCATCCGGCGATGGACAGCTTAATTCACCCGTTCCTGATGCGCAACGATCAGCCGCTGCAGAAACCGACCACGCCTCTGCCGACGCTGGATCTGCTGACCGAAGCGCCGAAAGAAGTGGAGCCGGTCGATTCCTTCGCGCTGGAACAGAAAGCGCGCCTGGTGGAGGCCAGCCTGGCCGATTATCGCGTGAAAGCCGACGTGGTGGACATCCTGCCGGGGCCGGTCATCACCCGCTTCGAGCTGGATCTGGCGCCGGGCGTTAAAGCGGCGCGCATTTCCAACCTGTCGCGCGATCTGGCGCGTTCGCTGTCGACTTCGGCAGTGCGCGTGGTGGAAGTGATCCCCGGTAAGCCTTATGTCGGTCTGGAGCTGCCGAACGCCAAGCGGCAAACGGTATATCTGCGCGAGGTGCTGGATTGCCCGGCCTTCCGCGACAACCCGTCGCCGCTGTCCATCGTATTGGGTAAAGACATCTCCGGCGAGCCGGTGGTGGCCGATCTGGGCAAAATGCCGCACTTGCTGGTCGCCGGTACCACCGGCTCCGGTAAATCGGTCGGGGTCAACGCCATGATCCTGAGCATCCTGTATAAGGCCACGCCGAAAGAAGTGCGCTTTATCATGATTGACCCGAAAATGCTGGAACTGTCGGTTTACGAAGGCATTCCGCACCTGTTGACCGATGTGGTCACCGACATGAAAGACGCCGCCAATGCGCTGCGCTGGTGCGTGGGTGAAATGGAACGCCGCTATAAGCTGATGTCAGCTCTGGGCGTGCGTAACCTGGCCGGCTACAACGAACGTGTCGATCAGGCCGAAGCGATGGGGCGTCCGATCCCGGATCCGTTCTGGAAACCGACCGACAGCATGGACATCACGCCGCCGGTGCTGGAGAAAGAACCGTACATCGTGGTGATGGTCGACGAATTCGCCGACCTGATCATGACGGTCGGCAAGAAGGTCGAAGAGCTGATCGCCCGTCTGGCGCAAAAAGCGCGTGCGGCGGGCATCCACCTGGTGCTGGCGACCCAGCGTCCGTCGGTGGATGTGATCACGGGTCTTATCAAGGCCAACATCCCGACGCGTATCGCCTTTACCGTGTCGAGCAAGATAGACTCCCGCACCATCCTCGATCAGGGGGGCGCCGAGTCCTTGCTGGGCATGGGTGATATGCTTTATCTGGCGCCGAACTCCTCGATCCCGGTGCGCGTACATGGCGCATTCGTGCGCGATCAGGAAGTGCACGCGGTGGTCAAGGATTGGAAAGCGCGCGAGCGGCCCCAATATAAAGAGGGCATTCTCAGCGGCGGTGAAGACGGCGAGGGCGGTGCCGGCGGCGGTATGGACGGTGACGAAGAGCTGGATCCGCTGTTTGATCAGGCGGTGGATTTCGTGGTGGATAAACGCCGCGCCTCCATCTCCGGCGTACAGCGCCAGTTCCGCATCGGCTATAACCGCGCCGCGCGCATCATCGAACAGATGGAAGCGCAGGGCATCGTCAGCGAGCAGGGGCACAACGGCAACCGCGAGGTGCTGGCGCCGCCGCGGCACGATTGATGGTCGTTTAGCCATTGCAACTCAATAAGAAAGGGCCGCTTAAGCGGCCCTTGTGCAAAGAAGCGTAAACCCGTTTCTTCTCGGAACATTGGCCTACCGGCCGTTCGCCGGCTTCGGGTAAAGTAACGGGGTAAAGGGTTGATTTGACCCGCACGGCGTCGCCTTGCGGTTAACGCATTTCATAAGGTATCTGGAATAATGAAAAAACTGTTAGTTGCCTGCTGTCTGCTTTCGGGATTCGCTTCTACCTCCGTGCTGGCCGACGCCGCACAGGATCTGCAAAGTCGCCTGGCGAAGGTGAACAGTTTCCACGCCAGCTTCTCGCAAACCGTGACCAGCGCCGACGGTGCCGCGGTGCAACAGGGTGAAGGCGAGCTATGGGTGAAGCGGCCGAACCTGTTCAACTGGCACATGACGTCACCCGATGAGAGCGTGCTGGTCTCCGATGGCCAAACCCTGTGGTTCTATAACCCGTTCGTTGAGCAGGTGACGGCTACCTGGCTGAAGAACGCCACCGGCAATACGCCGTTTATGCTGATCACCCGCAACAATGCCAGCGACTGGAAGCAGTACAACGTGAAGCAAAAGGGCGATGATTTCGAGCTGACGCCGAAATCCGCCAGCGGCAACCTGAAGCAGTTCGCCATCAGCGTGACCAACAGCGGCACCATCCGCAGCTTCGCCGCGGTGGAGCAGGACGGCCAGCGCAGCGCTTATACGCTGAAAAGCCAGCAGAACGTCACCGCCGATCCGGCCAAATTCAAATTTACCCCGCCGAAGGGGGTGACGCTGGACGACCAGCGCCAGTGAGGTGCAAGTGAGTAATAATCTGTCGCTCGATTTTTCCCAGAACGAGTTCCAGCCGTTGGCCGCGCGTATGCGGCCGACCACGCTGGCGCAGTATATCGGCCAGCAGCACCTGCTGGCCGCCGGCAAGCCGCTGCCGCGCGCTATCGAGGCCGGGCAGCTGCACTCGATGATTCTATGGGGGCCGCCGGGCACAGGGAAGACGACGTTGGCAGAGCTGATCGGCCGTTATGGTCAGGCGGACGTCGAACGGATCTCCGCCGTGACCTCCGGGATCAAGGAGATCCGCGAGGCGATCGAACGGGCGCGGCAAAACCGTGACGCCGGCCGCCGCACTATTCTGTTCGTCGATGAAGTGCACCGCTTCAACAAAAGTCAGCAGGACGCCTTCCTGCCGCACATTGAAGACGGCACCATCACCTTTATCGGCGCCACTACCGAAAACCCGTCGTTCGAACTGAACTCGGCGCTGCTGTCGCGCGCCCGCGTCTATTTGTTGAAGGCGCTGACTGCCGAAGACATCTGCCAGGTGCTGGATCAGGCGATGAACGACAAGGCGCGCGGTTTTGGCGGCCAGAACGTCGAGCTGCCGGCGGAAACGCGCCGCCTGCTGTCGGAGCTGGTGGGGGGCGATGCGCGCCGGGCGCTGAACAGCCTGGAAATGATGGCGGACATGGCGGAGCTCGACGCCAAAGGCGTACGGGTGCTGACGCCGGAGCTGCTGAAGGAGGTGTCGGGCGAGCGCAGCGCGCGTTTCGACAACAAGGGCGACCGTTATTACGACCTGATTTCCGCGCTGCATAAATCGGTGCGCGGTTCGGCGCCGGACGCCGCGCTGTACTGGTATGCGCGCATCATTACCGCCGGCGGCGATCCGCTCTATGTGGCGCGCCGTCTGTTGGCGATTGCCTCTGAAGACGTGGGCAACGCCGATCCGCGCGGCATGCAGGTGGCGATCGCCGCCTGGGACTGTTTCACCCGCGTGGGGCCTGCGGAGGGCGAGCGCGCCATTGCGCAGGCGATTGTTTACCTGGCCTGCGCGCCGAAGAGCAACGCGGTTTACACCGCGTTCAAGGCCGCCATGCGCGACGCCAAAGAGCAGGCCGATTATGACGTGCCGGAGCATTTGCGCAACGCGCCGACCAAGCTGATGAAGGAAATGGGGCTGGGGGCGGAATACCGTTACGCTCACGACGAACCCAACGCCTACGCCGCCGGCGAGAATTACTTCCCGCCCGAAATGGCCAACACGCGCTACTATCAACCGACCTCGCGAGGGCTGGAAGGGAAAATCGGCGAAAAGTTGGCATGGCTGGCTGAGCAGGATCAAAATAGCCCGACAAAACGCTACCGCTAGCGTGGCCGTTGCGGTAAGGTTAGCGGGTATCACTCTTCTTTTATGCGGCTATAAATCAGCCGCATAGAACAACAACACTTCTTTCAATAACAACAAGCACAGGATTAGCATGCTCGATCCCAATCTGCTGCGTAATGAGCTAGACGCAGTCGCCGTCAAACTGGCTCGCCGAGGCTTTAAACTCGATCTGGATCTGCTGCGTTCGCAGGAAGAACGCCGCAAAGTTCTGCAGGTAGAAACTGAAACGCTGCAAGCGGAACGCAACTCCCGATCGAAATCCATCGGCGCGGCCAAAGCGCGTGGGGAAGACATCGAGCCGCTGCGTCGCGAAGTGAACGAGCTGGGTGACAAGCTGGATGCCGCCAAGGCGGAACTGGATGCGCTGCAGAGCGAGATCCGCGATTATGCCCTGACGCTGCCTAACCTGCCGGACGACGCCGTGCCGGACGGTAAAGACGACAGCGAAAACCTGGAAGTCACCCGCTGGGGTGAACCGCGCCAATACGACTTCGCGGTGCGCGATCATGTCGATCTGGGCGAAATGGCCGGCGGGCTGGATTTTGCCGCCGCGGTTAAGCTGACCGGTTCGCGCTTCGTGGTGATGAAAGGGCAAATCGCCCGCATGCACCGCGCGCTGTCCCAGTTCATGCTGGATCTGCACACCGAACAGCACGGCTATCTGGAGGCCTACGTGCCTTACCTGGTCAACCACGCCACGCTGTACGGCACCGGCCAACTGCCGAAGTTCGGCGAAGACCTGTTCCATACTCGTCCGCTGGAAGAAGAAGCCGACAGCAGCAACTACGCGCTGATCCCAACGGCGGAAGTGCCGCTGACCAACCTGGTGCGCGACGAGATCGTGGAAGAGGAAACTCTGCCGCTGAAGATGACCGCGCACACGCCATGCTTCCGTGCGGAAGCCGGTTCTTACGGCCGTGACACCCGCGGTTTGATCCGTATGCACCAGTTCGACAAGGTCGAAATGGTGCAGATAGTCCGTCCGGAAGATTCGATGGATGCCCTGGAAGAGCTGACCGGCCATGCGGAGAAAGTGTTGCAGCTGCTGAACCTGCCTTACCGCAAGGTGCTGCTGTGCACCGGCGACATGGGCTTCGGCGCCTGCAAGACCTACGATCTGGAAGTGTGGCTGCCGGCGCAGAACACCTACCGCGAGATCTCGTCCTGCTCCAACATGTGGGACTTCCAGGCGCGCCGCATGCAGGCTCGCTGCCGCAGCAAGGCCGACAAGAAGCCGCGTCTGGTCCACACGCTGAACGGCTCCGGCCTGGCGGTCGGCCGTACGCTGGTGGCGGTGCTGGAAAACTACCAGCAGGCCGACGGTCGCATTCAGGTGCCTGAAGTGCTGCGTCCTTATATGGGCGGCCTGGAATACATCGGTTAAACGGCAAAGCATTTGAAAAAAGCGCCTGCGGGCGCTTTTTTTTATGTTGGAAATTCAGTCTGTCGCCAGCGCGTAGGCCTGTTTAATGTAGTCCGCCAGGTGCTTGCTTTTCACTTCGGCGGGCGTGTGGAGCTTGATGTGCCGCCGATATTGGCCGTTGCCTTCAAGTTGCTGATAGCGATCTTCCAGTCGGTGCCCTTGGCCGAATTCCACCGTGACGTGACTGCGGTAGGCGAAAACGCCGCAGAAAAATTGAGTATGCGAGAACATGATGCCGCCGTATTTGACCGATTCGGTGACGCCACTGCCGCTCGCCGTGGCGACCCGGCGCACCTGTTGTACGATCTCCAGCAGCTCGCCGTGCGTGCTGCCGATGTCTGCCAGCAAGGTCTCGACCGCCGCATTATTTGCCTGACTCATCTCGCTTCTCCGTCGTTAAATCCGCTCTGCGCTGAGCATAGCGCTTTTTCAGCCGCTTAGCCGGAAACAAATCGTGCGCTGGAATGATAAGAGGCGATTGACTTTTTTATCGCCAGTGGCATGATGCGCGCACTCTCAATGCGCGTTCGGTCACAATTTCACTATGTCCGCTTACTCCCGCCCGGTGCTCTTATTGCTCTGCGGCCTTTTGCTGCTTACGGTATCCATTGCCGTTTTGAATACGTTAGTGCCGCTTTGGTTAACCCATGCTCAGCTGTCGACCTGGCAAGTGGGTATGGTCAGCTCCTCTTATTTCAGCGGCAATCTGTTGGGCACGTTGGTAGCGGGCAAACTGATCCAGCGCGTCGGCTTCACCCGCAGCTATCATCTCTCTTGTTTGCTGTTCGCCGCCGCGACCGCCGGCATGGTGCTGTCGATCGATTTCTGGAGCTGGCTGGGCTGGCGCTTCTTCGCCGGCGTCGGTTGCGCCTGGATCTGGGTGATCGTGGAGAGCGCGCTTTTGCGCAGCGGCAATTTGAGCAACCGTGGCCAGCTGCTGGCGGCCTATATGATTGTCTATTACCTCGGTACGGTGACCGGCCAATTACTGTTGAGCATGACCTCGACCGAATTGCTGCACGTGGTGCCGTGGGTGACCGCGATCGTGATCAGCGCCATGTTGCCGATGTTGTTCGCGCGGGTAAACCGCCATGAAGACGAGCCGCAGCAGGCGGCGGTATGGACAATGTTGAGACGCCGCAGCGCGCGCCTGGGCATCAACGGCTGCATCATCTCCGGCATTGTGCTCGGTTCGCTGTATGGCCTGATGCCGCTGTATCTCTCTCATCAGGGCATGAGCGACGCTAACGTCGGTTACTGGATGGCGCTGTTGGTCAGCTCCGGCATCGTCGGCCAATGGCCGGTCGGGCGCCTGGCCGATCGTTACGGGCGCTTGCTGGTGCTGCGGATTCAGGTGTTTGTGGTGATCCTCGCCAGCGTGGCGATGCTCGGCAACTACGCCATGGCGCCTTCACTGTTCATCCTCGGCTGCGCCGGCTTTACCCTGTATCCGGTGGCGATGTCCTGGGCCTGTGAGAAGGCAATGCCGCACGAACTGGTGGCGATGAACCAGGCGCTGCTGATGAGTTACACCATCGGCAGCTTGCTGGGCCCATCGATGACGGCGCTGCTGATGCAGAACTATTCCGACCGCGTGCTGTTCGTGATGATCGCCGCCGTGGCGCTGGTTTACCTGCTGATGCTGCTGAAAAAGCAGAAGCCGGATCGCCATCACACGCCGTTCGCCGCCGCCTGAGCATAAAAAACCGGCCATGAGCCGGTTTTTTCTTTGGCGCTGCGTCAGTCAGTAAATCACTTTGTGGCCGTAGCTTTCCAGGATGCCTTTGACGCGATCCATGGTCTCGGCCTTCGGCGGATGCACGCCGTCCAGTTTGTACTCTTCCCCCATCGCTATCCATTTGTGCTTGCCCAGCTCGTGGTAAGGCAGCAGCTCGATTTTCTCGATGTTGGTCATGTCCTTGGTGAACTCGCCCAGCAGGTGCGCCGATTTATCGTCGTCTGACCAGCCCGGCACCACCACGTAACGGATCCAGGTGCGCTGGTTGCGTTTCGCCAGATAGCGGGCGAATTCCAGCGTGCGGTGGTTGGAGACGCCGACCAGATTCTGGTGGATCTCGTCGTTCATCTGTTTCAGATCCAGCATCACCAGATCGGTGGTGTCCAGCAATTCGTCGATCACCGGATCGTAGCGGCGCACGAAGCCATTGGTGTCCAGGCAGGTGTTGATGCCTTCGGCATGGCAGGCGCGGAACCAGTCGCGCACGAATTCAGCCTGCAGGATCGCCTCGCCGCCGGACGCGGTCACGCCGCCGCCGGAAGCGTTCATGAAGTGGCGGTAGGCCACCGCGTCTTTCATCAGCTCTTCGACGGTCACTTCTTTGCCGCCGTGGGTGTCCCAGGTGTCGCGGTTATGGCAATAGAGGCAGCGCATCAGGCAGCCCTGGAAGAAGACGATAAAGCGGATCCCGGGCCCATCGACGGTGCCGCAGGATTCGAAGGAGTGGATGCGACCAGTTACTGACATTGCGGGGTTTTCTCCAATATGGACTGTCAAACGCAGTCTAAAAATAGGCGCGTGGCCGCCGGCCAGGTATCTGCGATGCAGCGGCGGGGGATCCGCCACCGGGGGTAATGATGCCTGTCGGCCGGTCAGTTGCCGGATAACTGTTTTGCCGGCTATCCATTTCAGTATAGATGTCCGGCAAAACAGACTCGCACAGAGTCAGGGGAGAGCGGTGGGAGAAAAGGGCCGGCAGAACCGGCCCTGACGTTGGCACCGGGCGGTTTCCCGCCCGGTCGGCGTTATTACATCGTTTGAGTGAAGGTACGAGTAATGACGTCCTGCTGTTGCTCTTTGGTCAGCGAGTTGAAGCGCACGGCGTAACCGGAGACGCGGATGGTCAGCTGAGGGTATTTCTCAGGATTTTCCATCGCGTCCAGCAGCATTTCGCGGTTCATTACGTTGACGTTCAGATGCTGGCCGCCTTCGATGGAGGCTTCATGGTGGAAGTAACCATCCATCAGGCCTGCCAGGTTGGCTTTACGCACGTCGTCGTCTTTACCCAGCGCGTTAGGCACGATGGAGAAGGTGTAGGAGATCCCGTCTTTCGCGTAGGCAAACGGCAGTTTGGCTACCGAGGTCAGGGAGGCGACTGCACCTTTCTGGTCACGGCCGTGCATCGGGTTGGCACCTGGGCCGAATGGTGCGCCTGCGCGGCGGCCATCCGGGGTGTTACCGGTTTTCTTACCGTACACCACGTTGGAGGTGATGGTCAGTACGGACTGAGTCGGTACCGCGTTGCGGTAGGTGCGCAGTTTCTGAATTTTCTTCATGAAACGTTCCACCAGGTCGCAGGCGATGTCATCGACGCGGGCGTCGTTGTTACCGAACTGCGGATACTCGCCTTCCACTTTGAAGTCGATAGCCAGGCCGTCTTCGTCGCGAATGGTGGTGACTTTCGCGTACTTGATGGCGGACAGGGAGTCGGCCGCAACGGACAGACCGGCGATGCCGCAAGCCATGGTGCGATAAACGTCACGGTCATGCAGCGCCATCAGCGCAGCTTCGTAGCTGTACTTGTCGTGCATGTAGTGAATGATGTTCAGCGCGGTCACGTACTGCTTGGCCAGCCAATCCATAAAGTGGTCCATGCGGGCCATGACTTTGTCATAGTCCAGCACTTCGTCCATCATCGGCGCTTCTTTCGGGCCGACCTGCATTTTCAGTTTCTCGTCAACGCCGCCGTTGATGGCGTACAGCATGGTTTTCGCCAGGTTGGCGCGGGCGCCGAAGAACTGCATTTGCTTACCGACGATCATCGGGCTGACGCAACAGGCGATGGCGTAGTCATCGTTGTTGAAGTCAGGACGCATCAGGTCGTCGTTTTCGTACTGTACGGAAGAGGTGTCGATGGACACTTTCGCCGCGAATTTCTTGAAGTTCAGCGGCAGCTTCTCAGACCACAGGATGGTCATGTTCGGCTCCGGAGACGGCCCCATGGTGTACAGGGTGTTCAGGAAGCGGAAGCTGTTTTTGGTGACCAGGGTACGGCCGTCGACGCCCATACCGGCCAGGGATTCGGTCGCCCAGATTGGGTCGCCGGAGAACAGTTCATCGTACTCAGGGGTACGCAGGAAGCGCACCATACGCAGTTTCATCACCAGGTGGTCGATCAGTTCCTGCGCTTGCTCTTCGGTCAGTTTGCCCGCCTTGATGTCGCGTTCGATGAACACGTCGAGGAAGGTGGACACGCGGCCGAAGGACATGGCGGCGCCGTTCTGGGATTTCACCGCGGCCAGGTAGCCGAAGTAGGTCCACTGCACCGCTTCTTGGGCGCTGGTGGCCGGGCCGGAGATGTCGTAACCGTATTTGGCGGCCATCTCTTTGATCTGAGCCAGAGCGCGATGCTGTTCAGCGATCTCTTCGCGCAGCTGGATGGTCATTTCCAGGTCTTCGCCGTTTTCCAGTTTTTCCTGCAGCGATTTGAACTGGTTCAGCTTGTCGGCCATCAGGAAGTCGATGCCGTACAGCGCCACGCGGCGGTAGTCGCCGATGATGCGGCCACGGCCGTAAGCGTCTGGCAGACCGGTCAGCACGCCGGATTTACGGCAGTTCAGGATGTCTTTGGTGTAAACGTCGAATACGCCCTGGTTGTGGGTTTTACGGTATTCGGTGAACACTTTTTTCAGCTGCGGATCCAGTTCGCGGCCGTACACTTTGCACGAACCTTCGACCATTTTGATGCCGCCGAACGGGATCAGCGCGCGTTTCAGAGGGGCGTCGGTCTGCAGACCCACGATGGTTTCCAGCTCTTTGGCGATGTAACCCGCGTCGTGAGAAACGATGGTTGAAGCAACGTTGGTGTCGAAATCAACCGGCGCATGAGTGCGGTTTTCCAGTTTGATCCCTTCCATAACCTTGTCCCACAAGGTGGTGGTGGCTTGAGTTGCGCCAGCCAGGAAGGATTCGTCACCTTCATAAGGCGTGTAGTTTTTCTGGATGAAGTCACGAACGTTGACTTCATTCTGCCAGTCACCCTTGCTGAAACCTTCCCAAGCGTTGGCTAATTTCTCGTTAAGTTCGGTCATTGTACACCTACCTTTGATTGTGGATTTCTAACTCTGCGCGCGGTAACTCACAGCTTAGTGCTGTTCGCGGCCCCCGCGCAGATAAATTACCCAGTAAGTCAACCCAACCAGCAGACCGCCGCCGATGATGTTACCAATGGTGACCGGAATCAGGTTGTCGATGATGAAATTGCTTACTGTCAGATGAGCGAATTGCTCAGGTACCGCCCCTACGGCTTGCCAGAATTCCGGCGTGGCGAAGTGTTTGACCACGATGCCCATAGGGATCATAAACATGTTGGCGATGCTGTGTTCGAAGCCGCTGGCGACAAACATACCGACCGGCAGCACCATGGCGAGCATCTTGTCGGTCAGGGTACGGCCAGAGTAGCTCATCCAGACCGCCAGGCAGACCATCAGGTTAGCCAGAATGCCGAGGCAGACGGCTTCGATAAAGGTGTGATGCAGCTTGTGGTCTGCGGTTTGCAGAACATTCAGGCCCCACTGGCCGTTGGCGACCATATACTCGCCGGAGAACCAGATCAGCGCCACGAAGAACAGCGCGCCGACCAGGTTGCCGAGATAAACGTTCAGCCAGTTGGCGCCCAGTTGGCCCCAGCTGATGCGGCCGCTGGCCTTGGCGATGACGATAAGCACGGTAGAGGTGAACAGGTCGGCGCCCGACACCACCACCAGCATTAACCCGAGAGAGAAACAGATGCCGCCGACCAGTTTAGCCAGCCCGAAAGGCACGCCGGCGGTGCCGGTGGTCGCCGTGATGTAGAAAACGAAGGCGATGGAAATGAAGACACCGGCGGTGATCGCCAAATAAAACGTTTTCAGCGGATGTTTGGTGGCTTTATACACGCCGGCATCTTCAGCGATTTTCGCCGTTGCCGCAGGTAAAATCAGATCGAATGGGCTGTCAGTTTTCAAACTAACTCTCGCTCTTAAGGGTTAAAACAACGCAATGAGATACTAGCAAAGCAGTATAGGGGAAAATTTGATTTGGATCATAAGGCGGGGAAGTAGAGCGCCAAAATGGCATGTTTTCTGTGTGGTTTTTATGGTTAATTTATTGAATTTAAACAAAAAACAATTTTTTAATGTTTGCAATTTTTTTTGAATCCACCCGATGTGCCGAGGGTGTCAAAGTTAAATTTTTAGGCGTTTTGTCGCCGTTCGTCGCTGAAAGTTTAATTATCGGTTAATTATTATTTCACCGTCCGGCAACAATCGCCGGTTTATTTATTCTTATGCTCGTTTAACCGCCTATTTTCCTGCGGGAAAATAAAACAGGATGCGTTGAAATAAACCGCAAAATGAAAACGCCGCAGCGGAGTGCGGCGTTTGACCGGGGAGGGTACCCCAAAAGTGGCGGTACCCCCAATGGCGATTAGGCCTTGGCCCAGTGACGGCGCTTGGCCGCCTGCAGCTTCTCGTAGGCCGCCAGCAGCGCCTGATGGGCCGGCAACGCCTTCAGATCGGCATCGACGGCGAACAGCCCGTTGAAGCGCTCTTCACCGCTGATGGCGGCCGAGGCCGCGTCCACAGCTTCCTGGCCGTACATTTTCACGAACGCGGTATAGTATTGCGCCGCTTCGCGCTCAGGCTCCTGCGCCAGCAGCAACAGCGTTTGCAGGCAACGGTAGTAGTTGCTGCGCGCCGGGCTCAGCACCGAGGCGTTGAAGTCCTGCGTCCATTCGGTCCAAATCAGCGCCTGATCCAGATCGCCGCCCGCCAGCGCCAGCATCGACTTCAGCTCGCCCACGCGCAGGGTATACCAGGCGTTGTCTTTGCCGCTGGCAATGCCCAGCAGTTCGCGTACGCGGGTGAAATCGTCCAGCCCTTCGTCGTCCAACTGCTCGATCAGCGCCAGGTATTCTTCCGGCTCCCACTCGCTGCCCGGCAACGCCAGCAGCGTATCGCGCAGGTGCGCGCCCATGCTGTTGTTGGCCAGCAGCAGGTCTTCCGCCGGGTAGATATCGGACATGCCCGGCACGATGATGCGGCAAGCGTAGACGCCCAGGTGTTCGTAGTCGGCGATGTACACTTCCGCGTCTTCTTTGTCGAAGATGCTCATCAGGGTGGTGAACTCTTCCTGCGTGCTGCCGCTGAAGTTCCAGTCAACGAACGGATAGTCCGCGTCCTGCTTGAACAGATCCCAAGAGATCAGACCGCTGGAGTCGATGAAGTGCGTTTCCAGGTTGGTGTGTTCCGCCACTTCTTCGTCATCGAAGGTCGGCGCGGTGAACACGTCGAGATCTTTCAGGCTGCGGCCCTGCAGCAGTTCGGTCACCGTGCGCTCCAGCGCCACGCCGAAGTCCGGGTGCGCGCCGAACGAGGCGAAGCAGGTGCCGTTGGTCGGGTTGAACAGCACCACGCAGATCACCGGGTAGTTGCCGCCCAGCGAGGCGTCGTAGGAGAGGATTGGGAAACCTTCCTCTTCCAGCTTGGCGATGGCTTCCACCACGCCCGGGTAGCGATTCAGCACCTCGTCCGGGATCGCCGGCAGGCTGATGGATTCGGCGATAATGCGGTTTTTCACATAGCGCTCGAACACTTCCGACAGGCCCTGCACGCGCGCTTCGTTGGCGGTGTTGCCGGCGGACATGCCGTTGGAAACATACAGGTTGCCGATGATGTTCATCGGAATGTACACCGTTTGCTGATCGGACTGACGGGTGAACGGCAGCGCGCAGATGCCGCGATCGGCATTGCCGGACTGCAGATCGACAAGATCGCTGGCGCTCAGCTCTTGTTGCGGATCGTAGAAGGCGTGCAGACGCTCGTCGAGGATGCCGGCCGGCAGCGCATCGTCCGCCGGGATCGGGAACCATTTCTCATTCGGGTAGTGCACGAAGTCGCCTTCGGCGATCTGCTTGCCCAGATAGAAATCGGCGAAGAAGTAGTTGGTGGACAGGCGCTCGAAATATTCACCCAGCGCAGAGGCCAACGCGGCTTTTTTGCTGGCGCCTTTGCCGTTGGTGAAGCACAGCGGGCAATCGCGATCGCGAATGTGCACCGACCATACGTGCGGCACCGGGTTCAGCCAGGAGGCTTCTTCGATGTTGAAACCGAGATCGCTCAGTTTCTGCTGGAAACGGGCGATGGAATCTTCCAGGGCGGCGTCTTTACCGGGGATAAAAGTTTGCGTCATTGTCTTCACTTTTTGCGCGTACTAAAAACGCGCAATGATACGGGGTTTTACGCTGGAGCTCCACGTATTCCTAAAGCGGCGGCAAAGTCACAGTTTTTTTAAGGATAAAGGCCATAATTCAGCGAGTTATCTGTCACGGAGAAATCTAATGAAATCAGTGAAACTCAGCGTGTTAACCCTTTTGTTGACCGGCGTCAGCGCCTCGGCGCTGGCGCTGCCCAACATCACCCTGCTGGCGACCGGCGGCACCATCGCCGGCGGCGGCGATTCGGCGACGAAATCCAACTATACCGCGGGCAAACTGGGCGTCGAGGCGCTGGTCGATGCGGTGCCGGCGCTGAAGAACATCGCCAACGTGCAGGGGGAGCAGGTGGTTAACATCGGCTCGCAGGACATGAACGATCAGGTCTGGCTGACGTTGGCGAAGAAAATTGACGCCGACTGCGGCAAAACCGACGGCTTCGTCATCACCCACGGCACCGATACGCTGGAAGAGACGGCCTATTTCCTCGATCTGACGGTGAAGTGCGACAAGCCGGTAGTGCTGGTCGGGGCGATGCGGCCGGCGACGGCGATGAGCGCCGACGGCCCGTTCAATCTGTATAACGCGGTGGTGACGGCGGCGGATCCGCAATCGGCCAACCGCGGGGTGCTGGTGGCGATGAACGACAGCGTGCTGGACGCACGAGATGTCACTAAAACCAGCACCACCGCCGTGCAAACCTTCCAGTCGCCGAACTTCGGCCCGCTGGGATACATCCACAACGGCAAGATCGATTATCAGCGTTCGCCGCAGCGCAAGCACACCCGGGAGACGCCGTTCGACGTCAGCAAGCTGAACGAACTGCCAAAGGTCGGCATCATTTACAACTACGCCAACGCCTCCGATGCGCCGGCCAAGGCGCTAATCGCCGAAGGGTACCAGGGCATCGTCAGCGCCGGGGTCGGCAACGGCAACCTGTATAAAACCGTGTTCGACACCCTGGCGACGGCGGCGCACAACGGCGTGGCGGTGGTGCGTTCTTCGCGCGTGCCGACCGGCGCGACCACCGAGGATGCGGAAGTGGACGACGCCAAATACGGCTTCGTGGCCGCCGGCACGCTGAATCCGCAAAAGGCGCGCATTCTGCTGCAGCTGGCGCTGACGCAAACCAAAGACGCGAAGCAGATCCAGCAAATGTTCAATCAGTACTGATCGTTTTCTCTCCTGCGGGGGCCGTCCGGGCTCCCGCAGCCATCTCGGCTGAATACAGCATAAAACACCGCGTTAACCCGCTGAATTTCCCCATGTCGCAGGGTTTTATCGTCCAAAAAAACGCGCCGGCCGCAGAGCCTGTCATCACCCGGTGCGCCTGTTTGCCGCCGGCGGGCGAATAAGCGTTGCAGCCATGGGGCGTGAGTGATAAAACCGAAGGGTTGGTTAACGCGAGCGTTAACTTCGGGCGTCTTTTCGACAGGTCGCTTTTCTGCGGCGAACAGTGAATGTGGTGAGGGGAAATGACTCAGGTTTATAATTTTAGCTCTGGCCCGGCGATGCTGCCGGTGGAAGTGTTGCGTCGTGCGGAACAGGAACTGTGCAACTGGCACGGCCTGGGAACGTCAGTGATGGAGATCAGTCACCGCAGCAAAGAATTCATCGCCGTTGCCGAGCAGGCGGAACAGGATCTGCGCGATCTGCTGAAAGTCCCCTCCAACTATAAAGTGCTGTTTTGCCACGGCGGCGCCCGCGCGCAATTCGCCGCGCTGCCGCTGAACCTGCTGGGCGACAAGGCCACCGCCGACTACATCGACGGCGGCTATTGGGCGCACAGCGCCATCAAGGAAGCGGAAAAGTATTGCACCCCGAACGTCATCGACGTGAAAACCCGCATCGACGGCCTGAGCGGCATCAAGCCGATGAAAGAGTGGCAGCTGAGCAACGACGCGGCTTACGTGCATTATTGCCCAAATGAAACCATCGACGGCGTAGCCATCGATGAAACGCCGGACTTCGGCGACAAAGTGGTGATCGGCGATTACTCCTCGACCATTCTGTCCCGCCCGCTCGACGTCAGCCGCTTCGGCGTGATTTACGCCGGCGCGCAGAAAAATATCGGCCCGGCCGGCCTGACGCTGGTGATCGTGCGCGACGATCTGTTGGGCAAGGCGCGCAAAGAAGTGCCGTCTATCCTCGATTACACCGTGTTGGCCGAGAACGACTCGATGTTCAACACCCCGCCAACCTTCGCCTGGTACTTGTCCGGGCTGGTGTTCAAATGGCTGAAAGAGCAGGGCGGCCTGGTGGAGATGCAAAAACGCAATCAGGCCAAGGCCGAGCTGCTGTACGCGACCATCGATAAATCCGACTTCTACCGCAGCCAGGTTGCCATCGCCAACCGCTCGTGGATGAACGTGCCGTTCCAGCTGGCCGATGCGGCGCTGGACAAGGTGTTCCTCAGCGAAGCCGAGGCTATCGGCCTGCAGGCGCTGAAAGGCCACCGGGTAGTTGGCGGCATGCGCGCTTCTATTTACAATGCCATGCCGCTGGCCGGCGTGCAGGCGCTGACCGACTTTATGATCGATTTCGAACGTCGTCACGGTTGATCCCGTCAGCTCGCCGGGCGCGGGCTGACCAGGCTGTTGTCCTTTTGCATTAAAGCGGCTCCGGCATTATTCCGGAGCCGTTTCGTTTATCAGAATTGGAGAGTTTTGTTCACATGGTGGATTCCCTGACGTTACAACCGGTCGCCCTGGTCAATGGCACCGTCAACTTACCCGGCTCCAAGAGCGTTTCCAACCGTGCTCTGCTGCTGGCGGCGCTGGCGGAGGGAACGACCCGGCTGACCAACCTGCTGGACAGCGACGACGTGCGTCATATGCTGAATGCGCTGCAGGCGTTGGGCGTGAACTACCGGCTTTCCGCCGACCGCACCGTGTGTGAAGTGACCGGCGTGGCCGGGCCGCTGGTGGCCGACCAGCCGCTGGAACTGTTCCTCGGCAACGCCGGCACCGCGATGCGCCCACTGGCGGCGGCGCTGTGCCTCGGCGAAGGCGACGTGGTGCTGACCGGGGAACCGCGCATGAAAGAACGCCCGATCGGCCATTTGGTGGACGCGTTGCGCCAGGGCGGGGCGCAGATTGATTACCTCGAGCAGACCGATTACCCGCCGATTCGCCTGCGCGGCGGCTTCCAGGGCGGCGACGTTACCGTTGACGGCAGCGTCTCCAGCCAGTTCCTGACCGCGTTGCTGATGACTGCGCCGCTGGCGCCGCAGGATACGCAGATCCACATCAAGGGCGAGCTGGTTTCCAAGCCCTACATCGACATCACGCTGCACCTGATGCGTACCTTCGGCGTATCGGTGAGCCACGACAATTATCGGGTGTTCCATATCCAGGGGCGCCAGACGTATATCGCGCCGGGCGACTATCTGGTTGAAGGTGACGCTTCTTCCGCGTCCTACTTCCTGGCGGCGGCGGCGATCAAGGGCGGCACCGTGCGCGTGACCGGCATCGGCCGCAAAAGCGTGCAGGGCGACACCAAATTCGCCGATGTGCTGGAGAAGATGGGGGCGCGCATCACCTGGGGCGACGATTTCATCGAGTGCAGCCGCGGTGAACTGCGCGGCATCGATATGGACATGAACCACATTCCGGATGCGGCGATGACCATCGCCACCGCGGCGCTGTTCGCCGAGGGGCCGACCACCATCCGCAATATCTACAACTGGCGGGTGAAGGAGACTGACCGTCTGGCGGCGATGGCCACCGAGCTGCGTAAAGTGGGGGCGGAAGTTGACGAGGGCGAAGACTACATTCACGTCGTGCCGCCGGCCAAACTGCAGTTCGCCGAGATCGGCACCTACAACGATCACCGCATGGCGATGTGCTTCTCGCTGGTGGCGTTGTCGGATACCCCGGTGACGATCCTCGATCCGAAGTGCACCGCGAAAACCTTCCCGGACTATTTCGAACAGCTGGCGCGCATCAGCCGGCCGGCGTAACGGTCAGATCATTTCTTTTAAGGCCCCTTTGCGGGCCTTTATCGTTTTTAACCCCCGGCGACCGGCGTTTCTTCTATACTTTTTCGCGGTTGTGCGCTTATTTTCAACAACCGGACAGTTCCAGGGTAACAGATCGCCGTAGGGCAGCGTATAATACGCCACCGTATTTGCCCCTGATTGGGCAGGTGACAGAGCGCCCGGGCTTCGAGTCGAAGCGCGCCGTGTCTCTGTGAGGTTTTCTACCTGAAGGAGAGAGAAATGACGGCTACAGCCCCGGTGATAACCGTTGATGGACCAAGTGGCGCAGGCAAAGGCACGCTGTGTAAAGCGTTGGCCGAGTCCCTTGGTTGGCGTTTGCTGGATTCCGGCGCGATCTATCGCGTGCTGGCGCTGGCGGCGTTGCATCATCAGGTGGATATCACTTCTGAGGAAGCGCTGGTTCCGCTGGCCGCACATCTCGATGTTCGCTTCGTTGCCCAGGACGGCAAGCTGCAAGTGATTTTGGAAGGTGAGGACGTCAGCAATGAGATCCGCACCGAAACCGTCGGCAACACCGCGTCGCAAGCGGCGGCGTTTCCGCGTGTGCGCGAGGCGCTGCTGCGCCGCCAGCGCGCGTTTCGCGAGGCGCCCGGCCTGATTGCCGATGGCCGCGACATGGGCACGGTGGTGTTCCCGGACGCGCCGGTCAAGATTTTCCTCGACGCCAGCTCGGAGGAGCGCGCGCACCGCCGCATGCTGCAGTTGCAGGAGAAGGGCTTTAATGTTAACTTTGAACGTCTTTTAGCCGAGATAAAGGAACGGGACGACCGTGACCGTAATCGGCCTATCGCGCCTCTGGTGCCCGCTTCTGACGCCCTCGTGCTGGATTCTACCAGCATGTCGATCGAAGAAGTGATCCGGCAGGCGTTGACGTATGCACAGAAAGTGTTGGCGTTGCCGCAGCAATAAGCGCGGCGGCGCTATTGGCTTTTTGTCATATTTGTCATAGCGGTATCGCAATATATCGGGTAAAATTTTACCCCTGTAACCTTAAACCCTGTCGGCATGGAGCCAATGGCGGGGTATGTGAAACAACCCCATTCGGCGGGACGCTAAATGGACGTTAAACTAAAGAACCCTGAAGATTAACAACATGACTGAATCTTTCGCTCAACTCTTTGAAGAATCCTTAAAAGAAATCGAAACCCGCCCGGGTTCCATCGTTCGTGGCGTCGTTGTTGCTATCGACAAAGATATCGTACTGGTTGACGCCGGTCTGAAATCTGAGTCTGCCATCCCGGCTGAGCAATTCAAAAACGCCCAGGGCGAGCTGGAAATCCAGGTTGGTGACGAAGTTGACGTTGCTCTGGATGCTGTTGAAGACGGCTTCGGTGAAACCCTGCTGTCCCGTGAGAAAGCTAAGCGTCACGAAGCTTGGATCACGCTGGAAAAAGCCTACGAAGAAGCTGAGACTGTAACCGGTGTTATCAACGGCAAAGTGAAGGGTGGCTTCACCGTCGAGCTGAACGGCATCCGCGCGTTCCTGCCAGGTTCCCTGGTTGACGTGCGTCCGGTACGTGACACTCTGCACCTGGAAGGCAAAGAGCTTGAGTTCAAAGTCATCAAGCTGGATCAGAAGCGCAACAACGTTGTCGTTTCTCGCCGTGCGGTTATCGAATCCGAGAACAGCGCTGAGCGCGATCAACTGCTGGAAAACCTGCAGGAAGGCATGGAAGTTAAAGGTATCGTTAAGAACCTCACTGACTACGGTGCATTCGTTGATCTGGGCGGCGTAGACGGCCTGCTGCACATCACTGACATGGCTTGGAAACGCGTTAAGCATCCAAGCGAAATCGTCAACGTTGGCGATGAAATCACTGTTAAAGTGCTGAAGTTCGACCGCGAGCGTACTCGTGTATCCCTGGGCCTGAAACAGCTGGGCGAAGATCCATGGGTTGCTATCGCGAAACGTTACCCAGAAGGCACCAAGCTGACTGGCCGTGTAACCAACCTGACTGATTACGGCTGCTTCGTAGAAATCGAAGAAGGCGTTGAAGGTCTGGTACACGTTTCTGAAATGGATTGGACCAACAAAAACATCCATCCGTCTAAAGTTGTTAACGTGGGCGACGTAGTGGAAGTGATGGTTCTGGACATCGATGAAGAACGTCGTCGTATCTCCCTGGGCCTGAAGCAGTGCAAATCCAACCCATGGCAGCAGTTCGCAGAGACCCACAACAAGGGCGACCGCGTTGAAGGTAAAATCAAGTCTATCACTGACTTCGGTATCTTCATCGGCCTGGACGGCGGCATCGACGGCCTGGTTCACCTGTCTGACATCTCCTGGAACGTTGCAGGCGAAGAAGCAGTACGTGAATACAAGAAAGGCGACGAAATCGCTGCGGTTGTTCTGCAAGTTGACGCAGAGCGCGAGCGTATCTCCCTGGGCGTGAAGCAACTGGCTGAAGACCCGTTCAATAACTACCTGTCTATGAACAAGAAAGGTGCTATTGTTACTGGTAAAGTCACTGCAGTTGACGCCAAAGGTGCTACAGTTGAATTGGCAGGCGGTGTAGAAGGTTACCTGCGTGCATCTGAAGCCTCTCGCGACCGCATTGAAGATGCAACTCTGGTTCTGAACGTAGGTGACGAAGTTGAAGCTAAATTCACCGGCGTTGACCGTAAGAACCGCGTTGTAAGCCTGTCCGTACGTGCTAAGGACGAAGCTGACGAGAAAGACGCCATCGCAACTGTTAACAACAAACAGGAAGAAGGCAACTTCTCTAACGCAATGGCTGAAGCTTTCAAAGCGGCTAAAGGCGAGTAATGACGGGGGGCGGTCTCTGACCGCCCCGATACGGTAGTTTAGCTGCAAAGCTTGGAGGTACTATGACCAAGTCTGAACTTATTGAAAGACTTGCTGGCCAGCAATCTCATATTCCGGCGAAGGCCGTTGAGGATGCAGTGAAAGAGATGCTTGAGCACATGGCCGCTACGCTGGCCGAGGGCGAACGCATTGAGATCCGCGGATTCGGCAGTTTTTCTCTTCACTACCGTGCCCCGCGTGTAGGTCGCAACCCGAAAACCGGTGACAAAGTTGAGCTGGACGGCAAGTACGTTCCTCACTTCAAACCAGGCAAAGAGTTGCGTGACCGCGCCAATATCTATGGCTAGTCGCTGACTGCTCATAGCGTTGTTGCTTGAAAAGAATATAAAACGGTGCCTGTAAGGCGCCGTTTTTTTTCGCCTGCAATTCTCCGCGACACGCTCGCGAGTTGCGTACTGCGCCGCATTGACGATGTGGCTCCTGCAAAGATCTCTCTTATCCTGCCATGTTCAGCGCATCTTCGTTAAAGCCCGCTGGCGGCGACGTGTCGCCTGAATGATCCTGCTTGCTTGCCGTGACGCGTTTTTGCTCATGGCGGAGCCGATGGGAGAAAAGCGATCAAAATTTCGCTGGATCTGGCGATATTCGCCGTTATCTGCGGCATCCTGCCGCTGTTGGTTTTACCGCAGTTGCCTGAGCAATGGCTGCTGTGGCCGCTTTTGCTTTTTGTCTGTTTACTGCTGCGCAGGCCATTCTGCCGTTATTTGGCCTGCCTGGGGTTGGGGTTCGCGTGGGCGGTTTTCAATGCCGGAAGCCTGATCGGGCAAATGGAGCGTTTGAGCCGCGGGCCGGAAGTGACGGCGGTGGTGCAGGTAAGCAGCATCGCGTTGAATCCGGCTGCCAGCAAGCAGACGCTAATGCGTATCGAGCGAATCGATGGCCATTGGCTGGCGCCTGCATTGATGTTTACCACGCTATGGGCCCCGGAACAGCAGCGGTTGTGCGCCGGGCAGCGTTGGCAATTGAAACTGCGCTTGCGGCCGGTGCACGGTAAGCTCAATGAAGGGGGCTTCGACAGCCAACGTTGGGCGATCGCACTGCGCCAGCCGTTGACGGGCCTGGTCAGGCAGGCCCGTTTGCTGGATGGCGGTTGTAGCCTGCGTCAGCGCATAATCAGCCATGCGGAAACCAACATCGGTGAGCTGCGTTACAAGGCGGTATTGTTGGCGCTGGCGTTTGGGGAGCGAACCGCGCTGGAACAGCCTTTACGCACGCTGATGCTGAAAACCGGCATTGCGCATTTAATGGCCATTTCAGGGCTTCATGTGGCGATGGTCGCCATTTTGTTCTGGGCTGCGCTGCGGGCACTGCAGTTTTTTCTGCCCTCCCATCTGATTGGCTATCGTTTTCCCCTGATCGCGGGCTGGGTGGCGACGCTGATCTATGTCTGGTTGGTGGGCGCCCAGCCGCCGGCGGTGCGTACCGTGTTGGCCATGACATTGTGGATGTTGCTGCGCCTGCGCGGCGTTCATTGTTCTTCCTGGCAGGTGTGGCTATGGTGTATTGGGCTGATTTTGCTGTGCGATCCGCTGGCGGTATTGTCAGACAGTTTCTGGCTATCGGTGCTGGCGGTAGGTTGCCTGATTTTTTGGTTTGAATGGGCGCCGCTCGGTGAGCGATTCCGGTCGGCCTGGTATTGGGCGCCGGTGCGCTGGCTGCATATTCAGCTTGGCATGACGCTGCTCTTGGTGCCGATGCAGGCCGCGCTGTTTCTGGGCCTGACGCTGACCTCGCTACCCGCCAATCTGTGGGCGGTACCTATTGTCTCATTGGTGACGGTGCCGCTGATTTTGCTGGCGGTGATATTTGGCTTCTTTCCCTCGTTAAGCTACGGGCTATGGTGGCTGGCGGACTTCACGCTGTACTGGGTGTTTGTGCCGCTGCATTACCTGCAACGCGGTTGGGTGGATCTGGGGGCTGCCTCGCTGCTGGCCAGCGCGGCGGGGTGGCTCATCGTCGTCTGTTGGCGCTTTCATTGGTGGCGGCGTTATGCACCGGGGCTGGCGACGATAGCGATATGCTGTGTGCTGTGGCGGGAAAAAGAGCCGGGATACCGCTGGCGAGTCGATATGCTCGATGTCGGGCACGGTTTAGCGGTGGTCATTGAGCGAAACGGCAAGGGAATACTGTACGATACCGGCGATCGTTGGCCGGGCGGCAGCGCCGCCGAACGGCATATTTTGCCAATGTTGAACTGGCGGGGGATTGAATTGGAACAGATCATTATCAGCCATGATCATCTCGATCATACCGGTGGCCTGCCGACGGTGCGACGGGCGTTTCCAGGGGCTACGATACGCAGCCCGATACGCGGGGAGGGGCACTTGCCCTGCGTCGCCGGTGAGCGCTGGCGCTGGCAGGGGTTGCAATTCGAAGTGCTGTGGCCGCCGAAAACGCGTAAAAAGCCGGGCAATGACGACTCTTGCGTGATCCGTATCGACGACGGGAAACACAGCCTGCTGCTGACCGGCGACGCGGAAAAAAAGGCGGAGGCGCAGCTGCTCCGATTGCGGCGCGATCGCTTGGCGGCGACGGTGTTGCAGGTGGGGCATCATGGCAGCAAAACCTCTTCCACGCCGCCGTTTCTGCGCGCGATCAATCCTCAGGCGGCATTGGCGTCAGCATCTCGTTACAACAAATGGCGTTTGCCGGCGCGTAAAGTGGTCGCCAGATACCGGGCAAATGGCATTATATGGCGCGATACGACGCGCTCCGGCCAGTTATCGGTACTTTTTTTCGACAACGATTGGCAAATTAAGGGCTTTCGCGAACAATTAATGCCCCGTTGGTACCATCAGCGGTTTGGCGTAGAGGGTGATAATGAGTAAAATAGGCCGCTATTTCTTCCGATGCTGGTATTTGCATGATGAATGATAAAGATCTCTCGACCTGGCAGACATTCCGTCGACTCTGGCCGATGATCACTCCTTTTAAGACCGGGCTGATTGTAGCCGCCATTGCGTTGATTATGAACGCAGCGGGGGACACGCTGATGCTGTCTCTGCTTAAACCGCTATTGGACGATGGGTTTGGAAAAACCGACAGCAGCGTGCTGGTGTGGATGCCGTTGGCCGTCATCGCGCTGATGTTGATGCGCGGCGTAACCAGCTTTGTTTCAAGCTACTGCATTTCCTGGGTTTCCGGCATGGTGGTGATGCAGATGCGCCGCCGCCTGTTTGGCCACATGATGAGAATGCCGGTGGCCTTCTTCGATCAACAGTCCACCGGGACCCTGTTGTCGCGCATTACCTATGATTCCGAACAGGTGGCTTCCTCCTCTTCCAGCGCGCTGGTGACCGTGGTGCGCGAAGGGGCTTCGATCATTGGCCTGTTCATCATGATGTTCTATTACAGCTGGCAGCTGTCGGTGATCCTGATCGTGCTGGCGCCGATCGTCTCCATTGCCATTCGCCTGGTGTCCAAGCGTTTCCGCAACATCAGCAAGAACATGCAGAACACGATGGGGCAGGTGACTACCAGCGCCGAACAGATGCTGAAAGGCCATAAAGAAGTGCTGATCTTCGGCGGCCAGCAGGTGGAAACCGAGCGCTTTAATTCGGTCAGCAACCGCATGCGTCAGCAAGGCATGAAGCTGGTTTCCGCGTCTTCGATTTCCGATCCGATCATTCAGCTGATCGCTTCGCTGGCGCTGGCGTTCGTGCTGTTTGCCGCCAGCTTCCCAAGCGTGATGGAAACCCTGACCGCCGGCACCATTACCGTGGTGTTCTCGTCGATGATTGCGCTGATGCGTCCGCTGAAGTCGCTGACCAACGTCAATGCCCAGTTCCAACGCGGGATGGCGGCGTGCCAGACGCTGTTCTCCATTTTGGATATGGAACAGGAAAAAGATACCGGCACCCGCGAAGTGAAGCGCGCGAAAGGCGATATCGAATTCCGCAATGTCACCTTCTACTACCCGTCGAAGGAAACGCCGGCGCTGCGTGATATCAACCTGAACATCGCCGAAGGCAAGACCGTAGCGCTGGTGGGCCGTTCCGGTTCGGGAAAATCGACCATCGCCAACCTGTTGACGCGTTTCTATGATATCCAGGAAGGCGAAATTCTGATGGATGGCCACGATCTGCGCGAATACACCCTGGCCTCACTGCGTAATCAGGTGGCCCTGGTTTCGCAAAACGTGCACCTGTTCAACGACACCATCGCCAACAATATCGCCTATGCGCGTGAGAGCGAATACAGCCGCGAGCAGATCGAGAAAGCGGCCGAAATGGCGTACGCGATGGACTTCATCAACAAGATGGAAAACGGCCTGGATACGGTGATCGGTGAAAACGGCGTCATGCTGTCCGGCGGCCAACGCCAGCGCATCGCCATCGCGCGCGCGCTGCTGCGTGACTGCCCGATCCTGATCCTGGATGAGGCGACCTCTGCGCTGGATACCGAGTCCGAGCGGGCCATTCAGGCCGCGCTGGACGAACTGCAGAAAGACCGAACTTCACTGGTGATCGCGCACCGTCTGTCGACCATTGAAAAGGCGGACGAGATCCTGGTGGTGGAAGACGGCCGCATCGTCGAACGCGGTGAGCACGCCGAGTTGCTTGAGCGGCAGGGCGCCTATGCGCAGCTGCACCGCATGCAGTTTGGTCAATAATGATTGAGCGCATCTGGTCCGGCGGTTCGCTGCTTTATCTGGCGCTATTGCCGCTCTCGTGGCTGTATGGCCTGTTCAGTTGGCTGATCCGTCTCAGTTACCGCTGCGGCCTGCGTAAAAGTTGGCGTTCGCCGGTGCCGGTCGTGGTGGTGGGTAACCTCACCGCCGGCGGCAACGGCAAAACGCCGATGGTGATCTGGCTGGTGGAGCACCTGCAGCAACGGGGCTACCGCGTTGGGGTGGTGTCGCGAGGCTACGGCGGCAAGTCAGCGGTCTATCCTCTGGTGCTGGGTCAGAATACGTCGACCCGCGAGGCGGGCGATGAGCCGGTGCTGATTTATCAGCGTACCGGGGCGCCCGTGGCGATCGCGCCCAAGCGCGCCGAGGCGGTGCAGGCTCTGCTGCAACAACAGCCGCTGGATGTGATCATCACCGACGACGGCTTGCAGCACTACGCTTTACAGCGTGACTTCGAGCTGGTGGTCATCGACGGTGTGCGTCGGTTCGGTAACGGCTGGTGGTTGCCGGCCGGGCCGATGCGCGAGCGCGCTGCGCGGCTTGGCAGTGTCGATGCGCGTGTCGCCAATGGCGGCGTGGCGCAGGCCGGGGAAATTGCCATGCGTCTGCAGGCGCGTGATGCGGTGAACCTGCTGAGCGGTGAACGTCGCCCGGCGGCCGAGCTGCCGCGCGTGGTGGCGATGGCGGGTATCGGCCATCCGCCGCGTTTCTTCGCGACGTTGGAAAAGTTGAACGTCGAAGTCGTGCAGGAAGTGGCGTTTGCCGATCATCAGGAATATCAGCAGGCGCAGCTGGCGGCGTTGGTTAATGCAGATCAAACGCTGTTGATGACGGAGAAGGACGCGGTGAAGTGTCGCGCCTTTGCCCAGCCCAATTGGTGGTATCTACCGGTTGATGCGGTGCTACCGTCCGCTCAGGCTGAGCAACTGCTGCAGGATATCGAGTCCCTGCTGTCCAAGTAATCTCAGGATGCCAGCGTGACAAGCCCCAAGGCTTGCGCGCAGGCTTCCAGCGAGCGCTGCTGGGTTTGCTGATACAGCGCCAGCTCGTCGATCACCTCACTGCCCAATGCTTGTTCAAACGCTGCCCGGCTTGACGCCGCATTGTACTGTGCATGGCGGCTGTCCCCCAGATTCGATTGAAAAATCCCCGCCGCGCTGACCGGCAGAAAATCTTCATATACCAGTGGCTGGAAGCGAACGTGTTCTTTCTCGATCAGTTGCTCTAGGGTGCTGTGCTTATCCAGTGATTCTTTGGCCGCCAGGCCGCATTCGGTCGGGAAATAGCGGAACCAGGCCAGCTGTTGCTCGCGCAGCGTGGCGTAATCATCCGGAAACGCCCGGAAGTTTTCTTCCAGCAGCTGATAATAGCGTTCGGCATTTTTCTCGCTCGGCGGCGCCTGCAGCGCATCGTTGGTGGCCTTCAGCAGACGGTCGTAGAGTTCTCTTCCTTTAGTCGTCAGCGCCACACCGCGCTGTTCGATCTCGCCAAAGCGCGCGGTATGATGACCGGCGACGACGCGGCCGTCATGCTCGACGAAATCGACGCGTTCTTCCAACGCCTT
This sequence comes from Serratia sp. EWG9, assembly GCF_019913725.1. Lineage (NCBI taxonomy): Bacteria > Pseudomonadati > Pseudomonadota > Gammaproteobacteria > Enterobacterales > Yersiniaceae > Serratia > Serratia sp. EWG9. The sequence continues at coordinate 351,514 of NZ_JADNRO010000005.1, forward strand.
GAAGCTGGTCTGGCGCAGCAGGATCGCGCGACGGCGACGCGGCGGGCCCTCGATGACCGCCTTGGGCGTAATGCAGCGGGCGGGCATCGCCTGCTGAACGCGATCGATATCCAGCGTGCGCGGTGTCAGATGATTGATATGCGGCCCTTTAAACGCCACCACGTCGGCGATCAGGCGATGCTGATCGTGCAACTGCCGGTATTCTTCGGCGCTGACCGTCGCCTGGTTGTGCCAGCGGAAGGTTTCCAGCGCTTGTTCGACAAATTCTTGCGCCTGCACCTCATTCAGCCCGCCTTGCGCTTCCTGCAGCGCGATCAGTTCCAACGCGCGATCGGTAAAGATGCGGCGGCGCGCCAGCAAGCGCTCGGCCAGCTCACGCAGCGCGGGATCTTCTATCAGCTCCAGGCGCAGCAGGGAGGTAAACACGCGGAACGGACTGATTTGCAGGGCGTCTTCGTGTACGGCGCGAAAGGCGGTCGAGTGCACGGGAACGCCCGCCACCGACAGATCATAGTAACCGACCGGCGCCATGCCCATCACCCGGAACAGACGGCGCAGGGTGGCCAGTTCGTCCGCCGTGCCGACCCGGATCGCGCCGTGGCGCTCCATCGCAAGGCGTTCGATCTCGCCGGTGATTTGCAGTTGATGAGCCAGTGCGGCATCTTCGCGCAGAACCTGTCGGTTGGTTTCCGCCACCAGTTCCAGCAGATCGCCGTACAGCGGTACCTCCTTTTGGTACATGTCCGACATCGCGTGAGAGAATCTGGCGCGGATTTCATTAGGTGAAACGAACTGCTGGGCGGTCATGCGCATAGCTCCTTGATTCAGCATAATCTGAAAAATAGTGTTTTTAGCGGCAAAAGTGCTGGCGAAAAAGCCGTCTGCCTTGTTTTCCCCTCAAGTTTAGCCATCTGATTTGGGATTTGTTATAGACGTGGCAAGCATATTAGAGTTTTATGCGTTAGCTCTCATTTGCAGCGCACGGACGGACAAACGATGCCCCGGTGAGGAGGGGAACGCGATGGATCGGCCGCGGCGAGCGTTAAATTAAGTCATGCATATTCAGGGGGATAAAAATAAATTCGGCGTATTTATGAATTTAATGCAATAAACCCCTTGTGCATTCAGCATTTTTATGAGTAAATGCAAGTCGGCCTGTGATCCAGACCTATTTATGTTCGAGTTTAGAGTTAAGCAGTTCCTCCAAAAACGTTATCATCCGATTCCGCTTCAAAGACGAACCTTCTAATTACCTCCCATAAGTAATGTTTCTGAAATGGCCGCAATTGCCTCTTATGGCAGATTTTGTAAATATATTTAAAGGTAAAAGTAATGTCTAAGAAGACGGGTCAAGTTAAGTGGTTCAACGAAAGCAAAGGTTTTGGTTTCATTGAGCAGCACGATGGCGGCAAAGATGTATTCGTACACTTCTCCGCAATCATGACCGACGGTTTCAAGACCCTGGCTGAAGGCCAGCGCGTCGAGTACACCATCCAGGACAGCCCGCGCGGGCCGGCTGCCGCCAACGTAGTTGCTCTGTAAGAAGACAGGGAACGCGTATAAAGAGATCTTAATACAACCATGGTGACGCTTCAGCGCTGAGTCATGCGGAAGATATTAAGTTCAACAAGCCCGCCTTAGTGCGGGTTTTTTAATTTTTTGCTCACGAGAGGTTTGTTACGAAAAACTTTAGGATGGGCTGGTAGCGTCCAGACAATATAAAAAATGACGTTGTCAAGGATGCTCAAGTAAAAGGATATAAGTTATGTTTAAAAATACTGTGTTAAAAATGGGCCGTGTGAAATGGTTTAATCAGGCCGAAGGCTATGGTTTTATTTCACCGGTAGATGGCAGCGACGAAATCTATGTCAATCGCAACGCTATCGCCAACACCAAAAATAAGTCGTTGAACGAAGGTCAGAACGTTGAGTTCTCGATCTATCGCAGCTCGCATGGGCTGTCCGCGGCAGACGTTATCGCGTTCTGATCGCATCTTCCTTCCTCGCCAGTGCCGGTGTCGCCACCCGCAAGCACTGGCGAAGATAAATCCCGCGATATCCACTATTATCAGGCCATTGCCTACTCGCCACGGATATCAGGATGACCACCCCGACCATTTCCCTTACCGCCGCTCGCGCGCTGCACCTTGCCGCCCAGGGGCTGCTTTCTCCGCTTAAACGCCAGGCTCGGCCCGATGACGTCGTGAGTGCGATCCAGCGCATGGGGCTGTTACAAATCGATACCATTAGCGTCGTTGCTCGCAGCCCGTATCTGGTGCTGTTCAGCCGTTTGGGAGCCTATCAGCCGGAGTGGCTTGAGCAGGCGCTCGCCGGCCGCAAGCTGTTCGAGTATTGGGCGCACGAGGCCTGTTTCCTGCCGATCGAAGATTTTGGTCTGCTGCGCCACCGCATGCTGGCGCCGCATGATATGGGCTGGAAATACTCCGCCGACTGGGTGCAGCAGCACCAGGCCGCGATGGACAGCTTGCTGCGGCACATCGAACAACAGGGGCCGGTGCGCTCCGCGGATTTCAGCGCCGAGAAGAAGGGAAACAGCGGGTGGTGGGACTGGAAACCAGAGAAACGGCATCTGGAGATCCTGTTTACCGCCGGCAAGCTGATGGTGGCCGAACGTCGCAATTTCCACCGGGTTTACGATCTGACCGAAAGGCTGCTGCCGGCCTGGGACGATGCGCGGCATGCGCTGCCCGTGGAGCAGGCGCGCCGGCAGATGCTGTGCCGCACCTGCCGCTATCTGGGCATTTTCCGCGCCGAGTGGTTGGCGGACTACTATCGGCTGAAGCGCGTGGCGCCAAAAGCCTTGCTGGCAGCGCTGCAGGAGCAGGGCGAGATTACGCCGGTGCGGGTCGAGGGGCTGGAAGGGCCGTTTTATGTGCATGAATCACTGGCGGAACTGCTGCCGCTGGCGGAGCAGGGCAAACTCAAATCGACGGTCACCAGCCTGTTGTCGCCTTTTGATCCGGTGGTGTGGGATCGTCGTCGGGCGCTGGAGCTGTTCAACTTTGACTATCGGCTGGAGTGTTACACGCCGAAAGAAAAACGCCGCTACGGTTACTTCACGTTGCCGGTGCTGCATCGGGGCGACCTGGTGGGGCGGATTGATGCCAAGGCGCACCGGCGCCAGGGCATCTTCGAGATCATCAGTTTCCATGCGGAGCCGCAGGTGCGCTTCGGCAAACAGCGAACGCAGGATATCCGGCAAGCCATCGCGCGTACGGCTCATTGGCACGGCGCGCAACGCGTTGCGCTGGGCGACATTCCGGCGGCGTTGGCCGCTGAATGGGGAGCCGGCTGGGAAGTGGGATAACGAGCGACGCCGTCGGTGGGGTAAAACGAAGTTAAGCGCCGCTCGTTACAAAGGGGGCTCAGTGGCTGAAGTTAGCGAACAGAGCGATGATTTTATGCAGACGTTTGATCACGTATTACGGTCTTTTTTGTGATTTTAATCACAAAATTCTACGCCGTGTGGCGCCGCAGTTCAAGCCGTTGCGCGGGCGCCATGAGGAAATATCGGCGGCTTGGCGCCGCCGATGATTAACCTGAGGCCGGGCGTTATGCTATCCTCACAGCCTTCCCAGATGACCTATCCCCTTGCGGAGGATGCATGGACCACCGTTTACTCGAAATCGTTGCCTGCCCGGTATGCAACGGCAAACTCTATTTCAATAAAGAAAACCAGGAGCTGGTGTGCAAAGCGGACGGGTTGGCTTACCCGCTGCGCGACGGCATTCCGGTGCTGTTGGAAAATGAAGCGCGTGCGCTGTCGCTGGACGAGAAGCACGCATGAGTTTTATCGCTATTATTCCCGCCCGCTACGCTTCAACCCGTTTGCCGGGCAAACCGCTGGCCGATATTCACGGCAAGCCGATGGTGGTGCACGTGATGGAACGGGCCCGTGAGTCCGGCGCCAGCCGCGTCATCGTGGCGACCGATCACCCTGAAGTCGCCAAAGCGGTGGAAGCCGCCGGCGGCGAAGTGTGCATGACCAGCCCGGATCACCATTCCGGCACCGAGCGTTTGGCGGAAGTGATCGCGCACTACGGCTTTGCCGACGACCAGATCATCGTTAACGTGCAGGGCGATGAGCCGCTGATCCCACCCGTTATCGTGCGGCAGGTGGCGGAAAACCTGGCGGGCAGCCAGGCCGGCATGGCGACGTTGGCGGTGCCGATCGACAGCGCCGAAGAGGCATTCAACCCCAATGCGGTGAAGGTCGTGATGGACGCGCAGGGTTACGCGCTCTACTTCTCGCGCGCCACCATTCCCTGGGATCGCGAGCGTTTCGCCGCGTCGAAGGAGAGCATCGGCGATAGCCTGCTGCGCCACATCGGCATCTATGCGTACCGCGCCGGTTTCGTGCGCCGCTACGTCAGCTGGGCGCCGAGCCAGTTGGAGCAGATCGAGCTGTTGGAACAGCTGCGCGTGCTGTGGTACGGTGAAAAAATCCACGTGGCGGTCGCGAAAGCGGTCCCGAGCGTGGGGGTCGATACGCCGGAAGATCTCCAGCGCGTGCGCGACAGCATTCAACCCTGAGCCTGATTTCGTCGGCGCGGCGCGCAACGCGCCGACGATGCAATACCTCCCATTATTGATCCCCGTTTTGTTGATCTGCGTTGAAGAATTTTTCCGCTCACCGTTCGATGATGTTACGCATACCCCCCTTATTAGCCTGAGGTGAATGCCTTATGGAGCAGTTACGCGCCGAACTGAGCATCGTGCTGGGTGAGTCCGTCAGCCGGCTGGAGCGGGTGAGCGAACAGCCTTATGCGCACATGTATTCACTGTACGATCGCCAGGGCAACGCTATCCCGCTGATGGCGAAAAGTTTTATCTGCCAGGGCATCGCCCAGCAGGAGGCGTACAAGCTGTCGATGCTGGCGCGCGACGGGGATATCCGCCTGCCCACGGTGTACGGCGTGGTATGCACCCACCAGGCGCCGTATACGGAAATCCTGCTGATCGAGCGTCTGCGCGGCGTGTCGGCCGAAGCGCCAACGCGTTCGCCGGATCGCTGGAACATGTTAATGGAGCAGATCGTTGACGGGATGTTGGCCTGGCACCGCATCGACAGCCATGGCAGCGTCGGCACCGTTGACAGTACGCAGGAGAATGACTGGTTTTGCTGGTATCAACAGCGGGTCGAAGTGCTGTGGGCGACGGTGGTCAATCTCACTACCCCGCAGCTGACCATGGCCGATCGGCGTTTGTTGTACCGCACGCGCGAAGCGCTGACCCATTTCTTCGTCGGTTTCGACGATCCCTGTGTCCTGGTGCACGGTAACCTGTCGCTGCGCAGCATGTTGAAAGATCCCAAAAGCGATCAGCTGTTGGCGATGCTTAATCCCGGTGTGGTGCTGTGGGCGCCGCGCGAATACGATCTTTTCCGCCTCTGCGAAGCGGGCATGCCCAGCCAACTGTTGTTCAGCTATCTGCAGCGGGCGCCGGTCGCCGACGCTTTCCTGGCGCGGCGCTGGCTGTACGTGGTGTGGGAAGCGGTAGGGCGTTTGATCCATACCGGCAAGCTGGAGCGGCAGCCGTTCGACTATGCGTCGCAACAGCTGCTGCCCTGGCTGGCCGGTTGAACGGGGCCTTACTCGGCGCCGGCGCTATCCGCGCCTTTCAGCCGCTGCCACAGACTGCCCAGCGTTTCATACCAGGCGCGCTCGGTATGGCCGAGGAACATTGACGACGGCGTGGCGCGATCCCAGATATTCAGCGGCGAGTCGATCGCCAATTGGTTGGCCGGGGCCGGGATCGGGTGCAGGCCCTTAGCCTCGAAGAAACGCATGGCGCGCGGCAGATGGTTGGCGGAAGTCACTAGAAGGAAGGGGTGTTCGCCGACCAACTTGGCTACCTGAGCGGCTTCTTCCTCGGTATCGCGCGGTTCCCCCAGGATCACCATGTCGCTGCGCGGCACGCCCAGGCTTTCCGCTACCAGCGCTGCCGTGGCGGCGTTGCTCTGCATGCGCCCGCCGGGCGCGCCGGTAAACACCATCCTGGCGCCAGGGTGCGCCAGATAGAGCCGCACGCCCTCCGTCACGCGCGGCAGACTGTTGCCGAGCAGGTTCGAGCTGGGTGCCCAGTCGGGATTGTAGGTATAGCCTCCGCCCAACACCACGATATAGCTGACCGCATCGTTGCCGCGATATGTCTGGTATTCGGCTTCGATCGGCCGCAGCAGGCGGTCGGCCACCGGTTGCAGGCTGAAAAGCAGTAAAAACAGCCAGCTCAGCGTGAAAATCGTCTTACCGCTTTTTTGCCAGCGGGTGAACCACAGCAGCAGCAGCGCCAGCCCCATCAGCAGCATCAACAGCGGCAGCGGCATCAGCAGAGCGCCAAAGAACTTTTTCAGGTTGAACAGCATCGAAAATCAGATCCTTTTGAGTGAAAAAACGGCATCCAGGCATAAACAGGCCGCAAGAAGATACATTCTAAGCCAGTCTGTGCCAAAATAGCAGGTTTGAATGGGCGTGCGCTTTGCCGCCGACAAGACTGAGATCAGCGGAGCCGTTGTCCATGCAGGATCGTAATTTTGACGATATTGCTGAAAAATTTGCGCGTAATATTTACGGCACCACGAAAGGAAAAATCCGCCAGGCGGTGGTTTGGCAGGATCTTACCGGGCTGCTGGCCCAGTTGCCGCAGCGGCCGCTGCGCATCCTCGATGCCGGGGGCGGTGAAGGCCATATGGCTTGCCAACTGGCAGAATTAGGACATCAGGTGTTGTTGTGCGATCTTTCTGGTGAGATGATCCAGCGCGCCGCGCAGCTGGCGGAGCAGAAAGGTGTGAGCCAGAACATGCAATTCGTACAAAGTTCTGCGCAGGATATCGCTCAACATTTGGAACAGCCGGTTGATCTGATATTGTTTCATGCAGTGCTTGAATGGATCGCTGAACCCGTGGCGGCGCTGCAGGCGTTGTGCGATTGTCTGACGCCGGGCGGGGCGCTGTCGCTGATGTTCTTCAACGCCAACGGTCTCTTGATGCGTAACGTGGTGTTGGGTAACTTCCAATTGGTGGATCCCGAGGTCAGACGGCGCCGCAAGCGTTCGCTGTCGCCGCAATATCCGCACGATCCGCTATTGGTCTACGGCTGGCTGGAACAGTTGGGCATGCGCATCAGCGGCAAAACCGGCGTGCGGGTGTTCCACGACTATCTGCAGAGCAGACAGCTGCAAACCCAAAAATTTGAAGAGTTACTGGCGCTTGAACAGCACTATTGCCGGCAGGAGCCGTACGTGAGTTTGGGGCGCTATATTCACGTCATGGCGCATAAACCAAACCTGAAGGACGAACTATGAGTGAATTTTCCCAGACAGTACCCGAACTGGTCGCCTGGGCACGGAAAAATGATTTCTCTATTTCGCTCCCTACGGAGCGTCTCGCATTTCTGCTCGCTATCGCCACCCTGAATGGCGAACGGCTGGACGGCGAGATGAGCGAAGGTGAGCTGGTTGATGCATTTCGCCATGTCAGCAAGGGTTTTGAACAGACGCATGAAACGGTGGCGATGCGCGCCAACAATGCGATCAACGACATGGTGCGCCAGCGCCTGTTGAACCGCTTTACCAGCGAACTGGCGGACGGTAACGCGATTTACCGCCTGACGCCGCTGGGTATTGGCATTACCGATTACTATATTCGCCAACGCGAATTCTCGACGCTGCGTCTGTCGATGCAGCTGTCGATCGTGGCGCAGGAACTGAAGCGCGCCGCCGATGCCGCCGACGAGGGCGGCGACGATTTCCATTGGCACCGCAACGTGTTCGCGCCGTTGAAATATTCGGTGGCGGAAATCTTCGACAGCATCGACATGACGCAGCGCGTGATGGACGAGCAGCAGCAGAGCGTGAAAAACGACATCGCGGCGCTGCTGAGCAAAGACTGGCGGGCGGCGATCTCCAGCTGCGAAATGCTGCTGTCGGAAACCTCAGGCACCCTGCGCGAACTGCAGGATACGCTGGATGCGGCGGGCGACAAGCTGCAGGCCAATCTGCTGCGCATCCAGGACGCAACCCTCGGCAACGTGGAGCTCGGCTTCGTCGACAAGCTGGTGTTCGATCTGCAGAGCAAGCTGGATCGCATCATCAGCTGGGGCCAGCAGGCGATCGACCTGTGGATCGGCTACGATCGTCACGTGCACAAATTTATCCGTACCGCTATCGATATGGATAAAAACCGCGTGTTCGCCCAACGCCTGCGCCAGTCGGTGCAAACCTATTTCGACCACCCGTGGGCGCTGACTCATGCCAATGCCGATCGTCTGCTGGACATGCGCGACGAAGAACTGGCGCTGCGCAGCGAGGAAGTAACCGGGGAACTGCCGCCGGACCTGGAGTTCGAAGAGTTCAGCGAGATTCGCGAACAGCTGGCGGCGATGATCGAAGAGGCGTTGAAGGTGTACCAGGAACAGCAGATGCCGCTCAACCTTGCAGCGGTGATGCGCGATTACCTGGCGCAATATCCGCGTGCGCGTCATTTCGACGTGGCACGTTTAGTGGTCGACCAGGCAGTGCGCCTCGGTGTGGCTGAAGCAGATTTCTCAGGGTTGCCGGCGGAATGGCAGGCAATCAATGATTACGGAGCCAAGGTCCAGGCCCATGTCATCGACAAATATTGAACAAGTAATGCCAGTCAAGCTGGCCAAAGCGTTGTCCAACTCGCTGTTCCCGGCGCTGGACAGCCAACTGCGCGCGGGTCGTCACATCGGTATCGATGAGCTGGACAACCACGCCTTTTTAATGGATTTCCAGGATGAGCTGGAAGAGTTTTACAACCGTTACAGCGTCGAGCTGATTCGGGCGCCGGAAGGTTTCTTCTATTTGCGCCCACGCTCCACCACGCTGATCCCGCGGTCGGTGCTGTCCGAGCTGGATATGATGGTCGGCAAGATCTTGTGTTACCTGTATCTCAGCCCCGAGCGCCTGGCGCACGAAGGCATTTTCAGCCATCAGGAGCTGTACGATGAACTGCTGAGCCTGGCGGATGAGAACAAGCTGCTCAAGTTCGTCAACCAGCGTTCTACGGGTTCGGATCTCGATCGGCAGAAGCTGCACGAGAAGGTGCGCACCTCGCTCAACCGCCTGCGCCGCCTCGGCATGGTCTATTTCATGGGCAATGACAGCAGCAAGTTCCGCATTACCGAGGCGGTGTTCCGCTTCGGCGCCGACGTGCGCAGCGGCGACGATCCGCGTGAAGCGCAGCTGCGCATGATTCGCGACGGTGAGGCGATGCCGGTTGAAACCAGCCTGTCGCTTAACGATGAGAATGACGCTGAGGATCAGCGGGTTGATAACGCTCCTGACGGTGCAGAGGATGAACAGGAATGATTGAACGCGGTAAATTTCGCTCGCTGACGCTGGTTAACTGGAACGGCTTCTTTGCCCGCACCTTTGATCTCGATGAGCTGGTGACCACGCTGTCCGGCGGGAACGGGGCGGGGAAATCCACCACCATGGCGGCCTTCGTCACCGCACTGATCCCCGATCTGACGCTGCTGCACTTCCGTAACACCACCGAAGCGGGTGCCACCAGCGGTTCGCGCGACAAGGGCCTGCACGGCAAGCTGCGCGCCGGCGTATGTTACTCCACCCTCGACGTCGTCAACTCGCGCCACCAGCGCGTGGTGGTTGGTGTGCGTCTGCAGCAGGTGGCGGGACGCGATCGCAAGGTCGATATCAAACCTTTCACCATCCAGGGCCTGCCGACCGCGGTACAGCCGACTGAATTGCTGACCCAGACCGTGGGTGAGCGCCAAGCGCGCGTGCTGTCGCTGCAAGAGTTGAAAGAGCGCGTGGAAGAGATGGAAGGCGTGCAGTTCAAGCAGTTCAACTCGATCACCGATTACCACTCGCTGATGTTCGATCTGGGCGTGATCCCGAAACGCCTGCGTTCGTCCGCCGATCGCAGCAAATTCTATCGTCTGATTGAAGCGTCGCTGTACGGCGGCATCTCCAGCGCCATCACCCGCTCGCTGCGCGACTACCTGTTGCCGGAAAACAGCGGCGTGCGCAAGGCGTTCCAGGACATGGAAGCGGCGCTGCGCGAAAACCGCATGACGCTGGAAGCGATCCGCGTTACCCAGTCGGATCGCGACCTGTTCAAGCATTTGATCTCCGAGGCCACCTCCTATGTGGCGGCGGACTATATGCGCCACGCCAACGAACGCCGCATCCACCTGGACGGCGCGCTGGCGCTGCGCAGCGATCTGTTGGGCAGCCGCAAGCAGCTGGCCGCCGAACAGTATCGCCATGTGGAAATGGCGCGTGAGCTGAGCGAGCAGAGCGGCGCCGAATCCGATCTGGAAACCGATTACCAGGCCGCCAGCGACCACCTGAACCTGGTGCAGACGGCGATGCGTCAGCAGGAGAAGATCGAACGCTATGAAGCCGATCTGGAAGAGCTGACCTACCGCCTGGAAGAGCAGAACGAAGTGGTGGCCGAGGCGAGCGAGCAGCAGGCCGAGAACGAAGCGCGCGCCGAAGCGGCCGAGCTGGAAGTGGACGAGCTGAAGAGCCAGCTGGCCGACTACCAGCAGGCGCTTGACGTGCAGCAGACCCGCGCCATTCAGTACCAACAGGCGCTGCAGGCGTTGGAGCGCGCGCGCGCGCTGTGCCAACTGCCGGACCTGACCGCCGACAACGCTGAACAGTGGCTGGACACCTTCCAGGCTCGCGAGCAGGAGGCGACCGAAGCGCTGCTGATGCTGGAGCAGAAGCTGAGCGTGGCCGACGCCGCGCACGGCCAGTTCGAGCAGGCCTATCAGCTGGTGGGTAAAATCGCCGGCCAGGTCAGCCGCAGCGAAGCCTGGCAGTGTGCGCGCGAATTGCTGCGCGACTGGCCTTCGCAGCAACACCTCGCCGAGCGCGTTCAGCCGCTGCGTTTGCGCCTGAGCGAACTGGAACAGCGCCTGCGCTCGCAGCAGGACGCCGAACGCCTGCTGCAAGAATTTTGCAAACGCCATGGTCAGGAGTACCAGCCGGACGATCTCGACATGCTGCAGCAGGAGCTGGAAGAGCGCCTGGAAGCGCTGTCGCAGAACGTCAGCGAAGCCGGCGAACGCCGCATGGAGATGCGCCAGGAGCTGGAGCAGATCCAGCAGCGCATCCGTGAGCTGACGGCGCGCGCACCGGTGTGGCTGGCGGCGCAGGACGCCCTGAGCCAGCTCAGCGATCAGAGCGGAGAGCCGCTGGAAAACAGCCAGCAGGTGACCGAATACATGCAGCAGCTACTGGAGCGTGAGCGTGAAACCACCGTCGAGCGCGACGAGGTGGCGGCCCGCAAGCGCGAAGTGGAAGCGCAGATCGAACGTCTCAGCCAGCCGGGCGGCGCGGAAGATCAACGCCTGGTCACCTTGGCCGAACGTTTCGGCGGCGTGTTGCTGTCGGAAATTTACGATGACGTCACCATCGACGACGCGCCTTACTTCTCGGCGCTGTACGGCCCTTCGCGCCACGCCATCGTGGTGCCGGATCTGTCGCTGGTGCGCGAGATGCTGGAAGGGCTGGAAGATTGCCCGGAAGATCTTTACCTGATCGAAGGGGATCCGCAGTCGTTCGATGACAGCGTATTCGCCGTCGAAGAGCAGGACAAAGCGGTGGTGGTGAAGATCGCCGATCGCCAGTGGCGTTATTCCCGCTACCCGGAAGTGCCGTTGTTCGGCCGCGCGGCGCGTGAAAACCGCCTGGAAGTGCTGCATGCCGAGCGTGAAACGCTGGCGGAGCGCTATGCCACGCTGTCGTTCGACGTGCAGAAAACCCAGCGTTCGCATCAGGCCTTCAGCCGTTTTATCGGCACCCATCTGGCGGTGGCGTTCGACGCTGACCCGGAAGCGGAGATCCGCAATCTGAACGCCCGTCGCGGCGAGATCGAGCGTGCGCTGAACAATCATGAAGCGCAGAATCAGCAGCAGCGCCAGCAGTACGATCAGGCCAAAGAGGGCATTTCCGCGCTCAACCGCCTGATGCCGCTGGTGTCGTTGCTGAACGATGAAACGCTGCAGGATCGCGTCGACGAGATCCGTGAAGAGCTGGAAGAAGCGCAGGACGCCGCGCGCCACATTCAACAGCACGGGGTGTCGCTGACCAAACTGGAGCCGCTGCTATCGGTGCTGCAGAGCGATCCGCAGCAGCATGAACAGCTGCAGCAGGACTACGCGCAGGCGCAAAGCGTGCAGCGTCAGGCCAAACAGCAGGCGTTCGCGTTGACAGAAGTGGTGCAGCGTCGCGCGCACTTCAGCTATACCGACTCCGCCGGCATGCAGAATGCCAACAACGATCTCAACGACAAGCTGCGCCAGCGCCTGGAACAGGCGGAAGCCGAACGCGCCCGCGCCCGTGAGCAACTGCGTCAATATCAAACCCAGTTCACCCAATACAGCCAGGTGCTGGCCTCGCTGAAAAGCTCGTATGACGCCAAGCGCGACATGTTGAAAGAGCTGAGCCAGGAGCTGGTGGATATCGGCGTGCAGGCCGACGCCAACGCGGAAGCGCGCGCGCGTCAGCGCCGCGACGAGCTGCATGCGGCGCTGAGCAATAACCGCGCTCGCCGCAATCAGTTGGAGAAACAGCTGACCTTCTGCGAAGCCGAAATGGATGGCCTGCAGAAGAAACTGCGCAAGCTGGAACGCGACTACCATCAGCTGCGCGAGCAGGTGGTGACCGCCAAGGCGGGCTGGTGCGCGGTGATGCGTCTGGTGAAAGACAACGGCGTGGAACGCCGCCTGCATCGCCGCGAGCTGGCGTATATGGATGGCGACGAGCTGCGCTCGATGTCGGATAAGGCGCTCGGCGCGCTGCGTCTGGCGGTGGCGGACAACGAACACCTGCGCGACGTGCTGCGTCTGTCGGAAGATCCGAAGCGGCCGGAGCGTAAGATTCAGTTCTATATCGCGGTGTACCAACACCTGCGTGAGCGTATCCGCCAGGACATCATCCGTACCGATGATCCGGTCGAGGCCATCGAGCAGATGGAGATTGAGCTGGGCCGTCTGACCGAAGAACTGACCGCGCGCGAGCAGAAGCTGGCGATCAGTTCGAAAAGCGTGGCCAACATCATTCGCAAAACCATTCAGCGCGAGCAGAACCGCATTCGCATGCTGAACCAGGGGTTGCAGGCCGTTGCTTTCGGCCAGGTGAAGAGCGTCCGTCTGAACGTCAACGTGCGCGAAGCGCACGCCACCCTGCTGGACGTGCTCTCCGAGCAACAGGAACAGCATCAGGATCTGTTCAACAGCAACCGCCTGACCTTCTCCGAAGCGTTGGCCAAGCTGTATCAGCGTCTGAATCCGCAGATCGATATGGGGCAGCGCACGCCGCAGACCATCGGTGAGGAGTTGCTGGACTACCGCAACTACCTGGAGATGGAAGTGGAAGTGTACCGTGGCTCAGACGGCTGGCTGCGTGCGGAAAGCGGCGCCTTGTCTACCGGTGAAGCCATCGGTACCGGGATGTCAATTCTGGTGATGGTGGTGCAGAGCTGGGAAGAAGAATCCCGCCGCCTGCGCGGTAAAGACATCTCGCCATGTCGCTTGCTGTTCCTCGATGAAGCGGCGCGTCTGGATGCCAAATCGATCGCCACGCTGTTCGAGTTGTGTGACCGTCTGGAGATGCAGCTGATTATCGCGGCGCCGGAAAACATCAGTCCTGAGAAGGGCACCACCTATAAACTGGTGCGTAAGGTGTTCCAGAACCACGAGCATGTGCACGTGGTGGGGCTGCGCGGTTTCGCCAGCGAGCCGCCGGCGCTGGGCACTGCGCCGGTCGAAACGCCGTAACGCAGAAAAACGCCCTAAAAATCTGAAAATAGCCGCCGCAGGGTGGCTATTTTTTTGTGCGCGTGGATGATAGTCCTGCTTTTTTATCCGTTGAAAAGCGGTTAGTTTAATCAGATAAACAGTAATTCGACGTCCGCAGGGCGAAACGGCCTTTCTGTTTGTATACTGAAGCTATATGCAGTTTTTTGACGTTTTTTTTGTGAGCATACAGGGGGCAAGGGATGTTGCTTAAAAAGGGAAACTCTCTACGACGTTTGGCGCTGAGTGGCGCTATCGCCTGTAGTCTTGTGTCGTCGTTTTCCGCATTGGCCACTGTAACGGCGTTACCGGTGGCATCAGCAGGCATGTCCGTTGCGCAGAGCCGTTCTGAACTGCTGGCCGCGTTGCCGCGCGGCATGGATCTGCACTACCTTTCCACGCTGGCGCCGCTGTATGCGGCGAATCATATGCAGCCGATGTGGCAGGATCGCGAGGCCGTTCAGCAGTTTCAACAGCAGCTGGCCGAGCTGGCGATGTCCGGCGTGCAGCCGCAGTTCACCCAATGGGTGAAGATGTTGACCAATCCGGCGCTCAATGACGTAGGCCGCGATGTGGTGCTGTCCGATGCGATGTTGGGCTATTTGCAGTTCGTGTCCGCTATCGGCGCCAACGGCACCAGTTGGCTGTACAGCAATATTCCCTACAAGCTTGGCTTGCCGCCCACTGCGGTGATCAACCAATGGCAGCTGGCGGTGCGTCAGGCGCGCACGCTGAGCTATGTGAATTCGCTCGCGCCGCAGCACCCGCAATACGCCAAGATGCATCAGGCGCTGCGCGATATGTTGGCGGATAACCGCCCCTGGCCACAGGTGGGCAGCGGCCCGAGCCTGCGCCCAGGACAAATGAGCAACGATATTCCTGCGCTGCGTGAGATCCTGACGCGCACCGGCATGCTGGCCGCTTCGGCGCCGGAGGTCGAGCCGGAGCCGGCGGTCGTCTCGGCGAAGAGCAATGAGCCTGATGACGGCGGGCTGACGGTAGACGAAGAGAAGGGGCGTGTGACGGTCAGTCCGTCGGCGGCGCCGGTGACGGAGTTGACCGCTGAACAGACGCCGCCGCAGGTCGGCAGCGTGGTGAGCGACAACCTCTATACCAACGAGCTGGTGGAGGGCGTCAAGCGTTTCCAGAAATGGCAGGGGCTGACGGCGGACGGCGTGATCGGCGTGCGCACTCGCGAGTGGCTCAACGTGTCTCCGAAAACCCGCGCCGCGCTGCTGGCGTTGAATATCCAACGTCTGCGAATTTTACCGGGGCATGTCGGCACCGGCATTATGGTGAATATTCCCAACTACTCGCTGACCTACTACCAGAACGGCAACGAAGTGTTGTCCTCCCGCGTTATCGTCGGGCGGCCGAGCCGCAAGACACCGCTGATGAGCAGCGCGTTGAACAACGTGGTGGTCAACCCGCCTTGGAACGTACCGACTACGCTGGTGCGTGAGGATATCGTACCGAAGGCGATGCGCGACGGTAACTATTTCCAGAAACACGGCTATACCGTGCTGTCGGGCTGGAGCAACGATGCGGAGGTGATCAACCCGGCGATGATCGACTGGAGCATGGTCTCTGCGCGCAACTTCCCGTATCGCGTGCGCCAGGCGCCGGGTGCCACCAACTCGCTGGGGCGTTTCAAGTTCAATATGCCGAGTTCGGACGCGATCTACCTGCACGATACCCCGAACCACAGCCTGTTCCAGAAAGACATTCGCGCGCTTAGCTCCGGCTGCGTGCGGGTGAACAAGGCTTCCGATTTGGCGAATATGCTGCTGCAGGATGCCGGCTGGAACAATAGCCGCGTTTCCTCCACGCTGAAAGAAGGGAATACCACTTATGTGAATATTCGCCAGCGTATTCCCGTAAAACTGTATTATCTGACCGCCTGGGTTTCGGATGACGGCCAACCGCAATTCCGTACAGATATTTACAATTATGATAATACGGTGAGATCGGGCGCACAAATTTTGGCTCAGGCCAAAAAATTAATGCAGTAAATGCAGTAATTATAAATAAATAACGGTCAGAATGTTTGGCTATACCGCAGGCCCTCTTACCTGGGGGCCTGTAAACCTAGGCGTATCGCGGGTTGACTCAGCATACGCAGGCGGTTATGGTTCGGACAGTGCGCTGTTTTGTGCATTTATTTTGACATTCTTGCCGGGTTTAACAGAGTCATGGACAAAATTGATCATCATCGCCGTAAATGGCTGGCGCTAGGCGGCGCAGCTATGGGCATAGCGCTGCTTCCAGGGCAGGCGTTTGCCAGTCTTTCCACCGCTCGACCACGTATTTTAGTGTTGAATAACCTGAATACCGGTGAATCTATTAAAGCCGAGTTCTTTGACGGCAAAGGCTACAATAAAGAAGAGTTGGTTCGGCTAAATCATCTGTTCCGCGATTATCGCGCCAACAAGGTTAAATCGATCGATCCCAGTTTGTTTGATCACCTCTATCGCCTGCAGGGGCTGCTGGGTACCAGCAAGCCGGTGCAGCTGATCTCCGGTTACCGTTCCGTAGATACCAACAACGAATTGCGCGCGCACAGCCGTGGTGTGGCCAAGCACAGCTACCATACCAAGGGCCAGGCGATGGATTTCCATATTGAAGGTATCCAATTGAGTAATATCCGTAAAGCGGCGTTAAAAATGCGCGCTGGTGGTGTAGGATATTACCCACGTAGCAACTTCGTGCACATCGATACCGGCCCGGTTCGGAGCTGGTAATCGCGGTGCCCTCAGTGAATAACGCCGCTCCTTGCGGAGGCGGCGTTATTGTCGTTGGAGCCTTATGAAATACCATCTTATTCCCGTTACCGCTTTTAGCCAGAATTGCAGCCTGATCTGGTGTGAAAACACGCAGCAGGCGGCGTTGGTCGATCCCGGCGGCGAAGCGGAAAAAATCAAAGCGGAAGTGGCGAAGCAGGGTGTGACAATCACGCAGATTTTGCTGACGCACGGCCATTTGGATCACGTCGGCGCGGCGGCGGAGCTGGCGGAACATTATCAGGTGCCGATTTACGGCCCGGATAAAGAGGACGCTTTTTGGCTGGATGGTTTGCCGGCGCAGAGCCGGATGTTCGGGCTGGAAGAGTGTGCGCCGCTGACCCCGACCCGTTGGTTGTCGGAAGGCGATGAGATGCAGGTGGGCGAGATAAAGCTCAAGGTGTTGCATTGTCCTGGGCACACACCGGGCCACATCGTCTTTATCAATGAGCAGGCGCGTTTGGCGCTGGTGGGTGACGTGCTGTTTAACGGCGGCGTGGGGCGCAGCGACTTCCCGCGCGGTGACCATCAGGCGCTGATCGCCTCTATTCGCACCAAGCTGTTGCCGTTAGGCGACGACATGCGCTTTATTCCCGGCCACGGTCCAATGTCGACCTTCGGTCACGAGCGCCAGACCAACCCGTTCCTGCGCGAAGAGCCGGCGGTGTGGTAACGATCATTTCCCGGCAGAAATAATCAAGGGGCGCATAGCGCGCCCCTTCAAACTGGTGGCTTTCGCCGACGCGCTTAGAGCACGGCGACGATGGCTTCACACAGCGGCGCCATATTGTCCGGCGTCATGCCCGCCACGTTCACCCGGCCCGAGTTCACAGCGTAAACGCCAAACTCTTCACGCAGACGCAGCACCTGCTCTTTGGTCAGGCCGCTGAACGAGAACATGCCGTTCTGCTGGATGATGAAGCTGAAGTCCTGCTGCGCGCCTTTCTCCTGCAGGGTGTTCACAAACAGCTGACGCATGCGGTGAATGCGTTGGCGCATATCGGTCAGCTCTTGTTCCCACATCGCGCGCAGCGCATCGTTGCCCAGAATGGTGGCGACAACGGCAGCGCCGTGTGACGGCGGGTTGGAGTAGTTGGCGCGAATGGCCGCTTTCACCTGGCTGAAGGCGCGATCGGCGGTTTCGGCATCGGCGGCTACAATAGTGCAAGCGCCGACGCGCTCATTGTACAGACCGAAGTTTTTCGAATAGGAACTGGCGACGATCAGTTCTTTATGTTTGGCGGCGAAAATACGCAGGCCCTGCGCATCTTCTTCCAGGCCGTTGGCGAAGCCCTGATAAGCGAAGTCGAACAGCGGCAACCACCCGTTGGCGACGGAAAGTTCAGCCAGCTGCGCCCACTGTTCCGGCGTTGGATCGATACCGGTCGGGTTATGGCAGCAGCCGTGGAACAGCACGACATCGCCGGCCTGCGCCTGTTTCAGGCTGCTCAGCAGACCGTCAAAATCCAACGCGTGGTTGGCGGCGTCATAGTAGGCGTATTCCAACACTTCCAGGCCCACGGCGCTAAAGACGTTCTTGTGGTTCGGCCAGCTTGGGTTGCTGATCCAGATGCGCTTGGCGCTGGTCTGGTTGGCGATAAAGTCTGCCGCCACGCGCAGGCCGCCGGTGCCGCCTGGCGTCTGTGCGGTGCGCGCGCGGCGATCGGCGACGATCGGGCTCTCTTTACCGAACAGCAGCTCTTGCGTGCAGCTGGCGAACGCCGGGATGCCCTCAATGCCGAGATAGTTTTTGGTGGTCTCATTTTCCAACAGATACTGTTCAGCTTTCTTTACGCTGGTCAGCACCGGGGTTTTACCGGTTTCGTCTTTATAAACGCCAATGCCTAAATTGATTTTATTCGGGCGGGCGTCGGCGCGGAAAATGTCGGTCAGGCCCAGGATCGGGTCGGCGGGTGCGGCGGTGATTTTTTCAAACATGTCAGGTGCTTCCAAATCTCGGAGTTAAGCAGACAGAAGCATCAGGGTAGCGCCAGTTATCGGCTTTGCCAACCGTTTGCGATAAAAACACCGCGATCTTATGAACGTGAAGGATTCGACAGAAAAAATGATGGGGAAGGGGGAATCGGCAGGATAAAAAGTTACCGGCTGATACAAACAAAAACAGGGCCGAAGCCCTGTTTTTTAACTTAGCCGACGGTGAACCGCCGATAAGCGAGACAACTTAGAACTGGTATACCAGACCAACGCCTACGATATCGTCAGTTGCGATGCCGTTAGCTTTGGTGAAGTCGTTGTCATCCAGCAGGTTGATTTTGTAATCAACGTAGGTGGACATGTTTTTGTTGAAGTAGTAGGTGGTACCAACAGAAACATATTTAACCAAGTCAGCGTCGCCGCCGTTGAAGCGAGCGTTGTTCGCGCTGCGGCCAGCCAGGTCCTTACCTTTAGACTGCAGGTAAGACACTTCTGGGCGCAGACCGAAGTCGAACTGGTACTGAGCGGTCACTTCGAAGTTCTGAGTTTTGTTAGCGATAGTCAAGTCAGACTCGCCGTATGGGGTCATGTTGCGAGTTTCTGCATACATTGCCGCCAGGTAGACGTTGTTGGCGTCGTATTTCGCGCCCACGGTCCATGCGTCAGCTTTCTTGCCATCAGCAGTAGACAAGTCTTTCTGATCATTGGTGCGGCTGGATGACGCATAGGCAGCGCCGAAGCTTACGCCTTCGCCGATGTCATAAGTAGAGGAGAGGCCCCAGCCGTCGCCGTTCTGTTTTTTCAGAGCACGGCTGTCGTTCTGGTTTTTACCCTGGTACTGAACGGCGAAGTTCAGACCGTCAACCAGACCGAAGAAGTTGTTGTTACGATAGGTCGCAACGCCGTTGGTACGGCCGGTCATGAAGTTGTCGGAGTTGGTGTAAGTATCGCCACCGAACTCTGGCAGCATATCGGTCCAGCCTTCCACGTCGTACAGTACGCCGTAGTTACGGCCGTAGTCGAAGGAGCCGTAGTCAGCGAATTTCAGACCGGCGAAGCCCAGACGGGTTTTGGTGCCTTCGGTGCCCTGAGATTCGGCGTGGTTGGACTGAACGTTGTATTCCCACTGGCCGTAACCGGTCAGTTGGTCAGTAATCTGGGTTTCACCTTTGAAGCCGAAACGAACATAGGTCTGATCGCCGTCATTACCTTTGTCTTTGGAGAAGTAGTGCAGACCGTCAACTTTGCCGTACAGATCCAGCTTGTTGCCGTCTTTGTTGTAGATTTCAGCTGCGTTTGCTGCACCAGCAGCCAACAGAGCCGGGATTACCACTGCAAGAATGTTGCGCTTCATCATTATTACCCTCATTGGTGTTATTCGGACACCTTTGCCACTGCCGCCAATAATTCTTTGGGAACTATTGTTGATAGATTGGTGTCGTCCTGTGTCTGAACGCAGTGTTCCATTCACAGGCGGGTTAATCTAGGACGAAAATGATACCAATGCCCCAATCAGGTTGCAAAAGGAAAGTATGTGTAACTAAATGTAATTTTTCGGGAACTTTGTGACGTGCGTCAATATTAAAAAATGCGAAAGGCCAGCGATGCTGGCCTTTGTTTTGTAACGAAATCGTTTAAAAAACGTGTGATCGTATAAATTAGAAGCTTGCGTTACGCGGCGTGCGCGGGAATGGAATCACATCGCGCACGTTTTGCACGCCGGTGACATAGGCGATTAAACGTTCAAAGCCCAGGCCGAAACCGGAATGCGGCACGGTGCCGTAGCGGCGCAGATCGCGATACCACCAGTAGTCTTCTTTATTCAGCCCCATCTCTTCCAGACGCTGATCGAGCACGTCGAGGCGTTCTTCACGCTGCGAGCCACCGATGATTTCGCCGATGCCCGGCGCCAGCACGTCCATGGCCGCGACGGTCTTGCCGTCTTCGTTCATGCGCATGTAGAACGCTTTGATGTCTTTCGGGTAGTTTTTCACCACCACCGGCGCCTGGAAGTGTTTCTCCGCCAGGTAACGTTCATGCTCGGAAGAGAGATCGATGCCCCAGGAAACCGGGTTTTCGAAGGTTTGGCCCGAGGCCAGCAGGATCTCAATGGCGTCGGTGTAGTCCACCTGGGCGAAATCGGAAGACACGAAGCGCTCCAGACGAGCGATAGCGTCTTTATCCACGCGTTCGGCGAAGAATTTCAGATCGTCGGCACGTTCATCCAGCACCGCCTGGAACACATACTTCAGCATGCTTTCTGCGAGTCCGGCGACGTCGTCCAGCGTAGCGAAGGCCACTTCCGGTTCGATCATCCAGAACTCCGCCAGGTGGCGGCTGGTGTTGGAGTTTTCGGCGCGGAAGGTTGGGCCGAAGGTGTAAACCTTCGACAGCGCGCAAGCGTAGGTTTCGCCGTTCAGCTGGCCGGAAACGGTGAGGAAGGCTTCCTTACCGAAGAAGTCTTCGCTGAAATCGACGGTGCCTTTGTCGGTGCGCGGCAGGTTTTCCAGATCCAGCGTGGACACGCGGAACATCTCGCCGGCGCCTTCGGTATCGGAGGCGGTGATCAGCGGAGTAGAGACCCAGAAATACCCATTTTCATGGAAGAAGCGGTGGATCGCCTGCGCCAGAGTATGACGTACGCGCGCCACGGCGCCGATCAGGTTGGTGCGCGGGCGCAGGTGAGCCACTTCGCGCAGGTATTCGATGCTGTGGCGCTTGGCCGCCATTGGGTAAGTGTCCGGATCGTCGACCCAGCCGACCACTTTGATTGCGGTAGCCTGCAGTTCGAAGCTCTGGCCTTCGCCCGGTGAAGCGACGACTTTGCCGGTAACTTCAACCGAACAACCGGTGGTCAGATGCAGCACTTCATCCTGATAATTCGGCAGAGAATTATTAACGACGGCCTGTAACGGATCAAAGCAGGAACCGTCATAGACGGCCAGGAAGGAGATACCAGCTTTTGAATCTCTCCGGGTACGTACCCAGCCGCGTACGGTGACTTCACTGTCAACCGCAGCACGACCTTGCAGTACGTCGACTACAGGCACTACGCTCATAGATTTCTCTCTTTAATAATTTGGTTTAGAAATAGCTTACAACCCAAGAATATGGGGGTAATGGCTATGTTACTTGCCGCGGTGCAGAGCACAAGCAGAAATCATCGGATTGTCGCAACATTTATCGCGGCTGACTGAAAAGAGGGCGTTCGGGATAAAAACAAAAAAGCCGGCGTGTAAACCGGGCCGGCTTTCTTTCTCTCTATATAGAGAAGGTTCAGCTGGCTTTCTTCACCAGCGGCAGATCGAAGGCCTTGCGCAAGGCCCGCACGAATGCCTGGTCCTGGCAGATGGTCTTGCCGGGGCTGTCGGAGAGCTTAGCCACCGGTTTGCCTTTGCATTCGACCAGCTTGATCACGATATTCAACGGTTTAACGCCCGGAATATCACAGGTCAGGCGCGTGCCGATACCGAAGCTGAGATTGATGCGCTGATAGAAGTGGCGATAGAGCGCCAGCGCTTTTTCCAGATCCAGGTTGTCCGAGAACACCAGCGTTTTGCTCATCGGGTCGATGCCCAGTTTCTGATAGTGGGCAATGGCTTTCTCACCCCACTCGACGGGATCGCCCGAATCGTGGCGCAGCCCCTGATAACGCTCGGCGAACTGCGGGCCGAAGTCGCGCAGGAAAGCATCCATGGTAATGCAGTCGGTGAGCGCGATGCCAAGCTGATCCGGGTATTCATCCAGCCAGGCCTGCAATGCGGCGCGCTGGCTGTTGGCCAGCACCGGGCTTATCTGCTGATGCGCCTGGAACCATTCATGCGCCTGCGTGCCGACCGGCGCCAGGCCGAGCTGATGCGCCAGATCGTAATTGCTGGTGCCCGACAGGTACGGGAATTCGGCCTGCAAGGTGCTGACGATGGCCTGTTGTACGCCCTGGGAGAAACGGCGACGGGTGCCGAAGTCCATCAGCTTGAAGCGTGAAAGATCCAAATCGCCCGCCAGCGTCTTGAACTGCGCCAACTTGGTTTGCAGGTGGGCTACCGCCTGTTCCGGCGTCGCCAGCGGAGAACGCCGGCGGTGCACCACTTCGCTGATCACCGCCAGCAGCGGCACTTCCCACATGATCACTTCACGCCACGGCCCGGCGATGCGGATTTGCAGCTTGCCGTCGCGGTTGTCGATGGTCACCTGCTGCGGATCGTATCGGAACGTGCGCAGCCAGCTCAGGTAATCTTGACGGAAGAAGGGCAGACCCGAAAGGTAAGCGAATTCGGCGTCGGTCAGCGCCAGCTGGCTCATCAGGGCGACCTGCGCGCGGATCTCGTCGGCATATTCGCCCAGCAGTTCGTCGCCGCGGCAGCGGAATTCCGCCGCCACGCTGATCGCGGGATAGCGATGGAACACTGCTTGCTGCATATGAAGCTTGTAAGCATCGGTATCAAGCAGTGATGTCAAAATCGGGGAAGCGTATTGAGTCATAGCGCGTTACAGCATCCTCGTCAGGCGCGTGTCCAAATCCGGATAATCATAAAAGTGGGGGTGGAGTATACCCGGATTATCCTGTTATTGAAGCTGCATCACACCATAAATCACCGAAGCGGGTCGAGGATTAAACGTGCCTTTATGGCGGGCTGGCGACGGCGGCGGGGGAAAAAAGCCAGATATGCCTGTAAGGTGAATGACTTAGCCTAATTAGTCATAAAAATTATAATGTTAATTATTTTAAACAACAAATCAGATAAACCCGGCCTGGGTGTGCACGCTGACCCGATCCTTGCCGTTCTTTTGCAAAATAGAGCGCTTCGTCCGCCTGTTTTATCGCCGCCTGCAGCGCAGTGAACGCGTTGACCGGCGCAATGCCGCAGCTGGTGGTGAAACGCACTTGCCGCCCGTCGGCCAAATTTAGCGTCAGGCGATGGGTGCGGGCGCGCAATTGCTCCATGATGTCCCGCGCGTTGTCCAACGAACAGTTGCCCAGCAGCACCGCGAACTCTTCGCCACCGTAGCGGCAGAAGATGTCGCTGGCGCGAAACGCGCGTTGCAACAGATGGCCGAATTCCACCAGCGCCCGGTCACCGACATCGTGGCCGTAGCTGTCGTTGAGCTGTTTGAAGTTGTCGATATCGATCAGGCAAAAGGCCTGCGGGTAGCTACCGTCGCCCAATAGCTGGCATTCGAGGAAGAATTTACGGCGGTTATAAATGTTGGTGAGCGGATCGAGGAAGGAAGAGGCCTCAAGCTCTTTAATCAGCAGCTGTTTCTCGCTTTCCAGCGAGACCTTGTCCAACTGATATTGTCTGAGCTGTTGAATGGCGTCGCTGATGGCGATCAGTTCCCGGCTATAGAAGGCGTCGTTGCGATCGATATTCATCTCGCCGCGCGACAGCCGCACGATATTGTTGTGGGTTTTGGTCAACCAGCGGTTGATGTTGGTGCAGAACACCAGCGCCGGCAAAATGAACAGCAGCACCCCCAGACCGGCGAGCGCGATCATGCCGTAAATGGTGGTCTGGCTGTCATAAATCTTGTGACGCGAAGCGACGGTTTCCAGCTCGAAACTGCGTTGATACAGCGTCTGCGAAAGCCCGCTCAACTCGTCGACATAGCGCGAGATTAGCGCGGCGGGATAGGGCTTTTGGGTATTGATGGCAGTGTATAGCCCATCGGTAATCTGCTTGAGGCGTTCGGTAGACACCTGGGTGAGCAACTGATTGACGATGCTGGTGGTTTGCACGTCGTCGTAGTTGAGCTTCATGAAGATCAACCGGGTGCTCAGCGCGTTCAGGACGCCGGTCAACTGAATGGACTTCAGATAGGCGTCTTTGCGATCGAGCGGGCTGACGTTGACGTCGATAATCTGATCGCTTAACTCCGTCAGCGACATATTCAGTCGGTTGTTGAGGCGAATGGCCTCGAGAAACATAAAGGAGTCGGTATCCACCATTCGGGTATCGTAGGTGTAGCGGTAATAGTTCTTGCTGGTTTGCGAGATGTAATAGGCGCTGTTGATGTTGAACAGGTTGGCGTTGGCGTTGTTGACCTGCGAAAGCTGCAGGTTGTCGTTATCCAGCAACTGTTCCATTAGGCCGATCATCGACAGCGCGGCGATTTTTTGCCGCACACCCAGCTCCCTGGCGACCGTGTCGTTCAGATGCTCGCGGATCCGGGCGATTTTCTCGCGCGCCACCCGATCGGCGGCCAGACACTGCGCGCGAGTGATTTGCGGATCGATCAGGCTCAAGCGTTTGAGACGGTGAGCCTGCAGCGAAGCCTGAAAGGCCTCGGAGATTTCTTTGGCGCGATCGATCTTATACAGGTTGAGCTGGTTATCGCGGTACTCGGTATGGGCTTCGAGCAGTTCCTCGACGATGAACAGCGAGAAGGAGGTCATCAGGCACAGGGTGAAAAAATAGATAGCGTATTTGATTTTCATAGTGCGAGTCATCCCTGAGCCTGATTCGGCAATTATACCATCATGCCGCCTGTGCCGCCTCAACAATGCCGGAGCGCCGCGAAGGCGGTTTTTTAGCATTAAATGCTGATTTTTATTTAGCCATTGGTCACCCGCGCTGCCATCTGGTGGGTGAACTATGATTTGCCTCTGATTTCTTTATCGCGCTTGCCCGGCGGATCTGGGCTTTTCAGCCAGCTGTGATACAGTTTATTCACAATCAGGTTCGCCGAGCGCCGCAGGGGAAATCTCCAGCGACGGCGCGGAGGAGAAGAGCGGCCTGGCACCTATAACTCACTGAGACGTTTAAGGGTTTTTATGACACAACAGCCACAGGCAAAATATCGCCACGATTATCGCGCGCCCGATTACACCACGACCGACATCGATTTGGACTTCAGTCTGGACGCGGAAACCACGCGCGTGACCGCCGTCAGTAAAATCAAACGTCAAGGCGCGGCCGGCGCACCGCTGGTGCTGGATGGCGAGGATCTGACGCTGGTGAGCATTCAGGTCGACGGTCAACCGTGGAGCGCCTATCGTCAGCAGGATAACCAGCTGATCGTCGAAGAATTGCCAGCACAATTCACTCTGACCATCGTCAACGATATTCATCCGGCGAAAAACACCGCGCTGGAAGGGCTGTATCTGTCCGGCGATGCGCTGTGCACGCAATGCGAAGCCGAAGGCTTCCATCATATTACCTATTACCAGGATCGCCCGGACGTGCTGGCGCGCTTTACCACCCGCATCGTGGCCGACAAGGCGCGCTATCCGTTCCTGCTGTCGAACGGCAACCGTATTGGTCAGGGTGAATTGGCCGATGGTCGCCACTGGGTGCAATGGCAGGATCCGTTCCCGAAACCTTGCTACCTGTTCGCATTGGTGGCGGGGGACTTCGACGTGCTGCGCGACAGTTTCACCACCCGTTCCGGCCGTAAGGTCGCGCTGGAGCTGTTTGTCGATCGCGGCAACCTGGATCGCGCCGACTGGGCGATGACCTCGTTGAAAAACTCGATGAAGTGGGACGAGACCCGCTTCGGTCTGGAATACGATCTCGACATTTATATGATCGTGGCGGTCGATTTCTTCAATATGGGCGCGATGGAGAACAAAGGGTTAAATATCTTTAACTCCAAATACGTGTTGGCGAAGGCGGAAACCGCCACCGACAAAGATTACCTGAACATCGAAGCGGTGATTGGTCACGAATACTTCCACAACTGGACCGGCAACCGCGTCACCTGCCGCGACTGGTTCCAGCTCAGCCTGAAAGAGGGGCTGACGGTGTTCCGCGATCAAGAGTTCAGTTCCGATCTGGGCTCGCGTTCGGTCAACCGTATCGATAACGTGCGCGTGATGCGCGGCGCGCAGTTCGCCGAAGACGCCAGCCCGATGGCGCATGCCATTCGTCCGGATAAAGTCATCGAGATGAACAACTTTTACACCCTGACGGTGTATGAGAAAGGTTCTGAAGTGATCCGCATGATGCACACCCTGCTGGGGGAAGAGAACTTCCAGAAAGGGATGCAGCTCTATTTCGAACGCCACGACGGCAGCGCCGCCACCTGCGATGACTTCGTACAGGCGATGGAGGACGCGTCCAACGTGGATCTGTCGCGCTTCCGCCGTTGGTATAGTCAGTCCGGCACGCCGCTGTTGACGGTGCGCGACGAGTACGATGCGGAAACTCAGCAATATCGCCTGCATGTCAGCCAGAAAACCGCGCCGACCGCCGATCAGCCTGAGAAGTTGCCGCTGCATATCCCGCTGGATATCGAGCTGTACGACAGCGAAGGCAACGTCATCGCGCTGCAGAAGGGTGGCCTGCCGGTCAACAACGTGCTGAACGTCACCGAAGCGGAGCAGACCTTCGTGTTCGACGGCGTGGCGCACAAGCCGGTGCCGTCGCTGCTGCGTGAATTCTCTGCGCCGGTGAAACTGGATTATCCGTACAGCGATCAGCAACTGACCTTCCTGATGCAGCACGCGCGCAATGAGTTTGCGCGTTGGGATGCGGCGCAGAGCCTGCTTGCGACCTACATCAAACTGAACGTGGCGCGGCACCAGCAGAAGCAGCCGTTGTCGCTGCCGCTGCACGTGGCCGACGCGTTCCGTGCGGTGTTGCTGAACGAGACGCTGGATCCGGCGCTGGCGGCGCAGATCCTGACGCTGCCGTCGGAGAACGAAATCGCTGAACTGTTCGCCACCATCGATCCGG
This sequence comes from Serratia sp. EWG9, assembly GCF_019913725.1. NCBI lineage: Bacteria > Pseudomonadati > Pseudomonadota > Gammaproteobacteria > Enterobacterales > Yersiniaceae > Serratia > Serratia sp. EWG9. Next base: position 378,717 of record NZ_JADNRO010000005.1, read on the forward strand.
AAGCGATCGCCGCGGTGCACGAAGCGATCGTTCGCTGCCTGGCGCGGGAGTTGGCCGATGAGTGGCTGGCGGTGTATCACGCCAACAAGACCGACGGCTACCGCGTGGAGCACGCCGACATCGCCAAGCGCGCCTTGCGCAATGTGTGCCTGGGTTATCTGGCGTTCGGCGAAGATGCGGCGCTGGCGGACCAACTGGTGAGCGAACAGTATCGCCAGGCGGATAACATGACCGACTCGCTGGCGGCGCTGTCCGCTGCGGTTGCGGCCCAGTTGCCGTGTCGCGATGCGCTGTTGGCGGCGTTCGACGAGCGCTGGCATCAGGATGGCCTGGTGATGGACAAATGGTTCGTGCTGCAGGGGAGCAGCCCGTCGGCGGATGTGTTGAGCAAGGTGCGTGCGCTGCTGCAACACCGCTCGTTCAGCCTGAGCAACCCGAACCGCACCCGCTCGCTGATCGGCGGCTTCGCTTCCGGCAACCCGGCGGCGTTCCATGCGGCGGATGGCAGCGGTTATCAATTCCTGGTGGAGATCCTCAGCGATCTCAACCAGCGCAACCCGCAGATCGCCGCGCGCCTGATCGAACCGCTGATTCGCCTGAAGCGTTACGACGCCGGTCGCCAGGCGCTGATGCGCAAAGCGTTGGAACAGCTGAAAGGGTTGGAAAACCTGTCCGGCGATCTGTACGAGAAGATCAGCAAGGCGCTCGACGCCTAATCTTTTCACCGTGAATACCCAAAGGGACGGCCTGCGCCGTCCTTTTTTCGTTCAATTCGCCGCCTGGCGTGGGCTGGCCGCGGTGACCGGCGGCGATAACACCCGCTCCAGCACTTCAGCTTCCAGTTCCGCCAGCCTGGCTGAACCCTTACGGCGTGGCCGCGGCAGATCGATGCTCAGATCCAGTCCGATGTGGCCCTCTTCAATCAGGATCACCCGATCCGCCAGCGCGATGGCTTCGCTGACGTCGTGCGTCACCAGCAGTACGGTAAAACCGTGCTGTTGCCACAGCGATTCTATCAGCCCTTGCATCTCGATGCGCGTCAGGGCATCCAGCGCCCCGAGCGGTTCGTCCAGCAGCAGCAGGCGGGGGCGGTGGATCAACGCGCGTGCCAGGGCGACCCGCTGCTTTTGTCCGCCGGACAGCGCCGCCGGCCAGTCGCGGGCGCGATCCGCCAAACCGACCGCGGCCAGCGCCTGCAGCGCCGCGTCGCGCCAATGGCCGCGCAGCCCCAGACCCACGTTGTCGATCACCGTTTTCCACGGCAACAGGCGCGCATCCTGAAACATCAGCCGGGTATCCTCTTTGGCGGCGGCAAGCGGCGCATTGCCGCTGAGCAGCACGCCGCTGCTGGCCTGTTCCAGGCCGGCCAACAGACGCAGCAGGGTGCTCTTGCCGCAGCCGCTGCGGCCGACCACCGCCACGAACTGCCCGGCAGAGATACGTAGCTGAATGTTATCCAGCACGGTGCGGTTGCCGTAACGTTTGCCGATGGACTCCAGCGTCACCGGCGTGCCTTGCGCAAGGCGAGCGGGAAGGGTCATAGCGCTTCTCCCTGTTTCAGTTGATAGGCCGGATGCCAGCGCAGCCAGACGCGTTCCAGCAGTTGTGCGCCCACGTCCGCCAGCTTGCCGAGCAGGGCGTACAGCACGATCGCCACCACCACCACGTCGGTTTGCAGAAATTCACGCGCGTTCATCGCCAGATAACCGATGCCGGAGTTGGCCGAGATGGTTTCGGCGACGATCAGCGTCAACCACATGAACCCGAGGGCGAAACGCACGCCGACCATAATCGACGGCAACGCGCCCGGCAGCACTACCTGCGTGAACAGGCGAAAACCGCTCAGACCGTAGCTGCGCGCCATCTCCAGCAGGCCGCGATCGATGTTTTTGATGCCGTGATAGGTATTGAGATAAATCGGGAACAACGTGCCGAGCGCCACCAGAAAGATCTTGGCGGATTCATCGATGCCGAACCACAGGATCACCAGTGGGATTAGCGCCAGGTGCGGCACGTTGCGGATCATTTGCACCGAACTGTCCAACAGGCGTTCACCCCAGCGCGACAGCCCGGTAATAAAGCCGAGAATCAGTCCGATGCTGCCGCCGATGCCAAAGCCGATCAACGCGCGCTGGCTGCTGATGCTCAGGTGCTGCCACAGTTCGCCGCTTTGGCTCAGGCGCCAGAAGGCGGCCAGCACCGCACTCGGCGCCGGCAAAATGCGGTTGGACAGCCAGCCGGTTTCGACGGCGACTTGCCAGATGATCACCAGCGCCAGCGGCAGCGCCCAAGGGGCCAGCCGGTACAGGATGCGTTGCGCGTTCTTTGCCATCGGGGCGCTCCTCAGCTCTGCGACACTTTTTGCGGAACATAGATGTTGGCCACCACTTCGCCCTGCGGGCGCACCGGTTGAAGGCGCGCGGGCGTTTCCTCCTGCGCCAGACCGAGGTGAGGAAACAGCAGTTCGCCGACGCGGTAGGCCTCTTCCAGATGCGGATAGCCGGAGAGAATAAAGGTGTCGATGCCCAGATCGGCGTATTCCTGCATGCGCGCCGCGACCGTCGGGCCATCGCCCACCAGCGCGGTGCCGGCGCCGCCGCGCACCAGGCCGATGCCGGCCCACAGGTTCGGGCTGATCTCCAGATTATCCTTCTTGCCGCCGTGCAGCGCCGCCATGCGCCGTTGGCCGACGGAGTCGAAGCGGGCAAAGGCCTGCTGCGCGTTGGCGATGGTTTCCTCATCGAGGTGAGCGATCAGCCGATCGGCGGCGCGCCAGGCTTCTTCGGTGGTTTCCCGCACGATGACGTGCAGACGGATGCCGAAGCGTACCTGCCGGCCCTTCGCCGCCGCTTTGGCGCGCACCTCTTCGATCTTCTCTTTGACCTGTGCCGGCGGCTCTCCCCAGGTGAGGTACATTTCTACCTGCTCGGCGGCCAGATCCTGCGCGGCGGCGGAGGATCCGCCGAAATAGAGCGGCGGGCGCGGTTGCTGCACCGGCGGGAACAGCAGTTTGGCGCCTTTCACCTGAATATGCTTGCCGTGGAAATCGACGGTTTCACCTTCCAGCACCCGGCGCCAGATATGAGTGAACTCGGTCGAGGCTTCGTAACGCTCTTCATGACTGAGATGCAACCCCTCCGCCGCCAGCTCTTCCGGATCGCCGCCGGTGACCAGATTGAACAGGGCGCGCCCGTTGGACAGGCGATCCAGCGTCGCCGCCTGACGCGCCGCCAGCGTAGGGGAGATGATACCCGGCCGCAGCGCGACCAAAAATTTCAGCCGCTGGGTGACCGGGATCAGCGAGGCGGCCACCAGCCAGGAGTCTTCGCAAGAGCGACCGGTGGGGATCAGCACGCCGCCGAATCCCAGCCGGTCCGCCGCTTGGGCGATTTGTTGCAAGTAACCGTGATCGACGCTGCGAGCGCCCTGTGCGCTGCCAAGATAGTGGCCGTCGCCGTGGGTGGGTAAAAACCAGAAAACGTTCAGGCTCATCGTCAATGCTCTCCCGTATTTATTGCGCGCTTGGGCGCCAGATGCGTTGCGAGATGTCGACCTTCACCGGCACCAGCCGGTTGGCGTAAAACAGGTCGGCGGTTTGCTGCTGCGCAGCGATCGTATGCGCATCGAGCGGTGTGATGGCGGTCGGGGGACGGTGATCCAGATAGCTGGCGATCACCGGTTCCGGCAGCCCCATGGCGTTGGCCAGCAAGGTCACGCTTTGCGCCCGGTCGCTGCGGGTGAGCGCATCGGCCTGGGTCAGCACCGTCAGGACCTGGCTGATAAAGGCGCCATTTGCTTCGACATAAGGGCGCGCCGCCAGATAGAAGGAACCGGTCTGGTTCAGATCGGTGCCGTCGCCGAGCACCCGAACGCCGCCCTGCAGCAGCGCGGCGGAATAATAAGGATCCCAGATAGCCCAGGCATCGACGTTGCCCTGCTGGAATGCGGCGCGCGCATCGGCGGGGGTCAGGTAGGCGGGTTGGATATCCGTAAATTTCAGGCCGGCTTTTTGCAGCGATCGCAGCAGCAGGTTGTGTGAGCTGGATCCTTTCTGAAATGCGACCTTATGGCCTTTCAGATCGGCGACGGTTTTGATCGGGCTGTTTTCCGGCACCAGGATCACTTCCGCCTTCGGTTTGGGAGGCTCAACGCCGACATACAGCAGATCCGCCCCGGCGGCCTGCGCGAAGATCGGCGGAATATCACCGGTGCTGCCCAGATCGATGCTGCCGACGTTCAAGGCTTCCAGCATCTGCGGGCCGGCAGGAAATTCAATCCAACTGATGCGGGTGGCGGGGAAGCGTTCCTCCAGCAGCCGGTGGCTTTTCGCCAGCACCAGACTCACCGATCCTTTCTGGTAACCGATGCGAAATTGCGCCGGATCCTGCGCGACGGCGGCGTTGGCCCAGACCAGCGACAGCAGGCCGGTGAAGGCCGCTGCGTTCAGCCAACGTCGCAAAGCGTTGCGTTGTTTCATTCAGGCTCTCCTTTTCCAGGCATTTCAGGCGGTTTGACGCGCCGTCAGCGGCGAGGCGACGCGCAGCGCGGGCGGTTTGCGGCGCCCAAGCGCCAGATAGAAACTGGCGAGCGCTTCTTCCAACCGGGCGGCCACGGCGTCGGTGAGCGTGGCGCTTTCGCCGGTCAGCTGGATCTGACTGTCGTCGGCGAACACGCCGTGCAGCACCTCTTGCGCTTTCAGCGCCGCCAGCACTGGTTTCAGCGCATAGTCCACCGCCAGCATGTGGCCGACAGACCCCCCGGTCGCCAGCGGCAGCACCACTTTATGGTCCAGCGCGCGTTCCGGCAGCAGGTCCAGCAGGGTTTTCAGCGCGCCGGAGAACGACGCTTTATAAACCGGCGTGGAAATCAGCAGGCCGTCGGCCTGCGCCAGCTGGTCGGCAAACGCCTTGATCGCCGGACTGTTGAAGTTGGCGTACAGCAGATCTTCGGCATCGAAGTCGTGCAGGGTATAGGCCGTCACCTCCACCCCTTGTTGCCGCAGCCAGTTCTGACTCAGCGAGAGCAGCGCGGCGGAACGTGATGGGATGCGTGGGCTACCGGCCAGTGATATAACGCGCATTGCCACTCCTTATAACTAAAAGTTAGGTTTAATTAGAAAATTAATGGGAAGTGTTTTAAACCTACCAGCAACCGGGCGCGTTTTTTAAATCTCATTTTTTGATTTGGATATGCGTAAAAGCGGATTGGCGCCGATTTGGCGATGAAGAGGGAAAACGATTGCGTAAAAACGGCTTTTTTTGCTTTTAATCAATTCCAATTAGGCGGGGGATACCGGATAATACGCCCCCGGTTTGCAACCGGGAAATCAGGAGAGTCCATGTACTACCCCCTCATCAGGAAAGCGTTGTTCCAGCTCGATCCGGAGCGCGCGCACGAAGTGACCTTTCGTCAGCTCAGCCGTATTACCGGCACCCCATTAGCGTTTCTTGTCCGTCAGTCCGTGCCGACCAAACCGGTCAGCTGCATGGGGCTGTCGTTTAAAAACCCGCTGGGATTGGCCGCCGGTCTGGATAAAAACGGCGAATGCATCGATGCGTTCGGCGCGATGGGCTTCGGCCATGTGGAAGTCGGCACCGTGACGCCGCGTCCGCAATCGGGCAACGACAAGCCGCGCTTGTTCCGCGTGGTTGAGGCGGAAGGCCTGATTAACCGCATGGGGTTCAATAACCATGGCGTGGACAATCTGGTTGAAAACGTTAAGAAATCCCATTTCGGCGGCATTCTTGGGATCAATATCGGCAAGAATAAAGACACGCCGGTCGAGCAGGGCAAAGACGATTATTTGATCTGCATGGATAAAGTTTATCCGTATGCCGGATATATCGCGATTAACATCTCTTCACCGAATACGCCGGGGTTACGATCCTTACAGTATGGCGAAGCGTTGGACGATCTTTTGGCTGCGATTAAAAATAAGCAGCAGGAATTACATGCGCGCCATCACAAATATGTGCCGGTAGCGGTAAAGATCGCGCCGGATCTTTCTGAAGAAGAATTGATCCAAATTGCCGATAGCCTGGTGCGGCATAATATCGATGGCGTGATCGCCACCAATACCACGTTGGATCGAAAATTGATCCAAGGGCTGAATTACTGCGAACAAGCGGGCGGGTTAAGTGGGCGTCCGTTGCAATCACGCAGTACCGAAGTGATCCGTCGCCTCTCCACCGAACTGCAAGGGCGTCTGCCGATTATCGGCGTAGGCGGCATCGATTCGCTGACGGCTGCGCGCGAAAAAATGGAGGCCGGCGCGAGCCTGCTGCAAATTTATTCCGGATTTATCTATCACGGCCCGCGTTTGATTAAAGATATCGTTACCCATATCTAATATTTTTCCTCTCATTTTATTCCGGGGGTTTATTTCTGCCCCCGGCTCGTCTATATTTTGTTCGTTAGCTTAAATATCGTTCGCGGAATTATCCGATGTTTAAGCTATTTCATCGGTGATAAAATCGCCTTTTAGGGTGAGTGCGGCGTTGGCATGGGCAGCGAGAAGGATACGAAATGAAGATAAAACCTGACGATAATTGGCGTTGGTATTTTGATGCCGAACACGATCGGCTAATGCTGGATTTAGCTAATGGTATGATCTTTCGTTCACGTTTCCCGGCCAAAATGTTAACGCCGGACGCCTTCGATGAATGCGCTTTTTGCGTGGATGACGCCGCCCTTTATTTCACCTATGAAGAACAGTGCAAGCAGGTCAAGCTGAGCCATGAACAGCGCGCCGAGCTGGTGTTGAATGCGCTGGTCGCCTACCGCTTCCTGAAACCGCTGATGCCGAAGAGCTGGCATTTCTCGCAGCAGCACTACCCGTTGCAGCCGAAAAACGGCGAGCTGGCGGCGGTGAAAGTGATGGAAAGCGGCGCGGAAGCGCGCCTGCTGGTGGTGGAGGCCGGGGATAATGCCAGCCTGTGCCTGCTGGCGCAAAATCAGCTGACGGTCGCCGGCCGCACCATGGTCTTGGGCGACGCTATCAAGGTGATGCACGATCGGCTGAAACCTTGCGCGCAGGATGAAAGCGCCGCCCCGGCTTACGACAGGGCGGTATAAGGCGGATTACGCCAACGTCAAATCAGTTTTCGGGATGCAGCTGCAGCACAGGATGGTGCCGTTGTCGCCCAGCGCGCTTTTCTTCAGGGGCGCGACTTCACCGCTCAGCAATGTAATGCGGCAGCTGCCGCAAATCCCGGCACGGCACGAGTAAGGCACGCGAATGCCTTGCTGTTCCAGTTGTTCGAGCAGGATCTGCTGGTTATTGCCGGTAAATACCTTTCCTTCATATTCGATCGTGACGCTGTGCGCGCTGTCCTGCGGCGCCTGCACGCTCTCCACCACTTTACCTGCGCCATAAGGGCGCGGCGGCTTGGTTGACAAGACTTCCACCGTATCGCCCACGCGAATGATGCCGCTGTTGCGCGCGGTCATATTCTGGCCGAAATCGATGTCGCCGTTGTCGGCGGAGCGGAATTTTTGCAGCGTGCTGAGCGGTTCGCCGCTCGGGTGCTTGCGGCCACGCTCGGTGCTGACGGTGGTGAGCACGCAGCGGCTGCAGGGTTTCACCAGATCGAACATCACATCGCCGACGCGGATCACCTGCCAGCCGTCTTCAGCCCAGGCGGTAGCGCCGCTCACCACCAGATTGGGGCGGAACTGTTCCAGCTTGATGCTGCCGGGGCAACGCTGCTGCAGGTCGTTGAACGAGGCTTGGTTAATCAGCAGATAAGGGTAGCCGTCGGCAAACGTCAGCGGGATTTCAGGGTGTTTCTTGACCCGGCGGGTCAGCTCCGGCCCCAGCCAGCGCAGCTGCACGTCGCGCTGGAAATAGCCGCTCAGCCAGCGGTTGATCTCATCCGGCGCGATCAGCGCGGTGAAATGGTTGCCCCACACCTCGGTCGGCTGCGGCGTGGCCGCGAAGTCGCTGAAGCGAATGGCGGCGCTTTCACCGTCCGGCGCGGTCAGAAACAGCCCGTCCGGCAACAGCGCCGGCGTGAACAACACCATCTGCGGATATTGGCGCGCGGTAATAAAGGTGCCGTCCGGTTCGGTGATCATAAAGTTGCGGTCAAAGGCCAGACCGCTGCTGCCGACCTGGGCATAGGAAAGCTGCAAGCCGCGCAGTGATTTAACCGGATGGACGTAGAGTCTGGAAAGCGTGATCACCCTTATCTCCGTGCGATGATTAAATAGAAGGGAGCAACTTTATGACAAGCGGTGCGGATTAGCTATAATGCGCAACAATTTTCTTTTTGGTGATAAGTACGATATGAACTCTCTGTTTGCCAGCACGGCGCGTGGATTGGAAGAACTGTTAAAAAGCGAGCTGGAAACGCTTGGCGCTCACGACTGCAAAGTGGTGCAGGGCGGGGTACATTTTCAGGGTGACGATCGTCTTCTGTACCAAAGCCTGCTGTGGAGCCGCCTGGCTTCGCGCATTTTGTTGCCGCTGAACGAATTCCGCGTGCACAGCGACCTGGATCTGTACCTCGGCGTGCAGGCGATTGACTGGCCGAGCATTTTTGGCGTGGATAAAACCTTCGCCGTGCATTTCAGCGGCGTGAACGAAGAGATCCGCAACAGCCAGTATGGCGCGCTGAAGGTGAAAGACGCCATCGTTGACAGCTTCACCCGTAAGCTCGACCAACGCCCGACGGTTGCCAAACAGCAGCCGGACATTCGCGTTAACGTCTTCCTGCAACGCGATATGGCCAGCGTGGCGCTCGATCTGAGCGGCGAAGGCCTGCACCAGCGCGGCTACCGCGATCTCACCGGCCAGGCGCCGTTGAAGGAAAACCTGGCGGCCGCCATCGTGTTGCGTTCCGGCTGGCAGCCGGGCACGCCGATGCTCGATCCGATGTGCGGCTCCGGCACGCTGTTGATCGAAGCGGCGATGATCGCCGCCGATCGCGCGCCGGGCCTGCACCGTCAACACTGGGGCTTCAGCGCCTGGAATGGTCACAACGCCGAACTGTGGCGTGAAGTCACCACCGAAGCGCAGGTGCGCGCGCGTCGCGGCCTGCAGGAAACTACCTCTCGCTTCTTCGGTTCCGATATCGATCGCCGGGTGATTGAGATGGCGCGCGGCAACGCCCGCCGCGCCGGCGTCGCCGAGCTGATCACCTTCAACGTCGGCGACGTCGCGCGCTTGACCAACCCGCTGCCGGAAGGCCCGCACGGCACGGTGATCAGCAACCCGCCGTACGGCGAGCGTCTGGAAAGCGAACCGGCGCTGATCGCGCTGCACAACATGCTGGGCCGCGTGATGAAAAGCGCCTTTGGCGGTTGGCAGCTTTCGCTGTTCAGCGCCTCGCCGGAGCTGTTGAGCTGCCTGCAGCTGCGCGCCGAGCGCCAGTTTAAGGCGAAGAACGGCCCGCTGGAGTGCGTGCAGAAAAACTATCAGCTGGCGGCAAGCCCGGCCGGCAATGCTACCGGCGGCGTGCAGGTGGCGGAAGATTTCGCCAACCGTCTGCGCAAGAATTTGAAGAAGCTCGACAAGTGGGCGAAGCAACAAGGCATCGAATGCTACCGCCTGTACGATGCCGATCTGCCAGAATACAACGTCGCGGTGGACCGTTACGGCAGCAAGGTGGTGGTGCAGGAGTATGCGCCGCCGAAAACCGTCGATGTGCAGAAGGCGCGTCAGCGCCTGTTCGATGTGATCAACGCGACGCTGGCGGTGCTGGAATTGCCGTCGAATCAGCTGATCCTGAAAACCCGCGAGCGGCAGAAGGGCAAAAACCAGTACGAGAAACTGGCGCAGAAGGGCGAGTTCTTGCTGGTGGAAGAGTATAACGCCAAGCTGTGGGTCAACCTGACCGACTATCTCGATACCGGCCTGTTCCTCGATCACCGCATTGCGCGCCGTATGCTGGGCGAGATGAGCGGCGGCAAGGACTTCCTCAACCTGTTCGCCTATACCGGCACCGCCAGCGTGCATGCCGGGCTGGGCGGCGCGCGCAGCACCACCACGGTGGACATGTCGCGCACCTACCTGGAATGGGCGGAGAAGAACCTGCGCGCCAACGGCCTGACCGGCCGCCAGCATCGGCTGATCCAGGCCGACTGCCTGTCGTGGCTGAGCAATGCCAATGAACAGTTCGACGTGATCTTCATCGATCCGCCGACGTTCTCCAACTCCAAGCGGATGGAGAACACCTTTGACGTGCAGCGCGATCACCTGGCGCTGATGAAAGATTTGAAACGGTTGCTGCGCCGCAATGGGACCATCATGTTCTCGAACAACAAGCGCGGTTTCCAAATGGATATGGCAGGGCTGAGTGCGCTGGGCCTGGAGGCGAAAGAGATCACCGCCAAGACGCTGTCGCAGGATTTTGCCCGTAACCGTCAGATCCACAACTGCTGGCTGGTGACTCACGCCGGCGAAGGAAAATAATTACTATGTCGTTAATCAGCATGTCCGGCGCCTGGCTCTCTTTCAGCGATGCGCCATTGTTAGACAACACCGAAATTCATATCGAAGACAACGAGCGCGTGTGTCTGGTCGGGCGCAACGGCGCCGGCAAATCCACGCTGCTGAAGATCCTCGGCAAAGAGATCCCGCTGGATGACGGCCGGGTGATCTACGAACAGGATCTGATCGTGGCGCGTCTGCAACAGGATCCGCCGCGAAATATCGGCGGCAGCGTATTCGACTTTGTGGCGGAAGGCGTCGCGGAGCAGGCGGAACACCTGAAGGCGTATCACGCGATCTCCCACCTGGTGGAAAGCGACCCGAGCGAGAAAAACCTGGCGCGCATGGCGCAAATCATGGAGATCCTCGATCACCAGGGGCTGTGGCAGCTCGACAGCCGCATCAGCGAAGTGCTGCTGCAGCTGGGGCTGAACGGCGACGCAGAGCTTTCCTCGCTGTCCGGCGGCTGGCTGCGCAAAGCGGCGCTGGGCCGCGCGCTGGTGAGCTCGCCGCGCGTGTTGTTGCTCGACGAACCGACCAACCACCTGGATATCGAAACCATCGACTGGCTGGAAGGTTTCCTGAAAGAGTTCGACGGTAGCATCGTCTTCATCTCGCACGACCGTTCGTTTATCCGCAACATGGCGACGCGCATCGTCGATCTGGATCGCGGCAAGCTGGTTTCCTGGCCGGGTAACTACGATCTGTACCTGCAGAGCAAAGAAGAAGCGCTGCGGGTGGAAGAGCTGCAAAACGCCGAGTTCGACCGCAAGCTGGCGCAGGAAGAGGTCTGGATCCGTCAGGGCATCAAGGCGCGCCGCACCCGCAACGAGGGCCGCGTGCGCGCGCTGAAGGCGCTGCGCGTCGAGCGTTCAGAGCGCCGTGAAGTGATGGGCACCGCCAAGATGCAGGTGGAAGAGGCGACCCGCTCCGGCAAAATCGTATTCGAGCTGGAAGACGTCAATTATCAGGTTGGCGAAAAGGTGCTGGTGCGCGGTTTCTCCGCCCAGGTGCAGCGCGGCGACAAGATTGCGCTGGTGGGGCCGAACGGCTGCGGCAAAACCACGCTACTGAAACTGATGCTCGGTCAGCTGAAAGCCGACAGCGGCCGCGTGCATTGCGGCACCAAGCTGGAAGTGGCCTATTTCGACCAGCACCGGGCCGATCTCGATCCGGAGCGCACGGTGATGGACAACCTGGCGGAAGGCAAGCAGGAAGTGATGGTCAACGGCCGTCCTCGCCACGTGCTGGGCTACCTGCAGGACTTCCTGTTCCACCCGAAACGCGCGATGACGCCGGTGAAGGCGCTGTCGGGCGGTGAGCGTAACCGCTTGCTGTTGGCTAAGCTGTTTCTGAAACCGAGCAATCTGCTGATCCTCGATGAACCAACCAACGATCTCGACGTCGAAACGCTGGAGCTGCTGGAAGAGCTGATCGACGGCTATCAGGGCACTGTGTTGCTGGTCAGTCACGATCGTCAGTTCGTTGACAACTCGGTGACCGAGTGCTGGATCTTCGAAGGCAATGGCGTGATCAACGCCTTCGTCGGCGGTTACTACGATGCGCATCACCAGCGCGCGACAGCGAAACCGATTCGTCAGGCGGCGCCGAGCGCGAGCAAACCGGCGGCGGAGAAAAAGGCCGAACAGCCGAAGAAAGCGACGGCCAAGCTGAGTTACAACCTGCTGCGCGAACTGGAACAGCTGCCGCAGCGGCTCGAACAGCTGGAAGCGGAAATCGAAGCGCTGCAGGCGCAGATGAGCGATGCCGACTTCTTCACGCGGCCGCACAGCGAAACGCAAGAAGTGCTGACGGCGTTGGCTAACGCCGAGCAGGCGCTCGAGCAGGCCTTCGCCCGCTGGGAAGAGCTGGAAGCGATGAAAAACGGCTGACCGTTGCGATACCGCCCGCGCGCTGCTGCGGGCGGTATCGACGTGCCGGTGAGCAACGTTATTTAGGAGGAATATGGTGTGTTCCCACAACAATCATCAGCAGCATAGTCATTCCGCACCCTCGGCGGCGCAGCAGGATAACCTGATGCTGTGCCCGCAGTGCGACATGCTGGTGGCGCTGCCGCCGCTGGCCTATGGCAGCAAAGCGGTATGCCCGCGCTGCAAAACCACGCTCAGCGCCCGCTGGGACGAGCCGCGCAAGCGGCCGATCGGTTACGCGCTCAGCGCCTTGTTCATGCTGGTGCTGGCCAACATTTTCCCGTTTATCAACATGCGCGTCGCCGGCCTCGGCAACGAAATCCGGCTGATCCAAATCCCGGAAGTCATGGTGGCGGAAGACTACGCCAGCATGGCCACCTTGTTTATGGTGTTCGTGCAGCTGATCCCGGCGTTTTGCATGGTGGCGATCATCCTGCTGTGCGCCAGGGTGCGCTTGCCGCTGGGTCTCAAAGAGTGGATGGCCCGGGTGCTGTTCCAGTTCAAGACCTGGTGCATGGTGGAAATTTTCCTCGCCGGGGTGCTGGTCAGCTTCGTCAAGCTGATGGCCTACGGCGACATCGGCATCGGCAGCAGCTTCGTGCCTTACTGCCTGTTCTGTCTGCTGCAGGTGCGCGCTTTCCAGTGCGTGGATCGGCGCTGGCTGTGGCAGGATATCGAACCGGCGCCGCGGCTTAATCGCCCGCTGACGGTGGGGCGCACCGGCATGCGCCAGGGCGTGCGCTCCTGCGCGTGCTGCACGGCGATCCTGCCGGCCGATCAGGTGCGCTGCCCGCGCTGCCACACCAAGGGCTACGTGCGTCGCCGCCACAGCCTGCAGTGGACGCTGGCGCTGCTGGTGACCTCTGTCATGCTGTATATTCCGGCCAACCTGATGCCCATCATGGTGACCGAGGCGCTGGGTAACAAGATGAATTCCACCATCATGGCGGGGGTGATCCTGCTGTGGGGGGACGGCTCTTATCCGGTAGCGATGGTGATTTTCATCGCCAGTATCATGGTGCCGTCGCTGAAAATGTTGGCGATCGGTTGGCTGTGCTGGGATGCGAACGGCAGGAAGAAACCGCGCGCCGACAGCGAGCGTATGCATCTGATTTATGAAGTGGTCGAATTCGTTGGTCGTTGGTCAATGATCGACGTGTTTGTGATCGCCGTGTTGTCGGCGTTGGTGCGAATGGGGCAG
>NZ_JADNRO010000006.1:0-318058 GCF_019913725.1 Serratia sp. EWG9
GTCCGCCATGCCCATAGGGGCCCCCGGGTGGCCGGAATTTGCTTTTTGTACGGCGTCCATGCTGAGTGCGCGGATGGCGTTGGCAAGCTCTTTACGAGAAGACATAACGAAACTCCAGTGCGATTACAGTTGAGCGGCCAGCATGTCTTCCAGCTTCTGCTGGTCGACGGCGAACAGGCGGATGCCTTCGGCGAGTTTTTCCACCGCCATGGCGTCCTGATTGTGCAGCCAGCGGAATTCCGCTTCGGCCAGCGGAGCGGGTTGGTGGAAGCCCTCGGTCGACGGGGTCAGCTTGCGCTCGACCGGCTGTTCGCTGTTTTTCAGCTGCTCCAGCAGATTCGGCGCGATGGTCAGGCGATCGCAGCCGGCCAGCGCCAGGATCTGCTCAACTTTGCGGAAGCTGGCGCCCATGATCACCGTCTGGTAACGATGACGCTTGTAGTATTCATAGATGGTGCGCACCGATTTCACGCCCGGATCCTGATCGGCGTCGTAGTCGGCGGCAGGCTGTTTAGCCTGGTACCAGTCATAGATGCGGCCGACGAACGGCGAGATCAGATACACGCCGGCTTCGGCGCAGGCGCGGGCCTGAGCGAAGGAGAACAGCAGCGTCAGGTTGGTGTTGATGCCTTCTTTTTCCAGCTCTTCGGCGGCTTTGATGCCTTCCCAGGTGGCAGCCAGCTTGATCAGGATGCGCGATTTGTCGATGCCCTGTTCCTGATACATGCCGATCAGTTTGCGCGCTTTGGCGACGCACATGCCGCGGTCGAACGACAGGCGGGCGTCCACTTCGGTGGAGATGCGGCCCGGCACGCTTTTGAGGATCTCGACGCCGATGTTGACGGCCAGTTTATCGCTGGCGTTGATCAGCTGGGTTTCCTTGCTGCCGCCCTGGCGGCGGGCATACTCCAGCGCTTCGGTGATCAGCGCTTTGTACTGCGGCAGCGCGGCGGCTTTCAGGATCAGCGAAGGGTTGGTGGTGGCGTCCTGGGGTTCGAACTGGCGGATGGATTCGATATCGCCGCTGTCGGCGACCACCGTGGTCAGCTGCTTGAGTGCGTCTAATTGATTCATTGATAAGCTCCTTGACCAAGCTCAACGTAGGGAAATGAGAACCTTTTTCATCATAGGGGGAACACACTGCATCATCGGATCGAGAATGAAAATGCGCTTTTTCTGATTGTTGCGATGGATAATAACAATGAATGACGAATAAACCCAGGCGGAGCGCGGCTTGCGCGCGACCGCCATCGAGACTGCAGGCGGTTTAACGCCGACCGACCGCGTTTTCGTAATAGCCGATCCGCTCGACTTTCGGCGCCGATCCTCCCCCTTCAAACTCCGATTCCAGCCAGGCATCGACGATGGTTTTCGCCAGTTCGGCGCCGATGACCCGCGCGCCCAGCGTGATGATCTGCGCATCATTGCTTTTGCGCGCCCGTTGGGCGGAGTAGGTATCGTGACATTGCGCCGCGCGAATGCCGGGCACTTTATTGGCCACGATGCTCATACCGATGCCGGTGCCGCACAGCAGGATCCCCCGCCGATGTTTTTCCTCCCGTATCGCCTGCGCGACGCGATAGGCGATATCGGGATAGATCCCCGTTTCTGCGGTGCGATCCGTCGTGTAGTCAATGACGGGAATGTCCTGTCGTTGCAGGTGGGCG
This sequence comes from Serratia sp. EWG9, assembly GCF_019913725.1. Classification (NCBI taxonomy): domain Bacteria; kingdom Pseudomonadati; phylum Pseudomonadota; class Gammaproteobacteria; order Enterobacterales; family Yersiniaceae; genus Serratia; species Serratia sp. EWG9. The sequence continues at coordinate 1,668 of NZ_JADNRO010000006.1, forward strand.
ACGATCAGATCCTTCAGTTCAATGGCGGCATCGTCGGCGCCGATGGCGATAGGCAGCATAGCGGTCTCCTGATTGGTAACGAAAAGGGCGGCGATCCTCGGTGGCGCCACGTTCATTACCGTATCCCTGTTTAATCAAATGTTCAATTGATGTTCTTTTGTTTTTTGCCTGATTTTTCTGTTCCTCCCTTTAAAAGGTGACAGTCGTCACTAAAAAAGAGGTTTTAATCGTTATTTATCCTCATGCAGGCGGGTTTTTGAGCGATATCACAGTTTGGCAAGTTCTCTGTGGGCAAATTGAACGTGTGACGTTAGTGTTCATTTGTTCTTTGTTTGTGTTATTGATCATAAAGAGTCACCCTACCAGAGGAGAGTGCTATGTGTCAGACCTGCATGACAGAGGCGAAAATGGCGGACGGTATCCCCGAGATCATGAAGGCGGTTGTGGCGTACGCCCCGAAAGATTACCGCCTGGAACAGGTGCCGGTACCGAAGATCGGCCCGAAAGAGATCCTGGTGAAGATCGAGGCCTGCGGCATCTGCGCCGGCGATGTTAAAGCGTTCGAAGGAGCGCCCAGCTTCTGGGGCGATGAAAAACAACCGGCATACATCAAGGCACCGATGATCCCCGGTCATGAGTTTATTGGCCACGTGGTGGGATACGGCGAAGGCGTCGAGGGCTTCAATCTCGGCGATCGGGTGATATCAGAACAGATCGTTCCCTGTTGGCAATGCCGCTTCTGCAACCGCGGCCAGTATTGGATGTGCGAAAAGCATGACCTGTACGGTTTCCAGAAAAACGTCAATGGCGGCATGGCCGAGTACATGAAGTTCACCAAAGAGGCGATTAACTATCACGTACCGGCCGATCTGCCGATCGAAAAAGCCATTCTGATCGAACCCTATGCTTGCTCCTTCCATGCGGTGCAACGCGCCAATATCAAACTGGGCGATGTCGTGGTGCTGGCCGGTGCCGGCACCCTGGGGCTGGGCATGATCGGGGCGATCAAAAAGTCCGGGCCCTCGAAGCTGGTGGTGCTGGATCTGTCCGATGAGCGTCTGGCGCTGGCGAAGCGCTTCGGCGCGGATGTGACGCTGAACCCGACCCGTGACGACGTGCCCGCGGCGGTTAAAGCGATGACCGACGGCTACGGCTGCGACATCTACATCGAGGCGACCGGCGCCCAAAAGTCCGTGGAACAGGGCCTGACGCTGATCCGCAAACTCGGCACCTTCGTGGAATTTTCCGTGTTCAAGGATCCGGTGACCGTCGACTGGAGCATCATCAGCGACCGCAAAGAGCTGGACGTGCTCGGTTCGCACCTCGGCCCTTACTGCTACCCACTGGTGATCGAAGGCATCGCCAATGGCGATCTGCCGACCGAAGGCGTGGTGACGCATACGCTGCCGCTGGAACAGTTCGCCGAGGGCTTCGAGCTGATGAAGCGCGGCATCGGTTCAATCAAAGTGGTGCTTAATCCAAACCTCTGAAACCTGCATCGTTCTTCGGGTGCGGGTGAGCCTGCGCCTCCATAATCACATGTGCTGGGGTGTTCTATGTTGCATGGACTGATTCATCGCATTGGTCTGTCACCGAAACTGCTGCTGGGCTATGCCGGCGTGTTGGTGTTCATGATGGGCGAAGGGCTGGAACAAGGATGGCTGTCGCCTTATTTGATCGGCAAGGGGCTGAGCATTCAGGAATCGGCGCTGCTGTTCAGCGTTTATGGCTTTGCGGCCGCGATCGCCGCCTGGTTTTCCGGCGTGCTGGCGGAAATCTTTACCGCCCGGCGGGTGATGTTGGCCGGCCTGCTGCTGTTTCTGTTCGGTTCGGTGTGCTTTTTGACGTTCGGCCTGCCGAGCAACAACCTGGCGATCATGGTGCCGACCTATGCGCTGCGCGGCTTGGGTTATCCGTTGTTCGCCTACGGTTTTCTGGTGTGGGTGGCGTATGAGGCGCCGCCGGAAAGGCTGGGGTCGGCGGTGGGGATTTTCTGGTTCGTCTACAGCGGCGGGCTCAGCGTGCTGGGCGTGCTGTATTCCAGCATCATGCTGCCTTATCTCGGCGAGATCCACACGCTGTGGAGCGCGCTGATTTTCGTCGTGCTGGGCGCGGTGATTGCGCTGATGCTCAATCGCGACGACGGCGCGGCACAGAGCGGCAACCGTGAAAAGGCGTCGCTGGGTTACGTCTTGAAAGGCATCACCATCGCGTTTGAAAACCCGAAGATCGGCCTGGGCGGCATCGTGCGCACCATTAATACCTCCGCGGCATACGGCTTCGTCGTATTCATGCCCATGTACATGATGGATATGGGATTCACCCGCACGCATTGGCTGCAGATGTACGCCGCGCTGTGGACGGTCAACATCATTTTCAACCTGATTTTCGGCGTGATCAGCGACGGTCTCGGCTGGCGCAATGTGGTGATGTGGTTCGGCTGCGTCGGCTGTGCCTTGACCACGCTGATGTTCTACTACGTGCCGCAATTCTTCGGCGCCAACTACCTGCTGACCGTTTGCGCCGCCGGTTTGTTCGGCGCCTGCCTGGCGGCGTTCGTGCCGCTGTCGGCCATCATGCCGTCGCTGGCGCCGGACAATAAGGGCGCGGCGATGTCGATTCTCAATCTGGGCGCCGGCCTAAGCACCTTTGTCGGCCCGGCGGTGGTGGGGCTGTTTATCGGCAGTCTCGGCACCGTTGGCGTGATCTGGATCTTTACCGGCTTGTACCTGTTCAGCGGCGTGCTGATGAAATTTGTCACGCTGCCGAAGGAAAGCGCGATGGCGCAGGAAGAACGCGGCGCGAGTTTGGCGAAAATATCCTGACCGAGGGTGAAGTTCACAGTTTTAAGGGGAAATATATGATTAATCATCAAACTACGGCGCCGCGCGAGCTCTCGCTAAAGGGCAAGGTGGCGCTGATTACCGGCGGTGCTGCGGGGATCGGCCTCGCTATCGCCGAACGCTATCTGCAAAACGGCGCGCGCGTGGCGCTGCTCGATCGTGCTCCGCAGGTTGCTGAAGTGGCGCGACAGCTGGACGCCGAGGCGGCGCTGGGCGTCGTGGCCGACGTCACCGATGCCGCGTCGGTGGAGCGGGCGGTGGCGCAGATTGAGGCGCATTTCGGGCGGCTGGACGTGCTGGTCAACAGCGCCGGCATCGTCGCGCTGCATCCCGCTGAGGAACTGCCGGAAGCGGCGTGGGATGCAACCCTGGCGGTCAATCTGAAAGGCGTGTTTCTCACCTGCCAGGCGGTGGGCCGCCGTTTCATTCGCCAGCGCGGCGGCAGCATCATCAATCTCGCCTCGCAGGCCGGGGTGGTGGCATTGCCGAATCACCTGGCCTATTGCGCCAGCAAAGCGGGCGTTATCGGGTTGACCCAGGTGCTGGCGCTGGAGTGGGGGCCACACAACGTGCGGGTCAACGCCATTTCACCCACCGTGGTTTTGACGGAGCTGGGGCGCAAAGCCTGGTCAGGCGAGGTGGCTGAGCAGATGAAGCAGAAAATTCCGCTGCGGCGCTTTGCTGAGCCGCAAGATATCGCCGCCAGCGCCCTGTTTTTGGCCGGTGACGCGGCGGCGATGATCACCGGCGCCAACCTGGTGGTCGACGGCGGTTACACCATTCAATAATTTCTTATTCAGGCGACAGAGAGGCCGCGATGAACAGAATCATTAACGATCCCGATCACGTAGTGGAAGACGCCATTCAGGGCTATAGGCTGGCCCACCCGGACTATTACGCCGCCACCGACAATGCGCGGGTGTTGAAATATCCGCCGGCGCCGATCGCCGGCAAAGTGGGCATCGTCACCGGCGGCGGTTCCGGCCATGAGCCGGCGTTTCTGGGGTATGTCGGCAAAAACATGCTGGATGCCGTCGCAATTGGCGAGATTTTTTCATCGCCTACGGCGGGGGCTTTTCTCGACGCGTTCAAGGCGGCGGACAGCGGTGCGGGCGTCGCTTGCCTGTACGGCAACTACGCCGGCGACAACATGAACGTCAAGATGGCGATCAAGAAGGCCACGGCGGCCGGCATACGGGTGAAAACCGTGGTGGCCAACGATGACGTCGCCTCGGCGCCGGCCAGTGAGATCGATAAACGGCGCGGCGTGGCCGGAGAAATTCTGATGTGGAAGGTCGGCGCGGCGGCGGCGGCCAAGGGATACGATCTGGACGGCGTGATCGGCGCGGCGCAAAAAGCCATCGACCGGTGTCGTTCGATCGGCGTCGGCCTCAGTTCCTGCACCATTCCCGCGGTCGGCAAACCCAATTTTCATATCGAAGACGGCAAGATGGAGATCGGCATTGGCCATCACGGCGAACCGGGCATTGAGGTGTCGCCGATCCAGTCGGCGTCGGCGATGGCCGGCACCATGCTCGATTTCGTGCTCAACGACATGCCGCTGGAACAGGGGCAGGAGGTGGCGTTGCTGATCTCCGGGCTTGGCGCCACGCCGGTGATGGAGCTGTATATCTATTATGCCGAAATAGAGCGTCGGTTGACGGCGAAAGGCGTGCGGGTGCATCGGCGCTACGTCGGCAATTACTTCACGTCGCTGGAAATGATGGGCGTGACGCTGACGCTGATGACGCTGGATGACGAACTGAAAACGCTGCTGGACATGCCGGCGCAATCTTTAGGCTTAACCCAGGTGGAGTGAATCATGACGGAACAAATTTCAACCCGGTACGGCAGTGAGATCGTTACGGGGCTGATAGAAACCATTGTCAGCAACCGCGAATACCTGAGCGAAATCGACGGCGCCATCGGCGACGGCGACCACGGCATTAACATGTCGAAGGGATTCGCGATGTGCGGCGATGCCATTCGCGGCCGCGAGCTCACGTTGGCGCAGGCGTTCGATGCGGTTTCCGATGCGCTGATGGAGGGCATCGGCGGTTCGATGGGGCCGCTGTACGGCAGCCTGTTCATGGGCATGGCGGAGAGCGTGCGCGAGCGCAGCGTGCTGGATAAGCAGGCATTTTTGGCGATGTTGCACGGCGGTTTGCGCGAACTGCAGGACATCAGCAGCGCGGGCGTAGGGGACAAGTGTCTGATGGATACGCTGATACCGGCGGTAGCGGCGTTTGAGCAGGCGGCGGGGCGCGGTGACGACTTCGCCGCTGCGCTGGAACAGATGAGGATCGCCGCAGCGCGCGGGCGCGATTCCACGTGCGAGCTGGTGGCGAAAATCGGCCGCGCCAGCCGCCTGGGCGAGCGTTCGCGCGGCGTACTGGACGCCGGCGCGGTATCTTGCTGCCTGCTCTTGACCCGATTGGCGGACGAGGTGGAGCAACGACTGAATACCGTTGCCGCCTGAACGCGTTATACTAGCGGGCATTCAGCATTGTCGGAGGGGCGTGTATCGTCCCTCTGCCATGATTAACCGGCCTGCCGTGGGGAAACGTCTAACGGATGGAAAAACAAACTGTGTCCCAGGATAACGAACTGCTGACCGAAATCGCCGTTGCTTATTATCAGGATGAGATCACGCAGGAAGAGATCGCCAAAAAGTTCGGCATCTCACGGATCAAAGTCGGTCGTTTGCTCAAGCGCGCCAAGGAAGAAGGCATCGTCGAGATCAACGTGCGTTATCACCCGGTGTTCAGCACCCGGCTGGAACAGCAGATGATGGAACGTTTTCCCATCAGCCGCGCGCTGATCGCGCTCGATCATCAGGACGAAGAGGAACAGCGTCGGCAAGTGGCGGCGCTGGTGTCCAACTACCTGGCGATGTCGCTGAAAGACGATATGGTGTTGGCGGTCGGGCAGGGACGCAACGTGGCGGCGATCGCCGATCACGTCGGCAGCGTGACGGAGCGCAACTGCAAGTTCATCTGCGGCATCGGCGGCACCCACCGTCCGGGCGATGCGATCAACGCCGACCATATCAGCCGGCGTCTGGCGAAGAAGTTCGGCGGCAGCAGCGAGACGCTCTATGCGCCGGCCTACGTCGAAAATCGCGCGCTGAAAGACGCCTTCATGCAGAACGGCACGATCAAGGAAACGTTGGATCGCGCGCGTAAGGCCGATGTGGCGTTAGTCGGCATTGGCGACATGAATGAAAACAGTTATATGGTGAAATTGGGGTGGTTTACGCCGCACGAGATTATCGACGCCAGCCTTAATCAGGGCGTGATCGGCGACATCGCCGGCTATGACTTTTTCAATGCCCAGGGGCAGCATGTCGATACGGTGATGAATGACCGTGTGATTGGGCTGAGCATTGATGAGCTGCGCAAAATTCCGTGTGTGATCGCCATTGCCTCCGAGAATACCAAGGCGCTGGCGATTTTGGGCGCGTTGCGCACCGGCGCCATCGACATTATCGCCACCAGCGCGCTCAATGTGCGCACTATCCTCAACATGTCGCAATAGCGACACCCGCAAAAAAAGGGTTCAGCGCCAGGCTGAACCCTCCAGAGACATCCCCCTTTTGACGGATCAGTGGCTGAGGTTGACGTCAATCGCCTGATAGAAGGCGTTGGCGGTGTCGGCTATGTCCCACACGGCAAGGATCACGTGCGAACCGCTGCGATCTGCCGGTATGTTGCACTGGTGGGTGACCTGCGCGGCAGGGATGGCGCCGCCGTCGTTGAACTGGCAGAACGGCGTCAGGTCAAAGGAAGCGCGGGTCAGCGGTTGAGAAGCGTCCCAGTTCGGCTTGGTGATGAAATAGCGCCAGCTGGTGGTGCTGTGACGCGCGGTCAGCTTCCAGGTAAAGGAGTTCGGGCCGGTTTTCAGGTTGAGCTTGTTCCAGCGCGTCGGCGTTTGCTGATCCAGTTCGAAGAAGGTGGACTTGTTGGCGCTGGCGATATGGCCGTCAACCGGGCCGGCCTGCGGGAAGCCTTTCAGGCCCTCGACGCTCTGCGGTTCGTACTGCACGCTGCCGCACTGGGTGTTGAGCTGCAGTTTGCACTGGTAGGCGCGGCTGGCCGGCGACTCGACATAACCGTGAGCATTCGCCTGTTGCGAAACGCCGAACATGGCCGCGCTCAGCAGGCCCAGAGAGAGCAGGGTACGGGAAGTTTTGTTCATAAGTCACTCCTGACTGAAATTATGTTGTAAGTTGAGCGTATTTCACCGACAAAATGAGAGACTAATAACGCAATTAGAAATAACCCTTCTTGTCGGCTTGTTTTATTTTTATCATTCTGGTCGTGCGATAGAGCGGAATGTTTTAACGGCTATTAACGAAAATTATTATGATGACGATCTTTGATCGTTAGGCTGAATTTATTTAACTGTCGCTGTGTAAAAGTAGGGCGCTATGATGAATTTTATATCAGGTCGTGATGAATAGTATTTAAGATAGCGCTCTCATTTATGAAGTATATTGCTTGTTGCTATGAGTACCCTTGTTCGATTTGATCGATTTTTGTGCGCCACCACCTTGGGAATTTAGTGTCATTTTTCTTATTTTATTTTAAAGAGGAATTTGTATGACTAGATTATCCCTGGACGCGATTAAAATAATCAGCACCATCAAGAGCACCGGTTCTTTCTCTATGGCGGCGGAGGCGCTGCATAAAACGCCTTCGGCGATCTCTTATCGGGTTTCCAATATTGAAAGCAAACTCTGCGTGAAACTTTTTCATCGCAATGGCCCCATGATTACCCTGACGGATGAAGGGGAATTTCTCCTGCAGGAAGGCAGCTGGATATTAAATGCGGTGCAGGATCTGGAAAGCCGGGTGCGCAACATCCCCAAGCTGGACAATAATATCCGCCTGGCGGTAGACACCTTCTTCCCGTTGGAAACCCTGACGCAGGATATCCGCGACTATATTCAGCATTGCCCGAACGCCAGTATCTCGGTGCAGCGAGAAGCGTTGAACGGCACCTGGGATGCGCTGAAGAACAACCGGGCGGATCTGATCATCGCCATCGGCCAAATTCCCGACAGCGTGCAGGCTAAAACCCTGATGCTCGGCAAGCTCAACTTTGTGCTGTGCGTGTCGCCTTCGCACCCGTTCGCGGCGCAGAGAAAGCCGGTGTGCAAGAAACAGCGGTTGAACGACATCGTGGTGGTGATCGCCGACAGCAGCCATGAGCTGCCCAAGCGCAATCACGGCACGCTGCCCTTGCAGCGTCAGTTGGTGGTATGCGACGTGGAAAGCAACCTGGCGCTGCTCAAACGCGGCATCGGCCACGCTTTTCTGCCGCCTGCTTTGATCGAAAAGGAATTGGCCAGCGGCGAACTGGTGACGGTGCCGGTGGAGATGCAAAAGGGCGACGAAATGATTTGGCTGGCGTGGCACCCGGCCAGCAAGGGCGCCGGGTTTAACTGGTGGCATGAGCGGCTGACGCGCAAAAGCGATGTCTACAGCCTGATGGGCCGCGAAGTGGTGCGGGATGGCGGTTATCCTTGGTGCCACAACTGAAGGAATAGAGACGAAGGGACGCGAAAATCAAACGGTTAACTCAATGAAAACCCCGCAGCATTCGGCTACGGGGTTTTTTTACGGCTTACGCCACGCGGCCCACCTTCAGCCAGGCGCCGTCAGAACCGGGCGCCGAGGTGATGTAACCCCATTTGGTTTGCCAGACGTAACCCTGGTAGGACACCAGCGCGCCCTGCGCGTAAGTGGTGCCCGGCACATAAGCCGGCGCGGTCATGATCGGCAGGTTGCCGGGGCCGACGCCGGTGTAGCGCAGCCCGGTGCCCATATCCAGCTGGCTGTCGTCGTAGTCCGCGGCGTTGAAATAGCGATCCAGCGAGGCCAGCAGATCGCCGTTGCGGTTGTCTTGCCCCAGATGCCAGAACATCACGCCGCCCAACTGCTGCTGCTTGATGTATTTCGCTTTGTATTTGAAGCTCTCGGCATCGTCATAGGTGACGAACAGCCCTTTCTGCGCATGATACAGGTAAGGCGTTTTGGTCTTGTCGTTCCACAGCCGCTGATAGCCGTAGTTGCCCAGCAGCATCTGCTCCAGCTGGCGATAGGAGGCGATGCGCGGATCCTTGTCGCGCACGCACTCTTCGCAGCCCACCAGCCAGTAATCGGTGTTCGGGTACGGATCTTCGCCCGGCGTGCTGTGGCTGCTGTATTGCCCGCCGTTGCCGCCGCTGACGCCCTTGAAGGCGCGGCCGTAGAAGGGCACGCCCATCACGATTTTGGCGCTCGGCACGCCTTCCATCATCAGGTGTTGCTGCACCGCGGCGTCGACCGTCAGGCTGAACGGGCTGGGGAAGGCGCGGGTCAGTTCTTCCCAGCTCCAGCCCAGGTTGGCTTCGCGCAGCGCATTGTAGAAGGTCGGCCCGGCCGCATCGCCGAACAGCGCCGCCTGGTGGTTGGTTACCTTCTCCCAGGGGCCGGCCAGATCGTAGGTCATCAGGTTGATGTAATCGAGCGGCGCGACGATCTGCGCCAGCTTGCTGTAATAGCGCGACAGGAAGAAGGCGCCGCCGGCGCCGGCGATGGTCAACTGGTACGGCAACGCCTGGCGGCCGTCGGCGACGGTTTGCTGGTTCAGCAGGGTGCGGATCTCCTGCAGCGCGGCGATGAAACCGTCCACTTCCGAGGCTTGCGGGTACTCCCAGTCGATGTCCACGCCGTCGAAGCCGTAATCCTTCATGATGCGCACGCAGGATTGGGCGAACTTGGCGCGCGACGCCGGGGTTTTCACCGCGTTGACGTAGTTGGCGTGCGACACACCCAGATCGTTGGAGTAGTACCAGCCGCCGATGGAGAACATGATGCGCAGGCTGGGGTTGTGCGCTTTGAGCGCGGTCAGACGGTTGACCACATCGCGCGCCTTGGCGTCGTTGGTGGCCGGATCCCAGGCGCATTCCAGATTGCTGTTGATATCCAGGAACGAGAAGTTAATGTGCGTCAGCTGTTTGGCTTTGGCCGGCGTGATGTTGGAAACCGGGAACGGCACGACAGACGTATCGGTCTCGGTGTAATTATTGATTTGGTTGGTCGGAATAAAATAATACCCAATAACGGCTTTACGTGTGGACATGGCATTTCTCCAGAGTGGATGTTTTTCGATGGGGAAATATTTCCCGTTGCCATTAATGTTTATTTTTCGCGGAAATAACAGTCGAAACAAATCACGATAAGAATGAATTTTTTATTCACTGCCGACTGCCTTGGCGTTTATGTGTTGTGCCAGCATTCAGCATGAATGAATTCGACCATAGGGCCTGTATTTATTCATTTGCTTTGTAATAGCATCCTTAACTAGATTCTGAGTATCCGATGTCCCACCGGCCGTGATTGGCATTTAATTAAAAATAAAAAAGGAGATGAGCTATGTCCAGCATAGAGCCTGACGCTGTTGGCTTAATAGTCCAGCGAGTATGTGAATATCTTCAGCCGGTATTGAACGCCATTCTGGCCGGCGTGATGGCGCTATTACACGGCGCCTATCGCAACGTGGGTATTCGGCGACGTTTATTGAATGCGGCGATGTGCGCGTTATTGGCCTGGACGGTGCGCGATGCGCTGGCGTTGATGGGCCTGGAATTAAACTGGGCGAATTTGGCCAGCGTATTGATTGGCTTTATGGGGGCGGATTACATCAACGCCTTAATTAAAAAATTCATCGGCAAAAAAACGGGGTTTAAAAATGTTAAATGACATCGAAGAGATTCGTTTTACCGCCCGCAGCGAAGAGAATCTGCGCGGCGTGCATCCGGATCTGGTGCGCGTTATTCGTCTGGCGCTGCGCTATTCCCTGGTGCCGTTTTCCGTCAGCGAGGGGCTGCGCAGCATGGCGCGCCAGCGGGAAATGGTGCGCGCCGGCAACAGCCAAACGCTGCGCAGCCGCCATCTGACCGGACACGCGGTGGACGTGGTGGCGATGCCGGCGGGCGTGGTCTCCTGGGAGTGGGATTACTACGCGCAAATTGCGGTGGCGGTGCGGCGAGCGGCGCGTGAATGCGGCATCAACGTCGAATGGGGCGGCGAATGGAAGACCCTCAAGGACGGCCCGCACTTCCAGCTGCCGTTTCGGGACTATCCGGCATGAGCGGCTGGCTGCAAAAACTGATGCAGGGCGGCTTGCTGCTGCTGTTGCTGGCGGCTATCTGCCTGGGCGGCTATAGCTCGCTGTTGTCGCACCAGTTGGCGTCCGCGCGACAACAGGCGGCGGAACTGCAAAAAAGCCTGGCGCAGCGGGCGGGGCTTATCGCCACCCTGCAGACCCAGGACGCGCAAAACCGCGCGCTGATGGCGGCGCAGCAGCGGCAGGAACAGCAGCTGCGCCAACAACACGAGGCTTATCAGAGGAAATACCGTGAAGCGATTAAAAACGATCCCTGCGCCGCTCGGCCTCTGCCTGGCGCTGTGCTTGAGCTCCTGCGCCCGGCCGCCGGCGCCGCAGGCCGTGCCGCTGTTGCCCCCTGAGTCGGTATTCGCTCCCTGTGAGCAGCCGCAGTTGCAGGGGGAGACCTGGGGCGATGCGGTAAGCTATGCCCTGGCGTTACAAACCTCGTTACACATTTGCGCCGGCCAGGTGGAGACGCTCAACGCCTGGCGCGCCACGCTGCCGCCGCGCTGACGGCGGCGCTTGTCTGACTTGTCCCGCAGGCCTTCTTTTTTTACTTTTAAAACGGTCTTTCGACCAAGGTTATGGCGCGCTTCAAAGTTTGTGATGTTTCTCTCACTATACTTCAAGGCTGTGCCCTGTCATTGTACCTGGGCGCCATGGCCCACGGCAGGGCGCAGCCTCAAAGCCTTACCTCAACATAAAAGCAAAAAACAAAGGAATCCATAATGGACGAACAGCTCAAACAGAGTGCCCTTGATTTCCATCAGTTTCCTGTCCCAGGGAAGATCCAGGTTTCCCCAACCAAACCGTTGGCGACCCAGCGCGATCTGGCGCTGGCCTATTCGCCGGGCGTCGCCGCGCCTTGCCTCGAGATCGCCGAAGATCCGCTGGCGGCCTACAAATACACCGCGCGCGGCAACCTGGTGGCGGTAATTTCCAACGGCACGGCGGTACTGGGTCTGGGCAATATCGGCGCGTTGGCCGGTAAGCCGGTGATGGAAGGCAAGGGCGTTTTGTTCAAGAAGTTTTCCGGTATCGATGTATTTGATATCGAAGTGGATGAGCATAACCCTGACAAATTAATCGACATTATCGCCGCGCTGGAACCGACCTTCGGCGGCATCAACCTGGAAGACATCAAGGCGCCGGAGTGTTTCTACATCGAACAGAAACTGCGTGAGCGCATGAAGATCCCGGTGTTCCACGACGACCAGCACGGCACGGCGATCATTACCACCGCCGCGGTGCTCAACGGCCTGCGCGTGGTGAAGAAGAACATCTCCGACGTGCGGCTGGTGGTGTCCGGCGCCGGCGCGGCGTCCATCGCCTGCCTGAACTTGCTGGTGGCGCTGGGGCTGCGTCAACAGAACATCACCGTCTGCGATTCCAAGGGCGTCATCTATAAAGGCCGCGACGCCAATATGGAACAGACCAAAGCCGCCTACGCCATCGAGGATAACGGCCAGCGCACGCTAGGCGACGCCATCCCAAACGCCGACATCTTCCTCGGCTGCTCCGGCCCGGGTGTGCTGACGCAGGATATGGTGAAAACCATGGCGCGCGATCCGCTGATCATGGCGCTGGCCAACCCGGAACCGGAAATTCTGCCGCCGCTGGCCAAAGCGGTGCGCCCGGACGCCATCATCTGCACCGGCCGTTCCGACTACCCGAACCAGGTGAACAACGTCTTGTGCTTCCCGTTCATTTTCCGCGGCGCGCTGGACGTGGGCGCCACCACCATCAACGAAGAGATGAAGCTGGCCTGCGTGCATGCCATCGCCGATCTGGCGCTGGCGGAACAGAGCGACGTGGTAGCCTCCGCGTATGACGATCAGGATCTCTCCTTCGGGCCGGAATACATCATTCCGAAACCGTTCGATCCGCGTCTGATCGTCAAGATCGCGCCGGCGGTGGCCAAGGCGGCGATGGACTCCGGCGTGGCGACGCGCCCGATCGAAGACTTCGACGCCTACGTGGAGAAGCTGGCGGAGTTCGTCTACAAAACCAACCTGTTCATGAAACCGATCTTCTCGCAGGCGCGCAAAGAGGTGAAGCGGGTGGTGCTGGCGGAAGGTGAGGAAGAGCGCGTGCTGCACGCCACGCAAGAGCTGGTGTCGCAGGGGCTGGCCTTCCCGATCCTGGTCGGCCGTCCGAGCGTGATCGAGATGCGCCTGAAAAAGCTGGGCCTGCAATTGACGCCGGGCAAAGATTTCGAAGTGGTGAACAACGAGTCGGATCCGCGCTTCAACGAATACTGGGGCGAGTACTACCAGATCATGAAACGCCGCGGCGTTTCGCAAGAACAGGCGCGTCGCGCGGTGATCGGCAACCCGACGCTGATCGCCGCCATCATGCTGCACCGCGGTGAAGCGGATGCGATGATCTGCGGCACCATCGGCAGCTACCACGAGCATTACGACGTGGTGAAGAACGTGTTCGGCTTCCGTGAAGGCGCGCACGTCGCGGGCGCGATGAACGCGCTGCTGCTGCCGAGCGGCAACACCTTCATCGCCGACACCTACGTCAACGACGATCCGACGCCGGAACAGCTGGCGGAGATCACCCTGATGGCGGCGGAAACCGTGCGCCGTTTCGGTATCGAACCGAAGGTGGCGCTGCTGTCTCACTCCAGCTTCGGCTCGTCTGACTGCCCGGCGGCGCGCAAGATGCGTAAAACGCTGGAGCTGGTGAACGAGCTGGCGCCGGAGCTGGAGATCGACGGTGAAATGCACGGCGACGCCGCGCTGGTGGAAAGCATCCGTCACGATCTGATGCCGGACAGCCCGCTGAAAGGCTCGGCCAACCTGCTGATCATGCCGAACATGGAAGCGGCGCGCATCAGCTACAACCTGCTGCGCGTCTCCTGCTCGGAAGGGGTGACCGTCGGGCCGGTGCTGATGGGGGTCGCCAAGCCGGTGCACATCCTGACGCCGATCGCCTCGGTGCGCCGCATCGTCAACATGGTGGCGCTGGCGGTGGTGGAAGCCCAGACCGAACCGCTGTAAGCCCGGGTTGAATGACTGGCCCCCTGCGCCGTTGGCGCCGGGGGCTTTTTTATCTTCATCTGACATGGTACAAATAGTGGTCAAATATGTACATGTACAGGTAAAGAAAATGACCACGATAAGCTACACAGCGGCGAGAAACAATTTGGCTGAGGTGCTTCTGGAAGCGCAAAAACAACCGGTGGAAGTGACGCGCCGCGGGCACGATGAGGTTTACATCATCAGTAAGGCCGACTATGAGGTTTTGGTCAAAGCCAAGGTGAAAGCGCGCATTCAGGCTAAACACGCGGATACGATTAAGGCGCTGGCGAATAGATGATCTTTTTGACCGCAGAGGATATTGCGGAATTCAACGCTGAAATTGTGCCTCACGGCCGCCAGGAAGGCAGCAAAGTTGAGGCCGTAGCCAATCGTGTGCTTAGGGGAGAGTGTCAATATTGGTAGTTATTGTACGTTAAGCTCATATTTTGCCCGTTAAACTTCAGCTCATTGACTTCGCTTAATTCCTTCGCGTAGTGCCTAGCCGCCACATATTATCTGCATTGTTCGTCCATATGACGACGAACTTACTCACGCAAATCCCCTCTCTGTTTTGTCTGATATACAGCACAACAGCTTGCTGGGTTAATGAATTGCTCCTCCTCTTAAATTCTTCTAAATTACTGTTCATGCATACAGTATTTGTGTGCAATTTCAATAGGAGATGAGTTATGAGTGGTGGTGATGGTAAAGACAGCCGCGGTCCTGGCGGTGGAGTGAATGGTGGCCCGACAGGCCTGGGTGGTGGTGTGGATGCATCCGATCACTCCGGCTGGAGTTCGGAAAATAATCCATGGGGAGGTAAGGATAAGGACACTGGCGGGCATACTGGCGGTGGCAACAATGGTGGGGACAGGGATCCCGCCAACAGTGGCGGCAATGTTAACCTGAGTCTGTTTCCAGAAGCACAAGCGTCTGTCGCGGTGGGGGCACAATTCAATCTTTCGTTGATCGACGGTGCGTGGGGATTCAGCCTACTGAAATCCCAAACGGTGCAATCGTTTATCACGAAATCGATAGCCAAAGTGAAAACGCTCGGTATTCCCACGGTAGGCACGTTGTGGCGGACTAGTCTCTGGGGATTGGTCGTGGAAGGCATTACGCCAACCAAGATCGCTCCTGATGATATGTCGATGGTACGACATATCACGACGACGCTCCCCGCAGATTTGGTCACTCAGACACCGCCGGGCCAACTGCCCACTCAACCGGCAACCCTGGTCAGCGCCCGTATTGCTGACCTCGTTGACGAGGGGCAGCAAAAAGTAGCCGTTGTTCGTTCACCGTCGTTACCGATGAGCGTTCCGGTTGTGGAGGCAAAGCCCACCAAGCGACCGGACGTCTATACGGTAGGAATTGTACCGGGCATGCCTGATATTCATATTCGCGTCAATGCGCCGGCGCCGCCAACCACGGCGAAACCTGTGGACGGTGTTACCGAGATAAATAATGCTGAAGCCAAACCGTTGCCTGCGACGCAACCGGGTGGCAACACGCACGATGGTATCGTGGTGTTCCCTCCAGGCAGTAATCTGCCGCCGGCTTATGTTGCCGTGGTGGAGATCATTCCGCAAAATGAAGTCAATGCACGTGAAGCCGAACGCAAGGCACTTCTGACTTATCAGGATGCGCGCCAACGTCGTGAATCAGTTCAAACGGATGAGTATCGAAAGTCACACAGTTATCAATGGCTACTGCCTGAACTGACTATCAACCAGCGACAAATTGAGGAAAAGCAGTCTCACATTGCCCTCAATCAACGAATTGCTGAACGTCAAACCATCCAGGAAGCCAATGCGCGTGCTCGCCGTCAGGCGGGACGTGCCGAACAATTTCATCGTGACGTGGAAAGAACCAATGGCACCATTGCTGCATTAAACGAAGATCTTTCCCGGCTGCGTCAGGAAGAAAAGGATCTATCGGCTCAGGTTGCTGAATTCGATCGCATTGCCAAAGACAATATGAGCAAAATTCGTGCGCGGCAGCCGACTGATAAGGATATTGCTTCGTTGTCACCGCAAGCGCAAGCGGCGTTCTGGCGCAACCAGGCGAAGAAAGAATTCGTTCTTACGGTTGGCGATGGCGATTTGCCAAAATATCCGCCGGTCATGGGTAGCAAACCCAGTCCGCTGTTTCTGGAGCAGCCTGCCTACTTCTGGCGTGAAAGCGGGTTTGCTATCAGCAACTATAATTCGGTGGCGGCGACGGAGACACTGGAAACCGGTATCCGTGGCGCGTTTGCCCGGGCCTCGGCGGCATTGACGAAGACACCTGCGGAAAAACTGTATAATAACGGGCAAGTCACCACGGCTGAGTTTGCTCAACTCTCTTTTGTCTTTTCCGAGAGTTTGGACGTGCCGGCATTGAGTGTCATGTCATCCCTGGGGATCGGTCGGTTCGGATTGACGCGAGACGATGTGAGGAATGCGCTCGGCAACTATAATTCTGTGCGGTTACCTTATCGACTTGTTTCTCGTGATACGGGGGATGTCGGGGAAGAGAAAATCCACATCAATATCGTTCGCCCTGATGAGCGGAACGTAAAAGGTGCGGTGCCACTGCGGCCACTATCATGGGATACGGTGAAAAGGGAGTTGCGATTTACCACTGACGACGGTGCAATCTCTCTGACCTGGACACCGGCGGATGATAAGGGCGTATCCGGTTATATTATTACCGTCACGCCGGTTGGTGCGCCTGCAGGCAAACTTTCGACAGGAGGCCGTGTCGATGTGTCAGGGAAAGGAACGCTGGTTGCATTGCCTAATGGCGACGTTCAGCAGATCCATGACTATATTTTGGTTCCACCGGTTGAAAGTGGTCTTGAGCCGATTTATGTCATGTTCAACAAACCACGGAAAAAACCGGCTCGAGAAGACAAGCCAGAGCTTATTAAACCTCGAGAAGGAACTCAGGAGCGCGGGCACAAATATCATCCTGCCCCAAAAACTGATGAAATTAAGGGGTTGGGGGAGCTTAAAGTAGGTAGACCAAAAACTCCCAAGCAGTCAGGAGGGGGCCGCCGGGCTCGGTGGTATGGCGACAAGGGGCGTAAAATTTATGAGTGGGACTCACAGCATGGTGAGTTGGAAGGATATCGTGCCAGCGACGGCGAACATCTGGGGGCTTTTGATCCCAAAACGGGTAAGCAGTTGAAAAGTCCAGATCCAAAACGAAATATCAAAAAGTATTTATAGGGGAGATAGTGTCATGGGATTAAAATTACGTCTTACATGGTTTGACAAAAATAATGATGATTTTAAGGGAGAAGAGTATTCAAAAGATTTTGGGGACGATGACTCTCTCATCGATGCTTTAGGCCTCCCCTTGGACGATACAATGAATAATGGTGAGTTTGATGTAAAGGAGAGCTGGGTAGCTTTGATTCAACCCTATTTCACAAGTAAGATATCGACCGAGAAATTTGACTACTTCCTTTCATTCAATTATAGAGATAAATGGTAATAGAAAAATATCATTAGCATCTACTCCGCTCGACAATTTAAGTATTGTCGAGCGTTTTGTTATGCGGTTTAGACATCCAAACTGATTCGATGTTTAATTTATTGCCTGTACTATACTGTCGAGGCCACCCAAGGCCGCCTCAACGTTGAACAAGCCGCGGAGCAACTGTGCCGGCTAACCGAATAACTCCCTTTCTCATGCCTTGCAGCGCGCGGCGATGGCGCGAATATCCTGCGGGGTGGTGCGGCAACAGCCGCCAATCAATTGTGCGCCGAGCGCGCGCCACGCCGTCGCCTGATCGGCCAGGCTGCCGTGCTCGCCGCCGCAGGCGTGCCAGGTTTTGCTCACCGCATCGTAGTGCTCGCCGGAGTTCGGGTAGACCAGCAGAGGTTTGTCGGCCAGCGCGCTCAGCTGACGCAGCGCCGGGGCGACCTTGTCCAGCGCGATGCAGTTGATGCCGATGGCCAGCACCTGCGGGTTACCGCGCAGCGCGGACAGGACCTCCGTCAGCGACGTGCCGTCGCTGAGGTGTTGGCTGTCGCGCAGGGTGAAGGCGAACCAGGCGCCGAGCGTCGGGAACTCCTGCAGCAGCGTCAGCAGCGCCTGCAGTTCAGCAAACGACGGCAGCGTTTCGCAGGCCAGCAGATCGACGCCGGCGGCGGCCAGCGCGGCGATGCGCGGGCGGTGGAAGGCAATGAAGTCATCCTGCGCCAGCCGGTAGTCGCCGCGGTATTCCGAGCCGTCGGCCAGATAGGCGCCGTACGGGCCCACCGAACCGGCGATCAACAGCGGCGCCGCCTGCGGGTGCGCGGCCAGATAATCGCGGCGCGCGCGCTGCGCCAGCTGCACGCTTTTGGCGATCAACGCCAGCGACTGAGCCTGATCCAGGCCGCGGCGCGAGAAGCCCTGCGGCGTGGCCTGATAGCTGGCGGTGATAGCGCACTGGGCGCCGGCGTTGAAATAATCGAGGTGTACCTGATAGATAAGCTCGGGATTTTCAATCAGCACCTTGGCCGACCACAGCGGATCGGTCAGATCGCAGCCGCGCGCTTCCAGCTCGGTGGCCAGCGCGCCGTCCAGGATCAGCGTCGGCCGTTCGGCCAGCAAACGAGCGACGGGGTTGTTAACCGACATGTTGTTCTCCCAAAGCGTTTTTTTGCCCGGCGCGCCGGGTCAGGAAATAGGTGAGATAGCACAGGGCGACGAACGGCAGGCCGCAGTAGAGCGCGATGCGCTGCTCCGGATCGAACGCCAGCCCGATGCAGGCCAGCAGGCACAGCGCAAAGCCGAGGATCGGCGTCAATGGATAGCCGGGCGCGCGGTATTTCAGGCCGCTTATCGGCTGGCCGCTGCGCAGATAGGCGCGGCGGAAAGCATAGTGGGCGGCGCAGATGCTCAGCCACACCGCCACCACCGCAAAGCCGGAGATCGCCGACAGGGCGACGAACACCGTATCCGGCGCGATCACGCTGGTCAGCAGCGCCAGCACGCCGCCGAGCATGCTGAAGGTCAGGGCGTTGATCGGAATGCCGCGCGCATTGACGCGCGCAAAGTAGGCCGGCAGGGTGCGCTGGTGGGCCAGCGACCACAGCATGCGCCCCGAGGCGTACAGGCCGGAGTTGGCCGCCGACAGGATGGCGGTCAGGATCACGAAGTTGAAGATATCGGCGGCGTAAGGCACGCCGATGCGTTCAAACACCAGCACGAACGGGCTTTTGACGATCCCCGCCTGATCCATCGGGATCAACGCCGCCAGCACAAACACCGTGCCGATAAAGAACAGCATCAGGCGGATCACCGTGGTGCGGATCGCCAGCGGCACGACTTTCTCCGGGTTCTCGGTTTCACCGGCGGCGATGCCGATCAGCTCCGTGCCGGAGAAAGCGAAGTTCACCGCCACCATGGTCATCAGGATCGGCAGCGTGCCGTGCGGCAGCCAGCCGGAAGCGGTCAGGTTGTGCAGGAACGGCGCCGGGGTGCCGTCTTTCATCGGCAGCAGGCCGAACATGGCGGCGCCGCCCAGAATGATGAACGCCAGAATGGTCACCACTTTGATCAGCGAAAACCAGAATTCGCTTTCGGCAAAAAAACGGGTGGTCACGACGTTGAGCAGGAAAATGGCCGCGCAGAAGATCAGGCACCACAGCCACACCGGCGACTGCGGGAACCAGTACTGCATGCAGAATCCGGCCGCGGTCAGGCTGGAGCCCAGCGCCACCGTCCAGGTGAGCCAATACAGCCAGGCGACGGCATAGCCGGTGGCCGGCCCCAGATAGCGCGAAGCATAGACGTGAAAGGCGCCGGTTTCCGGCATCGCCACCGACAGCTCGCCCAGGCACAGCATCACCAGATACACCACCAGCGCGCCGATCAGGTAGGCCAGCAGCGTGCCGAGCGCCCCGGTGGTGGAGATGATGTAGCCGGTATTGAAAAACAGCCCGGTGCCGATCACGCCGCCCAGCGACAGCATCACCAGATGCCGGGCCTTCATGCTGCGTTTGAACTGCCCTGCGGCGGGCGCCGATGAGTGCATAATAATCTATCCGTATAGACGTCTAAATATCTGAATGGCTATTGGTTATACCCGCAATGCCGTTTCAACGCAATGCGTCACCGGCGATCGCCGCGTAAAAAAATCGTCAGGCCAGATCTATATGCAAATGATAATTATTATCTATAATGTCGCCATTTTCGCTAATGGGGCAACATGATGAGATATCTGATTTTATTGGCGGCGTTGGCGCTCGGCGCCTGCAGCCAAACGCCGGTGAAGACGCCGGCCAGCGACGTCGCGAGCCTGGGGAATATCACCGATCTGCACAGCGGCGCGACCCTGACGCCCGAGCAGCTGTTGACGCGGTTGGCGCAGCAGCCGCGGGTGATCGTCGGGGAAAAGCATGACAATCCTTACCACCATCAGATTGAGCAATGGCTGGTGCAGCAGCTGCCGCAACGGCGGCCGCAGGGTAGCGTGCTGATGGAGATGATCAACCCGAACCAGCAGGCGCAGGTCGACAAAGTCAAGCAGTGGCTGCAGAGCGATCCCACGGTGCGTGACGGCCGCGTGGCGGAGCTGATCGCCTGGCAGCCGGGCTGGAAATGGGCGCTGTATGGCGGGGTGACGATGGCGGCGATGCGCGCGCCTTACCCGCTGTGGTCGGCCAACCTGGATCGCAGCGAGATCGCGGCGTTCTATCAGCAGCCGCAGTTCCCGGCGGGGCAGCTCTCGTCGCAGCCGGCGGTGCGCAAGGCGCTGGAAGAGACTATCCGCACTTCGCACGGCGGCCAGATTGAGGCCGCGCAGCTGCATGCGATGCTGGCGATCCAGCAGCAGCGCGATAGGCGCATGGCGGAGCGCCTGCTGGCGGCGCCGACGCCCGCGCTATTGATCGCCGGCGGTTATCACGCCGCCAAATCGGTGGGCGTGCCGCTGCACGTGCGGGATCTGCAACCGGCGGCGGCGCCGACGGTGCTGATGCTGGCGGAGCCGGGCGTACAGGTTGACGCGCACACGGCGGACTACCTGTGGATCACACCATCAGTGAAATGAATACGTTAAGGCAGTGAAAAGGGGTGTTAATTATAGTTGCAAATGATTATCATTAGTAAATGTGATCTGCAATCATTCGCAATTAAGTAAGCTAATGCCCCTATGTTAAGTCAGTCTTATCCCCCTCCGGCCTTTGCGCTGCCGCAGCCGCGCTGGGCGCGCGGCTTGCTGCTCGCCCTGGCGGCGCACGCGGCGTTGGTTCTGCTGTTTTATTGGCCGCAGACGGCGCTCGAGCCGGTCGAGCTGCCGCCGCCGGCGGTGATGATGAGCTGGGCGGCGCAGATTGAAGCGCCGGAAAGCAAACCGTTGCCGCTGGGCGTGCAGCAGGCGGAATCCGCTGCGGCGCAGCCGGCGGAGCAGCAGCAACAGCCGGATCTGCCCAAGCTGGCGCGCGCCGATAAAGCGAAGATCGTGACGGCGGACAAGAAGCGCGCCGAGCACCGTCCCCCGCAAAAAGCGCAGCCGAAGCCGCAGGAACAGGCGAAAGAGACGCGCAACGCCGCCGCGTCCAGCGCCGCCGCGCCGCAGGCGCAGACGCTCTCTCACCAAACCGCCGCCCCGATTAACAGCGACGCCAACAGCAACGCGCAGGCCAAGCTGTCGTGGGAGAGCCTGGTGAAGGGCAAACTGAACCGCATCAAAGAGTATCCCCTGGATGCCCGCAACCGCCGGCGCAGCGGCATGCCGCAGGTCAGTTTTAGCGTCGATGCGCAGGGGCGGGTGTCGAACGTGACCCTGCAGATCCGTTCCGGCACCGCGTCGCTGGATCGGGAAGCGGTGGCGGTGGTGTCGCGCGCGCAGCCGTTGCCGCCGCCGCCGCCGGAGATGCTGCAGCAGGGGGCCGTCAGGGTAAGGATGCCGATCGATTTCAATCTGGCGGAGCTGAATGCCCGCCGTTAATGCCCGCAGACGCGGCAGCGCCGCCGTCCGGCTCTTCAAACTTCGTGAGGGATTATGAATCCGCTGTTATTTACCCCGCGCCGTCGCATCGCGGCCGCGCTCTGGCTTTCTTTAGGCATCGCCGGCGCCGCGCTGGCGCAACCGCAGCCGCCGTTGGCGGAACGGGCGCCGAAAGCGCTGACGGCCCACGGCGAGACGCGTACCGACGATTACTACTGGCTGCGCGACGACAGCCGAAAAGATCAGAAGGTGCTGGACTACCTGAAGGCGGAGAACCGCTACACCGAGCAGATGATGGCGCCGTACCAGAAGCTGCGCGCCACGCTGTATCAGGAGATGCTGGGCCGCATGAACCCTGACGATCGTTCGGTGCCGTATCAGCTCAACGGCTATCGCTATCAGGAAAGCTACGCCGCCGGTAAAGATTTCGCGCGGTATCAGCGCCAGGCGCTCACCGCCGACGCGCCGTGGCAAACCTTACTGGACGCCAATCAGCGCGCGGCCGGCCATGCCTATTATCGCCTGGGGGCGCTGGACGTGAGCTTGGACAACCGCCGCCTGGCGGTGGCCGAAGATCTGCAGGGCCGCCGCCAATACCGCATCTCCCTGCGCGAGATAGACAGCGAACGCTGGTCGCCGGAAACGCTGGAAAACACCTCCGGCAACATGGTGTGGGCCAACGACAGCCAAACCCTGTTCTACGTGCGCAACCACCCGCAAACGCTGCTGCCGTACCAGGTCTACCGCCATCAGTACGGCACGCCGCCGGCGGAAGATAAACTGGTGTATCAGGAAAACGATCCGGCGTTCTACCTCAGCCTCGGCCGTTCTTCTTCGCGCGATTACCTGATTCTGACCATCAGCGGCAACACCACGTCCGAAGTGCGCCTGATCGACGCCAACCAGCCGCAGCGCGAGCCTCAGCTGTTCGCCGCCCGGCAAAACGGCCGCGAGTATTATCTCGATCACTACCGCGGCGAGTTCTATCTGCGTTCCAACCATCAGGATCCGAACTTCGGCCTGTACCGCACGGCGGCGGCGGGCAACCCCTGGCAGACGCTGATTGCGCCGCAGGCGCAGCACGAGGTGGAAAGCTTCAGCCTGTTCCGCGATTGGCTGGTGGTGCAGGAACGCGCCAACGGGCTGGTGCAGCTGCGGCAAATCAGCTGGGACGGCAAAACCGAGCGCGCCATCCCGTTCGACGACGCCAGCTACATGGCCTGGCTGGGCTATAACCCCGAGCCGGACAGCGATCGTTTGCGCTACGGCTATTCGGCGATGACCACGCCGACCCGCACCTATGAGTGGGATCTGAACAAGGGCGAGCGCACTCTGCTCAAGCAGCAGGAAGTGAAAGGCGTCGATCCGAGCCTGTATCACAGCGAGCGCATCTGGGTCGCGGCGCGCGACGGCGTGAAGGTGCCGGTCTCGCTGGTGTACCGCAAGTCGCTGTTCAAAAACGGGCATAACCCGCTGTTGGTGTACGGCTACGGCGCTTACGGCATGAGCATGGATCCGGCGTTCAGCGCCAACCGCATCAGCCTGCTGGATCGCGGCTTCGTCTATGCGCTGATCCACGTGCGCGGCGGCGGCGAACTGGGGCAGAGCTGGTACAAACAGGGCAAGCTGACGCACAAACCGAACAGCTTCAACGATTTCATCGACGCCACCCAGGCGCTGATCAACGGCGGCTACGGCCAGCCGGGGCGCATCTACGCCATGGGCGGCAGCGCCGGCGGTTTGCTGATGGGGGCGGTGATCAATCAGGCGCCGCAGCTCTACAACGCGGTGGTGGCGCAGGTGCCGTTCGTCGACGTGGTGACCACCATGCTGGACGACAGCATTCCGCTCACTACCGGCGAATACGAGGAGTGGGGCAACCCGCACCAGCCGGCCGCCTATGCGCTGATGAAGTCCTACAGCCCGTATGACAACGTGCGCAAACAGCGTTACCCGAACCTGCTGGTCACCAGCGGTTTATACGATTCGCAGGTGCAGTATTGGGAGCCGGCCAAATGGGTGGCGAAGCTGCGGCATTTCAAACAGGGCGATTCGCTGCTGCTGCTCTCCACCGACATGACCGCCGGCCACGGTGGCAAATCGGGCCGCCTGGCGCGGCTGGAAAACGGCGCGCTGGAGTACGCCTTTATTTTGGCGGCGGATCGGCAGGCGCAGAAATAACCTTCAGCGCCGCGGCACGCTGCGGCGCAATAAAACAATAACAATCTTTTACCGCGCTTTCGGCGGGCTTTTTGCTGGGCATTGTCGGCCATCAAACCTTATTGGCTATTTCTGGGGATATATGAAAATTAAAATGATAGCGAGCCTGATCGGCGCGGGACTGGTGCTGCACGGGCAGGCTGTGGCCGCGCAGGAACAGGCGGAAAATAATAAAGGCAGCGTGGCGTTCAGCCCGCTCAACGTCTCGGCCGCCGACGGCGGCAAAAGCAGCGAAAAAGACGCGTTGGCGAGGCCAGGCGCGTTCAGCTCGCGCGACGAGAACCAAAATCTGGAGTCGGTGGACAGCATTCTGCGCAGCATGCCGGGCACCTATACCCAGATCGACCCCGGTCAGGGATCGGTCAGCGTCAATATTCGCGGCCTGAGCGGCTTCGGCCGGGTCAACACCATGGTCGACGGCATCACGCAAAACTACTACGGCAACTCCCCGAGCGATGCAGCGCACGGCGGCATGCCCACCAGCCAGTTCGGGGCGCTGATCGATCCTAACTTTATCGTCGGCGTCGATGTGGCGCGCGGCAACGCCACCGGTTCCGACGGGGTGAATGCCTTGGCGGGCAGCGCCAATTTCCGCACCATCGGCGTGGATGACGTGGTGTTTTCCGATAACCCGTTCGGCGTACGCACCAAGTTCTCGGTGGGCAATAACGGCATCGGCCGCAGCGGCATGATCGCCGTGGGCGCCAAAACTGCCGCCTTTGCCGACGGCGGCAGCCTGGGGGCGATGGCGGCGATCAGCGGCAGCTCCATCACCTCTAACTACAAAAACGGCGCCGGTTTCGACAGCGAGATGTTCAACGTCGATAAAACCTACCGCCAGAACCCGAAATCCCAGCTGTTCAAAGTGGACATCAAGCCGGATGCCTTCAACAGCATCGAACTGTCGGCGCGCAGCTACCAGAATAAAATCACCCGCCGCCACATCGACAGCGACGATTTTTACCTCAAATACCACTACGCGCCGTTCTCGGAACTGATCGATTTCAAATTGACCGCCAGCACCAGTCGCGATGAGCAGAAGTTCATGTCCAACAACATGGCGGGGTTCAGCGACAGCACGGCGAAAAACATTTCCGATGCGCTGGATATCAACAACACCAGCCGTTTCAGCCTGCGGGATATTGATTTCGCCTTCAGCTACGGCGGCAAGCTGGTGCGCAACGAGTATAAGAAAAAGGCATCCGGGCTGGTGACGGATCAGGATCAGGCGGAAAGCATGCCGGTGGGCATTGCCGGCAAACAAGATATCTCCAGCCTGTACAGTGGGTTGCAGGCCAACTACGGCATTTGGCAGGGAAATTTCGACCTGAACTACACCGCCTATCGCCTCTCCGGCTACAAGCCGGCCTGTGATGAGCGCGTAGAGTGCTTCCCTCAGGGCGCCGGCACTATCAACCGCAACGAACACGGCTTCAACCCGTCGGTCATGCTGTCGGCGCAGGTGACGCCGTGGCTGCAGCCGTTCGTCAGCTACAGCAAGTCGATGCGCGGGCCGAATATCCAGGAAGTGTTCTTCGCCAACAGCGGCGGCCAGTCGATGAACCCGTTCCTGAAGGGTGAAAAAGCGGAGACCTGGCAGGGCGGGTTCAACGCCAATGCCCACGATCTGTTGTTCAAGCAGGACAGCTTCCAACTGAAAGCGGTCTATTTCGAAACCAAGATCAAAAACTACATATCCAGCCAAACCTACCTGGTGTGTAAAAACCGTCAGAAGTGCAACCGTTCGCAGGCGACGCAGGAAGAGTGGGATAACGCGGACATCAACGTCAGCATGACCATGTACAGCAATGCTCCCGATCCGGTCAAAACGCGCGGGGTGGAGCTTGAAGCGCTGTACGACGCCGGTTTCGCCTTCACCAAACTGTCGTTAAGCAAGGAGCATACCTCCCAGCCGACCAACCAGGCCAGCAACGTATTCGGCGCGGGCGATATCAGCGAGCTGCCGGAATTCTACTTCACGCTGGACAGCGGGGTGCGCCTGCTGGACGAAAAACTGACGCTGGGCGGGGTGGTGAAATACACCGGCAAGTCGGTGCGTCTGTCGCCAGACTCTGATTACGATGAGAATGAGCAGTTGCTGAAGGAGCCGGCGCCGCATATTCCGACCATTATCGATCTGTACGGCACCTATCAGGTGAATCGCAATCTGCTGCTGAAGCTCAGCGTGCAAAACCTGATGGACAGAGACTATTCGGACGCGCTGAACAAGATGAACTCGCTGCCGTCGCAGTCGCAGTATGAGACGCCGACCAACACCGCCCGTGGGCGCACCTATATCTTCGGCGGGGAGGTGCGCTTCTAAACCGCAGCAGAGCAGGGCGCAGTCACTGCGCCCGTTTCGCCTGCAGCAGCCATTTGTCCAGCTCGTTGGCGAACTGCTGGCGGTCGCGCTGGTTCAGGGCGTTCGGGCCGCCGGTCTGAATGCCGCTGGCGCGCAGGGTATCCATAAAATCGCGCATGTTGAGGCGCTCGCGAATGGTGTCCGGCGTATAGCGTTCGCCGCGCGGGTTCAGCGCCACCGCGCCTTTCTCAATCACCTCCGCTGCCAGCGGAATGTCGGCGGTGATCACCAGATCGCCCGCTTCGCAGCGGCGCACGATCTCGTTATCGGCCACGTCGAAGCCGGCCGCCACCTGCAGCGAACGGATGTACTTCGACGGCGGCGTGCGCAGCGGTTGGTTCGCCACCAGCGTCACGGTGATGGCGGTGCGATCGGCGGCGCGGAACAGCACTTCCTTGATCACGTTCGGACAGGCGTCCGCATCGACCCAAATCTGCATCATTTCGTCTCCCGCAGCCAGTCGCGCACCGGCAGGAAATCGCGCGCCAGCGCCGCTTCCGGGCTGTCGGCGTCCGGCTGGTAGTTATATTCCCAACGCACCAACGGCGGCATCGACATCAGGATGGACTCGGTGCGCCCGCCGGTTTGTAGCCCGAACAGCGTGCCGCGATCCCACACCAGGTTGAACTCCACATAGCGGCCGCGGCGATACAGCTGGAACTGGCGCTCGCGCTCGCCCCAGGTCAAGGCCTTGCGTTTTTCGACGATCGGCAGGTAGGCGTCGAGGAAGCCCTGGCCCACCGCGCGGGTGAAGGCGAAACAATGGTCGAAATCCGGGGTGTTAAGATCGTCGTAGAACAGGCCGCCGATGCCGCGCGCTTCGTTGCGATGCTTGATGAAAAAGTAATCGTCGCACCACTGTTTATATTTGGGGTAGACCTCGTCGCCGAACGGCGCGCACAGCTCGGCCGCGGTGCGGTGCCAGTGCACGGCATCCTCTGCGAAACCGTAGAACGGCGTCAGGTCAAAACCGCCGCCGAACCACCACACCGGCGCTTCGCCCGGCTTTTCAGCGATGAAAAAGCGTACGTTGGCGTGGCTGGTGGGCACGTAGGGGCTGAGCGGATGGATAACCAGGGAGACGCCCATCGCCTGGAAGCTGCGCCCGGCCAGTTCCGGACGGTGCGCGGTCGCCGAGGCCGGCAGGGTGGCGCCGGAGACGTGCGAGAAGTTGACCCCCGCCTGTTCGAACACCGCGCCGTTGGTCAGCACGCGGCTGCGGCCACCGCCGCCTTCTTCACGCGTCCATTGGTCTTCGGTGAACACGGCGCCGCCATCGGCCTGGGCGAGCTGCGCGCAGATATGATCCTGCAGCGCCAGCAGGAAGGATTTTACTTCAGCGATGTTAGGTAAACTCATGCGGGGTCTTTATAGCGTCTGGCTGAACAAGGCGCTGAGTATACTCTTATTCGCCGCCCGCGGCATCAGCGGGGTTTGCGTTGGTGTGCGTCGAAGTAGTCGAAGAAGTTGACGATGCCGTCCGCGATGGCGCGGGCGATTTTCTCGCGAAACGCGGTGGTGCCCAGCAGCCGTTCTTCGTTCGGGTTGGTGATGAACGAGGTTTCTACCAGCACCGAGGGAATGGACGGGGATTTCAACACCGCGAACGCCGCCTGTTCGGTGCTGTCGCTGTGCAGATGGTGTACCGGACGAATTTGGCCGAGCACGTGGCGGCCGAGCGTCAGGCTGTTGTTGATGGTGTCGGTTTGCACCAGATCGAACAGCACCTGCTGCAGGTAGTTGTCCTGATCCTTGTATTTGCCGCCCGCTACGTCGTCGGCGGCGTTTTCACGGTTGGACAGGTAGCGCGCCATGGCGCTGCTGGCGCCGCGGTTGGAGAGGGCGAATACCGAAGCGCCGGAGGCCGACGGGCTGGTAAAACCGTCGGCGTGAATGGAAATGAACAGATCGGCCTGGTGCTGGTGGGCGATCTCCACCCGCTGGAACAGCGGAATGAATTCGTCTTCTTCGCGCGTCAGGCGCGCCTCGATGTGATCGTGCTCATGCAGGAAACGGCGCACGTGGTTGGCGATTTCCAGCACGATGTGTTTTTCCTGCGAACCTTCGTGGCCGACCGCGCCGGAGTCGATGCCGCCGTGGCCGGGATCGATCATCACCCGCTTTTTGCCGCCGGCCGGTTTCGCCGCCGGTTTGCTGTGCTGATTGCGCAGCATGCCTTCCGCCTTGGCGCTTGGGTTTTTCACGCCGAACAGCGCTACCGCCAGGCCGGAAAGCAACAGTTGGCGTCGCGTCGGGGAAACGGCAAGCGGCTTAAAATTGAGGAATTGTTTACCCTGCTTTTTCATTACGCAACGCTCCATCGACGATTCTATTTCGCGACGTTATATCGTATTGATAATCATTAATCGACCCGATAACTATTTCCATTTATTACGCCTGTTACCGGCGATTTCGGGGCAAATAGCGCGGTAAATCGCAGTTTGATATTGCGTAAGTGAATAATCACGCGATAATCAGATAAACACCTTAATTAACAGCGGCCAACATCGATGGAAATTCGCGTATTTCGACAAGACGACTTTGAAGAAGTCATTACCCTGTGGGAGCGCTGCGATCTGCTGCGGCCCTGGAACGATCCGGAAATGGACATCGAGCGCAAGCTGAACCACGATCCTGAGCTGTTCCTGGTGGCGGAAGTCGGCGGCGAAGTGGTCGGTTCGGTGATGGGCGGCTATGACGGCCACCGCGGCTCGGCGTATTACCTCGGGGTGCATCCCGACTATCGTGGGCGCGGCATCGCCAATGCGTTGATCAATCGTCTGGAGAAGAAGCTGATCGCTCGCGGCTGCCCGAAGATCCAGATTATGGTGCGCGAAGACAACGACACGGTGGTCGAGATGTACGAGAAGCTCGGCTACGAGATCCAGGGCATCACCAGCCTGGGCAAGCGGCTGATCGAAGATCAGGAATATTGATCGAGCGGCGGGCGGCGGCGTTGCCCCGCCCGCCGCAACGCATTACGGCAGCTTTTTAACGGTTTTCACGTCCACTTCCACGCTGCTCCAGTCTTTATCCACTTTGCCTTCCAGCTGCACCTTGTCTTTCGGCGTGACGGTTTGGCCGTTCCAGCGCTTGCGATCGATCTCGACCGTCAGCGTGCCGGTGGCGTCGCGGAAGGTGTAGGTATCGTCGCCGATGCGCTGCTCGATGTTGCCTTGCAGCATCACCCAGGTGTCGTCGCTCAGCGATTTCACCTTGTCCACGGTGGTCAGCGCCGCGCTGGGGCCGGAGAAACCGCCCTGCGGAGCGGGTTGCGTTTGCGCCTGCGGCGCGGCCGGATCGAGGAACCCGCCTTGTTGCGCCAGTATCGGTGCGCTGCACAGCGCGATCAGAGCGGCCAGAGTCAGTTTTTTCATGTTGCGCTTCCTTATCGTTATTGAAAATCACATCCCGCTGATATCGGGGGCTTGCTTAGTGATAAGGATTAAAACACACCGATCTTAAGAGCTTCTTAAGTCGACGCATTGAAATTCCCATCGCCGGCGCCCATCTGTAGCCATAGTCTTTATTCTGTTGGCAAGGAACGAGCGTTGAAGCCATTCTCACCCCGGTTTTCCCCGGACGATTACGATCAGCACGGCGCGCTGCGGCTGCCGCTGGGATTTTGGGCCGTGCTGATTTTGCAGGCGCGCACCTGGCTGTTGTTCGTGATGGCCGGCGCTTCGCGCGAGCAGGGCGAAAGCTTGTTGGCGTTGTTTTATCCGGATACCCAACGCTTTTGGTACGGCATGCTGCTCGGTCTGCCGGCGGCGCTGGCGTTTTTGCTGAGCGGCCGTCGCCACCAATGGCCGCGGCTGTGGCGCGGTTGGCGCTGGGGGCTGGCTGTCTCGCTGCTGGCGTCGTTCGGCGGCTCGCTGTTCAGCCTGTGGCGCCAGGATGGCGATGCGCCGGGGCTGGAGCTGACGTTGGCGCTGCTCGACGCGCTGGCGCTGAGCTATCTGCTGCTGAACGCACGTCTGAAAGCCTGTTTCGCGTCGGCGGAGCGCGCCGACTAATTGCCGAGAAGTGCGGCACTTTTCGCATTTTCCGCACTCCAAGCTGGCAACCGTTGGCGTAGTGCGGGCCGTTGTGAGAGGCTGGCACGCAGCAAAACGCCGAATGCGGCAGGAGCGGGTGACCCGCCCCGTGCCATTGATGTCTAAGGAGCTAGAGATGAATATTCGCCCCCTGTTGTTAGGGCTTCCGCTGTTACTGACCGGCTGTTCGAGCATGTCCAATTTCTCCTGGTCCAGCCTGTCGCCGTTCAACTGGTTCGGCAGCAGCCTGGAAGTCGGCGCCAAGGGCGTCGGCAAGCTCAACGCCGGCACGCCGATGTCGGAAAGCGCCATCAACGACGGGCTGGACGGCAACTACCGCCTGCGCGGCGGCATGGCGACCAACAACGGCCAGATCGTCTCTTATTATCAGGCGCTGTCCGGCGACGAGGTGAAGCTGGTGATCACCGGCGAACCGAAAGGGCGCCTGCAGCGGGTGGACGTGCTGGATCCGAAAGTGGCGACGGAGTGGGGCAACAAGCTCGGCACGCCGTTCGGCGACATGTACAGCAAGGCGTTCGGCTCCTGTAAGCCGGGCAGCGGCGAAGACGCCGGTAAAGTGGAGTGCGTGGCGGAGCAGAGCAAATACGTCACCTACATCTTCAGCGGCAAGTGGGCCGGCGCGCAGGATATCATCCCGCCGGACGACACCCTGAAAAGCTGGACGGTCAGCAAAATCATTTGGCACGCCAAGCCGCAGCAGTAACGCGTTCAACGGGCGCCGGTTCCCGGCGCCTGCTTGTCCAAATCATTACCCCTATTTTCTTTGCGCTGCTGCAAGGCAATCGCCTGTGCTTGCGGTATGATAGCGCGCGTTTGTAACAGGGACCCCGCGCGTCAACCGCCATACCTTACCTGTTGCCGGATTCTGGTATTGAGGATAACAACATGACACAGGTTCAGAGCGGCATTCTGCTGGAGCACTGCCGTTTCGCCATTTTTATGGAAGCCAGCGTACAGGGCGAATTCGCCGATTTGCGCCAGGGCTGCAAACAGTTTTGTCAGACGCTGAGCGAGCTGCAGCAGCAGTTCCCCGATGCGCGCCTCGGCGCGGTGATCGCTTTCGGCTACGACGTCTGGCACGATCTCTCCAGCGGCCAGGGCGCGAAAGAGCTGAAGCCATTCACGCCGCTCGGCAAAGGGCTGGCGCCGGCCACCCAGCGCGATATGCTGATCCACATCCAGTCGCTGCGC
The DNA here is from genome assembly GCF_019913725.1 of Serratia sp. EWG9. Lineage (NCBI taxonomy): Bacteria > Pseudomonadati > Pseudomonadota > Gammaproteobacteria > Enterobacterales > Yersiniaceae > Serratia > Serratia sp. EWG9. The sequence goes on from NZ_JADNRO010000006.1 coordinate 33,461, forward strand.
CACGACGTCAACTTCACGCTGGCGCAGGCCGCGCTGGCGGCGTTCGGCAACGTCATCAAGATTGAGGAAGAAACCCACGGTTTCCGCTGGGTGGAAGAGCGCGATCTGAGCGGCTTCATCGACGGCACCGAAAACCCGCAGGGCGACCAACGCCCGGCAGTGGCGACGATCGCCGAAGGTGAAGAGGACGCTGGTGGCAGCTACGTGCTGGTGCAACGCTACGAGCACAACCTGCGCCAGTGGCAGCGCTTTACCACCGAACAGCAGGAGCAGATCATCGGCCGCACCAAGCACGACAGCGAAGAGCTGCCGGCGGATCGGCGCCCGGATACCTCCCACGTCAGCCGCGTCGATCTGAAAGAGAACGGCAAAGGCCTGAAAATTCTGCGCCAGAGCCTGCCTTACGGCACCGCCAGCGGCAAGCACGGCCTGTTCTTCATCGCCTATTGCGCGCGCCTGCACAATATCGAGCAGCAACTGCTGAGCATGTTCGGCGATCTGGACGGCAAACGCGACGCGATGCTGCGTTTCAGCCGTGCGGTCACCGGCAGCTACTACTTTGCGCCATCGCTGACGCGCCTGCTGTCACTTTGACGCCGTTGCCGAAGCCGGCGCGTCCGGCTTCGGTCTGTTTTCCCGCCCCAAAACGCCTCGCATTGCCTGCCTTATAGCGTTTGATGCTTGTAAATCACTAAACGGTATATAAAAGCGTTACAGCTCCGCACCGAGTTATAAATACACTGGTCGTCAATAAGGCGAAAGCCTGAAGGAATGACTCAGTGATAAGGTGCAGAATGAAACAAAACCGGGTTAAAAATCTCGTGCTGAAAGGTTGGCTGGCGGCTGCGCTGTTGGCGAGCGGCGCCGCGTCGGCGGCGGAATTGCTGAACAGCTCTTATGACGTTTCCCGTGAATTGTTCGTCGCGCTGAATCCCGGCTTTGAACAGCAGTGGAATCAGCAGCATCCGAATGACAAGCTGACCATCAAACAATCGCACGCCGGCTCGTCGAAGCAGGCGTTGGCGATCCTGCAGGGCCTGCGCGCCGACGTGGTGACCTACAACCAGGTCACCGACGTACAGATCCTGCACGATCGCGGGCAGCTGATCCCGGCGGACTGGCAGTCGCGTCTGCCGAACAACAGCTCGCCGTTCTATTCCACCATGGCGTTTCTGGTGCGCAAGGACAACCCGAAGGGCATCCACACCTGGAACGATCTGGTGCGTGACGACGTGAAGCTGGTGTTCCCGAACCCGAAAACCTCCGGCAACGGCCGTTACACCTATCTGGCCGCCTGGGGCGCCGCCAGCCAGGCCGACGGCAACGATGCGGCCAAGACCCGCGCCTTCATGACCCGTTTCCTGAAAAACGTGTTGGTGTTCGATACCGGCGGCCGCGGCGCGACCACCACCTTCGTCGAGCGCGGTTTGGGCGACGTGCTGATCAGCTTCGAGTCCGAAGTGAACAACATCCGCAAGCAATACGGTGAAGACAAGTACGAAGTGATCGTGCCGCCGGTCGATATTCTGGCGGAGTTCCCGGTGGCCTGGGTCGACAAAAACGTCGCGCGCAACGGCACCCAACAGGCGGCCAAAGCCTATCTGAACTATCTCTACAGCCCGGCGGCGCAGCAGGTGATCACCAGTTTCTACTACCGCGTGTATGACCAGAAAGCGATGGCGGCGGCCAAGGGGCAATTCCCGGACACCCAACTGTTCCGCGTGGAAGATCAATTCGGCGGCTGGCCGCAGGTGATGAAAACCCACTTCGCCACCGGCGGCGAGCTGGATCAGCTGTTAGCGGCAGGGCGCAAGTAAATGTTGGCGTTGTCGTCCAGTAAGCGGGTGCTGCCCGGATTTGGCCTCAGCCTCGGCAGCAGCCTGTTTTATACCTGTTTGATCCTGCTGCTGCCGCTCAGTGCGCTGGTGATGCAGCTGGCGCAGATGAGCCTGGCGCAATATTGGGAAGTGATTTCCAACCCGCAGGTGGTGGCGGCGTATAAAGTGACGCTGCTGGCGGCCGCTGTCGCCAGCCTGTTCAATGCGGTGTTCGGCATGCTGATGGCCTGGATCCTGACGCGCTACCGCTTTCCCGGCCGTTCGCTGCTGGATGGACTGATCGACCTGCCGTTCGCGCTGCCGACGGCGGTAGCCGGCCTGACGCTGGCCGGTCTGTTTTCCACCACGGGCTGGTACGGGCAGTGGCTGGCGCACTTCGACATCAAAGTCACCTTCACCTGGCTTGGGATCGCGGTGGCGATGGCGTTCACCAGTCTGCCGTTTGTGGTGCGTACCGTGCAGCCGGTGCTGGAAGAGTTAGGGCCGGAGTACGAAGAGGCGGCCGAGACGCTGGGCGCCACGCGCTGGCAGAGTTTTCGCCGCGTCGTGCTGCCTGAAGTGGCGCCGGCGCTGCTGGCCGGCACCGCCATTTCCTTTACCCGTAGTCTGGGCGAGTTCGGGGCGGTGATTTTCATCGCCGGCAACATCGCCTGGAAGACGGAAGTGACCTCGCTGATGATTTTTGTGCGTTTGCAGGAGTTCGATTACCCGGCGGCCAGCGCCATCGCCTCGGTGATCCTGGCGGCGTCGCTGCTGCTGTTGTTCAGCATTAACGTATTGCAAAGCCGCTTCGGCAGACGTTTGGGAGGAGGGCACTGATGGCTGATATTTCCGCCTTCAACGGCGCCGAGCGCCCGCGCGTCAACTGGGGCAAGTGGACGCTGATCGCCATCGGCACGCTGTTTTCGGCGCTGCTGCTGGTGGTGCCGATGATATCGATTTTCGCCGAGGCCTTTTCCAAAGGGTTCGGCGCGATGTGGAGCAACTTGCTCGATCCGGACATGCTGCACGCCATTTGGCTGACGGTCTTGATCGCGCTGATCACCGTGCCGTTCAACCTGGTGTTCGGCACGTTGCTGGCGTGGCTGGTGACGCGCTTCACCTTCCCCGGCCGCCAGCTGTTGCTGACGCTGATCGATATCCCGTTCGCCGTTTCACCGGTGGTGGCGGGGCTGATTTACCTGCTGTTTTACGGCAGCAACGGCCTGCTGGGCGGCTGGCTGGATGCGCATAACATTCAGGTGATGTTCTCCTGGCCGGGCATGGTGCTGGTGACCATTTTCGTCACCTGTCCCTTCGTGGTGCGCGAGCTGGTGCCGATGATGCTCAGCCAGGGCAGCCAGGAAGATGAGGCCGCCATTCTGCTGGGAGCGTCCGGCTGGCAAATGTTCCGCCGCGTGACGCTGCCCAACATTCGCTGGGCGCTGCTGTACGGCCTGGTGCTGACCAACGCGCGCGCCATCGGTGAGTTCGGCGCGGTGTCGGTGGTGTCCGGTTCGATTCGCGGCGAAACCTACAGCCTGCCGCTGCAGGTCGAGCTGTTGCAGCAGGATTACAACACCGTCGGGGCCTTTACCGCCGCCGCCCTGTTGACCCTGATGGCGATCGTTACCCTATTTTTGAAGAGCGCGCTGCAGTGGCGTCTGGAACGTCAAAACGCGCGTCTCGAGCGGGAGGAAAATCATGAGCATTGAGATTAACGGCATCAACAAGTACTTCGGTCGCACCAAGGTATTGAACGATATCTCGCTCGATATTGCTTCCGGCGAAATGGTGGCGCTGCTCGGGCCGTCCGGTTCCGGCAAGACCACGCTGCTGCGCATCATCGCCGGGCTGGAAAGCCAGAGCGGCGGCAAGCTGGGCTTCCACGGCACCGACGTCAGCCACATGCACGCGCGCGACAGGCGCGTGGGCTTCGTATTTCAGCACTATGCACTGTTCCGCCACATGACGGTGTTCGACAACATCGCCTTCGGCCTGACCGTGTTGCCGCGCCGCGAGCGCCCGAACGCCGCGGCGATCAAACAGAAAGTCACCCAGCTGCTGGAAATGGTGCAGCTGGGCCACCTGGCCAACCGCTATCCGTCGCAGCTGTCCGGCGGCCAGAAACAGCGCGTGGCGCTGGCGCGCGCCCTGGCGGTGGAACCGCAGATTCTGCTGCTGGACGAACCGTTCGGCGCGCTGGATGCGCAGGTGCGCAAAGAGCTGCGCCGCTGGCTGCGTCAGCTGCATGAAGAGCTGAAATTCACCAGCGTGTTCGTCACCCACGATCAGGAAGAGGCGATGGAAGTGGCCGACCGCATCGTGGTGATGAGCCAGGGCAATATCGAACAGGTCGGGTCGCCGAACGACATCATGCGCGAACCGGCGAGCCGCTTTGTGCTGGAATTCATGGGGGAAGTGAACCGCCTGAACGGCGAAATTCGCGGCTCCCAGCTGTTCGTCGGCGCGCATCAGTGGCCGTTGTCGTTCCAGCCGATGCACCAGGGCAGCGTCGATCTGTTCCTGCGCCCGTGGGAAATGGAAGTGGCGACCGAAAGCAGCGAACGTTGCCCGCTGCCGGTTCAGGTGCTGGAAGTCAGTCCGCGCGGCCATTTCTGGCAGTTGACGGTGCAGCCGATCGGCTGGCACCAGGAACCGATCAGCGTGGTGCTGCCGGAAGGCAACGCCACGCCGGTGCGCGGCGGCCGTTATTACGTCGGCAGCCTCAATGCGCGGCTGTATGCCGGCGATCAACTGCTGCAACCTGTTGCGTTAGCCAAAAGCGCCTGATAGGTTTTAGCAGCCCTTTATTCAAGGCAACCCCAGGGTTGCCTTTTTACTTTACGCACACCAACACACAGGCAAAGATCGTGACAACGCTCGAACAATGCATCGGGAATACCCCGCTGGTAAAACTGCAACGGCTGGCCGCCCAGGCGGGCAGCGAGGTATGGGTCAAACTGGAAGGCAACAACCCGGCGGGATCGGTGAAGGATCGCGCTGCGTTGGCGATGATCCAGCAGGCGGAGCTGCGCGGTGAGATCAGGCCCGGCGACGTGCTGATTGAGGCCACCAGCGGCAACACCGGCATTGCGCTGGCGATGATCGCTGCATTGAAAGGCTATACGCTGAAGCTGCTGATGCCGGAGAACATGAGCCTGGAGCGGCAGGCGGCGATGCGCGCCTACGGCGCCGAGCTGATCCTGGTCAGCCGTGAGCAGGGCATGGAAGGGGCGCGCGATCTGGCGCTGGAGATGCAGCGTCAGGGGCAGGGCAAGGTGCTGGATCAGTTCAACAACCTGGACAATCCCTACGCCCATTTCACTACCACCGGCCCGGAGATTTGGCGCCAAACCGAAGGGCGCATCACGCATTTCGTTTCCAGCATGGGCACCACCGGCACCATTACCGGCGTGGGCGGTTACCTGAAAAGCCAGAATCCGCAGGTGCAGATCATCGGCCTGCAGCCGGCGGAGGGCAGCAGCATCCCCGGCATTCGCCGCTGGGCGCCCGCTTACCTGCCGGGTATTTTCCGCCCGGAGCTGGTGGATCAGGTGCTGGATATCGAACAGGGCGATGCCGAGCAGACCATGCGCCAGCTGGCGCAGCGTGAAGGCATCTTCTGCGGCGTCAGTTCCGGTGGCGCGGTGGTCGGCGCCTTGCGCGTCGCCGCGGCTCACCCCGGCAGCGTGGTGGTGGCGATCGTCTGCGATCGCGGCGATCGCTACCTTTCAACCGGCGTGTTCGGCTGAGCGCGCCCTCCCGGCGGTGTGTTCCGTCGGGAAAACCTTTCCTCCTTTCCTTTCGACAGACGGCAGCCCCGCTTGCGGCGGCTGCCGCTTGCCCGTGCGCCAATGCCATGACTGAAGTAGAGAAATCGCGCGGCAGCGGCCACAATAACGGTGACGAGACGCCAAGAGCGATGTGTAAGGATTGAGTAAAACCGGCTGCGGACCGGCGAAATTGGCGGGAAAATAACGAAAATCGGTGAAGGAGCAAGGCATGAAAATTTTACTGGTCGACGATGACCTGGAGCTTGGCACCATGCTGAGCGAATACCTGACGGGCGAAGGTTTCGACGCCAAGCTGGTGCTGACCGGCAAGGCGGGGGTAGAGGGCGCGCTGTCGGGCGACTATACCGCGATGATCCTCGACATCATGCTGCCGGATATGAGCGGCATCGACGTGCTGCGCGACGTGCGCAAAAAGAGCCGGCTGCCGATCATCATGCTGACCGCCAAAGGTGACAACATCGATCGGGTGATTGGTCTGGAGATGGGCGCCGACGATTACATGCCCAAACCCTGCTATCCGCGCGAATTGGTGGCGCGTTTGCGCGCGGTGCTGCGCCGTTTCGAAGAACGGCCGCAAGAAGCGGACGACGAGGCCGCCATCAGCGTTGGCGAGCTGACGTTAAACCCTTCAACCCGCAGCAGCGAATGGCGCGGCAAGGCGTTCGATCTGACCGCTTCGGAATTCAATCTGTTGGAGCTGTTGCTGCGCGCGCCGGACCGCGTGGTGTCGAAGGACGAATTGTCCGAGAAGGGGCTGGGGCGCCCGCGTGAAGCCTATGACCGCAGCGTGGATGTGCATATCAGCAATATCCGCCAGAAGCTGAGCGCGTTGGCCGGCAATACGCTGAGCATCGAAACGGTGCGCAGCATCGGCTATCGCATCCGGTAACCTGACATGCGCGGAAGACTGTTCTGGAAAATTTTGCTCGGCTTTTGGCTGACCTTTCTCATCATGACGCAGGCCCTGTGGGTGGCGTTTTCTCTTTATGGCGATCGCTATGTGCCGCCGGAGAACGCCATGGCGCGGCGGGCGATCGGCCTGCAGCTGACCTCCGCCGCCACCCAATTGCGCAGCGGCGGCATGCCGGCGCTGGAAGCGCTGATGCGCGACTGGCCCGAGGACGACAGGCGTCTGCTGTCGGTAACGCCGATGACCCAACCGCCGCCGCCCGCGCCGGAAGAACCGCTGTTTGAAGGGCGGCGGATGCCGAAAGCGATTTCCGCCTGGGTGCAGACCGGGGAAGGGCAGGGATACTGGCTGAGTTATAACGTGCGCGGGCTGCGGGAAGAGTATCGGCCGGAGCGGCGTTCCCATTTCTTCAACATTCCTGCGCCGATGTTGTGGGTCGGCGGGCTGGGCGGTTTGCTGTTCAGCGCCGTATTGGCCTGGAACCTGACCCGGCCGATGCGTCAGCTGCGCGGCGGCCTGGATCGGGTGGCGCAGGGCGATCTGTCGGTGCGGCTGTTCCCGAAAATGCGGCGCCGTCATGACGAGCTGTCCGACGTGGCGCGCGATTTCGACACCATGGCCGAGCGGCTGGAACTGCTGGTCAGCGCCCGCGAGCAGCTGTTGCACGATGTCTCGCACGAACTGCGTTCGCCGCTGGCGCGCCTGCAGTTGGCGATCGGCCTGGCGCGGCAGAATGCCGGCAACGTCGAAACCTCGCTCAAGCGCATCGAACATGAGTCGGGGCGGCTGGATAAAATGATCGGCGAGCTGCTGGCGCTGTCGCGCACCGAACACAGCAGCCTGCCGGACGAGGAGTACTTCGATCTGTACGGCCTGGTGGACGCGGTGGTGAGCGATGCGCGCTACGAGGCGCAGGTGCCCGGCGTGGAGATCGTGCTGCAGGCCGAGTCGGACGTGGAGTATACCGTCAAGGGCAATGCGGAGCTGATGCGGCGCGCGGTGGACAACATCGTGCGCAATGCGCTGCGCTTTTCCAGCCAGGGCCAGCGGGTGACGGTGGCGCTGTCGCGCATCGACAACCAGTTCCAGCTCGCCGTCAGCGATCAGGGGCCGGGCGTAGAGGAGTCGAAACTGTCGAGCATCTTCGATCCATTCGTGCGCGTGAAGTCGGCGCAGTCGGGCAAGGGCTACGGCCTGGGGCTGGCGATTACCCGCAAGGTGGTATTGGCGCACGGCGGCCAGGTTGAGGCGCGCAACGGCGACAGAGAGGGGCTGGTCATTACCCTGCGTATCCCGCGCTGGTCGTCATAACGTAGCGAGATTGGGATACGACGAAGGGGATAAAAAAAAACGGCGCCGAGGGCGCCGTTTATCTTGCTCATTCGCGATTACTTCTTGATGCGGATGATCGGGGTTTCGCCAACGGTCACGCTGCCGGACAGTTTGATCAGCTCTTTGATCTCGTCCATGTTGGAGATAACGACCGGCGTCAGGGTAGACTTGGCTTTCTCTTCCAGCAGTGGCAAGTTGAACTCGATAACGACGTCACCTTTCTTGACGCGCTGACCTTCTTCGGCGATGCGTTTGAAGCCTTCGCCTTTCAGTTCTACGGTATCGATGCCGAAGTGGACGAACAGCTCAATGCCGCTGTCGGATTCGATAGAGAATGCATGGTTGGTTTCGAAAATCTTACCGATGGTGCCGTCAACCGGAGCAACCATTTTGTTGCCGGCCGGTTTGATGGCGATACCGTCGCCAACGATTTTTTCAGCGAACACTACGTCCGGCACATCTTCGATATTGACGATTTCGCCAGAAAGGGGAGCGACGATCTCGATAGTGCCCGTGTCTTTCTTGTCATCAGAAACCAGAGATTTCAGTTTATCAAACAAACCCATGATCTTCTCCTAAGCATTAAATTGGGCGGCGTTCCAGTGTCGTGGAAGTTTAGCAGAGCGTTTTTTCTTCGATGAATTTATTGACGCAATTCATCAGGTCTTGTGCCGTTGGCTGTGCCAAGGCTTGCGCTGCCAACGCCTTCACATCTTCGAAATTCGTGTTGCGAATAATTTTCTTGATGCGCGGGATTGAAATCGCACTCATGCTGAACTCATCCAGCCCCATGCCCAATAACAACAGTGTAGCACGCTCATCGCCAGCCAGTTCGCCGCACATGCCGGTCCACTTGCCTTCCGCGTGAGATGCATCAATAACCTGTTTGATCAGGCCAAGCACTGATGGGGACATCGGGTTATAGAGATGAGAAATCAGCTCGTTGCCGCGATCTACCGCCAGAGTATACTGGGTTAGATCGTTTGTCCCAATACTAAAGAAGTCGACTTCTTTCGCCAGGTGGTGAGCGATGACCGCCGCAGCCGGTGTTTCCACCATCACGCCCACTTCGATGCTCTCGTCAAACGCCTTGCCTTCTTCGCGCAGCTGCGCCTTCAGCGTCTCGATTTCGCCTTTCAGATCGCGCACTTCTTCCACGGAGATGATCATCGGGAACATGATGCGCAGTTTGCCGAACGCCGAGGCGCGCAGGATGGCGCGCAGCTGGGCGTGCAGGATTTCACGGCGGTCCATCGCGATGCGGATGGCGCGCCAGCCGAGGAACGGGTTCTCTTCCTTCGGCAGGTTCATGTACGGCAGGTCTTTGTCGCCGCCGATGTCCATGGTGCGGACGATCACGGCCTGCGAGCCCATGGCTTCCGCCACGGCTTTATAAGCCTGGAACTGCTCGTCTTCGGTTGGCAGCGAGTCGCGGTCCATGAACAGGAATTCGGTACGATACAGGCCGACGCCTTCCGCGCCGTTGCGCTCTGCACCCGCGACGTCGCGCACGGTGCCGATGTTGGCGCAGACTTCAACCTGATGGCCGTCCAGCGTAATCGCCGGCAGGTCCTTCAGCTTGGCCAGATCGTTTTTCTCAGTGATGTATTGGTTCTGGGCGGCTTTCAGCTGATCGATAACGTCAGCGGTCGGGTTAACGTAAATCTGGTTGTTAACCGCGTCCAGAATCAGATAGTCGTCGTTCTTCACCTGCTTGGTCACGTCGCTGGTGCCGACGATCGCCGGCAGCTCCAGGGAGCGCGCCATGATAGAGGTGTGGGAAGTGCGGCCGCCGAGATCGGTAATGAAGCCCAGCACTTTGTCCAGGTTAAGCTGCGCGGTCTCGGACGGGGTCAGATCGGTGGCCACCAGGATCACTTCATCCTGAATGGAGCCCAGATCGACGATAGGCATGCCCAGAATGTTCTGCAGCAGGCGTTTGCCGATGTCGCGCACGTCGGCGGCGCGTTCTTTCAGGTATTCGTCGTCCAGCTCTTCCAACGCTTTCGCCTGGCCTTCGATCACGGTGTAGGCGGCGGCGTCTGCGGAGGCCAGATCGTCTTTGATTAGGGCTATGATTTCCTGCTCAAGCTCTTCGTCTTCCAGCAACATGATGTGGCCTTCGAAGATAGCTTCCTTCTCTTCGCCGAAGGTTTCGCCAGCTTTGGTCTTGATCGCTTCCAGCTGTTCGGACGCTTTCGCGCGGCCGGCCAGAAAACGCGAGACTTCCTGCTCTACTTGATCAGCAGAGATTTTCTTCCGGTTGATGACAATGTCGTCTTCTTTCAGCAAGAGAGCCTTACCAAAAGCGATGCCCGGTGATACTAAAATGCCTGAAATCATAACCCTACCTTACTCTTGACTGGTGTTAACTAAAAAGACGGGCCGATTACTCAAGCTCTGCCATCAGTTTTACCAAGTGCTCAACGGCTTTCTGCTCGTCTTCACCTTCAGCGGAGATGGTCACTACGGTCCCTTGAGTCAGCCCCAGAGTTTGCAGTTTGAACAGGCTTTTGGCGCTGGCGCTTTTGCCGTTGGAGGTTACGGTGATGTCAGACGTGAAGCCTTTTGCTTCTTTAACGAACTGAGCGGCAGGGCGAGTATGCAGACCATTCGGAGCGGTAATAGTAACTTCTTGCTGGAACATTGATGTTTCCCCAACTTATTGGATTAATGTTGTGGAGCTAAAGTTTAGCCCAGGGGCCTGACTTTAGCTTGTCTGGTTATAGCGCCTGACTATGGACAGGGGCGAACGTTGATGCAACAGAAAACGACGCGTTAGGCACTTCAGATCAAAAAACTCGGCTTTTGACGTCGTTCCAATCCGCTCCCCATTATGCCCGATTCGCCGCGTCGGCGACAGATGAGTAAATCGATTCAGCCTTGACCGGGCTCGGAGAGTGATTAATTTTGCGCATCGAAATAATGCACCGTTAAATACTAAAGGCGACGGGCAAAAGCAATCTTGGACTGCTATAAAGTTTGATCCAGTCCACAAAAAAGCACCCCGCGGGGTGCTTTTTTAGCGATTTGTGCAGTGCCGGAATTACTGCTGCAATTCCTGCTCGGTGAACAGATCGGCAAACAGCGCGGTGCTGAGATAACGTTCGCCGGAAGAGGGCAGGATAACCACAATGGTCTTGTCGGCGAACGCCGGTTCTTCGGCCAGTTTTACCGCCGCCGCGACCGCTGCGCCGGAGGAGATGCCCGCCAGGATGCCTTCTTCGTCCATCAGACGGCGCGCCATGCTGATGGCTTCGTCGTTGGAGATTTTTTCGACGCGATCCACCAGGTCCAGATCGAGGTTGCCTGGAATGAAGCCGGCGCCGATGCCCTGAATTTTGTGCGGGCCCGGCTTCAGCTCTTCACCGGCCAGCGCCTGGCTGATGACCGGCGAGTCGGTCGGCTCGACCGCCACGGTGGTGATGGCTTTGCCTTTGGTGTTCTTGATGTAGCGGCTGACGCCGGTCAGCGTGCCGCCTGTGCCGACGCCGGAGATAAACACGTCGACTTCCCCGTCAGTGTCTTCCCAGATTTCCGGACCGGTGGTTTTTTCATGGATGGCCGGGTTGGCCGGGTTGCTGAACTGCTGCAGGATCAGGTAGCGGTTCGGATCGGTGGCGACGATCTCTTCCGCTTTGGCGATGGCGCCTTTCATGCCTTTCGCCCCTTCGGTCAGCACCAGATTGGCGCCCAGCGCCTTGAGCAGCTTGCGGCGCTCGATGCTCATGGTTTCCGGCATGGTCAGCGTCAGCTTGTAGCCGCGCGCGGCGGCCACGAAGGCCAGCGCGATGCCGGTGTTGCCGCTGGTCGGCTCCACCAGTTCCTTGCCGGCGGTCAGCACGCCGCGTTGTTCCGCATCCCAAATCATATTGGCACCGATGCGGCATTTGACGCTGAAGCTCGGGTTGCGTGATTCAACCTTGGCCAGAATGCGTCCGTTGCCGATACGGTTCAGACGAACCAGCGGCGTATGGCCGATTGTTAATGAGTTGTCTTCATATATCTTGCTCATAGCCCGTCCTTTAACTCTATGAAAATGTGGGGAACATCGAAAGCATACGCTAACAGTACCGGCAGGGAAGTAAAGAATTGGTATATCTATATGTTATTAGGAAATAAGTTTTAAGCACAATGATAAGGGCGCGAAATGCGCGCCCTGTCGAAAATTCCCGCGCTGTCGGCGGTAAAAAACGGCGATTATCGGACGAATTGCGTGCGATAACGATCGACCCACATCGCGGTGGCGCCGCAGACGGCGACCGGCAGGATCACCAGGTTGAGGATGGGGATCATGGTGAAGAGGCTGATCAGCGCGCCGAACTGCAGATTGTCGGTTTTGTGCTGGCGCAGTGCGCGGCGCATATCGGCAAAGCTCACCTTGTGGTTGTCGAACGGATAGTCGCAATACTGGATCGCCAGCATCCAGGCGCTGAACAGGAACCACAGCACCGGCGCCACCGTCTGGCCGATGCCGGGCACGAAGTACAACGCCAGCAGCAGCAGCGCGCGCGGCAGGTAATACATCAGCTTGCGCCATTCGCGCGCCATGATGCGCGGCAGATCTTTGGCGATGCCGAGCAGGCCGGTGTCCGGCAGCGGTTTACCGGTCAGGCTGCCTTCGAGCTGCTCGGCCAGCAGGCCGCAGAACGGCGCGGCGATCAGGTTGGTGAGGGTGCTGAACAGATAGCTGAACACCAGCAGCACCGAAATGACCGCCAGCGGCCACAGTAGGTAGCTCAACCATTGCAGCCAATCGGGAACGTGGCTCATCATCGCCGGGATCCAGTCGCCGAGGCGGCTGAACAGCCACCAGAAAGCGGAGCCCATCAGCAGCACGTTGACCAGCAACGGCAGGACCACATAGCGTTTAATCCCCGGGCGCGAAATCAGGCGCCAGCCTTCGGCGAAATAATGAATGCCGCTGGTGGAACGGGAAGGGGGCTGCGTATAGGACATATCTTAAGTTATCTCGTTGTCTGAACAGGCATCATTATCATATAGGGATGATTTTCCACTGGCTAGGGTAGGGTTGGCTGAAAAACCAGCAGAAAAAGGCAGTATAATCATCTTTATTGGCATAAAGTTCAGCACGGACTTGCACTTGTGTGCGCGGGCAAATAGAGTTAAAGAGTGAATGTTTGCCGCGGTGGCAATGTATTGGAACAACAGAGATAGCAATGATGCAGGATTTGCGTCTGATATTAATCGTTGTTGGCGCGATCGCCATAATAGCGCTGTTATTGCACGGTCTGTGGACCAGTCGCAAAGAACGGTCAGCGCTCTTCCGCGATCGCCCAGCCAAACGTTCCCAAAAGGAACGTGAACAAACTCCGATCGACGATCTCGAAGAAGGCGTCGGTGAGGTGCGCGTACGCGCCGCTCACCCGCAAGACGAGCCGTCATTCGGCCATTTCGATGCCGCACGCGAAGAACCCGTGGCCGCGCCGAAGCCCGCTCCGGCGGCTGCGCCTGCGCCCCGCGCCGTTCAGCCGGCTGCTCATCAGACGCCGCCTCCGCTGTCTCAGCGGCCGGAGTACGATGACATCCTGCTGAACAACTACGCGCCGGACGAAGAACCGGCCGAGCCGCAGCAACCGCAACCGGCCGCGCGCCGCGAGCCGCGCGTTGACGATCTGCCGCATGAACATGAGGCGCCGCTGGCGGCGGAACCGGCATTCCACGCCGAACCCGCCCCGGTGCAGCAAGCGCCGGAAGTGAAGCCTGCGTCGGAACCTGCACCGCAGCCGCAACAGCCGGCCGCTGCGCCAGTACAGGCTAAACTGAAAGAGACCGTGCTGGTGCTGCACGTCGCGGCCCATCAGGGCGGCGTGATCGGCGGCGAAGTGCTGCTGCAGAGCGTGTTGCAGGCGGGCTTCCAGTTTGGCGAGATGGGCATCTTCCACCGCCATATCAGCCCGGCCGGCAGCGGCCCGGTGCTGTTCAGCCTGGCGAACATGGTCAAGCCGGGGTCGTTCGATCCTGACATGATGTCCGATTTCTCCACGCCGGGCGTGTCGATGTTCATGATGGTGCCGTCTTACGGCGACGCCAATCAGAACTTCAAGCTGATGCTGCAGTCGGCGCAGCGCATCGCCGACGACGTGGGCGGTGTGGTGCTGGACGACGAGCGCCGCATGATGACGCCGCAGAAGCTGGAAACCTACAAAGCGCGTATCCGTGAAGTGTTGGAAAACAACGCCTGACCGGGTTGCCGCGCGCACTGAACATCCGTAACAACAAAGCCCCCGCTAGCCGGGGGTTTTTTATCTTTGATGGTGAGCCATGGAATCGATAATCCAACAAATCAATCAACTACGAGCCACATTGCGCCATCATGAATACCAGTATCATGTGCTGGATGCGCCCGAAGTGCCGGATGCGGAATATGACCGCCTGATGCGCGAGCTGCGCGAGCTCGAGAGCGCGTATCCGGAGCTGATCAACGCCGATTCGCCGACCCAGCGCGTGGGCGCGGCGCCGCTGGCGGCGTTTGACCAGGTGCGTCACGAAGTGCCGATGCTGTCGCTGGACAACGTGTTCGACGAAGAGAGCTTCCTGGCGTTTTACAAGCGCGTGCAGGACAGGCTCAAGAGCAGCGATCCGCTGACCTTCTGCTGCGAGCTGAAGCTGGACGGCCTGGCGGTCAGCCTGCTGTACGAAGACGGTGAGCTGGTGCGTGCGGCGACGCGCGGCGACGGCACCACCGGCGAGAACATCACCTCCAACGTGCGCACCATTCGCGCCATCCCGCTGCGCCTGACCGGCGACAACATCCCGCGCCGGCTGGAAGTGCGCGGCGAAGTGTTCATGCCGCAGGCCGGGTTTGAACAGATGAACGAAGAGGCGCGGCGCAAAGACGGTAAGGTGTTCGCCAATCCGCGCAACGCCGCCGCCGGTTCGCTGCGCCAGCTCGATCCGCGCATTACCGCCAAACGTCCGCTGACCTTCTTTTGCTATGGCGTCGGGCTGCTGGAAGGCGGCGAGCTGCCGCGCAGCCACTTTGAACGCCTGATGCAGTTCAAGGCCTGGGGCCTGCCGGTCAGCGATCGCGCCCAGCGCCGCACCGGCAGCGAGGAAGTGCTGGCGTTCTATCGCCAGGTCGAGCGGGACCGCGCACAGCTCGGTTTCGATATTGACGGCGTGGTGATCAAGATTGACGACATCGATCTGCAGGAAACGCTGGGCTTCGTGGCGCGTGCGCCGCGCTGGGCGACGGCGTTCAAATTCCCGGCGCAGGAGCAGATCACCGTGGTGCGCGAAGTGGAGTTTCAGGTTGGCCGCACCGGCGCGATTACGCCGGTGGCGCGCCTTGAGCCGGTGCTGGTGGCCGGGGTGACCGTCAGCAACGCCACCTTGCACAACGCCGATGAAATTGAGCGGTTGGGGCTGCGCATCGGCGATACGGTGATCGTGCGCCGCGCCGGCGACGTGATCCCGCAGGTGGTGGGCGTGCTGGAAGACCGTCGGCCGCAGGATGCGCGCGAAGTGGTGTTCCCGCTGCACTGCCCGGTGTGCGGTTCCGACGTTGAGCGCGTGGAAGGCGAGGCCGTGGCGCGTTGCACCGGCGGTCTTATCTGCGGCGCGCAGCGCAAAGAGGCGTTGAAGCATTTCGTTTCCCGCCGCGCGCTGGACGTTGAAGGCATGGGCGACAAGATCATCGAGCAGCTGGTGGACAAGGAGTACGTGAAGAACCCGGCCGATCTGTTCCGGCTGTCCGCCGGCATTCTGACCGGCCTGGATCGCATGGGGCCGAAATCGGCGCAGAATCTGGTTAATGCGCTGGAGAAATCCAAGCAGACCACCTTCGCTCGCTTCCTGTATGCGCTCGGCATTCGCGAGGTCGGCGAAGCGACCGCCGCCAACCTCGCGGCGCATTTCGGATCGCTCGAGAAGCTGTTCGCCGCCGACATCGAGGCGCTGAAAGAGGTGCCGGACGTCGGCGAAGTGGTGGCCAAACACACGCGCAACTTCCTCGATGAAGCGCTCAATCAGCAGGTGATCAACGAGTTGGTGGGCGCCGAAATCGGCATCCACTGGCCGGCGCCGGTGGTGGTGGCGGCGGAAGAGATAGACAGCCCGTTCGCCGGCAAAACCGTGGTGCTGACCGGCTCGCTGAGCCAGCTGTCGCGCGACGAGGCCAAAGATCGCCTGACGGCGCTGGGCGCCAAGGTCAGCGGCAGCGTGTCGAAGAAAACCGATCTGGTGATCGCCGGCGAGGCGGCCGGCTCCAAGCTGGCGAAGGCTCAGGAGCTGGGTATCGCCGTGATCGACGAAGCGGAGATGATCCGCCTGCTGGGTGAGTGATGGAAAAAGAAAACCTGCTGGAGATCGCCAATACCGTGATGCCGTTCGGCAAGTACCAGGGGCGGGTGCTGATCGATCTGCCCGAAGAGTACCTGCTGTGGTTCGCCCGCAAGGGTGAATTCCCCAAAGGCAAGCTCGGCATGCTGATGGAGATGACGCTGGCGATTAAAATCGAAGGGCTTGACCACCTGGTCAAGCCGCTGAAGAAAAGCTGAACTGACGGGCCTTGGCCCGTCTTTTTTTTACCCGCGCGACGCCTGCGCGTTGGGCACCGCCTGTTGCGCCCGCTGCTTGCGCTGATACCTTTTCGCCAATACCGCACAGGTCATCAGCTGCACCTGATGGAACACCATCAGCGGCAGCACTATGATCCCCACCGTCGCCGCCGGGAACAGGATATTGGCCATCGGAATGCCGTTCGCCAGGCTCTTCTTCGAACCGCAGAATACGATGGTGATCTCGTCCGCTTTGCTGAACCCCAGCCAGCGCGCCATGTAAGTGTTCACCACCAGCACGATCGCCAGCAGCACGATGCTGCCACCGACGATAAACGCCAGTGAGCCCATCCCTACCTGATGCCAGATGCCGTGCGTCACCGCCTCGCTGAAGGCGGCGTACACCACCAGCAGAATTGAAGTCTGATCGGTTTTACCGATAAGCGGCCGATGGCGTTCGATCCAGCCGCCGATCAGCGGCCGCAGCAGGTGACCGGCGACGAACGGCACCAGCAGCTGCAGCACGATCGAACCGACCTGCCGCAGGCCGCCGGTATCGCCGTGCACATTCATCAACAAGCCGACCAGCAGTGGCGACACGAAGATCCCGAGCAGGCTGGAGGCGGAAGCGCTGCATACCGCCGCCGCGACGTTCCCGCCCGCCAGCGAGGTGAAGGCGATGGCCGATTGCACGGTGGCCGGCAGGATGCACAGGTAGATGAAACCGGCGTACAGCTCGGGGCTGACGTCGATCGGCGCCCACCAGGCAAACAGCACGCCCAGCGCCGGAAAAATGATGAAGGTGCTGCACATCACCCACAGATGCAGCCGCCAGTTGTTGCTGCCGGCCAGGATGGCCTCGCGCGACAGCTTGGCGCCGTGCATGAAGAACAGCAGGGCGATGGCGGCGATGGTCAGGGCGTTGAGCCAGCCGACGAACTCGCCGCGCGCCGGCAGGAACGACGCCAGCAGCACGGTAGCGATCAGCGTCAGGGTAAAACGATCGGGCAGAAATCTCATGGCGGTGCGCTCAGGGTCGAAAATCGATAGGGCTATTCTCCTGCGCGGACATATAATAATTAAATTGATTTATTTAATTCATATATGAATAAAACACATGAATTACTCACTCAAACAGCTGCGGGTGTTCGTCGCCATCGCCCGCCACGGCAGCTTCAGCCGCGCCGGTGAGGCGATCGGCCTGACGCAATCGGCGATCAGCCACAGCGTGAAAGAGCTGGAAGCGGAGGTCGGCGTGCGGCTGCTGGATCGCACCACGCGTGAAGTGGTGCTGACCGACGCCGGTCTGCGGTTGGCCAACCGGGTCGAGCGGCTGCTGGATGAACTGCAGGCCGCTTTGCTGGATGCGCGCAGCTTTGGCGTACAGCGCAGCGGCACTGTGCGGGTGGCGACGAGCCAAACCATTTCCGCCCATCTGATGCCGCAGTGCATCGCCGCCGGCGAACGCGAATACCCGGAGATCCGCATCATGCTGCGCGATCAGGCGCAGCAGCAGGTGCTGCACAGCGTGCGTAACGCCGAGGTGGATTTCGGCATCGTGGTCGATCCGGTGCAGGCGGTGGATCTGGAGTGCGAAGCGGTGCTGCACGAACCGTTTCTGCTGCTGTGCCGCGACGATCATCCGTTCGCTGCGCAGCAGGCGGTGCGTTGGTCGGCGTTGAACGGTTGCCGCCTGGTGTTGCAGGATTATGCGTCGGGCAGCCGACCGCTGATCGACAGTGCGCTGAGACAGCAGGGCGTAGAGGCGCAGGTGGTGCAGGAAATCGGCCATCCGGCCACGCTGTTCCCGATGGTGGCGGAGGGGATTGGCATCAGCATTTTCCCGGCGTTGGCGCTGCCATTGCCGGAAGGGGGGCGGCTCCGGGTGCGGCGGCTGGTGCCGGAAATTAACCGCGCGCTGATGCTGGTGCGGCGCAAGAACCGCTCACTGACGCCGGCGGCGGAGGCCATCTGGCAGGTGGCGCGTCAGCAGGCGGCGCTGCTGCAACAGCGCCGGCGGGAAAACGCGGCATATTGACTCAGATATAGACGTCCACCGCGTTGAGCGGCGTTGGGCGGTTTACGCCGTCGCCGGATTTCGCCGCGGCTTTTTCCATTTGCTCCTGCTGCTGCTTTTCCATTTCTTCTTTCTGGATGCGCGCGATCTCGGCCTGCAACATCTTGATCTGCGCTTCGATCAGCTGTTTCTGCTTTTCGATCTCTTTGGGATCGGCGTCGGAATCCTTCAGTTCCACCAGCTTTTGCTGCAGCGCCTGAATCTGCCGGTTCAGTGCCTTGATGCGCGCCGAAGCGCGGCTTTCATTGAGGTTAACTGGTTCGTCATTGCCGTTGGCGCGTTCGTTTTTCTCCATCTTGCCGCCTTGCGGCTGGTTGTTGACCGGTTTGGCCATCAGCAATTCGCCCTGATGGCCCGGCGCGCTGAAGACGTTGCTGACGCCGGGGACGGTATTCTTGATCGGTACGATCATGGTGATGGTGGTCGACATGGTTGCTCTCCCTGAGTCTGGATCTCGCTGTTCAGGGTATCGGCAGCGGCGGCTAAATCTTTACCTGCCGAAGACGCGGCCAGCGCAGCAGCCAGCCTTTGTCGACCACGCGCTGGGCATAGGCCGTGCGATCGCCATTTTTCACGTTGAAGGTAATGGTGTCGTTGAACAGCGCCGCGAGCCCGAAAGGGGCGACCAGCGTGATGCTGTCGTCGGCGTTCAGGCGCGCGCCGATCGCCGTTTCCACTTCGGTCCAGAAGCTGATGGCCTCTTCGCTGTTGCGGTAGGGCGCGCGGCCGCTGCGCAGGTGCATGCGCGCCTGGTTCTTGACCGACCACGGCTGCGGCAGCCACTGCTGCAGCCGCGCCTCCAGCATGCGATCGCGTTCGGCGTCCGCCCGCTCCGCATCGAAGTGGATCACGTCGATATCGTTGAGCGGCGTGGGCTCCGCATAGCCGTGGCGCCGATCCCACACCAGGTTGCGCACAAAGCCGGCGCCGAGGCACCAGTCATTCAGGCCGAGCCGGCGCACGGTGCGCAGGGCGGCCATGCGCGCGCTATCTTGTTGCAGCCAGTCGATAATTTGCCGTTGCGGATCCATCACCCCTCCTGTTTTCGCGGCTACTGTAACCCGAAGCGGCGGCGGGTGAAATGGGGGGATGCGCGATGGCGGCGATAGCAGGCAAATTAATTTTCTTGCTTCACTGACTACACTTGGTGCAGGGCTTTTATCTCGTCACTCAGGGCAAGGGAGGGGGCTATGTATCAGGCAACGTTGGGCCAACGCGGCTATCGCTTCGGCGGCCTGCGCCAGCTGATGGCGAAAGCTTCGCCGGCGCGTTCCGGCGATTATCTGGCGGAGGTGGCGGCGGAAAGCGCCGAAGAGCGCATGGCGGCGCGCATCGCGCTGGCGGATGTGCCGCTCAAGGCGTTCCTGCAGCAGCCGCTGGTGCCGTACGAGCAGGACGAGGTGACGCGCCTGATCATCGATAGCCACGACGCCGCCGCCTTTGAGCCCATCTCGCACCTCACGATCGGCGATTTTCGCGACTGGTTGCTGAGCGAGCAGGCGGACAGCGCCATGCTGGCGCAGGTGGCCGCCGGCATTACGCCGGAGATGGCGGCGGCAGTAAGCAAGATCATGCGCAATCAGGATCTGATCCTGGTGGCGAAGAAATGCCGGGTAGTGACGCGCTTTCGCAATACGATTGGCCTGCCGGGCCACCTCAGCGTGCGGCTGCAGCCCAATCACCCGACCGACAGCCTGCAAGGCATCGCCGCCAGCATGCTGGACGGTTTGCTGTACGGCAGCGGCGACGCGGTGGTCGGCATCAATCCGGCCAGCGACAGCCTGCCGCTGCTGGAAAAACTCAACTACATGCTGGACGACGTGATCCAGCGCTTCGCCATACCCACCCAATCCTGCGTGCTGACCCACGTGACCAACACGCTGCGGCTGATGGAGCGCGGCGCGCCGGTGGATCTGGTGTTTCAGTCGATCGCCGGTACCGAAGCGGCCAATCGCGGTTTCGGCATCAGTCTGGCGCTGCTGGCGGAAGCGCAGCAGGCGGCGCTGAGCCTCAAGCGCGGCACGTTGGGCGATAACGTAATGTACTTCGAAACCGGGCAGGGCAGTTGCCTGTCGGCTAACGCGCATCACGGCGTCGATCAGCAGACCTGCGAGGCGCGCGCCTATGCGGTGGCGCGGCATTTCTCACCGCTGCTGATCAACACCGTGGTGGGGTTTATCGGCCCTGAATACCTGTATGACGGCAAACAAATTATCCGCGCCGGGCTGGAGGATCACTTCTGCGGCAAGCTGCTCGGCCTGCCGCTGGGCTGCGATGTCTGTTACACCAACCATGCCGAGGCCGATCAGGATGATATGGACACGCTGCTGACGCTGTTGGCCGCCGCCGGGCTGACGTTCCTGATCGGCGTGCCGGGCGCGGACGACATCATGCTCAATTACCAAAGCACCTCGTTCCACGACGCGCTCTATATCCGTGAACTGCTGGGGCTGAAGCACGCGCCGGAGTTCGCCGCCTGGCTGGCGGCGATGAACATCACCGATGAACGCGGACGGCTGCGCGACGCCGCCGCCAATCACCCGCTGTTGCTGGCGCTGCAGGGAGAACGGACATGAGCAAACCGGTTCACGTCAACAGTTGGGACGCGCTGCGCGCCTTTACCGATGCGCGCATCGCGCTGGGGCGCACCGGCGCCAGTCTGCCGACCGACGAGCTGCTGCGCTTCGGCCTGGCCCATGCCCAGGCGCGCGACGCGGTGCATCAGCCATTCGAGAGCGAACGGCTGGCGGCGGATCTGCACGATGCCGGTTGGCCCACGCTGGCGGTGCACAGCCAGGCCGTTGACCGCGCCGCCTATCTGCGCCGTCCGGATCTGGGGCGGCGATTGGCGCTGGACAGCCGCAGCCTGCTGCTCGGCGTGCCGCCGCGCCGGACCGATCTGCTGCTGGTGGTGGCGGATGGCCTCTCTTCCAAGGCGGTGCACCGCCAGGCATTGCCGCTGCTGCAGGCGCTGCGGCCCTATCTCGATACATTGGGGCTGGCGATCGCGCCGGTGGTGTTGGCGCATCAGGCGCGAGTGGCGCTGGGGGATGAGATCGGCGAGTGCCTGCAGGCCCGGGCGGTGGCGGTGCTGATCGGCGAACGGCCGGGGCTGTCGTCGCCGGACAGCCTGGGGGTTTATCTGACCTGGGAGCCGAACGCGCGCAGAAGGGACTCAGAGCGCAACTGCATCTCCAATGTGCGGCCGGAGGGGCTGGATTATCCGCAGGCGGCGTTCAAATTGGCCTGGTTGCTGGAACAGGCGTGCCGGCGACGGCTGACCGGCGTCGAACTGAAAGACGAGAGCGACAACCCGGCGCTGCGCGGCCGCGTCACCCCGCTTTACGCCCAGTTGGGCGGTTGACCGATGGTTTGCTGCAGCAGGGCGGTGAAGGCCGCCAGGCGGGCGGACACTTTCGCCACCGGCCGCAGCAGATAGATGCCTTGCTGTTCATGGCGCGGATCTTCCAGCATCTGCACCAGCCGCCCATGCTGCACGTCCGGCCCCACCACCCAGTTGGGCAGAAAGGCGATGCCGAGGCCGAGCAGCGCCGCCTGACGCTGCGCGGTGAAGTCATCGCAACGCAGCGCCATGGTGCAGCGGTTCATCAACGCCGCGTCGAGGATCTGCGCCCAGCAGGCCGGCTGTTGTTTGTGGTAGCGGGCGATCAGCCGGTGCTGCGGCAGCGCCTCCAGATCGCTCGGCAGGCCATAGCGGGCGACGTAGCCGGGGCTGGCGCACATCACCCAGCGTTGGGTGGCGATGCGGCTGGCGTACAGCGCGCTGTCCTTCTGCTCGCCGATGCGGATGGCGGCGTCCAGCCGTTCCTGGGTCGGATCGGTCTGGCGTTCGGTCAGATCGAGATCGACCCACAGCTGAGGGTAACGTTCCGCCAGCGTCGGCAGCAGCGGCAGCACATAGGTTTTGCCGAAGGTCGGCAGGCAGCTGATGCGCAGCGTGCCCTGCGGCGTTTCGTTCAGCGCGTTCAGCTCGGCGCGAATGCCGGTAATGTCCGTCATCAGCGTGGCGGCGCGTGCCAGCAGCAGCTCGCCGGCGTCGGTCAGCAACAGGCCGCGGGTGGAGCGCACGAACAGCGTCGCGCCGAGCGCGCTTTCCAGCGCATCGATATGGCGCACCAGCGAAGAAGGCACCATACCCAGCTGGCGCGCGGCGGCGGAAAAGCTGCCCAGGCGGGCCACGTCGAGAAAGATTGGCAGATGTTCTACATAGCGGGCGTCATTCATTTTTGCATTATATGCAAAAGCGTTTCTTATGAATACCCGCTTCTCTGTTGGCGATGCTGCGGCTACTCTGATTGCGGGTTGACGACGGGCTTCAGCGTCGCCGTATCCCGGCCGCATAGAGAGAAAATGCATAAACCTCGCGGCGTTTAGCACCAAATAGCAGATGTTTTTCCCAGGCTGCGTCAGCCGCCTGTGGCGTTGATTGTCGCTCCAACACCAGATTAACCGTTCAATTTGATATCCGACTCAACCTTAATGATTAGTGAGTCTTTACTTTCGCTTATCTTCTTGTTGTTTCTGGATATCGGCCGGCCAGCCGTGCCGGTTTTTTTGTCGCCTCAGGCTGAATCGTTCCAACTGATGAACGCGCCTGAGGGGCATCTTGGCCCGCCGTCGGCGGGTCTTTTGAACGCGTGGAACCGCAGTTCCGCGCTGGTGGAGGAGTCAGCATGAACGAAAAACACGGGTGTTCCTGTGCGCGCCATTTGGCGCAGGGTTTCGCCAGGCAGTCGATCAACGCCGGGGAGGGCGAAATCTATCAAATCTCGCTGATGAGCGCGCTCATCGACGGGGTTTATGAAGGGGAGACCACCATCGCCGAATTGCTGAAACACGGCGATTTCGGCCTCGGCACCTTCAATCATCTGGATGGCGAACTGATCGCGTTCGATCAGGAAATACACCAGCTGCGCGCCGACGGCAGCGCCCGCCCGGCCGGTTTGCAACAGAAAACCCCTTTCGCCGTCGTCACCTTTTTCCAGCCCAGCGTCAGCCAGCAATTCGATCGGCCGATCACCAAGGCGCAACTGCACCAATGCATCGATGAACAGGTCGCCTCGCCGAACCTGTTCTGCGCGGTGCGGGTCGACGGTGAGTTCAGCCATGTCGAAACCCGCACCGTACCGCGTCAGGAACGGCCTTACCGCCCAATGCTGGAAGCGATAGAAGAGCAGCCGACCTTCTCGTTCCATCAGCGGCGCGGCACGCTGGTCGGCTTCCGCTCGCCCGATTACATGCAGGGCATCGGCGTGGCCGGCTATCACGAACACTTCGTTACCGACGACCGCAGCGGCGGCGGCCACGTGCTGGATTACCAGCTCGATCATGGCCGCCTGCAGTTCGGCGTCATCACCCGTCTCAATCTTCAGTTACCGCATGATGCGGATTTCTTGCGCGCCAACCTCTGTCCAGAGGATTTGGATCGCGCAATTCGTTCCGCCGAGGGCTAATCCCGGCGATCGTATTCTTAGGAGGTGGAACCATGGCACAGGAAAAAACAGGCAATGACTGGCAATGCGGCGCCGACTTGGTGGTGAAAAACCTGGAAGCGCAGGGCGTCAAACACGTTTTCGGCATTCCGGGCGCCAAGATCGACCGGGTGTTCGATTCGCTGGAAGATGCGCCGTCGATCGAAACGGTAGTGGTGCGCCATGAGGCCAACGCGGCCTTTATGGCGGCGGCGGTCGGCCGCCTGACCGGCAAGGCGGGGGTGGCGCTGGTCACCTCCGGGCCGGGCAGCTCCAACCTGATCACTGGGCTGGCAACCGCCACCTCGGAAGGGGATGCGGTGGTGGCCTTCGGCGGCGCGGTGAAACGCGCCGACAGCCTGAAGCAGACGCACCAGAGCATGGATACCGTCAGCATGTTCCGGCCGGTGACCAAGTACTGTGCCGAAGTGCATGCCGGTTCGGCGATTTCCGAGGTGATCGCCAACGCCTTCCGCCGCGCCGAGTTCGGCCGGCCGGGGGCGTCGTTCGTCAGCCTGCCGATGGATATCGTCAATGAGCCGGTCACGGCGCCGGTGCTGGCGGGCTGCCGCTTGCCGCGCATGGGGGCCGCGGCGGCGGACGACATTCAGGCGGCGGTGAAACTGATCCGCCAGGCCAAATGCCCGGTGCTGCTGCTGGGCTTGCAGGCCAGCCGGCCGGAGAACAGCGAGGCGGTGCGCCATCTGCTGTACCGCACCCATATGCCGGTGGTCGGCACCTATCAGGCGGCGGGGGTGATTGACGTCAATCACTTTGCCCGCTTCGCCGGCCGCGTCGGCCTGTTCAACAACCAGCCGGCCGATCAGCTGTTGCAAAAGGCCGATCTGGTGGTCAGCGTCGGCTACGATCCGATCGAATACGATCCGTGCATGTGGAACAGCCACGGGCGGCTGAAGCTGGTGCATATCGACGTGCTGCCGGCGGACATCGATACCTGCTATCGGCCGGACGTCGAGCTGGTGGGCAACATCAGCGCCACGCTGAACATGATGACCGAAGCGTTCAATGAGGCGGTCTGCGTCCCGGCGGAGGTGGAACTGATCCTGACCGATCTCGGCCGCCAGCGCGCCGAATTGGCGGAACGCGCCGCGCGCCGCGGCGGCATGCCGATCCATCCGTTGCGCATCGTCAAGGAGCTGCAGGACATCGTCAGCGACGACGTGACGCTGTGCGTGGACATGGGCAGTTTCCACATCTGGATCGCCCGCTATCTTTACAGCTTCCGCGCTCGCCAGCTGTTGATCTCCAACGGCCAGCAAACCATGGGGGTAGCGCTGCCGTGGGCCATTGGCGCGGCGCTGGTGCGCCCCGGCGATAAGGTGGTGTCAATCTCCGGCGACGGCGGCTTCATGCAGTCGAGCATGGAGTTGGAGACCGCGGTGCGGCTGAAAAACAACATCGTGCACGTGATCTGGGTCGATAACGCTTACAACATGGTGGAAATGCAGGAAGTGAACAAATACCAGCGCAAATCCGGCGTGGAGTTCGGGCCGATCGACTTCAAGGCCTACGCGGAATCCTGCGGCGCGGTCGGTTTCGCCGTGCAGTCGGTGGAAGATCTGCGGCCGATGCTGCGCAAGGCGATGGAGATCCAGGGGCCGGTGGTGGTGGCCATTCCGGTCGACTACGCCGATAACTATAAGCTGATGGCGCAGATGAACTTCAGCCAGATGATTTAATTTCATCATCCTCGCGCCGTTTCACCGGGGCAGGCCGCTTGCGCGCCTGCCCGTTTTTATGCGCGGAATTTGTCCTTTACATCGCTAACTGCATGATTTATTGCTATCCGTTCGGCTGTTTTTTCACCACTGGGGATAGCGCAATGAAAAGAAAAGCAATAACGATCGGGCTGCTGGCGTTGGCGATTGCCGGCGGCGCGCGGGCCAATACGCTGGTCTACTGTTCCGAAGGCTCGCCGGAAGGCTTCAACCCGCAGCTGTTCACCTCCGGCACCACGGTAGACGCCAGTTCGGCGGCGATCTACAACCGGCTGGTGGATTTCAAACCCGGCACCGTCGAGCTGCAACCCAGCCTGGCGGAAAGCTGGGAGGTGAGCGAAGACGGCAAGCGCTATACCTTCCATCTGCGCAAGGGCGTGGCATTCCAGAGCA
The DNA here is from genome assembly GCF_019913725.1 of Serratia sp. EWG9. Classification (NCBI taxonomy): domain Bacteria; kingdom Pseudomonadati; phylum Pseudomonadota; class Gammaproteobacteria; order Enterobacterales; family Yersiniaceae; genus Serratia; species Serratia sp. EWG9. The sequence continues at coordinate 59,540 of NZ_JADNRO010000006.1, forward strand.
ATAAATATTTCACGCCCACCCGCGATTTCAACGCCGATGACGTCATCTTCTCGTTTATGCGCCAGAAGGACGCCAACAACCCGTATCACAAGGTCTCCAATGGCGCCTACACCAACTTCGAGTCGATGGAGTTCGGCACGCTGATCGACCGGATCGTTAAGGTGGATGAGCACACCGTGCGCTTTGAGCTCTCCCGCGCCGAGGCGCCGTTCGTCGCCGATCTGGGCATGTATTTCGCCACCATTTTATCGGCGGAATATGCCGACGCGATGCTGAAGGCCGGCACGCCGCAGCGGGTGGACAACGATCCGATCGGCACCGGGCCGTTCCAGCTGGTGCAGTACCAGAAGGACGCGAAAATCCTCTACAAGGCGTTCGACCGCTACTGGGAAGGCAAGCCGAAGATCGATCGACTGGTGTTCTCGATCACGCCGGATGCGGCGGTGCGTTACGCCAAGCTGCAAAAGAACGAATGCCAGGTGATGCCGTTCCCCAATCCGGCGGATCTGGCGCGCATGCGGCAGGACGGCAACATTCAGGTAATGGAAAAATCCGGCTTGAATATCGGTTTCCTGGCGTTCAACACCCAGAAGAAACCGTTGGATAACGTTAAGGTGCGCCAGGCGTTGGCGCTGGCGGTCAACAAGCCGGCGATCATCGACGCGGTGTTCCACGGCGCCGGTCAGCCGGCCAAGAACCTGCTGCCGCCGGCTCAATGGGGCAGCAACGCGCAGCTTGAAGACTACCCGTATTCGCCGGAGCGGGCGAAGCAGCTGTTGCAGGAGGCCGGGCTGGGGCAGGGCTTCGACATCGATCTGTGGGCGATGCCGGTGCAGCGGCCCTATAACCCCAACGCCAAGCGCATGGCGGAGATGATCCAGGCCGACTGGGCTAAAATCGGCGTGCGCGCCAAAATCGTCACCTTCGAGTGGGGCGAGTATTTACAGCGGATTAAAAACGGCGAACACCAGACCGCGCTGATGGGCTGGACCACCGCCAACGGCGATCCGGACAACTTCTTCGGCCCGCTGTTCACCTGCGCTTCGCTCGGCGGTTCGAACTCGGCGAAATGGTGCTATAAACCGTTCGACCAGCTGATCCTGCAGGCGCGCGAGGAGAACGATCACGCCAAACGGGTGGCGATGTATCAGCAGGCGCAGGTGATAATGCACGATCAGATGCCGGCGTTGATGATTGCGCACTCGACCATCTTCGAACCGGTGCGCAAGGAAGTGAAAGGCTACGAGATAGACCCGTTCGGCAAACACATCTTCAAACAGGTGTCGCTGGAGAAGTAACGACAAGGCCGGGATAACCCGGCCTTTTTCATGCCTGCGGCGCGTCGCAGTGGTAGCGGCCGCGCGGGATCACCAGCGGCGTGTGGGACAGCGGATCGTCGATGATCATGCACGGCATGCCGAACACCCGCTCCACCAGTTCGGCGGTAATGATCTCCGCCGGTTTCCCTTCCGCCACGATCTTGCCGTCGCGCATGGCGATGATGTGATCGGCATAACGGCAGGCGTGGTTGAGATCGTGCAGCACCGCGATCAGGGTTTGACCGCGCTCGCGGTTGAGCTGGCGGAACAGATCCAGCAGCTCGATCTGGTGCGCGATGTCCAGATACGTCGTCGGTTCATCCAGCAGCAGCAGCGGCGTTTGCTGCGCCAACGCCATCGCTACCCAGACGCGCTGACGCTGCCCGCCGGACAGCTCGTCGACGCTGCGATCCGCCAGTTGGCTGACGTTGGTGGCCGCCATGGCGGCTTCCACCGCCTGTTTGTCGGCCTGTGTCCACTGTTTCAGCAGGCTCTGGTGCGGATAGCGGCCGCGCGACACCAGGTCCGCCACGGTGATGCTGTCCGGTGCGATCGAGGTTTGCGGCAGCAGGCCAAGCTCGCGCGCCAGCGCCTTGGTGGCGAAACTGCTGATGTTCTTGCCGTCCAGCATCACCTCGCCGGCGCTGGGTTTCAGCAGGCGGCACAGGGCGCGCAACAGCGTCGATTTGCCGCAGGCGTTCGGCCCGACGATCACCGTAAAGGCGCCGTCGGGGATCGCCACGCTCAGATCGTCAGCGATGATTTTATTGTCGTAGCCCAGCTTCAGGTGCGAGGCGTGCAGGCGGTGGCTCATGGCATTATCACTCTTCATTATCTATCTGCGGGCCTCACGGATGAGCAGCCAAATCAGGTACAGGCCGCCGATGCAGACGGTCACGATCCCGACCGGCAGTTGGATCGGCGCGAAAAGATGTTGGGACACCACGTCGGCGCCGAGCAGCAGCGCCGCGCCCATCAGCGCCGAGGACGTCAGGGTGACCGAGGATTGCCCGGCCAAGCGGCGGGCGATTTGCGGCGCCGCCAGCGCGATAAAGGAAATCGGCCCGGCGGTGGCGGTGACGGCGGCGGTGAGGGTGACGCCGAACAGCATCAGCCACAGCCGGCTGCCTTCGGCGTTCACGCCCAGCGCGCGCGCCGTGTCGTCGCCCATTTCCAGCAGCTGCAGCCGTTTGCCCATCAACAGCGCGGCGGCGGCCGCCAGCACGATAAACGCCGTGGCGGGCTGGGCTTTCTGCCAGGTCATGCCGTTGAGCGAGCCGGCCTGCCACATGGCGGCGTCCATGGCGCGCTCGAGCGAGGCGGTGATGATCAGCCAGGTATTGGTGGAGACCAGCACCGCGCTGATGGCGATGCCGACGATGATCAGCCGGAAGCCGGCGATGCCTTGCCGCCAGGCCAGCAGGTAGATGGCCAGCGCGGCGAGAATGCCGCCGGCCAACGCGCCGCCGGCGATGTAGTAATAGCCGCCGTTGAACAGGGTGATGGCGATCAGCGCGCCGGTGTAAGCCCCCATGTTAAAGCCAATCACGTCCGGGCTGCCGAGCGGGTTGCGGATAATCGACTGGAAGATGGCGCCGCTCATGCCGAGCGCGGCGCCTAACAGCAGCGCCATGGCGATGCGCGGCAAGCGCCATTGGGTGACCACGGTGACCAGGTTTTTCGGCGCCTCGCCGGTCAGCGCGGCAAAAACCTGCTCCAGCGAAAGTTGCAGCGTGCCGTAGCACAGGGCGGCGACGGCCATCGCCAGACACAGCGCCAACAGTGAAAGGTTGACCAGCAGCAGGCGCAGCGGCAGGCGCCCGTTGATGACGCCGTCCGGGCGGCCGATATGCAGCGTGTGCGGCAGACTCATCACAGACCCCCCAGCGTTTTCTTGCGGCGCACCAGCCAGATCAGCACCGGCGCGCCGATGAAGGCCGCCACGATGGAAACCCGCAGCTCACCTGCCGCCAGCAAGCGGCCGACCACGTCGGCGCACAGCAGTAAAATCGGCGCCAGCAGCATAGAGTAGGGCAGGATCCAGCGTTGGTCGGGGCCGACCCACCAGCGGGCGATATGTGGCACCATCAGGCCGATGAAACTGATCGGGCCGACGGTGGCGGTCGCCGCGCCGCACAGCAGCGTAATGGCGAGCACTGCGATCGCCTGAGTCAGCACTACGCGCGCGCCGAGCGCGATAGCCAGATCTTCCCCCATGCCGATGGTATTCAGCGGCCGGGCGATGAGCAGCGTCAGCAGGCAGCCGAGCAAAATGGCGGGGGCGGTCACCGGCAGGGTGGCCAGCGTGCGGATATCCAGCGTGCCGGCCTGCCAGAAGCGCAGTTGGTCGAAGGTTTGCGGATCGATCAGCGACAGCCCGGTGGTGATGCCGAGCAACACCGCGCCGATCGCCACGCCGGCCAGCGTCAGCCGCACCGGGTTGATGCGCCCGCCCGCCAGCGTGCCTATCAGGTAGACCAGCAGGGTGGTGACGGCGGCGCCGACAAAGGCGTAGGCCATATAGCTTTCGGTGGTGGCGGCGCCGAAAAACATGATGCCGATCACCACGGCGAAGCTGGCGCCGGCGTTGATGCCGAGCACGCCGGGATCGGCCAGCGGGTTGCGCGTCAGCGCCTGAATCAGCGCGCCGGCGGCGCCGAGCGCCATGCCGGCCAAGATGCCCGCCAGCGTACGGGGCACCCGGGCGTTGAGAATGATGGTGCTGTCGGAGCCGCTCGCGGCGCCCTGTAGGCTGAGCCAGACGGTATGGAAGGGGATGGCTTTGGAACCCAGCATCAGGCTGGCAATGATGCACAGCAACAACAACGCCAAGCCGATACCGAACCCGGCGATGCGTTTGAAGCCACTGGCGTAAGCTGCGTGCGGTGCGGACGAAAGCGTCCGCTCAGTCGGAGTGGGTACGTTCACACCGGTAACTCCTTTATGATTTTTATTCTCATTGTTATTTGCGTTCGTGAAGGGCGCCAATAGTAACACGAGTTTACGCCCGCATGCACCCGCCGGTTGGTGGCGAAGGCGCGTGGACGATGTTAATAACTATTGATATTTCAATTGATTGAATGTGAATGGTTGCCCCGTTTGCGAAAAGCGTCGGCAGGGGACTGGCCTGCCGACGGCGTGATTCAGGGCTTTTTGAACAGCCGTTCGATTTGGTTCAGCATGTTGGTGGCGCTGTAGTAATCGAGGCGGAAGGTATCGTTGCCGACGGCGTAGACGTGCCGCTGTTCCACCGGCTCCAGATGTTTGAGGAACGGGTTGGCCAGCACCTCTTGCACTTTGCGCTCATTGGTGGCGAACAGGATCAGGGTTTTGCCGTTCAGGCCTTCGGCCATTTTTTCGCCGGAGATCTGGATGATGTCATGGCGTTTACCCATGCTGGCGTTGCCTTTGGCGCTTTCCGGCGGGGTAGCCAGCTGGAAACCGAGCTGGGTCAGCAGCTTGCCTTGGGCGGAGCCCGGCGTCCACAGCATGGCTTCGCGGCCGTTGTCGGCATACACCAGCGGCGTGGTCGGCTGCGGCGGCAGGGTAATCGCCTGCTTCACTTGTTCCACGCGCTGCTCGAAACGATCTTCCGCCTGTTTGGCGCCGGCTTCGTGACCGGTGATCTCACCGAGCTCGCTGGCCAGCTGTTGCCAGCTTTTGTCGCCGTAATCGAGCACCAGCGTCGGCGCAATGGCGGACAGCTGATCGTACAGCTTCAGCGCCGAATCACCGCCGGTCGCGGCGACGACGATCAAATCCGGCGCAGCGGCGGCGACGGCTTCGGCATTGGGTTCCACCTGATACAGCCGTTCGACGTGGCGCTGTTTGGCCACTTCGCTCCATTGGGTAAAGAAGCCTTGTTGATCGGCCACCAGGGGATTTGGACTGGTGGCGGCGCTGGCGACCACCGGTGCGTCGATAGCCAGTAACGTGCCGGTGATGGTGACGCTGGTGGATACGATGCGCTGCGGCGGTTTTTCCAGCGTGAACTTCCCTTTGGCGCTATCGATGGTGCGCGGCCAACTGCTGTCGGCAGCGGGGGCGGACGGTTTCTGCCCGTCGCTCTTGTCGTCCGGGCCGCAGCCGCTGAGCAACAGGCTGGAAGTGGCGATGAATGCAATAAACAGCTGACGTAAGGATAGGGTCATGAGCGGGCTCTTTCTTTCCTTGCACAAAGGCGTATCAATCCGCGTGCGGATCGCTGGGGAGTGTTTGCCCGCTAATTTACCATTCAAGCCGTCAAAATGATAACCATTCGTATCTCGTGTTTCCCAGGCAACCGCAGGCAGCTTTAACGAGGCCTGTCCATAATAGAGAGATGATAGAAGTTTCCTGTTTCGACTTAATCGATTAAGAGGGGGCGTATGGTTCGGGATGTTGAGTTTCGAACGGATCCTCATCCGGCTTTTCCTGTGTTGAACGAGCTATGGTTATCCGCTTGGGGAGAACCGCTACCGGCTGACATGCCGGCGATATTATCCCGCAGTTTGGCCCATATCGGCGCTTACGCAGAAGATGTGATGATTGGATTTGTGAATGTGGCTTGGGACGGTGGCAAGCACGCGTTTATTTTAGATACCTGCGTCCATCGTCATTATCAACGGCAGGGGGTGGCGACCGGGCTGGTTCAAGCGGCGATAGCGATCGCAAAAATGCGTGGAGCAAGCTGGCTGCACGTCGATTACGAACCCCATCTGATCGGTTTTTATTGCGGGTGCGGTTTTCGCCCTACCGCTGCAGGTTTAATTGATCTGACAAAGGGCCATGGCGGATGAGCGTTCACTGACGAGAGATAAAGAGGGCTGTATAATACGGTCTTTAGAAACGAAAAAAGCGCCAAAAGGCGCTTTTTTCTGAATTGGTGGGTCGTGCAGGATTGATTCGGCCTGTGGCCTCACCCTGCGGGCAACGCTGCGCGTTGTCGTATCGCTGCGCGATGCTCGAACCTGAACGCAGGATCTCACCCGCACGACTCAGTGGGCCATGTCAGTAAGAAGATAAAAGCAGATTCAGATGGCGCAGAAACGAAAAAAGCGCCAAAAGGCGCTTTTTTCTGAATTGGTGGGTCGTGCAGGATTCGAACCTGCGACCAATTGATTAAAAGTCAACTGCTCTACCAACTGAGCTAACGACCCGCAGAAGTGGTGGGTGATGACGGGCTCGAACCGCCGACCCCCTCCGTGTAAAGGAGATGCTCTACCAACTGAGCTAATCACCCACTTCAGGACTTCCAGGCACTGCTAAACGAGAGAATGATGGTGGGTGATGACGGGCTCGAACCGCCGACCCCCTCCGTGTAAAGGAGATGCTCTACCAACTGAGCTAATCGCCCCGTCTTGTTGGAGTCGCATTATAGGGATAGTTCAAAGTGAGTCAACGGTTTTTAAAATGATTTCAATCGTTCGCCGCAAATTTAGGCAGGGCGCGATAATTATCGCCAACGGCGCCGATTCTTTGCGCAACGCTATGCGAAACTCGCCGCAAAACGCGCGAAATCGACCGGCGCAATATCGTGTCGGCGTTGAGGAATTAGCGCGTGGTGATACAATGTCGTCCACTCTTTTTTCAATTCCGAGCAATCGTCGGCCATCGCCGACACGCGTTGCGTAATAAGGCAGTGAACCCAATGAAAATCAAAACCCGTTTTGCACCGAGCCCGACCGGCTATCTTCACGTCGGCGGCGCGCGTACCGCACTTTATTCCTGGTTGTTCAGCCGCCATGCGGGCGGTGAGTTCGTTCTGCGTATCGAAGATACCGATCTGGAACGCTCTACCCAGGACGCGATCGACGCAATTATGGATGGCATGAACTGGTTGAACCTGGATTGGGATGAAGGCCCGTACTTCCAGACCAAGCGTTTCGATCGCTACAACGCGGTCATCGACGAAATGCTGGAGCAGGGCACCGCCTATAAATGCTATTGCTCCAAGGAACGTCTGGAAGCGCTGCGCGAGAAGCAGATGGAAAACGGCGAGAAGCCGCGTTACGACGGCCACTGCCGCGACAGCCAGTGCAGCCACACCGACGACGAGCCGCATGTGGTGCGCTTCCGCAACCCGCAGGAAGGGTCGGTGATCTTCGACGATAAAATTCGTGGCCCGATCGAATTCAGCAACCAGGAGCTGGACGATCTGATCATCCGCCGCACCGACGGTTCGCCAACCTATAACTTCTGCGTCGTTGTCGATGACTGGGACATGGAAATCACCCACGTGATCCGTGGCGAAGACCACATCAACAACACCCCGCGCCAGATCAACATTCTCAAAGCGCTGGGCGCGCCGGTGCCGGAATACGCGCACGTGTCGATGATCCTCGGCGACGACGGTAAAAAGCTGTCCAAACGTCACGGCGCCGTGGGCGTGATGCAGTACCGCGACGACGGCTATCTGCCGCAGGCGCTGCTGAACTACCTGGTGCGTCTGGGCTGGTCCCACGGCGATCAGGAGATCTTCTCCATCGACGAAATGAAAGAGTTCTTCACGCTGGAAGCGATCAACAAATCCGCCAGCGCGTTCAACACCGAGAAGCTGCAGTGGCTGAACCACCACTACATTAACCATATGCCGGCGGAAGAAGTGGCGGTGCATCTGGCATGGCATGTTGAGCAACTGGGCATTGAAACCCGCAACGGGCCGGAACTGAAGGATATCGTCAAGCTGCTGGGCGAGCGCTGCAAGACGCTGAAAGAGATGGCGGAGTCTTGCCGTTACTTCTACGAAGACTTCAGCGAGTTCGACGCCGACGCCGCCAAGAAGCACCTGCGTCCGGTCGCGCGTCAGCCGCTGGAAGCGGTGCGCGCCAAGCTGGCCGCCATCACCGTCTGGACGCCGGAAAACGTGCACGACGCCATTCAGGGCACGGCGGATGAGCTGGGCGTCGGCATGGGCAAAGTCGGCATGCCGCTGCGCGTGGCGGTGACCGGCGCCGGCCAGTCGCCGGGCATGGACGTGACCGTGCATGCGATCGGCCAGAAGCGTTCGCTGCAGCGCATCGATATGGCGCTGGCTTACATCGCCGAGCGTGAAGCGCAGGCCTGATTAGCCTGATACGCCATCCATAAAGAAAAAGCCCCGAAGAGCGATCCCGGGGCTTTTTTATTGTCGTTTATCAGGCTTGTTCGCCGGCCGGCAATCCCGGGCGATAGGCGAGGAAATACATCAACCCGACAAAGCCGGCGCCGCCCAGCGCATTGCCGAGAAATACCGCGACGAAATTAGGCAGATACTGCTCCCAGCCCATGCCGCCGGCAAAGATGGCCGCCGGGATGATGAACATATTCGCCACCACGTGCTGGAAGCCGATGGCGACAAAAGCCATGACCGGGAACCACATGCCGATCACTTTGCCCGGCACATCTTTGCTGGCGAAGGCTAACCACACCGCCAGGCATACCAGCCAGTTGCAGCCGACGCCAGAAATGAAGGCGTGCAGGAAGTCCGCATCCACTTTGGCCTGCGCGATCGCCAGCGTCTTATGTAAAAACGCGCCTTCGGTCAGGCCCAGCAGGTGGCCGAAGAAGTAGGCGACGGCCACGCTGCCGGCGAAGTTGGCCAGGGTGACCCAAAACCAGTTGCGCAGCACGGCGATGGCGGGAATTTCACGGGCGAACCAGGCCATTGGCAAGGTCATCATGTTGCCGGTCAGCAGTTCGCCGCCGGCCAGAATGGTCAGGATCAAACCGATAGGGAACACCGCGGCGCCCAACAGCGCGCCGAAAGAGCCCCATTCGGCCGGCAGGGTGCCGATGACGTGAATATCCAACAGGAAGCCGGTAGCGATAAAGGCGCCGGCGAGAAAGCCCAGAATCAGCAGATTAGCAAGAGGGGCGCGGCTTTTGTTTACCCCGGCCTGAACGGCGAGGGCGGCGATTTCTTTTGGTGAATGCAAAGACATGACGGACTCGGTTTATCGTAATAAAGTTTATGGCGCGGGCAGTCTATGCCGCTCGGGAGCCCGACTCAAGCGCATTTCGCTAACATTCCGTTAATTAAAAATCAACGTGATATGCAGGGTCTTTTGCCATTTTGAGAAGTAGCGCGCAAAATGGATGAACTCTGCGCAAAGTGATGATTTTTTGGCGCCAAAGATGCTGATTTGGCGGCTTTTTCAACGCTTGATTCAGTAATTCAATTTAGCCGTTGACAGCTTTGAGCGGGTTTCATATTATGCGCCCCGTTCACAGCACAAAGTGATTGTGGAACGGGGCTATAGCTCAGCTGGGAGAGCGCTTGCATGGCATGCAAGAGGTCGACGGTTCGATCCCGTCTAGCTCCACCAACCTTCTTCTCAGAGAGGTTGGGGAATGCCGTAACGCCGGTCAACGCGTACCACTTTTGTGGGGCTATAGCTCAGCTGGGAGAGCGCTTGCATGGCATGCAAGAGGTCGACGGTTCGATCCCGTCTAGCTCCACCACCATTTGAAAAGCCGACCTTAGGGTCGGCTTTTTGCTTTATATCCTTTTAGCTGCCTTTGTCCGCTGCTTTTACGCAAAATTTTTCCTTGATAGCCTTACTAGACGTTGCCGCTATTGCGTCCGATTTTGTCTTGGCACGTCATAACAATACTAAAATCAGCGATATGAGACGGTGAAATGAGCGACGGCATTGACTTCTCCCGGCGTGATTTTCTCTTCAGTTTGGTAATATTGCGCACTGAGTGGGATTTCATTTATCCCTATTAATGTTTCGTTTAATACGTTGGTTGCGGAACCCAACTCAAAGGGAGCGCCGTTGTGCAGAATCTGTAGGCCGATGCCGGTGGCAGCCTCTGTGGAAGGCGTAATCGCCAAAACTTGATGATGACCATTAACCGTTTCCCCGCGTATTTCCAAGTCAACTTTTGTGTTGGCATTGCACTCTAGAGCGATGTTGAAGGGAGTATTCCCGGCCACGCTGCCGGGACCGGAAAATACCCGCCGATTAACCTTGTCTAAAATAACCTGTTTCGACGGCGTGTTCAGGCGACAGCCCTCGACGGCAATATTGACGGCAGGATAATAAACGTGACCCAATCTCCTGGCATTTGAGGCTCTTAAGCAGGCATAGTTGAAAAAGAAAGGCGCGAACAAGGGCATGGTACCAGGCTGTATATCGCCTGTCTTGATAAGATAATGTTTAAAGTTAGCGCCCAGGATATAGCCGACAGGCGTCTCGCGGGGGCCATAGAACTCGATGAGGCCCGGTTTGTCATTAAGCGACATGGCAATGCCGACGCCCTTCCAACTCGTTTCATAGACAGTGATGCCATTGTACTTTAAGTCTGTCGCAGTCAGATCGGAGAAGGGCTGCATAACCAAGTCGCCTCGCTCACCCAAGGAGAAGCCCGTGTTATTTTCCAGTAATTTTACTGAAAAGTTAGATTCTCCCTGGCCGATAAGATCGCCTATTTTGGCGCCAGCCGGGACGGTAATGCTGGATTGCTCGATGCGTAGTGGATTGTGCCATATTGCACGGCAATCACCGTCTCCCTTGGCTGAAAAAGAAAATAACAAGACCAGAATGCTTACTGTTTTGGCGATCTGGGCGGCTGTGATTAGCCTTGATGTCGTCATGCTGATGTCCTTTGGCGATGTTCTCTCGCAGGTGATTTATCAGTCTGCTTGTAACTGGCTACCATGTTCTAAAATTGAATATGGCAAGCGATAGAGGTTTATTGTGTTTGTCTTATTCACACTGCAAATTAATACGCTTAATTCTTGATACAGGGTTGTTAGGGGCAATATTGTAATTACCCTGGCAACCTCTTTCTGCTCCCCAGCTCAACGCTATTGTTCCTGAGTCGGGCATGCCGCTCATATAAACCGTGTTGTTATTGCCGACGATGCCCGTCTTGCCTCGGTCGGTAAGCAATGTCGCAACGGCACCGAAAGGAATCGCTGTACTCTGGTGGGCAACGTTAAAAATAATGCGATTGCCGATTTGAGAGGCAAAGTTGGCAACAACAATCGCACCTTTCGTCGGGATGACCGTTTGGCTATTTTTTTCTATTTCAACAGAGTCATCAAAGGATTGCGGATTTAAATTAATTCGATTCTTATGATAGCTGCTGATATAGGGCACCACGGCGTAACCTCGCCAATCGGTCGTTACACCGGTACTGTTGATGACTTCAACATCGCGTGCATTTGGCACCTCAACTAAAGCAATAGTGTCACCCAGCGATTGGGACAATGTAATGCCGTTGCGATGAGCCACGGCGCCGCCTCGCAGACTGTAGTTTATTCGCTGCATATCTTTATCAAAGCTGTATCCGGCGCCTATTTCGCCATATCTGCTGCGATAATAAACAGAACTGTTGCCAGCATTGCCGGGGCGATTGCTGCTTTGGGATGCAGAAACGTTATAACTGAGCTGATTATTTTCCAGCGCGGTTCCGCTTAACCCCAGTTGTTGATTGAGTTTTCCTTTGCTGCTCTTGCTTGAGGTATAATTTACCCAGCTGTTTGATTGCCATTTGTTCAGCGGGATCTGAACATTGAGCGTGGCGATCTTGTCGGGTCTGTCCGTATAGCGGCTGCTATTGTAGCCGAACCCAATATTGCAGCTAACCCCAAATTGGTTCGTGGAGAATCCCATTAGAACATTTCGTTCAACGGCGTCGCTGTGCCAATAGTTCTGTTGATAACCATTGATATATAAACTGCCAAAGTCTCGTATAGGCTGATTAATATTGATAACCAACTTGTTTCTTTTTACGCCGCGTGTCAGCCACTTTCTTTTAAGATTGGCATTCATATCATTTAGTTGCGAAAAGCTTAAGTAGCCTGACGTTGAGTATTGATAGCCGGCCAGCGTAAAGTTGGTACCCGTTGTTTCAATATTTTTTGCATACTGGATACGATATTGTTGCCCATTACGATCCTGCCCGGTGACCAACCGGCTTTTGCTATGCGTGACATCTGCAGAGAGGGAGCCCAGCAACCCCAGACTGCTGCCAATGCCGAAAGAGATTCCCTGGTGTTTTTCTGAAATAATGGCACCGCCATAGAGTGTTTTATCATCTTTAAGACCATAAATTACGGATGACTGCAGGAACTTAGCATTTTGGCTATCGTCCAGTGCAGAGCGATATTCTCCGATTGTGAGTTCATTTTTTTTCATGTCCTCCCTGAGCATAATGGGAACGGAGGAAAAAGGCTGAAAGAAACTCCTTTCTGAACCATCCGCTTCTTTGATGATCACCTGTAACCCACCGCTGGAAGTGGTAGGGTAAATATCAGTTATCTCAAAACTCCCCGCAGGCACATATGTTTGATAAATCATATAGCCATTTTGTTTTATAGTGATCTCTGCATTGCTTTGCGCTATGCCTCTCACCGTCGGGGCAAACCCTCTCTGGCTATCGGGCAACATGCTCGGATCGCTTGCCAGTTTCACTCCGCGAAATTGGAAACTGTCAAAAACGTCGCCGGATGTTGAACTATCGCCAATGGTCAGCGTGTTTTTACTGTCCCTAAAGCTGCGTTCGGCATAGGTGTTAATGCTTTTCCACTTGGCGCTGTTTTGGCTTGAGTAGGTGGCATAGTTTCTAAAGCGCCAGGCATCATAGTTGAAACCGCTGCGCAAATTTAAGTATTGATTATCTTTATTTTTCGCTTTCCGCGTCTCGGTACCGCTAAAACTGTAATCTAACAAAAAGGCGCGGATGCCATCATCCCAACGTGCAGGGTTAACCCAGTCCCTGGGATGATTTTCAATGTATGCCTGTGGGATATTTAAATCCAATCTTTGTTTGTTAAAATCAAAAACAGCCTGGCTGCCAGGAATAATTTCACTGATGGGGGATGCCGCCAGTTCACTGTCATTGACTGTTTTTATTTTATCCATGCGAACCCCCCAAGAATCGAGATCGCTGCGATGGATGCGGGGCTGCAAAATGCCTTCTGCATGATAGAAAGACACTTTTTGATTGGCAAAAAACACGTTGTTCACATAGATATCTACCCAGTAATCGCCCGGCAGTTGATGACTCGCGTTATTAAATTTGGATAAGTCAACAATAGTCTGATGATTCCTGTTTAATGCCGAGGGGTCAAAATAATCTTCAGCGAGAGCCGCAGGTGAAGAAAGAACACAAAAGAACAACACCGATGTTTTATGAGTGGTATTATTTCTTATCATCATTTTTGCATCCCCTTGCAAATTTACTATAGTGGTGCGCTTATCGCCTGAGTTATTCCCCCATAATCATTGATCGCTTGCCATCTTATTTCTTTACCATGAATTTCTTTTGGCAATAACCACTTCTTAGTGCTCTGCGGCGCAATCATGTCGGCCTCTTTCACTTCTTTACCATCGATGCTTACAGAGTAAAAAGAGACGTGGAATGGCGTTGGGTTTTTTGCCTCTAAGGTTTTTCCTTTCAGTGAGAAACGAATTTTTTTGTAGGCGTCAATGGCTTCATCTTTTGATAGATGTTTAGGCCTGTAAAATATTTTTATTCTGTTTTGAACGGTAATGAGTAACTTGTTCTCTTTTGATTTTTGGGTTGATGGTATCGATCTTACGCTTAACCAATATATTGATTCTTTATGCTGCGGCAGGTTATCTCCAGAATAAATAATTCTAAGGATGTTCTCTTGCTCTGCCTCCAACCTGAATAAGGGGGGCGTAACAATAAATGGAACCTCTTTTTTATCGTCAGATGAGAAACTTTCTACCCATGTTTGAATAAGTACGGGGCTATTTTTATCTTGATTACTGACTGAAATGTTCGCTTCTTTTTTACTTTCTTCGTATACGATACGAGTACCGCCTAGCGTTACGCTTGCCGAGGCGCCGTATGAAAAAAATAATATTGCCAGCAAATAATATTTACTCTGTTTCATAAGCAAGCCGTCCTTGATGGCGCGTGCTATCAGGCCGGCAATATTTGCTGACCTGATAGACTAAGATGATCAGTTATAAGAGATGCTGAATTGTGTCGTGGCATTCGCCGGTCCGACGGTGACGGTGTCTGATGTCGCCATGTATTTCGCGACATAGGTAAAGACATTGCTGATATCTTTTTGCACACTCTGCGCTGTAGAAAATGAAGCCATTGGAATTTGCGTGGTGCCATCGGCCTCATAGATGGCTACGCCAAGACCCGTGGCCACGCCTTTCTCCGCATTGAGTGACAACAATGTCGAATTGCCTTGTGCGTATGCGCCGTCGAATTTTACCGACGCTTTTGTTACCGATTCAGGGCAGCCGGCTAAGGCAATGCTGAATTTTGTCGGCAGAGCGGTATCGCCAGCGGTCTTGAATGCCTTAGCGCTGATGTTGCCCATTGGAATGGTTTGGTTGGCACTGCCTGCTTCAACTGTGCAGGTTTGGTCGGTGACATTACCGGTAAAGTTTATGGTGCCGTCTGCTGCGGTAGCTGTGGCAATGACGGACATTGCCAAAGGAATGCCGGCAAGCAGTAGGGATCTCTGCATATGCTTATTCATATAAATATCCTTGTATAGTAACTGCGCGTAAATTATAAATTTTCAACCATCACGCTATCATATGTAAATGGGTGATAAACCCCCTCTTTTCAGGTGATTGATGCCATCATTAACATGTTAAGTTCTTATAACATTCTTGTTTTTGTTTTTTTATTGGATTTTTATTCTGTCACTAGACCTCCTTGCGGGTGTGATTTGTTAATGAAATTCAGTCTACATGAAAAAAAATCAGCAGTCTTAATGTGCGCCAATATCGATATTTTTAGAGTATAATTCTACACATATGGTTTTTTATGCTAAGTGATTGCGAATTCATCTCAAATTTCAGCAACGTGAATAGTTTTATATTCTGATTAACTGCGTGATAGTTAATATGCTAATTAATGTTGACTGTTTGTATCTATTGACATTGATGTTGTTTTCTTGAAGAAACTATTGTTAGTGTTTCGTTACTATTGGATGAGGTTATCCATGAAAAAAAATAAAAATATCGCAATTGTGGGTGGCGGCGGGGTAACTGCGGTAATGACGGCCCTGGCTTGCGCCAGAAAAGGAATTTCCGTCGATTTCTTCCTTGATGACAGTGATTATGATGACTTTAAAACCTCCTTTGGAAATCATTGTCTGTGGCGACGCATTCACGAGAATAATCAACGCCTCAGCCGTTTTTCCACGCAGTCACAATGGATGTGGGAAAAGTTTATTCTGTCCTCCAGCGGAGAGTTTGGCAGAAAAGAGAAAATGATTCGTATTATCGAAAGATCAGAAGTCGCTCATCTTGCCCGCCTTTACGAACAGCATGACTTGCCCTATGAGGTGCAGAATTGTGGTGATGATGGGGCCATCAATTTTCCCTCTTTCATTAACTGCAAAAACAAATCTGTTTTTGTGAGTTATGACTCCATTCTGCTAAACACGGCAGAGATTTTTTCCTACTTTCAGGATGAGCTGGCGTTCTTTACCAGTGTCAATGTTTTTAGAAACAAAAACATTGGAGACTTAAACAGCATTGAAAGTGGTGTGATTTTTTTTGATGAAAACAAGCGTATATATGACACTATTATAAAATTCACAAATGGCTATAAGATCAATGAGATAAGTTCAATTTATCAAGTTTGCCCTGCCGTGAATCGGGTATTTAGAGATTATTATCTTTCCCACTCGGTGGGAAATCTTCTCTCGCCGATACTGATAACGGAAAAAGAGTACAACCTATGGGTTGTCCCTTCTGTTGATGGGACTGTCATTAGAGTGGGGGCTGATGTGCATGTCCCGCAATCCGCTGACTTGCTGATGCGAAGTTTAGATATTGATGCTTATTGTGATCGCAGGAAGTTGGACATTATATCCGAATCATTGTTTACCATTATCTCTTCCTTTTCCTATGCGGAAGGAACCTTGGCGGTCGTACCCTGTTGGACGGCGAGTGAGGATAATAAAAAAATCGTGGTTGTTGAAAGTGTAGATTCTTATTACAACGCGTCGCCAATTATTTCTGAGGAAATTACAACGCTGTTAGCGAATTCCTTCAACTAACGTTATTTCATAAAATCAACTCAGAATAAAGACACGCCTTGTCCATAGCCGAAAGGATGTGCTCATCGCCATTGCAATGATATAGCGTTTATCTCATTGCGATATGGGAACGCGCAGGCTCTAAATTAACGGGAGAAGCGATTCTTTCAACGCGTTGCCTTTGTATATAAACCGGCATAAGCGGCGTTATGGCTTGGCGCTAACCGATTTTGAGATTGACTTCCGCTTTGCGGAAGGACGAGTTACTAAGGGCTGAAGAATAATAAAAAAGGCGCCTGCAGGCGCCTTATCATTGCTGTAAATTTCAGGCTTAGCCCAGCACCAGACCCGCGATGGAAGCGGACAGGATGCTGACCAGCGTAGAGCCGTAGACCAGCTTCAGACCGAAGCGGGACACTACGTTGCCCTGGTGTTCGTTCAGGCCCTTGATCGCGCCGGCCACGATGCCGATGGAAGAGAAGTTGGCGAAGGACACCAGGAACACCGACAGGATCCCCAGACTGCGCGGCGACAGCTCGGCAGAGACTTTCTGCAGTTCCATCATGGCCACGAATTCGTTGGAAACCAGCTTGGTGGCCATGATGCTGCCGACCTGCAGGGCTTCGTGCTTAGGAATACCCATGATCCAGGCGAACGGATAGAAGAAGTAGCCGAGGATTTCCTGGAAGCTCAGGCCGAAGATGGCGCTGAACACGCCGTTAAGCGCGGCGATCAGGGCGATGAAACCAATCAGCATCGCGGCGACGATAATCGCTACTTTGAAGCCGGCCAGGATGTATTCGCCCAGCATTTCAAAGAAGCTCTGGCCTTCGTGCAGGTTGCCGAGGTGCAGCTCTTCTTCTTTATTGGTGTCGTACGGGTTGACCAACGACAGCACGATAAAGGTGCTGAACATGTTCAGTACCAGCGCCGCCACCACGAACTTGGCGTCCAGCATGGTCATGTAGGCGCCGACGATGGACATGGACACCGTAGACATCGCGGTAGCCGCCATGGTGTACATGCGCTTTTCCGACATCTTGCCCAGGATATCCTTGTAGGCGATGAAGTTTTCGGATTGGCCCAGGATCAGCGAGCTGACGGCGTTGAACGACTCCAGCTTGCCCATGCCGTTCACTTTCGACAGCACGGTACCGATAATGCGGATGATGAAAGGCAGCACTTTGATGTACTGCAGAATACCGATCAGCGCCGAAATGAAGACGATCGGGCACAGCACCTTCAGGAAGAAGAACGCCAGGCCTTTGTCGCCCATGCCGCCGAACACGAAATCAGTCCCTTGTCCCGCAAACCCGAGCAGTTTGTCAAACAGCGCGGCGAATCCTTTTACGAAGCCCAAACCCGCTTCCGAATGCAGGAAAAAGTAGGCCAGCAGTACTTCGATAACCAATAATTGAATAACATAGCGAATGCGGATGCTTTTGCGATCGCGGCACACCAACAGGGCCAGGATCGCCACCACCACTATCGCCAACGCAAAGTGCGCAATATGGGACATGTTTGCTCCAAATTTGAGGCAGGCTGAATTTCGGCTGTCATTTTATGTAACGCTACGTTTAAAAACGAGACTTCTATTGCAAATATGGAAAATCATAGTGGGAGTTCTCCTAAAGTGTTGCGCAAAAGCATAAAAAATCAAGATGTTAACTCAGACATAGGAAATTCGTATTCTTGTGCTAACCTGTCTTTCAGGGGTATTGCAGCCAAAATCCCAACCCAAAAGCACGGAAATCGGCAAGTACGGTGTCGAACCCTTCGATAAAACCGTTAATGTTGGCTATTGCAGAGATAAGTTTTACCACTCTAAATGCGCTTGATAATTATTATCATTTATATAGAGTGGAGATAAACGTAATTTCAGTAAGGGTTCAACATATGCTGAACAGTCGCGTGGTTGAAACCACCTCCGGTCGCTCCGCCAGAAAAATCAAACTCTCGCTGATGGGGCCCGCCTTCATCGCCGCTATCGGCTACATCGACCCCGGCAACTTCGCCACCAATATCCAGGCCGGCGCCTCGTTCGGCTATAGCCTGTTGTGGGTCGTGGTCTGGGCCAACGTGATGGCGATGCTGATCCAGCTGTTGTCCGCCAAGCTGGGGATCGCCACCGGAAAAAACCTGGCCGAGCATATTCGCGATCGCTTTCCGCGGCCGGCGGTATGGGCCTATTGGGTTCAGGCGGAGATTATCGCCATGGCGACCGATCTGGCCGAATTCATCGGCGCGGCGATCGGCTTCAAACTGCTGCTCGGCGTCTCCTTGTTGCAGGGCGCGGTGCTGACCGGCATCGCCACCTTTTTAATTCTGATGCTGCAAAAGCGTGGACAAAAGCCGCTGGAATGGGTGATCGGCGGCCTGCTGCTGTTCGTCGCCGCCGCTTACATCGTCGAGCTGGCGTTTTCCCAGCCGCAGCTTGCGCCGCTGCTGAAAGGCATGGCGTTGCCCGATTTGCCCAACGGCGACGCGGTATTCCTGGCCGCCGGGGTATTGGGTGCCACCATCATGCCGCACGTGATCTATCTGCATTCGTCGCTCACCCAAGTTGGCGGTGAGCACGATAAGGCGGAGCGCTATGCCGCCACCAAAGTCGACGTCGCCGTCGCCATGACCATCGCCGGTTTCGTTAACCTGGCGATGATGGCCACTGCCGCCGCCGCGTTTCATTTCAGCGGCCACAGCGGCATCGCCGATCTTGACGTGGCCTATCTGACGCTGCAACCGCTGCTCGGGCAAGCCGCCGCCACCGTGTTTGGCCTGAGCCTGGTGGCCGCCGGTCTTTCTTCCACCGTGGTGGGCACGCTGGCGGGGCAGGTGGTGATGCAAGGGTTCGTGCATTTCCATATCCCGCTGTGGCTGCGCCGAGCGGTGACCATGCTGCCGTCGTTTATCGTCATCATGCTGGGAGTGGACGCCACGCGCATTCTGGTGCTGAGCCAGGTGCTGCTCAGCTTCGGCATTGCGCTGGCGCTGGTGCCGCTGCTGGCTTTCACCGGCAATCGGGCGCTGATGGGGGAGATGGTTAACGGCCCCGTGGTGCAAAACCTGGGCAAGCTGATCGTGTTGGTGGTGGTGGGGTTGAATGGCTACTTGCTGATCGGCAGTGTGCTGTAGGCGAAAACAGTGCGGGCCGGCGTTGCGCCGGCCCGTTGTCGTTAATCGCGGTCGTCATCGCCGTGGCGGCGCCAGCGATCGCGGTCATGATCGTGGTGGTGTTTTTTCTCTTTCTTCCAGTAATGCTTGTCGCAATGATGGTCGCATTTGTAATAGCGCCCGTCGCGCGAGTAGTAATATTTGCGCCAGTAGTCGCGGTCGCGCCAGCGATAGCCATCCCAGTAATAGCCGCGCGGGCTGCGATCGCCGAGATAGCGTCCCTGATGGCCTTGCCACCAGTCGCGATCGCGCCAGTCGTAACCGTCCCAGTAACGGCCGCGATTGTCCTGATCGCCGATGCGCAATGAAACGCCCGGCATCAGATCGATGCTGATCCCTTCGGCGTGCGCCTGCTGTGCGGCGGGCAGTACCGTCGCCGCCAAGATGGCGGCCAAGAGCAGAGGTTTAAACATGACTTCTCCTTTCCGCTTGCGCGGCCTGGCCGTTGATCACTTTATGAAGCGCGTTCATCAGTTTAAAAAACGGCCTTATCGTTATTTTTACTGCAATATCGGCATCATAGCGCCGGCGCATGGGGTTGAATCTGAGAGCCACTCTGAAAAGGGCGCCGGAGGTCGAGATTTGAGATTTTTCTGGGGCATCGCCGCTCAATTGAGCGGCGGAATTTGTAAGCGATTACAATAAAATGTTCTCGATCTGCGCAAGCTCTTCTTCAGTGAAGTGACGATTGGCCAGCATGCCCACCGCGTCTTCTATCTGCGCAGTCTTGCTGGCGCCGATCAGCACCGAGGTGACGCGATCGCCGCGCAGCACCCAGGCCAGCGCCATCTGCGACAGCTTCTGCCCGCGTTGCCGCGCCAGCGCATCGAGGCGGCGCACCTTGTCCAGTCGGTCGGCGGTCAGCTGTTCCGGCTGCAGGAAACGGCTGCCGCTGGCGGCACGGGAATCTTGCGGGACGCCGTGCAGATAACGATCGGTCAGCAGGCCGCCCGCCAGCGGGGAGAAGGCGATCGCGCCGACGCCATGATCCGCCAGCGTATCCAGCAATTCCGCCTCCGGCCCGCGTTCAAACATCGAATACTTGGGCTGGTGGATCACGCACGGCGTACCGAGCCGCTGCAGGATGTCGAACGCCTGGCGCGCGCGCTCGGCCGGGTAGTTGGACAAACCGACATACAGCGCTTTGCCCTGGCGCACCAACAGATCCAGCGCCGCCATGGTTTCTTCCAGCGGCGTGTCCGGGTCCGGCCGATGGTGATAAAAGATATCCACATACTCCAATCCCATGCGCCTGAGGCTCTGATCGAGGCTGGCGACCAGGTACTTTTTCGAGCCCCAATCGCCGTAGGGGCCGGGCCACATGGTGTAACCGGCTTTGGATGAGACGATCAGCTCGTCGCGCCAGGCCCGCAGATCGGCGTTGAGAATGCGGCCAAAGTTTTCCTCGGCGGCGCCGGGCGGCGGGCCGTAGTTGTTGGCCAGATCGAAGTGGGTTATGCCGCGATCGAAGGCGCAGCGGATCAGGGCGCGGGCGTTGTCGTACCGCGTGGCGTCGCCAAAGTTGTGCCATAGCCCGAGCGAGACGGCGGGCAGCTTCAATCCGCTGCGGCCGCAGCGCCGGTATTCCATATCTTGATAACGCGAGGGGGAGGCTGAGTAGGACATCGTGATCCTTTGTCGGCGAAGAAGTGGCGTGTTTTGAGTGTATGCGTTTTCACAACGTGCCGTCGAGGGGGCGATCACAAGGCCGGCATGTAACGCCAGGTTGCCGCTCGACACGGAAAGCGCTGTTCGAAAATTAACCGGCATCTTCGATACTTAAAGATAATCGCTTCAGCTGCAGACAGGTGATGATCATGACTCAGATCTACACGGTGGCCGATTATCTGCTCGATCGTCTGGCCCAGATTGGCATCCGCCACGTCTTCGGCGTGCCGGGGGATTACAACCTGCAATTCCTCGATCACGTCATCGCTCATCCGCAAATCACCTGGGTAGGCTGCGCCAACGAACTGAACGCCGCCTACGCCGCCGACGGCTATGCGCGTTGCAAACCGGCCGCGGCGCTGCTCACCACCTTCGGCGTCGGGGAGCTGAGCGCGCTGAACGGCGTGGCCGGCAGTTATGCCGAATACCTGCCGGTGATCCACGTGGTGGGCACACCGGCGCAGCGTGCCCAGCGCGCCGGCGATTTGCTGCACCATTCGCTGGGCGATGGCGACTTCACTCACTTTGCGCGGATAGCCAAAGAAGTCAGCGTCGCACAGGCCAACCTGACCGCCGACAACGCCGCCAGGGAGATTGACCGCCTGATCGATGCCGCCTTGCTGGAGCATCGTCCGGTTTATCTGATGCTGCCCAGCGACGTAGCGGAAGCGCCGCTGCCGGCCAAACCGGCGCCGCTGATGCTGCGCCAGGCCAGGCTGTCGCGGAGCGCATTGCAGGCGTTTATCGCCGCAGCGCGTGAAAAGCTGCAATCGGCGCGGCAAGTGTCATTGTTGGCGGACTTTCTGGCGGACCGCTTTGGTGTTGAAACGGCGCTGGATAACTGGATGCAGGAGGTGGCTATCCCGCACGCCACGCTGCTGCTCGGCAAGGGCGTGCTGGATGAGAACCGCGACGGTTTTGTCGGCACCTACAGCGGCGGCGCCAGCGCTGCGGCGACCAAAGCGCTGATTGAAAATGCCGATGTCGTGATCACCGTTGGCGTGCGTCTCACCGACACCATTACCGGAGGATTCACGCATCATCTGCCGGCGGAAAAATGCATCGATATCCAACCGTTCGAAGCCTGGGTCGGTCGTCAACGGTTCAGCCGCATCCCGATGTGCGCCGCCGTGCAGGCGCTGCACCGCCTGACTCTGTCGCTGGCGTCGCGCTGGCCGTTGCCGACGATCGGCCGTCCGGCGCTGCTGGAAGGCGATGGGGAAGGGTTGGATCAGCACGCCTTCTGGCGGCAGATACAGGATTTCCTGCGGCCGGGGGATATCGTGCTGGCCGAGCAGGGCACGGCCTGTTTCGGCGCCGCGACCTTGACGCTGCCGCGCGGCAGCCGGATGATCGTGCAGTCGCTCTGGGGCTCGATCGGCTATACCTTACCGGCGACTTTCGGGGTGCAAACCGCCGAACCACAGCGCCGGGTGGTGCTGTTGATCGGCGACGGCGCCGCGCAATTGACCGTGCAGGAGCTGGGATCGATGCTGCGCGACGGGCTTAAACCGGTGATCTTCGTGCTGAATAATCAGGGCTACACGATTGAACGCGCTATCCACGGGCCGGAGCAGAGTTACAACGACATCGCCCGGTGGAACTGGACGCAGCTGCCAACGGCATTGGCCGGTGGGCGGCCGGTGACGGCGTTGCGGGTCAGTCAGCCGGAGGCGCTGCGCCAGGCGCTGAGTGAGGCGGCGCAGGGCGACCGGCTGGCTTTCATCGAAGTGATGCTGCCGAAGATGGATATTCCCGAACTGCTCGATACGATCTCGCGCGTTATTCAGTCGCGCAACGCCGCCGCCTGAGCCGCGTCGTCTTCCAGCAATCGCTCCAGCATCCAGTACCCCGCCGGGCCCGGCGGGGTCAGTTTGGACCATACCGCATCCACCGAAATCAGTTTGGGCCAGCCGCGCGGGCGCAGCTGGGTGAGCCTGCCGTGGCCGTATTGTTGCACCAGCCAGTGCGGCAGCACCGCCCAACCGAATCCCTGTTCCGCCATCTCCAGCAACAGCAGATAGCTGGGCGCCGACCAGACCAGCCCGCCTTGTCTGGCCGCTTCGGCGCCGGTGTAAGTGTTCAGGATCAGCTGACGGGTGCTGGATAATTGCTCCGGGGTCGGCGCGGCGACCTGCGCCAGCGGATGCTGATGGGCGACGAACAACCCCATTTCGGTCTGCTCAGGCAGGCGGGAGAAGGCGATATCCGGCGGATAGGTTTTTTGCACTTCCACCATGCCCAGCTGTGCGCGGCCGCTTTGCAGCAGATCGATGACGTCGCCTTCCTCGGCGATCATCCATTCCAGCTCAATCTCCGGGTAACGTTGTTCAAACCGCTGCATCAGGCTGTCGTGATGCTTCGGTTGGTAGGTATCGGAAAATACCATGCTCAGGCGCGGTTCGACATTGCCCGCCAGCTGAATGCTCAGCGCGTCGAGCCGCTCGCTGGCGGCGAGGATCTCCTGCACGTGCCCCAGCACCTTGCGGCCGGCAGCGGTGAGCACCGGTTGGCGCGCGCTGCGATCGAACAGCGTCAATGCCAGGTCGGCTTCCAGATTGGCGATGGCGGTGCTGACGGTGGATTGGCTTTTGCGCAGCTTGCGCGCGGCGGCGGAAAATGAGCCGAGGGCGGCGGCTTCAACGAACGCCTGTAACGCTTCCGGTGAATAGTGCATATATCTACTTTATAGATGGAACCTATTTTTAATCTACCCAAAAAAGCGATGATAATCACCTGGCTTTCGCAACAACTGTTGAAAAAAAGGTGATGTATGCAACTGCAAAACAAGTCTCTCATTGAACGTATCGTCCACGCCGTCGGTTTCGAGGCCATCGCCGTGATGGTTTGCGCCCCGCTGGGCGCGTGGCTGCTGAACCGCTCAATGGTGCAGGTCGGTGCGTTGGCGGTGATGCTGTCCACCGTCGCGATGCTGTGGAACATGGTTTACAACACGGTGTTCGACCGCCTGTGGCCGGTCAGCCGGGTGGTGCGTAACCTGAAGGTGCGTGCGCTGCACGCCGTCGGCTTTGAAGCCGGTTTTATTCTGATCGGCGTGCCGATCGCCGCCTGGATGCTGAGCATTTCCTGGGCGCAGGCGTTTATGCTGGAAATCGGTTTCTTCCTGTTCTTCCTGCCGTACACCATGGCCTACAACTGGCTGTACGACACGCTGCGCCAGCGCTGGTTCGAAGCGCGCCAGCCGATCAATTCCGGCGCCAAATAAGGCGTCGTCAGCCCGGCGATTCTCAGGTAAGGTCAGAGGATCGTCGGAAAATGCTGAGGAATGAAGGATGAAAGTGTTGGGTCTGCTGGGCGGCATGAGTTGGGAATCCACCATTCCGTATTACCGCACCATCAACGAGCAGGTAAAGGCGCGCCTCGGCGGGCTGCATTCGGCCAAAATCGTGCTCTACAGCGTCGATTTTCAGGAGGTTGAACGCTTGCAGCACCAGGGCGATTGGGATGGCGCCGGCCGGCTGCTGGCCGCCGCCGCCGTGGCTTTGCGCGCCGCCGGCGCCGAAGCTATCGTGATCTGCACCAACACCATGCACAAGGTGGCGGAGGCGGTCGAGCAGGCCAGCGGCCTGCCGCTGATTCACATCGCCGATGCCACGGCGCTGCAGGTGCGGGAGAAAAACATTCGCCGCGTCGGGCTGCTGGGCACGCGTTTTACCATGGAGCAGACCTTCTACCGCGGCCGCCTGCAGGAATTGCACGGCATCGATGTGGTGACGCCGGTCAGCGCCGATCGTGACATCGTGCACCGCATCATCTATGACGAACTCTGCCTCGGCAAAATTCGCGACGCCTCGCGCGACGAGTATCGCCGGATCATCAGCGATCTGGAACAACAGGGCGCGCAGGGGATTATTTTCGGCTGCACCGAGATAGGGTTGCTGGTGAGCGAGCGGGATGCCTCGGTGCCGGTGTTCGACACCACCGCGATCCACGCTCGCGCCGCCGCGGCGTTCGCGCTGGCCTAATCGTCGTGCGGCGGTTGCCGGCGGTTCACCAGCATCAAGGGTTTGCCCGCCAGCGCCAGCCAGGCGGGCAGCATCACGATGCACAAGATCGGCAACAGGTGCAGATCCGGCACCACCGCCACTGCCATAAACAGGCTGAGCCAGCCGTCGCGCGTGACCACCAGCACCAGCCCCATGATGGCGCAGGAGACGGTGATCGCCGCCGGCACCGCCGGAACGTGCTGATGCAGCATCAGCCCCAGCGCCACGCCGACGAACACCGCCGGGAAGATGCGCCCGCCGCGAAAGCCGCAGGCGGCGGCGATCACCAGCGCCGCCAGCTTGGTCAGGGTAACGGCCAACAGCGCCGGCACCGAATAGTTGCCGTCTGCCGCGAGGCGCTTCATTTCATCCAGCCCTTTGAACAGGGTAATCTCACCGCCCACCAGCGCCAGCAGGCCCAGCACAAAGCCCCCCAGTCCTAGCATCAACACCGGATTCTTCATCGAATGGAACAGGCGGTGAACGTGCGGGAAGCACCACAGCGCCACCATGCCGAGCGCGATGGCGATCAGCGCCACGATGGCGCCGCTGAAGATGTCCGGCAGTCGCGTTACGTCGTAGGCGTCGAGCTGCAGGGCGAAATTGGGCACGAAGAACAGCTGGGTGGTGACCGCGCCGGCGGCGGCGGCCACCAGCGGGGCGAACAGCCGATCCCACAGCGGCGTTTCGTTATTGCCCGCCAGGGTTTGCGAGAAGATCAGCGCGGCGGCGACCGGCGTGCCGAACATCGCGCCGATGGTGCCCGCGGCCGCCAGGATGATCCAGTCCATGCGCGGCACCTTAGGCAGCAGGCGCGCCCCCGCCGCCGCCGCCAGCGCGATATTGATGGCGGTGATCGGGTTCTCCGGCCCCAGGCTGACGCCGCCGGCCAGGCCGACGATCAGCGCCAATCCCAGCCCCGGCAGGGCGGAGAGCGGCAGCGGCATGCCGATCAGCGATTCCGTCGCCGGATCCGGCCCGGCATGGCCCGGCATATAGCGCACGATCAGGCCGACCGCCACGCCGGTCAGCGTCAGCATGCCGAGCGGCCACCAGGGTGCCTGGGCGTCCAGGCTCAGCGCGTCGGGCAGCGTCACCCACAGCCATTGCTGCAGCGTAGCGGCGACTTTCATCATCAACAGCAGCACCAGACTGGAGGCGGAACCGATAATCAGCGCAGGCAAAGCAAAGGCCAACATGGCATTGGCGCGCGGATGCAGCATGGATAATCCCTTGTCGATGCCTCCATGCAGGGCAGGGAGAGCAGGTGGTTGGACAGTGACCACAGCTTGCCAGACTATCGGCGAGCAGGCACGCATTGATATTGCCCGGCGTCGATGACGGTTAACAGTCGCGGCGGCGCGTTTTTTGCCGCAATTTGTTTCAAATCGCGGCTTGGCGGGCCAGCTGAAACGTTTTTTGTGATCCGGATCGCTATTGGGGCGCAGATCCGAGTCGGGTGATTGTTGTTTTCGCAGCAGGATTTTACAGTGTGGGCAGCTTTTTATTTTTCATTTTGCGGAGACGAAATCAATGACCTATGCCCTCGTAGGTGATGTTGGCGGCACCAATGCCCGCCTGGCGTTGTGCACTGTTGCGACGGGTGAGATTACCCAGGCGAAAACCTATTCCGGCCTGGAGTTCGACAGCCT
Source organism: Serratia sp. EWG9 (assembly GCF_019913725.1). Taxonomy (NCBI): domain Bacteria; kingdom Pseudomonadati; phylum Pseudomonadota; class Gammaproteobacteria; order Enterobacterales; family Yersiniaceae; genus Serratia; species Serratia sp. EWG9. The sequence continues at coordinate 86,313 of NZ_JADNRO010000006.1, forward strand.
GGAGGCGGTGATCCGCCACTATCTGAAAGCGTGCGATATCGAGGTGCAGGACGCCTGTATCGCGATCGCCTGCCCGGTGACGGAAGACTGGGTCGCGATGACCAACCACAGCTGGGCGTTCTCTATCAAAGAAATGAAGGCCAACCTGGGGTTGAGTCATCTGGAAGTGATCAACGATTTCACCGCCGTCTCGATGGCGATCCCGATGCTCTCGCCGGACGACGTGCTGCAGTTTGGCGGCGGCGATGCGCAGCCGGGCAAACCGATCGCGGTGTACGGCGCCGGCACCGGGCTGGGTGTTGCCCACCTGGTGCAGGTCGATCGCCGCTGGGTCAGCCTGCCGGGCGAGGGCGGCCATGTCGATTTCGCACCGAACAGCGAAGAAGAAGACATTATTCTGGAGGTGCTGCGCGGTGAAGTGGGGCACGTTTCCGCCGAGCGCGTGCTGTCCGGGCCGGGCCTGGTCAACCTGTATCGCGCCATCGTCAAGGCGGACAACCGCCTGCCGGAGAAACTGGAGCCGAAGGACATTACCGAGCGGGCGCTGGCCGACAGCTGCATCGACTGCCGCCGTGCGCTGTCGCTGTTTTGCGTGATCATGGGGCGCTTCGGCGGCAACCTGGCGCTGAATCTGGGCACCTTTGGCGGCGTGTACATCGCCGGCGGCATCGTGCCGCGCTTTATGGAATTCTTCAAGGCCTCGGGCTTCCGCGCCGCCTTCGAAGATAAAGGGCGTTTCCGTGACTATGTGCGAGACATTCCGGTGTTCATGATAACCCATGGCCAACCGGGCCTGCTGGGAGCCGGCGCGCATCTGCGCCAGACGCTGGGCATGCAGCTGTAAGCAACGCGGCGGCACGATAAAAAAAAGGGGCGCAACCCGCAGGTTGCGCCCCTTGTCGTTTTCGCGGGGTATCAGGCTTTGGCCAGCTCTGCCGCCTGTGCTGTTTCTTCGCTTTCCACTTCCACGGCTTTCGGCGCTTTGATGAACAGCGTAATCAGCAAGGAGGCGGCGGACAGGACGCCAATCACCATGAAGGTGGCGTGGAAGCCGCCGAAGTATTTGGCGACGAACGAACCGGCCAGCGCGCCCAGGCCGAAGCCCTGGTAGATGATGCCGTAGTTCTTGCTGTGGTTTTTCAGACCGAAGAAGTCGCCGACAATCGCCGGGAACACGGTGATGTTGCCGCCGAAGCAGAAGGCCACTGCGCCGACGCAGATGAAGAACAGCGTGTGGTTCAGGGTCATGAAGCTCAGGGCGACAATCGCCAGTACGGTAACCAGCATGGTGAAGCTGATGACGCGCATACGGCCCACTTTATCGGACAGTGTCCCCAGGATGATGCGGCCGGCGGTGTTGAAGATGGCGACGGCGGACACGGTGTTGGCGGCGGTGGCCAAGTCCATCCCGGCCAGTTGAACGCCCATGTCTTTCACGATGCCAATCAGATACAGACCGCTCATGCAGGCGGCAAAGAAGATGGTGAACAGCAGGTAGGCTTCTTTGGTGGCCAGCATCTGGCGCACGCTGAAGTCGTTGCCCAGACCGTTGGCGCCTGGCTGTGCGGCGTTGGTCGCCAGCACCGGCTCTTTCAGCAGCAGGGAGCCGACGACGATCAGGCCCATCACGATGGCACCCCAGTAGAAGAAGGCACCGGAAACGCCGACGTCGGCGATCAGGGCGGCGTTGACGTATTTGAACAGCAGGCTGCCGCTGCCGAAGGCGCCGACGGAGATGCCGGAAATCAGGCCTTTGTTGGCCGGGAACCATTTGATCAGGTTGGACAGGGTGGAGATGTAGGCGATACCGACCGCAAAGCCCACCACCACGCCGGCCAGCAGGTAGATCATGTCGAGCGAGCTGACGTGGGCGCTGGCGATAAGGCCCAGGCCGACCAGGATGCCGGAGCACAGCGTCAGGTTGCGGATGCCGAAGCGTTCTTGCAGCTTACCGGCGAACAGCGTGGCGAAGGCCAGGAAGAAGCTGGTGATGGAGAAGGTGGTGGCGACGTCCGCCAGCCCCCAGTGGAACTTGTCGACCAGCGGCTGGTTGAACAGGCTCCAGGTGTAGATGGTGCCCAGACCCATCTGACAGATGATGGTGCCGAGAACGATTAAGCTGCGATTTGCCGGTTTGGTGTTCATGGCCGGTCTCCTTCCTGTGTGTGCGTTGCCGGGCGTGAGCCGTTGGCTGAAATTTGCGGGGTGAATCAGCGTTCCCGCGGTATGGGCTTATTATATGGCCGGCCCCTGCGGCGGGCGGCGGATCGGGAATGAGTTGCACGACGGAAGGAATGAAATGCATTTTATGCGGCGTGAGTTGCCGTTTTTGCGCCTGAAAGCCCGTGAAATGCCGGGGGTGACACGTGATCTACATCAAAGATATCAACGATTTATTGTTAATCGCCGGTGAACGATTGTGGTGGAATTGTGAAGGATGCGTCTGAAAGGCGTAAATCGGCATTGCGCCTATAGAGCGGCGGTGAGCGCGGGGCTATGTTATCTGCGATCGGACAAGGTCCGCTCTGCAGGAGCCATGAAATGAAAAAAACGCTGTTGTTACTGGCTGCGCTGCTGGCGCTGCCGCTGGCGAGCCAGGCCGACGTCTCCATCGGCGTGAACGTGCCTGGCCTGTCGTTGCATATCGGCGATCGCGACAATCGCGGCCATTACTGGGACGGCTATCGCTGGCGCGATCCGCGCTGGTGGGCCGATCACCGCCGGTATGAACGCCCGCGCGGGTACTATTACGGCCCGCCGCCCCGGGTGATTTACTACGGGCCGCCGCGGCGCGACTGGCGCGACCGGCCGCATTACCGCATGCCGCCACCGCCGCCGCCGGGGTATTACTACCGTCCGGGCCCGCGCTGGTAAGCGCTTACAGGCGCATCAGCTTGCGGAACTCTTTCACCTTGCTGCGGCTGACCGGCACTTCAAACTCGAGATCGCTCAGCCGCAGAATGTAGGTATTGTTGAACCAGGGCACGATCTCGCGGATCTTCGCCAGGTTAACGCAGTAAGAGCGGTGGCAGCGGAAGAAATGCTCTTCCGGCAGCCGGCCGTAAAACTCGGTGATGTTCATCGGCATCACGAACTCTTCCCGGCGGGTATAGACCCGCGTCACCTTTTCATCGGCGGCGGCGTAATAGATGTCGTTGATGTCGGTAACGATGATCCGCTCGTCTTTGATCAGGTTGATGCTGTGGCTGCCGCGGCTCGGCGCGCTGGCCGGCTCCGTCGCGCCGGCGGGACATGATGCAGCGCCTCCAGCTTTTGCAGCATGGTGACGATGCGCGCCTCGTGATAGGGCTTGAGGATATAGTCGAACGCTTCGATCTCGAACGCTTCCACCGCGTGCTCTTTATAGGCGGTGATGAACACGATAGACGGGCGATGCGCGAATTTGCTGATGTTTTGCGCCAGCAACACGCCGTCCAGCGACGGGATGTTGATGTCGAGGAAAATGGCGTCGACCTGGTGGGTCTGCAGGTATTTGAGGACGTCGAGGCCATCTTCGAAGGTGGCGACGATATCGATATTGCTGTGTTTCTTGATCAGGTAGCTGAGTTCTTCCTGCGCGAGGAATTCGTCTTCCACGATAATGGCTTTCATGAGGCCTCCCCGACCGACGGCGCGCTCGGCTCCTGATGCAGCTTGCCGCCGTTTTTGCTGATGTAGAACGCGATTTCGGTGCCCGGCTCCAGGCGGCGGATATGCAGCCCTTCACCGTACAGCAGCGACACGCGGTGGTGTACGTTGAGCAGGCCGATATTGTGGCCCGGCATCTCGTTGCGCGCCACCCGATCGATGGTTTCCTGATTGATGCCGTGGCCGGTATCCTTCACCGATATTTTCACCCGGTCGCCCTGATCTTTCACTGCGATCACCACTACCCCTTTGCCCTTGCAGGGCTGGATGCCGTGCACGATGGCGTTCTCCACCAGCGGCTGGATCAGCAGACTCGGAATGCGCACCGAGACGTCGTCGTCGATGTCGTAAATCACCGTCAGCTTGGCGCCGAAACGCGCCTGTTCGATGGCGATGTAATCCTGGATCTGATGCAGTTCCTTGCGGATATCGATCAGTTCGTCGTTCAGCTCCAGGTTGTAGCGCAGGTAGCGCGACAGGTTGATGATCAGCTGGCGCGCGGTGTCCGGATTCAGGCGGATGGAGGAAGAGATGGCGTTCAGCGCGTTGAACAGGAAGTGCGGGTTAATCTTGCTCTGCAGCGCGCGCATTTCGGCTTTATCCGCCATCTGACGCAGGTGCTCGATGCGCGAAACCTCCATCTGGGTGGAGATGATCTGCGACAGCCCGACCGCCATCACCTTCAGCGTGTTGGTGATCTGGTGAGCGTGGCAGTAGTAAATTTTCAGCGCGCCGGTCACTTCGCCTTTTTCCCACAGCGGCACCACCAACTGCGAATGGATCTGCGGCGCGGCCGGGTTTTCCAGGTTGTTTTTGATGATGATTTTGCCGTGGCGAATGCTTTCGCGAGTGACGCGGCTCAGCCCTTCGCGGCCGATCGGGTAGGCTTCGCGCCCTACGCCGACGTAAGCCAGCACCTGATGGGTATCGGTGATCGCCACCGCGTCGGCGCGGATATCCTGGCGGATGATATCGCAGATGGTGGCCAGCGATTCGCTGTTGATGTTGCGGAAATAGGGCAGAGTCTTGTGGGCGATATCCAGCGCCAGCTTGGCCTGGCGTGCGGCGATCACTTCTTTCTCATCCTCGACGCTCTGCACCAGCAGCACGATCAGGCCGATGCACACCGTGCCGAGGATCATCGGCAGGGCGATCTGCGACACGATGTCCAGCCCAAGCTCGGTCGGCTTGGCCCACAGCACGATCAGCAGCATGGTGAGGGATTCGCACAGCATGCCGCCGACGATGCCGGCGCGCCAGCGCTGCTCTTTTTTGACCTTGAGGTTGATGTAACCGGCGCTGATGCCGGCGATGATGCTGGTGATAAGGCAGGGCACCGAGGTGATGCCGCCGATGTCGATCAGATAACGGTGCACCCCGGCGATGATGCCGGTGACGATCCCCACCCAGGGGCCGAACAGGATGCCGCCGGCCATGATGGCGATGACGCGCACGTTGACCAGCGAGCCCTCAACGTTGATGCCGGAGTAGGTGCTGAACAGCGCGAACAGCGAGAAGATTGCCGTGACGATGCCGAGCTCAAGCGGCGTATGGTCTTCTTTTTGCAGCAGTTGGCGGAACAGCCGGGTGCGGGTCAGGAAAAACAGACAGATCAACATCAGCGCGGCGCGATCAAACACCGCCAACAGCATTTCAAAAAAAGGGTGCACGACGGGTTCTCGCTGCGGCCTACGGATGACGGCAGTATATCACAGCGAGAGAGGCCCGTGGCTGGGGAGGCGGTCAGCGCATGCCGAGCTGCGCTTTGCCCAGCGGCGTCAGCAGCTCGACGGTGGCGCGGCCGTCGAAATCCACCTCGAAGTCGTCGGGGGCGAAGTCCGGCGGCGTTCTGCCGTCGATAAAGCTCGGCAGCTGGCGCTGCAGATAGGCGTCGTTTTTCTCGCAGCCCGGCGCGGCGGCGATGTACATCACGTTGCTGTCGAACTCGCCGTTATGTTCGTTCTCCACCGCGTGGATCACGTCGCAGTGCCAAAAGACCGTGTCGCCCGGCTCCAGATCGGGAATAGGGGAAATCCCGCTTAATAAAAGGGGATGCCATTTTTCTGAGATCGACAGCGCGCGGCCCGGCGCCGCATCGCACAGATCGTCATCGGCGACGTCGTCCTGCAGCGCGCGCAGCAGCACATAGGCCATGGCGTTGGCGATCGGCACCAGGTTCAGCGTGCCGGCGTTGGTGCGCTGCGGCGTCAGCGCCGTCCAGCCCTGGAAGGTGCGGAACATCGAGCAGACCGCCGGAGAGGCTATCTCGCGCACTTCGGTGCGGCCGTCGGCGGCGAAGGGATCGTACTGCTGCCAGTCGCCGGAGAAGACGTGGCGATACACATAGCGGAAGTTCTCGTCCAGCCAGCGCTCGATGGTGCCGCTGTCGACGTGCGGCGACAGGCCCAGCGACGAGGAGTTCGGCGGGCGGCGGCGGGTGCGATCGGCGTAGGTGGCGACGCGAGTCGGATCGAAATGCTGCTTGCCGTTGCTTTCGGTGGCCCACAGGCTGTTGAGGAACACCTGCACCGCATGCATGCGCGCGTCCTGCCGCGCTTCAACCTGCGGTTTTGACCAATAGATGCCGTAGATCTGCGGCTTGCTGGCGGCCAGCTTGCCGAAATAGTTGTCTTCGGCGGCGTTTTTCAATCGCTCGACGAAGTTGTTGCGATCGAGGTAATCGCCGATTTCGCGGTTCCAGCCCTCGGCTTTGGCGCGCGGAAATACCCCGCGAATAGCGCAGGCGCCGCGCTGTTTGATCAGCGCTTTTTGTTGTTCAGTGACGCGCTGCTGCAGGATATCTTCCGCGTCAATTTGCGGCACCGGGTTGTGGCCGGCGGCCAGTTCGCGGCGAATCTGTTCGACCTGGCCGCGGATGTTCTCTTCCAGCGCCTGGAATACGTCGCGATAGTTGGGCAATGCCTGACGCAGTTGACGCTTGACGTTAACGATCGCCTGCGGAATATCGTCGATGACTAAAGAGGCCATGGTGTTCTCCTGATGCCGCGTGGGTAACGGCGGCGGGCAGTTGTAGGGAATCGGGCAAGACGTTATGGTTTTGTGGTTTTAACGTAAATGATTATCGGCAACCAATCGGGGAAAATAAAGAGATATCTTTCATTCGTAAGTTCCTCTTTTTCGTTTTTCGGAGATTTTATGAAGCTGGTCACTGAACGTCTGCAATTACAGTCGATAACCGCCGAGGATTGGCCGCTGTTTCTGCGCCTGTACCAAGATCCCGAGGTGATCCGTTACATCTCCGATCCGCGCAGCGAAGCGGAGATCCGCGCACGATTCGAGGAGCGCCTGCCGGTCTGGGACAAACACGGCGACCAGTGGCTGTGCCTGGTGATGCGTGAGAAGCACAGTGGAGAGGCGGTGGGCATTACCGGCTTTCGCCCGCACTGGGTGCCGTATCGGCAGGCGGAAGTGGGATACGGGAGTTTGCCTTCCGGGCAGGGCAAGGGCTATGGCAAGGAGTCGCTGCGGGCGGTGCTGGATTTTGCGGTGAACGCCTGCGGTTTTCACAAGCTGACCGCCACCGTGACCGCCGGCAACCTCGCCTCGCGCGGCCTGCTGGAGTCGTGCGGTTTCCAGCTGGAGGGCACGCTGCGCGACAACTACCGTCTGGCGGATCAGTGGTGCGACGACTGGCTGTTCGGGCTGCTGGCGGCAGAGTTTCAGGGCGCTAAATAAAAATATCGCGCAGGGTATCGACAAGCTCGTCGGCGCTGCGCTATGTTCGATATTCGGTCAGTTCGCTGGCCAGCGTCGCTCGGACGGTCCGGGCGCTAACGTCTATCGAGGAATCCCCTATGGCTGATAACAGTCCACAGCGCCGTTTCACGCGCATTGAACGCCTTCCCCCTTACGTATTCAACATCACCGCCGAACTGAAGATGGCCGCACGCCGTCGCGGCGAGGATATTATCGACTTCAGCATGGGTAACCCCGACGGCCCGACGCCGCCGCACATCGTGGAAAAACTGTGCGCCGTCGCCCAGCGCGACGACACCCACGGTTATTCCACCTCGCGCGGCATTCCGCGCCTGCGCCGCGCCATTTCGCGCTGGTATGCCGATCGTTATCAGGTGGATATCGATCCGGAAAGCGAAGCCATCGTCACTATCGGTTCGAAAGAGGGGCTGGCGCACCTGATGCTGGCGACCCTCGATCACGGCGATACCGTGCTGGTGCCGAACCCCAGTTACCCGATCCACATTTACGGCGCGGTGATCGCCGGCGCTCAGGTGCGCTCGGTGCCGCTGGTGGACGGCGTGGATTTCTTCGGCGAGCTGGAGCGCGCCATTCGGGAAACCATTCCGCGCCCGAAAATGATGATCCTCGGCTTCCCGTCCAACCCGACCGCGCAGTGCGTGGAGCTGGATTTCTTCGAGCGGGTGGTGGCGCTGGCTAAGCAGTACAACGTGCTGGTGATCCACGATCTGGCCTATGCCGATATCGTCTATGACGGCTGGAAAGCGCCGTCGATCATGCAGGTGCCGGGGGCGAAAGACATTGCGGTGGAGTTCTTCACCCTGTCGAAAAGCTACAACATGGCCGGCTGGCGCATCGGTTTCATGGTCGGCAATCCCGAACTGGTCAGCGCGTTGGCGCGCATCAAGAGCTACCACGACTACGGGACCTTTACGCCGCTGCAGGTGGCGGCCATCGCCGCGCTGGAAGGCGATCAGCAGTGCGTGCGCGATATCGCCGAGCAGTATCGGCAGCGCCGCAACGTGTTGGTGAAAGGGCTGCATGAGGCCGGCTGGATGGTGGAAAACCCGAAGGCGTCGATGTACGTCTGGGCGAAAATTCCCGAACCTTATGCCCATCTCGGTTCGCTGGAGTTCGCCAAACGCCTGCTGGCGGAAGCCAAGGTTTGCGTTTCGCCGGGCATCGGCTTCGGCGACTATGGCGATACCCATGTGCGCTTCGCGCTGATCGAAAATCAGGACCGTATTCGCCAGGCGGTGCGCGGCATCAAGGCCATGTTCCGCGCGGACGGGTTGCTGATGTCGGGCAAAGGCGGCGGCGCCAAATAATCCTGTCAGGCCGGACGTTTGTCCGGCCTTATTTTTCCCGTCCCAAGGTTTTCTTCATTATTTCCCCATTATGCTCGACTACGCTGAATTTTATTTTTTGGATAGAGTGTATGAGCAACCGCTACGCGCGATCGCAAATCGTTTTACATTGGTTGACGCTGCTGATGGTGATCCTCACCTACGCGGCGATGTTGCTGAAGGATTCGGTGCCGGAGGCGTGGGCGCCGCTGGTCAAAAATCTGCACTTTAATTTTGGGGCTTCGGTTTTTGCCCTGATGCTGATTCGGCTGGCGGTGCGCACCCTCCACGCGACGCCGCCGACCACGCCGCCGCTGGAGGAATGGCAGGAAGTGGGCGCCAAGATCTTCCATTGGCTGCTGTACGTGGTATTCCTGATGTTGCCGCTGCTGGGCGTGTTAACCCTGGCCTACGGCGGGAAATCGTGGACTTTACTGGGGTGGCCGGTACCGCAATGGGTGACGCCGGATCCGGTGATGCGCAAGCTGGTTAAAACGGTTCATGAGACGCTGGCGAATATCGGCTACTTTATTATTGGCGCGCATGCGCTGGCGGCGCTGTATCACCACTACCTGCGCAAGGACGACACCCTGCGCCGCATGATGCCGGGCAAATAACGGCGAACGACGGAAACGACAAAGGGACGCTCGCGCGTCCCTTTGGCTGTGTTCCCGGTCAGGCAACCATCAACATGAAGGTGCCAACCCAGGCAACCAGCATGAATGACACGCCCATCAAAAAATATTTCACTGAACAACTCCTGTCTGGAGTCCTCGCCAGCAATGATCCCGATTGTTGTGCTGAGTGTTTTATGGGCAACCTGTTTGTCGGGCGGGTTCTTCCAAACGAAAGAACAACGTCCTCGCGCGCGGGTTGTCCGGTTGTCGCGCCTCATGCTCCGTGAGGTAAAATCCGAACCGCGACAGGATCGGCGCTAATGTACTCTCAATACTGGTCTGATTTCAATACTGTGTTTTTGATCACAATTTTCGGCTGTTTTTTGAACAGTGCGCGCTGTTTTATAACGCTTTTTAAGTCGGGATAGACCAACTCTCTGACCCACGATAGCCGCAGGTACTCTTTTTCGATAAATGATTTTTGTGTTAGTGTTAATTTTATACTAACGAACGGTAAAAAGGAGTTTTACCTATGCCGCTACATGGAGAGTTTATCGTTAATGATGCACAGTTTTCCCCTTTGCTCATATACGGTGTTGGCACTTTTCTGGCTTACTCGGGCAATGGAATATATCGTAATCAAGCCGGTTGCGTGGCTGTTCCAGACAGTGGCCCAATCCCTCAAGGCCGCTATCACATCGTCAACAGGATAACGGGTGGCTGGAAAGGAATGCTGAGAACCGATCTTCATGATTTCTATTCGTGGCCGACATCGACGCCGGTTATCAAATATGAGTGGTTTGCCCTTTATCGTGAAGATGGGAAAATTGACGACTATACATGGATTAATGGGGTAAAACGGGGAAATTTCCGTTTGCATCCATCAGGCCCTTTAGGTATCTCTTTGGGCTGTATTACATTGCAGCATCGGACTGACTTTTTAGCTATTCGTCAGGCATTACTCTCCACCCGGCCAGTCAGGTTAGTTAACGACCTGATGTCTTATGGAACGATTGAGGTCATTCTTAATGGAAAGCAGACGTGTCCCGATGGGAATTAAACTCCTGATAGGAGCTGGCATTTATATACTGACATTTCTGCTTGCGAGGCCTTCAGACCCTTCGACGCAGGGAGAGCGTGAATTTTGGATAAAAGCAGCAAACCTGTTCGGTGAACGCGATATTGAGGGATTTGTAGGTATAGCGCTACTTATTGGCTGTTTGGTTATTACGCTTATAGTCAGCCCATTAGTCATTCGTGTTATTGAAAGAAGGTTGAGGTAATTAGTTTATTGATATAAAAATATTTTTATATTTTACCCTCACTTAACACAGCGGTTTAGTCTTTGGGGTCTGCATGAGTTTCTGTTTAATCGCCAATGGCTGAAATCCTTCAGTCATAGGCGATGTTAAGCGTTATGTGTTGCAATGCAGCGGCAGGCGCTCAGGCGACGGCGTTGATGCCGGTCGCCAGAATGACCCAAAAAACGAGACAAGACAGCAGAATAACGGCCCAAATATGACGGCGACTCCACTCCATTTTTAGCCTTCGTTGTTGCGACAGAGGATTAGGTAACGATCACATCGGCGCGAATGGGGGAAAATTTAGCCCCTGCGGATAATATTTTGCTTACCTGTTGCTAACTTATTGGCAAACTTCACTTATCGTCACGCGCACGTCGTAGCCCAACAGATACAGCGCCTGCTCCAACGCTTCCACCTTCGAGGCGTAACCGATATCCAGCAACCGCTCCATTTGCCCGCCGTTGAAACCCAGCTTGCGCGCCAGCGCCGCTTTACCGGTGTTTTTGCGCAGCATGGCGTTGTGCAGTTCGATTTTCAGCGCCACCAGCGCCGGCAGGTGTACCCTCAACTCATCGGCTTGCAGAGGGGAAGGGGCGGGCAGGGGCAAACCTTCATCCATCGTGGCGGCGATGGCGGCCAACAGGCTTTCCTGTGCCTCCAGTTCGATGTCTTCGCGTTTATAGCAGGCGGTTTGCCACTCGGGGAAGTCGCGAAAACCGATCTGCCAGGCGTCGCTGTCGCGATCGAAGGCGTAATGGGCGAAGTAATGGCTGAACATGGCGATCCCTGATTAAAACCTGAATGAGGCGCTATTGTGACGGCACGGACGGCGGATAGCCATAGCCTTGAGCGGAATGGCGCTCAATCGGTCTGTTCACGCGGCTTGCGTCGCAGCCCGTCGGGCGGCAACAGCAGGGCGCAGACCATGACTGCCAGACTGAACAGCGGCAGCCAGCGCGCTACCGGGCCGGGGGAGTAGTTGTTGAGCACCGAGCAAACATAGCACGCGACGGCCAACGCCCAACCGGGCAGGCCGATATCGTTGAGTCGGAACGCGGTTTTGGCCATGAACCACGTGACCAGGCCGAAACAGAACAACGCCCACACCATAATGCACAGCAGATACAGCAGCACCGAGACGAATTCGGCGCCGTCGCCGTGCGCGTGGACGCGAAAATGGTTTTTATCCAGATAGGTCGACAGAAACGACAGCAGCACGATACCGATGGCGAAGATCGCCAGCGAGAAAATAAACGGTTTGCGCGAGATGCGCCCACGGTACAGGTCTTTGGCGAGTTGTCCGAGAGATTCCATCACAGTCCATTGTCGTGATCATTGCGGCGATAGCCGGGTGGCAAGCAGTCGGGCATTTTATCGGGGCAAACGTGGGCGTCAAGGTGATAACTTTTCTCATTTAGTTGCGGTTGAGATTCAGCGCGGCCGCACCGGGCGTTCTTTGCCCGTGCAAAACGTCACAATTTGGCACGTTTGGCTACCTGACGCGGTCATTGGCGGCATAATCCTGTTTGTTCGCGTTGAACAATGCATTAACATAACTCCCACTTATCTCTTGCATGGCTATATGGATATCCGATGCGTCACCTGGTTGCGCTTTTACCGCTGATTACCTTGCTTGCTGCCTGTAGCAGCACGCCGAAACCCAGTACCACCGCTACGCCGCAGAGCGCCCCTGTAAAGGGCGGCTTTTTGCTGAGCCCGGCGCACAGCGGCGCGCCGCTGGGTGGGGATTTCGCCAATAACCCGAATACCGCGCGCTTTATCGAGAAGATGGTGCAGGAACACGGTTTTGACCGGCAGCAGCTGCACGACGTGCTGGCGCAGGCTCGGCGATTGGATTCGGTGCTGCGGCTGATGGACAGGCAGGCGCCGACGCCGTCTACCCAGGGGCCAACCGGGCCGAATGGCTCCTGGTTGCGCTACCGCAACAAGTTCATCACCCCGGATAACGTGCAAAACGGCGTAGTGTTCTGGAATCAATATCAGGATGCGCTGCAGCGCGCCTGGCAGGTGTACGGCGTGCCGCCGGAGATTATCGTGGGGATTATCGGCGTGGAAACCCGTTGGGGCCGCGTAATGGGTAAAACCCGCATTATCGATGCGCTGGCGACGCTGGCCTTCGACTACCCGCGCCGCGCCGATTACTTCGCCGGTGAGCTGGAAACCTTCTTGCTGATGTCGCGCACCGAAGGCGACGATCCGCTCGAGTTGCGCGGTTCCTTCGCCGGTGCGATGGGCTATGGGCAGTTCATGCCTTCTTCCTTCAAAAGCTATGCGGTCGATTTCAACGGCGATGGGCATATCAACCTGTGGGATCCGGTCGATGCCATCGGCAGCGTGGCCAATTACTTCAAAGCGCACGGCTGGTCCAAAGGCGAGCCGGTCGCCATTCAGGCCAACGGCCAGGCGCCGGGGTTGGAAAACGGCTTCAAGACGCGCTACTCGGTCGCCGCGCTGGCCGAAGCCGGCCTGAGCCCGCAGGGTTCGCTTGGTGATAACCAAGAGGCCAGCCTGCTGCGGCTGGATGTCGGCACCGGCTACCAGTATTGGTACGGTCTGCCGAACTTCTACGTCATCACGCGCTATAACCACAGCACCCATTACGCCATGGCGGTATGGCAACTGGGCGAAGCGGTCGGGCGCTCGGCGCGCGGCGGCTTCTGACGCTGCGTCAATAAACGAAAAAGGCCGCTTGCGCGGCCTTTTTTGCATTCTGAGCAATCAGAAATCGTAGCGCAGACGCACCACGGTCATATCGCCGAGGTTGTCGGTGCTCGATGTCAGCACGTGCTCTACGTCAACGCGGAAACCGTAGTCAAACTGTACGGTCACCCCGAGGCCGTTATCGATACGCTGATAGTTGCGGCCGGTGATGTATTCCAGGCGGTCGCCCATGAAGTACGGCATCACCGATTTCACCGCGTACTGACCTACCGGCACGGTATAACCGGCCAGGTATTCGATACCCCACGCATCGCCGGCGAAGTAATTATTGACGTCGGCTTTCTTGGTGGTCAGGAAGTCGTTGTAGTAACCGCCGCCGAAGGTCAGGGTCCAGTTGTCCGGTTTCCAGCTGATGGCGGTGCCGAAAATGTTCTGATCGTAGCTTTTGCTGCCGCTGGTGGACGGGTTGCGCATTTCGGCGCGGGTGTAGTTCCAGGCGGTGCCCCAGGTCAGATCCGGCGTAATGTGGTAATCCACACCCAGAGAGCCGCCGCCTTTGCGCTTGTAGCGCAGGCCGTTGCCCGGCAGATAGTCGCTGTCGCTGAACAGGTACGAGGCGTAAACGTCCGCATCGCCGAAGCGGTTCTTGTACTTCAGCATTTTGCGTGAACGGTAAGAGCCGTCGTAGTCGCCGTTAATGCCGTTGCCCGGCGCCTGGGCCAGCATGTCGTAGTCCCAGATATCGGTCTTGGCGCCCACCACGTCATAATAAACGCTGTTCTGCTGACCGAAGGTCATCTGGCCCCAGGTGTTGCTTTTCAGGCCGGTGTACAGCATGCGGCGGCTGGTGTTTCTCGCGCCGTCGGCATAGTGATGATCCCAGTCAAACAGCGCCGGAATGTTCACGCCCAGCTCGTAGTAGCTGATCCAGCTGATATCGTCGAACAGATAGTAGTCCGCCGCGAAACGGAAGCGGGTGCCGCCGTCGAAGCCGTTACGCTTGTACGAGCCCTTGTCACCGTCGCCCGTCATGTTGTTGAACTGCGGACGAATACTGCCGCCAACGGTGAAGTTCAGGCGGCTGAGCGGATCGCCGGCCTGTGGATCTTGCTTCAGCAGGGTGATTTCCGCCTGAGCGGCGAACGACGCGCTGCCGATCGCCAGACCCAGCGCCACCGCTTGAGTCATTACGCGCAATTTCATTGCCATGTGTTATCCCTGTTTTAGGTATGACCGCCCTCATCAGCGCCGCCATGCCGATGTTTTGCGCAGAAAGCTGCGTTTTTGCGCATTTTGACGGTTTTTTTGGTGTTTTAGCGGCGGGCGGCATTTGTAGCATAAACGGTGAAATAAATAATTACTTTTCTTGCTAATTATTGGCCGGTTTTTGACCATTTCGTGCGGTGAAAGTGGCCGCTCTGCCTCTCTCTCCACTCGGATGAATTCATTTAACGCCAAGGTTTATATTTTTCATTTGTCAGTCACCAACCCCAGCCTGTAATTTCAGCCATGCAAGAGATAATTAATTCCAGCCTGTCACCGCCGTATTAACGTGAGGCATTTTTGCGTAATCGGTTGGCAGGAATAAGCGATTGGGAGGTCGCCATGAGAAACCTGTTAATGTTGTTGGTGGGGCTGTTTTCATTATCGGCGATGGCGGCGGAGTCGCACGTCTGCCATTCTCAAGCTTATGATTATGCAGAGGTTAGTAAGCTAAGGTTGTCTGACGACACTCTGTTTTTCTGCCGCGGCGTGGGGCGCCTGACGATCCCGGAATTGGCGCGAAAAGGCTGGAAGGTGATTCACCTGGCGCAGCAAACTGAATATACCGACTCCGTCGACAGCGATGGCGAAGTTATTAAGCTTTATCAGGAAATCGTGGTGTATAAAGAATAACGCGGCGGCAGCCTGTGATTATTTCAACGGCGGCGGGAACCCTATTATGAATGCAAGAATCGGTATCGACGGCAGGGCTGCTGCCGCCATGGTGATGCTATGCGCCATTTGGGGAATGCAGCAGGTGGCGATCAAGGCCGCCGAGCCGGATGTGTCGGCGGTGCTGCAAATTGCCATTCGCTCCGGTCTCGCCGCGCTGGGGGTTTACCTGCTGGCGCGCTGCCGCGGCGAGTGCTTCACCTGGGATCGCGCCACGCTGAGCGCCGGTTTGAGCGTAGGGGCATTGTTCGCGCTGGAGTTCTTTTTTGTCTCCGAAGGGCTGCGCTATACCAGCGCTTCGCATATGGCGGTGTTTTTGTACACCGCGCCGCTGTTTTCCGCTCTCGGCCTGCATTTTCTGATTCGCCAGGAACGCCTGTCGCCGGTGCAGTGGCTTGGCATGCTCATCGCCTTTGGCGGCGTGGTGTTGGCCATATCGGGCATGGCTGAGGGCAGCGGCGACGCAGCTCGGTTAAAGGGCGATCTCTACGGCCTGCTGGCGGGGATCGCCTGGGGCGGTTCTACGCTGGTGATCCGTACCACGCGTCTGGCGGAGTGCCCGGCTAAACAGACGCTGCTGTTCCAGTTGACGGGCGCCTGCGTGCTGCTGTCGTTGCTGGCGATAGCGTCGGGCAATTTGCACGTCGCTCTGAGCCGGGTGGCCTGGAGCAGCCTGCTGTTCCAAACGGTGATCGTGTCGTTTTTCAGCTACCTGATCTGGTTTTCACTGTTGCGCCGTTATCAGGCGTCCTCGCTGGGCATTCTCACCTTTATGACGCCGGTATTCGGCATCCTGGCCGGCGTCGTCATGCTCGGCGAGCCGCTGCAAATTGAGTTTGTATTGGGTGCCGTGCTGATCGTGCTGGGGTTAATCGTGGTGAGTTGTTCATATCTTATTTATTTTGACCGTAGGGTGGCACCAAAAATATAAATTATGGATGTTGATGTACAGAATTACCAAATAAGCTGCGCAAGCCAATTCATTATTCAGATGCAAATATCCCGCTATGCCTGGGGCGTGCCGTTGATTACGCTCAGCGATAACGGTGACTTTACCGTGATAAGAAGCCGAGGTTGGTCGAAATTGGCTAACGGGATGCCGCTGGAGGTTTATTACTTTGCCAATAATTCCCTGCTGACCTGGGATAAAAATCGCAAATATATCTCTTATTCAAAGGCCGGCCGGCTCTATGCCTGCGCGTTGCATTTTTCTTATTCTCCCAAAGTATGGCGATAACCCTCTGGCCATCAGACCAGAGGGGATATTTTCATTATCCACTGCTTAAACGCGAGGATCTTCGGCCACTGCCGCTCGGAGATGGTCGAGGTAAAATAGCAGTGTTCGCAGGGCACGGTCATATCGGCGAACGGAATGATCAGCTCGCCGCTTTTGATCCAGTCCTGCACCAGATTAAGCCGCCCCATGGCGACGCCAAGGTGCCGCGTAGCGGCCAGCACCGCGAGATCGGAACGGTCGAACTCCATACTTTTACTGTCGGTATCCAGCCCCAGCGCAAAGTGTTGTGACCAGGTTTGCCACTCATCTTCGCCGGAGTTGTAGCGATCGTGCAGCAGCGTACAGCGAGCCAGGTTTTCCGGCGCATCATACAGATTGTGTGCGGCGGCGTACTGCGGCGTGCAGATCGGCACCATCGATTCCTGCATAAAGGCTTCTTCCAGATGCCGCCCCGAGCGCAGTTTGCCGAAGTACATCGCCAGATCCACGCCGCGGTTGGCCAGGTTGATGATTTCCTGCCCGGTCAGAATGTTGAGGTGAATGGTGGGGTGCTGGGCGATAAAGTCGCCGATGCGCGGCAGCAGCAGACATTGCACCAGGGACGGGTGCGAGTAGAGGGTCAAGGTCCCCGTCAACTCGCGATTTTTGATGTCCAGGATTTCCTGATTCAAGGTGTTGAAGGAGCTGTCCAGCGCCCATTGCATGCGTTCGCCCTCCGGCGTCAGCGTAATTCTGCGATGAAAGCGTTGGAATAGCAGAAACCCCAATTCCTTTTCGAGCAAATTAATGCGGTGGCTCACGGCGCTGGGGGTGATCGACAATTCTTGTGCCGCCAGCGCAAAAGATAAATGACGGGCGACGCATTCGAAAGTATGCAGCCTGGAAAATTGATAGCTGGTCAGCGGGGTCGCCCGCTGCGAATGTTTTTTACTGGGGAACATGCTATTTCTCCGTGCGCATAATCCGGTAATATTAACATTTAATGGCGCGGAGGATAACCCCAGCCTGATTGATATATTCGGTTTTTATGCCGAGGAATTTCGTTATCTTGAGGGAAAATTAACTGACTGGCATAACAAGCGGAAATAACAGGCGCTGGGGACGTTGATTGAGAGAGCGATGATAATCAGCAATAGGACGAATATAATAAAAGAGGTGCCGTTAAGCCGCGAGTGAAGGCGGCGTGCGACAGCCTGAACGATAAAGGCTCATGTTCCATGCGGGATATAACGGTTTCGCCATAATAATCCGCCGCATGGCGACGCAGAGCACGCGTTAAGCCCGGATGCCAACGAGAGGGAGGCAGCAATCCCCCGCCTGGCCAGAGAACCGTGCCCGGTGGCTGCCCACCGGACACGGCATTCAGGGAAAAGCGGTTTGCTCGTCGGCGCCCATCAACGGCGACGCAGCAGCAGGCCGGCCAACAGACCTGCGCCGGCAACGAGTGCCAACGCGGCGAGGGGATTTTTCTTCATCATGCTGCCGGCGCAGCTCAGGGCGTCGCCGTATTTTTCTTGCAGCGCGCCCACTGCCTGGCGCGTGACGCCTTCGGCCTGCCAACGTTCGTTGCCGCTGACGTCGCCCGCGATTTCCTGCGCTTTGCCCGCCACTTTTTCCATCATGCCATTGGCTTTTTCGCTGTTCATTATGATGCGCTCCTTAGGTTCGATCCGTTTGGCGTTCGCACAGGGCGAAAGCCTGCATTTGCACCGCCATGTTATGCACTTCACTCGGTGCTCATAAGGGGCGTTTGCATCGGTATGGCTAGTGCATTTGCAGGCTACTTGCCATTCATCGAGGCCGGTCCGCCGGTAAACAGCCCGCGTTCTCTGGCCCATACGATGGCTTCGCTGCGGCTGTGCACGCCGAGTTTGGAATAGACCGTCGCGACATGATTGCGAATGGTGTTGAGCGCCAGATTGAGGCGCGCCGCGATTTTCTTGTCCGGCAGTCCCTCGCAGATCAAACCCAGCACATCGCGCTCGCGCGGGGTGAGATCGCTGGCGGCAAACCCGGCCTGGTTGGACCGATTGATGCTTTTCACATTAGCCAGTTTTTCGATCAGGGTTTGGCTAAACCACGAGGCGTCCTGCATCACTTCCTCGATGGCGTTCACCAGCTCCAGCTCCGAGCGCTTGCGTTCGGTAATGTCCATGAGCACCAACAGATAGCAGGGCGCATTATGGATGCTGACGGCATCCGCTGAGGCCACGCAGTCGATTAACTCGCTCCCTTTCTTGCGCACCCGGATGTCCATCCCTTCGACATTGCCGGTTTTTTCCAGGGCGGCAAACAAACGGCTGCCCGCCTCGGGATCGTCAAAAACCGGGATCTCGTCGACCGATTTGCCGACTAAGGCTTCGGCGTCGTATTCGATGGCGCGGGTGAAGGCTTCGTTAACATCCAGCACGCGCCGCCCGTCTGCGGTGCACACCAGCGTTGGCACCGGGCTCAGGCGGAAAGATTTGGCGAACCGCTCTTCACTTTCTCGCAGCGCCGATTCAGCCTGGCGCCGGGGTTCGAGATCGGTAAATGTGAACAGCATGCAGTCGTCTTCATTGATGTCCAACAGCTGACCGGCAACCACCACCAGCTTGCTGCCTCCGTCGGGCAGTTTCAGCTCGGCCTCCATCTGCGGAATGGTGGCGCCTTCCCCCAGGCGCTGCACGGCCAGCTCTTTATGCTCGGCCTGTTGCAGGACGTCCAGTTCATAAACCGAACGCCCCAAGACCTGTTCACGTTGGTAACCGGTCATATCAAGGAACCCTTGATTGACCTTGACGTAGCGCAGATCGCTGAGCCGACAGATGACCGCCGGCGCCGGATTGGCGTTAAAGGTTTTTTCAAAGCGCTGTTCGGCGCTGGCCCACTCCGTCGCGTCGCTCATGATCAGCGCCAGCAGCTCCGGCTGCCCCTGCGGATCGGTGACGATCAGGCTCCGCAGGCGGTGCACCCAAAAATTGTCCGGATCGTCGACCTGGCGAACTTCCACCACCACATCGGTGAAGGTCTCGCCATCGGCAACCCGGTTCAAAGGGTACTGCTCCAAAGCCAGCGGATGGTTGTTGCGATAGCGCAGGGCAAAACGCGTCGCGTACTCGCCGGCATTGGCCCCCAGGGCTTGCTGGTGGCTCACGCCATGCATGGCTAACGCGGCCTCGTTGGCCCATAGCAGGGTTTGATCGGTATCCGTCAGGATCACGCCGTCGGACAAGCCGGAGATGATTTGCTGCAGGTGGCCGCGGTTGGTTTCGCTGGCCAAGACGGATTGGCTCATGTGTTCTCCGCTAGACAGAAGGGGAGCGGCCGCTTTAGGGGCCGCGGGTTACGCTACTCGCTGAGCAGCTTAGTGCATAACGTGCGTATTCGCAGGGTGTGAATGCACCAGGCGTTCTGGTGCAAATGAACCGGGACGGCCGATGATGCCGCGCGGCAGACTGAATTTGTCTGCGCGGTTTTCTGCCGTGCGTGCAATCACTTGTCCAGAAAATATAAGGAACAACGATGACCACTGTCTATGAATCAAATCGCTTTGCGTTTCAGGTGTCATGGGGCTCGATATTGGCCGGGAGTGCCGTGGCGCTGGTGACTTATCTGATATTCAGCGTGCTGGGGACGGCGATCGGCGCCCAGGCCGTGGATATGATGCAAAAGGGCAACCCGCTGAGCGGTTTTGGCACCGGCACCGGGATCTGGCTGCTGGTTTCAACGCTGGCGTCGTTGGCCGCAGGCGCGTTCGTCGCCGGCCGCACCGCGCCGAATCGCGGCGGCTTGCATGGCCTGCTGAGCTGGGCGATCACCACCTTGCTGACCACCTGGTTGATGGTGTCACTGGCGAGCGGCGTGGTGGGGCTGGCTGGCAACGCGGTTGGCAAAGGGCTCTCGCTGGCGGGCAGCGGCCTGGCGGCGGCGGCGCCAAGCGTGGGCGACAGCCTGAAGCAACAGTTGGATAAAAAGGGCATCAGCCTGGACTGGGGAAACCTGGAAAGCCAGTTGAACGCAACGCTTAAGCAGAGCGGTAAGCCGGAGCTGGATCCGGCTCGGTTGGAGCAGAAAGCCAATCGGGCGGCCGCCGACGGCAAACAGTCGGCCGTGGATGCCGCGGCCGATCCGGCGCAGGCCGCCACCGAGCTTAAGCAGTGGTTCGAGCGCGTTAAGCAGTCCGGTGAGCCGACGTTGAGCGCCGCCGATAAGGACGCGCTGGTGAATATTGTTGCGGCGCGTACCGGCAAGAGCCGTGATGAAGCGAGCCAAATCGTCGATAACTACGCCCAGGCTTATCAGCAGGCGGTGCAGAAGGTGGAAAAACTCAAGGCCGAGGCCGAGCAGAAAGCGCGTGAAGCGGCTGATGAAGCGGCCAAGCAACTCTCTCGCGCCGCGTGGGGCTCACTGCTGATACTGCTGCTCGGCGCTGCGTTGAGCGCCGGCGTGGGGCGAATTGCCGAGTCAACCCGCCGTACCGTCGCGGTGAGTTGAGATGGGCAAAAACCTGTCGTGCATCTCGCTGAATTATCGAAAAGTGGCGGGAGCGTCCGCGCCCGTACTGGTCATCGATTTTTGCAACGAGAACAACGAGCGTTACACCTTGCGCTATAACTTGCCGCCGGATACCCCGGAACGGACCGAGCGACGGGTGTCCTTGCTGCTGTATCTGTTGCGTAAGCACAGAGCGGCAGAAATCGACAACCTGACGGACTAATCCGCTCATTGGATGAAAAGCCCAGCTTTGCGTGCTGGGCTTTTTTTGAGGAGCGGGCGGTTACGGTAACAAACTATGGCGCGTATCGGCTTGGCGCTTGACGGCGGAGAGGCTGGCGCGGTGCGGGAGCATCAATGCCCCCGGGACGGGAAGGCAATATATGACCTCTAACATGATTTGTTGATGCATCCGCTTTTTCTGTGCAGGGAAAGATAAAAAAGAAACTCACTGTTGCGACATGTGATTATTAAGCCTGATGTTCAGGCTTTGCGTTTATTCCTCTCAGCTTCCTTAGCCACGGCTCAGGCTTTACCCATTAGCTGCAATAAGTGTTATCAACAATCAAGGCTATAAAATGCGATTTCATTTCTGATGATGAAATTCCTATTCGGCCATGCAATTGATGCGATAAAAAACACTTTAAGATAAAAAATTTAACAGAAAGTGTGATTCTCACTGGCGGCGCAAGTGCTCCTTCAATAGATGCACTTTGTGTCGTTAAATTTTGTTTTTTCGATTTTCTTGTGGGTGGATTTATATAACATGATCATTTTCAGTTATTTATATAATGACCTCTTGGAGGGTGTGAGAATAAAAAGAAGAGGGCGTGATTTTTTAGGATTAATCTTAATGACTTAATTTCTTCGCTTAACGATTTTAATGAAAAGGATACGGCTTTTATAAATGCAAGGAGCGCACATGGATTACAGAAGAGATATTCTTTTACAAGTATTGGAGTATATGGAAAAGAATATTGTGGAAGGGCTTTCGGTTGAGAAGGTTTCAATTATCTCGGGTTACTCTAAATGGCATTTACAGCGGTTGTTTAAGCATTATTTTGGCATTACGCTCGGGACGTATATCAGGAATAGAAAGCTGAGCCGATCGGCTGTCTTGCTCAAACAGCATCAAGGGAACATATTGGATGTCGCCTTGGCATCGGGGTTTGCCTCTCAGCAATGCTACACCCGGGCATTCAAACGTTTCTTTGGCGAAACGCCCAACAGCTTTAGAAACAGCCGGGGATGGGATTTTTCCACGCAGATCCCCCCGTACGGCAACGATAATAAACCCTATTTCTATCATACGGTCATGCCGGATGACATCGAGATGCTGAAGCATTACAAAACATTAATTTTCCATTCTATAAGGAAATACAGAGATGCCAATGATATTGCGCAGACTAATGAGAAACGGCTAAGCAAAAATTGGGGGGCATATAATGTAGAGAAAAGCAGGGGGAATAAATGCCATGCCAACGGCAAGGAGCAGGCGGTTTTTCACTCCATCTTCAACTTCTATATCCCAATGGGCAAATATATTGTTATTCCCTTTATGGGCGAGTTGCCTGAGTACGTTAATTTTTTTGAGGGGATATATGACGCTTACTTGCCGGCTATCAACGCCAAAATGAGGGAAAGCTTCTTTATCGAGCTATATAGAGATGAAAATTCAAACAGTAAAGTTATCAATGTCGATATACTTATTCCTGTGACGTAGTGATGGAAAAGGAGACGTCATGGATAGAGAAAATCGCCCCGATTCGATGAATAAACGGCACCGCGCACTCCTGCTACTGTATTTAAGGCTGTCTGCCTTTGGCCGAATCATCGTCGCCGGTTTAGGGAAACGGGCCATTCAATTCACGCTGGCATTCATTCTGTTCATGTTTTCAGGAAATGCGATGGCCAATAATTGGGAACATCAGCCAATCGCGTTGGCAGGAATGACCTGGATGGCGTGCCTGCACCCGCAGGGATGAAATTAGGGCTGAACAAGGGATTGAAGCAGGGGCCGCGGGCGGTCGATGCGCATTGGCTCGATAAGGAAAAATGGCGTCCCCGACTGGAATCGAACCAGTAACTAGCCCTTAGGAGGGGCTTGTTATATCCGTTTAACTACGGGGACGCTGCGGACCGGCAACCGAAGCTGCCGGGGCATTATACCTTTTTTTACCCGCAGAATAAGCGCTTAGCGGCGCGTTTGCTCAATACCTCGCCAGTTCGCGCCGAAATTTCCTCGGCTAACCGACGGCGATCACGGTTTTTCCCCGCCGTGGCGCCGTTTTTCCTCTTGCAGGCGCGCCGCCTTATTTTTGGCGCTCAAATCGTTGCGGATTTGCGCGTGGCTTATCAGCGCAAAGATAAAGGTGCCGCCGATGATGTTGCCCGCCAGCGTCGGCAGGGCGAACGGATAAACGAATGCTTGCCATCCCATCGCGCCGTTGAACACCAGATACAGGATCTCCACCGAGCCGACCACGATATGCGTCAAATCGCAAATCGCCACCAGGTAGGTCATCAACACGATCACCCAGATTTTCGCCGCGCTGGCGGCCGGGAACATCCATACCATGGTGGCGATGATCCAGCCGGCCAGGATGCCGTTGGCGAACATTTCTCCCGGCGTATGGCGCATCACCTCTTCGCCCAGACTGATGAAGGCGCGGCGCGTTTCGGCGTCGAACAGCGGCATATGGGTAAACGCCAGCGCCGCCAGCGCGGTGCCGATCAGATTGCCGAGCAGCACCACGCCCCACAGGCGCAGCAGGATAAGCAGGTTGCGCGGCGTGGGCTTATGCATGATCGGCAACACCGCCGTGACGGTGTTTTCGGTAAACAGCTGCTGGCGCGCCATAATGACAATGATAAAACCGAAGGTGTAGCCGAGGTTCTCAATGAAAAAGCGGCTGGGATCGTCCGGCAAGCGGGCGTGGAAAATGCCTTTCGCCGCCAGCGAGGCGCCCATCGACAGCCCGGCGGCGATCGCCGACCACAGCAGCGCCAGCCCGTCGCGCTCCAGCTCTTTTTCGCCTTCCATCCGGATCTGCTCATGCACCGCCGCCGCGCGCGAAGGCAAATTTTCTTCCCTGACTTCGATTTCGCGTTTGCCCTGTTCCTGCTCTTCGCTCTCTACCTGCATTGTCTCATCCGGCTCGTGCTCCTGGCGTGGCTGTTCGTTCATGCTGTCGCTCCTGCTCAATAAGGGTGAGTTCACGTCATTAAGCGTAGTTGCCCGGCCTAAATGCGGCGAAATACAGAAAAAGGTAACAAGAGTTAAAATCCGCCGATTTTTTCCACGCATTCTTGATCCTGCTCGCCATATTGGCCCCTCGGCGCGCCCGCCGCAGGCTGCGTGTGGGGAAAGGCTTATGCTATGATTCGCTATCCCAAAGAAAAATATGAGTTCCCTGATGCTGGAAGCCAAAAGTCTGAGTTGCGTGCGCGATGAGCGCATCCTGTTTAGCGAGCTAAGCTTTTCAGTTCAGCCGGGCGATATCATTCAGGTAGAAGGGCCGAACGGCGCGGGCAAGACCAGTTTGCTGCGCATCCTCGCCGGTCTGGCGCGGCCGGACGGCGGTGAGGTGTGCTGGCGCGGGCGCAACACGCTGCGCGATCGCGCGGCGTATCAGCAAGATTTGCTGTTTATCGGCCATCAACCGGGCATCAAAGCCGTATTGACACCCTTTGAAAATCTGCAGTTTTATCAGGCGGTGCGCGGCGCGGCCGAGCATCAGGCCATCTGGCGCGCGCTGGAGCAGGTGGGGTTGGTGGGGTACGAAGATCTGCCGGTGGCGCAGCTTTCCGCCGGGCAACAGCGGCGGGTGGCGCTGGCGCGATTGTGGCTCAGCGCGGCGCCGCTGTGGATCCTCGATGAACCGTTGACGGCAATCGATAAACAGGGCGTGGCCGAGTTGATTAGCCTTTTTGAACAACATGCGCAGCGGGGCGGCATGGTATTGTTGACCACGCATCAGGATTTGGCCGGCGTCAGCCAAACGGTGGGCAAAATTCGTTTGGCGGAACACGACGCGGGGAGTTTGTGATGTTTTTGACTCTGGTGCGTCGCGAATTGAAGATCGCCTGCCGTAAAGGGGCGGAGATCGTCAACCCACTGTGGTTTTTCCTGATTGTGATCACGCTGTTCCCGCTGGGGATTGGCCCTGAACCGCAGCTGCTGGCGCGCATTGCGCCGGGCATCGTGTGGGTGGCGGCGCTGCTGGCTTCGCTGCTGTCGCTGGAGCGGCTGTTTCGCGACGACTTTCTCGACGGTTCGCTGGAGCAGCTGTTGCTGCTGCCGACGCCGCTGCCGATGACGGTGCTGGGCAAAGTGTGTGCTCACTGGGTTGTGACGGGATTGCCGCTGCTGATCCTGTCGCCGCTGGTGGCGCTGCTGCTGTCGCTTGATATGCAAACCTGGCTGGCGGTGGCGGGTACGCTGCTGCTCGGCACGCCGACGCTGAGTCTGATCGGCGCTATCGGCGTGGGGCTGACCGTCGGCCTGCGCAAAGGGGGCGTGCTGCTCAGCCTGCTGGTGCTGCCGCTGTATATCCCGGTGCTGATCTTCGCCACCGGCGCGATCGACGCCGCCTCGATGGGCATGCCGATCGACGGTTATCTGGCGATACTCGGCGCGATGCTGGCGGGCAGCGTGACATTGGCGCCGTTTGCCACCGCGGCGGCGCTGCGAGTGAGCGTGCACTAGCTAACGTATTGAATGAACAGACGGGGCAAGGCCGACAAGAGCGTACCCCGCAGAAGATTTTCGCCGTTTCGAACGCTCGGAGCGGCCGACGCATAAAAATTACCGTGAGCACTGACGACAATGTGGAAATGGTTACATCAACTGGCGCGGCCCGAACGGCTGTATCACGTCTGCGGCCGCTTTATCCCCTGGCTGGGGCTGGCGGCGGCGGCCTGCCTGCTGCTCGGCTGGGCATGGGGCTTTGGCTTCGCGCCGAAGGATTATCAGCAGGGCGACAGCTTCCGCATCATTTATATTCATGTGCCGGCGGCCATGTGGTCGATGGGCATCTACGCCTCGATGGCGGTGGCGGCGTTTATCGGCCTGGTGTGGCAGATGAAAATGTCCGATACCGTGGTGGCGGCGATGGCGCCGATCGGCGCGGTGTTCACCTTTATCGCGCTGGTGACCGGTTCCGCCTGGGGTAAGCCGATGTGGGGCACCTGGTGGGTATGGGACGCGCGGCTGACCTCCGAGCTGGTGCTGCTGTTCCTCTATATGGGTGTCATCGCGCTGTATAACGCTTTTGAAGACCGTCGCCTGGCGGGCCGGGCCGCCGGCATTCTGGTGCTGGTGGGCGTGGTGAACATTCCGATCATCCATTTCTCCGTCGAATGGTGGAATACGCTGCATCAGGGCTCGACCAACATGCAGCAATCCATCGCGCCAAGCATGCGCACCCCGCTGCGCTGGGCGATCCTCGGCTATCTGCTGTTGTTCATCACGCTGACGCTGATGCGCCTGCGCAATCTGATCCTGTTCCAGGAGCGCCAGCGCCCGTGGGTTGCCGGGCTGGTGAATAAGGAGCGTCAGTCATGAATGCCGCGTTCGATTCCTGGCCGGCGTTTTTCGCCATGGGCGGTTATGCCTTCTATGTCTGGCTGGCGGCTGCCGTCACGCTGATTTCGCTGTTGGGGCTGGTGGCGCACACCGTCTGGCAGCGGCGGCTATTGCTCGCTGAGATCGGCCGCCGTCAGGCGCGCGAGCGGCGCATTCGCCATGCGCAACAATCAAAACAAAAATCCGCCGCACCGCGGGAGAAATCATTGTGAATCCACGTCGTAAAAGCCGCCTTTATCTGGCGATCGTTGTGCTGATCGGCATCGCGCTGACCGCAACCCTGATGCTGTACGCGCTGCGCTCCAACATCGATCTGTTCTACACCCCGGGTGAAATCCTGCAGGGTAAGGGCGAAAACCATGAGAAGCCCGAGGTCGGCCAGCGGCTGCGCATCGGCGGCATGGTGATGCCCGGCTCGGTGAAACGCGATCCCAATACGCTGCAGGTCAGCTTCAAGATTTACGATGCGCGCGGCGCGATCGGCGTGACCTACACCGGCATTCTGCCGGACCTGTTCCGCGAAGGGCAGGGCGTGGTGGCGCAGGGCGTGCTGGGCGAGGGCAACGTGGTCAACGCGCGCGAAGTGCTGGCCAAGCACGACGAGAAATACACCCCGCCGGAAGTGGCCGACGCGATGAAAGAGAATCACAAAGGGCCGGCGGAAGCGTATAACGCGCCGCAGGCGGAGGGCGCCAAGTCATGATGCCGGAACTGGGCAGTTTTCTGCTGTGCCTGGCGCTGGCGATCGCGCTGCTGCTGAGCATTTACCCGCAGTGGGGCGCGGCGCGGCAGGACAGCCGCATGATGGCGGTGGCCCGCCCGCTGACCTACGGCATGTTCGCCGCGATTGCGCTGGCGTTCCTGTGCCTGGTGCATGCCTTCGTGGTCAATGACTTTACCGTCGCCTACGTGGCCACCAACTCCAATACCCAACTGCCGGTGTATTACCGCATCGCCGCCACCTGGGGGGCGCACGAAGGTTCGTTGCTGCTGTGGGTGCTGCTGCTGAGCTGCTGGTCGCTGGCGGTGGCGTTGTGCAGCCGGGCGATGCCACAGGACGCGGTGGCGCGGGTGTTGTCGGTGATGGGCATGATCACCGCCGGCTTCCTGCTGTTCATCATCATGACCTCCAACCCGTTCACCCGCACGTTGCCTAACTTCCCGATCGACGGCAGCGATCTCAACCCGCTGCTGCAGGATATCGGCCTGATCTTCCACCCGCCGCTGCTGTACATGGGCTATGTCGGCTTCTCGGTCGCCTTCGCGTTCGCCATCGCCTCGCTGATGGCCGGCCGGCTCGACACCGCCTGGGCGCGCTGGTCGCGCCCGTGGACCACCGCCGCCTGGGTGTTCCTCACGCTGGGCATCGTGCTCGGATCGGCCTGGGCCTACTATGAGCTGGGCTGGGGCGGTTGGTGGTTCTGGGATCCGGTGGAGAACGCTTCCTTTATGCCGTGGCTGGCCGGCACCGCGCTGATGCATTCGCTGGCGGTGACCGAGAAACGCGGCACGTTCAAAGCCTGGACGGTGTTGCTGGCGATCACCGCTTTCTCGCTGTGCCTGCTGGGCACCTTCCTGGTGCGCTCCGGCGTGCTGGTCTCGGTGCACTCCTTCGCCTCCGATCCGGCGCGCGGCATGTTTATTCTCGCCTATCTGGTGATCGTCATCGGCGGTTCGCTGCTGCTGTACGCGGTCAAGGGCGGCCAGGTGCGCAGCCGGGTGCAGCACGAGACCTTCTCGCGCGAGACCTTCCTGCTGGGCAACAACGTGCTGCTGATCGCCGCCATGCTGGTGGTGCTGTTGGGCACGCTGCTGCCGTTGGTGCACAAACAGTTGGGGCTGGGCAGCATTTCGATCGGCGAGCCGTTCTTCAACACCATGTTCACCTGGCTGATGGCGCCGCTGGCGCTGCTGTTGGGCATCGGGCCGCTGGTGCGCTGGCGCCGCGATGAGCCGGGCAAGCTGTGGCGCCGCCTCGGCGTGGCGCTGCTGGTGACGCTGGTGCTGTCGATTCTGCTGCCGTGGCTGTTGCAGGACAGCATCGCCGGCATGACGGTGGTGGGCCTGATTATGGCGCTGTGGGTGATCATCCTGACGCTGATGGAGCTGCATGAGCGCGCCACCCATCGTCACGGTTTCTGGCGCGGCCTGCGGCAGCTGTCCCGCAGCCACTGGGGCATGGTGCTCGGCCACCTCGGCGTGGCGGTGACGGTGATCGGCATCGCCTTCAGCCAGAACTACAGCGTGGAGCGCGACGTACGGATGAAGGCCGGCGACAGCGTGGATATCCACAACTATCACTTCGTGTTCCGCGACGTGCACGACATTCGCGGCCCGAACTACAGCGGCGGCGTCGGCATCATCGACGTCACGCGCAACGGCAAGCCGGAGGCGACGCTGCACGCGGAGAAACGCTACTACAGCGTGGCGCGCAGCATGATGACCGAGGCGGCGATCGACGGCGGGTTCAGCCGCGATCTGTACGCAGCGCTGGGCGAGGAGCTGGAAGACGGATCCTGGGCGGTGCGCCTGTATTACAAACCCTTCGTGCGCTGGATCTGGTTCGGCGGCGTCTTTATGGCGCTCGGCGGCCTGCTGTGCATTCTCGATCCGCGTTATCGCATGAGCAAAAAGCTCAAGCGTGAAGGCAAGCTGGAGGCGCAATCATGAAGCGTAAGCTGCTGTTTATCCCGTTGGTGCTCTTCCTGCTGCTGGTGGCGGCCCTGATGGTGCAACTGACGCGCAACGCCGGCGGCGAAGATCCGACCATGCTGGAGTCGGCGCTGATCGGCAAACCGGTGCCGACCTTCAGGCTGGAATCGTTGGATCAGCCGGGCAAAACCTACGATCAGGCGGTGCTGCGCGACGGCAAGCCGATATTGCTCAACGTCTGGGCGACCTGGTGCCCGACCTGCCGCGCGGAACACCAGTATCTCAATACGCTGGCGGCGCGCGGCGTGCGGGTGGTCGGCCTGAACTATAAAGACGATCGCGCCAAGGCGGTGACCTGGCTTAATTCCCTCGGCAATCCCTATGCGCTCAGCCTGTACGACGGCGACGGCATGCTGGGATTGGATCTCGGGGTGTACGGCGCGCCTGAGACCTTCCTTATCGACGGACAGGGGATCATTCGCTATCGCCATGCCGGCGACATGAACGAGCGCGTCTGGCAGCAGGAAGTGCTGCCGCTGTATAGAAAGTACGGGGGTGAGGCATGAGGCTGATTGCCCTGCTGTTCGCCGCATTGCTGAGCTGGAGCGCCGCTGCGGCGATCGATACCTATCGCTTCAACTCCGTTGAGCAGGAGCAACAGTATCGCGAGTTGACCGAACAGCTGCGCTGCCCGAAATGCCAGAACAACAGCATTGCCGATTCCAACGCCATTATCGCCGCAGACATGCGCACCAAGGTGTACGAGCTGATGATGCAGGGGCAAAGCAAGCAGCAGATCATCGATTACATGGTGGCGCGTTATGGCAATTTCGTCACCTACGAACCGCCGGTAACGCCGGCGACGCTGATCTTGTGGATCGGCCCGCTGCTGTTCGTGCTGATAGGCGGGGCGGTGGTGATCCTGCGCACCCGTCGCCGGCCCGACGCGGCGGTGGACGATGAATTCTCCGAACGGGAACGGCAGCGCCTGGCGGCGTTGTTGCAAGAGACTGACAGGAAGAAACCCTAATGGCTTTTTGGCTGATTATTTGCGTGTTGCTGGCCGGCGCCGCCGCGTTGCTGGTGGTGCCGGCGATGCGCCACGGCAAGCAGAGCGCCGCTACGCGCGATGCGCTGAACAAGGCGTTCTATCAGGATCGCCTCAGCGAACTGGAGCAGGACGAGCAGCAGGGCGTGGTGGCCGAGCGCCCGGAGCTGGTTAAAGAGCTGCAACAGAACCTGTTGAACGACATCCCCGTCGAACAGGCAGAGCAGGTGAAACCGATCAACCGTTGGGCGTTAGTGCCGGGCGTGTTGTTATTGCTGGCGGTGACCGTTGGCTTTTATCTGAAAACCGGCGGGTTGGCGCAGGTGCTGGATTGGCGTTTGGTGCAGGCGCAAATGCCGGAATTGCGTGAGCGCGTCGCCAATGAGCGCGCCAAACCGCTGAGCATGGAAGAGATCGCGCGCCTCGGGCTGGGGCTGCGCACCGAGCTGCAGCAGGACGATCGCAATATCAATGACTGGATGATGCTGGGGCGCGTCGGCATGGCGTTGAACAACGCCACCACCGCCACGCAGGCATTTGCTCATGCCTATCAATTGGATCCGAATAGTCTGGAAGTGCGGCTCGGCTATGCCGAGGTCTTGACGCGATCCAACGATCCGGAGGATAACAAGCAGGCGACGCAGCTGTTGCGGCGCATGATCGCGGAAAATCACAGCGATCCGCGGGTGCTCAGCCTGTTGGCGTTCAACGCTTTCGAACAGGGCGATTTCAAACAGGCGATCGGCGCCTGGCAAGTGATGCTGCAGCTGCTGCCGGCTAACGATCCGCGCGCGGAAGTGATAAAGCGCAGTATTGCACAAGCAAAAGCCCAGGCCGGCGGAGAAACTGTTAAACTGAATGTGACTGTTTCACTGTCACCGCAGGCGGCGAAAGCCATGCCGCCGCAGGGGACGCTGGTTATCTCGGTGACCGACGGCGTCAGCCCGGTGCCGGTCGCGGTAAAACAATTGCCGTTGAGCCGTTTTCCGCTGTCTTTCTCTCTGGACGACAGCAACGCCATGATGCCCGAGCGTCTACTCTCGGCACAGCATCAGGTGCAGGTGCGTGTGCGCCTCTCACAGGACGGATTGGCCACGCCGCAGCCGGGGGACTGGTTCGGCGAAAGCTCGCTGCAGACATTCAGCGGCAAAGAGCAGGTTAGCGTTCAGATAAACAAGCAGGTCCCTGAAAAATAAGACCGAACGTGTTTTTATGGAGAAAAATATGAACTTTCGCCTGACTGGGGTGGCATTCGCAGCGGCATTACTGGTGGGCTGTGCCAGCGCGCCAGACAATGAGCCGCAAGGGCGTTCCGATCCTCTGGAAGGATTTAACCGGACGATGTTCGACTTCAACTACAACGTCCTGGATCCTTATATCCTGCGTCCGGTCGCGGTGGCCTGGCGTGACTACGTGCCGATGCCGGCGCGTAACGGCATCAGCAACTTCACCTCCAACCTGGAAGAGCCGGCCAGCATGGTCAACGCCTTCCTGAAGGGCGATCCTTACCGCGGGATGATCCACTTCAACCGTTTCTTCCTGAACACCCTGCTCGGGATGGGCGGCCTGATCGACGTGGCCGGCATGGCCAACCCGAAACTGGCGCGCGAAGAGCCGAACCGTTTCGGCAGCACGTTGGGGCATTACGATGTGGGCTACGGTCCGTACGTGATGCTGCCGGGCTACGGCAGCTTTACCCTGCGTGAAGACGGCGGCGACTTTGCGGATACGCTGTATCCGATGCTGAGCTACCTGACTTTCTGGATGTCGGCGGGCAAATGGGTGGTCGAGGGTATCGAAACCCGCGCTCAACTGCTGGATTCCGACGGCCTGCTGCGCAACTCCTCCGATCCTTATGTCATGGTGCGCGAAGCTTACTTCCAGCGCCACGACTTCATCGCCAACGGCGGTTCGCTCAAGCCGGAAGAGAACCCGAACGCCAAGGCGATTCAGGGCGATCTGGACGAGATCGACTCGCAGTAACCGCCGGCCTTATGCCCATGAAAACCTGCCGTCTGGCGGGTTTTTTTACGCCCGCGGCGAGCGACAGGCAAAGAAAAAGCGCCCCGCGGGGCGCTTTGGCATCCATCTCAAGCGAGATTAGAAGCGGTAGTTGAAGTTGGCGCCGTACAGCCAGGCCTTGCCTTCGGAGGTGAAGGTGTAAGGACCTTCGTTGATGGTGACTTTCTGGCCGTGCATGTAGGACACGCCGACGTCAACCGAGGCGTCTTTGTTGAATGCATAGGTAGTACCGGCACTCAGCCAGAAACGGTCCTGATCGGGAATGGAGATCGAACGGTTTTGGGCAGGCACCGGGCTGTCATCGAAGGCGATACCGGTACGGAAGGTCCAGTTATCGTCGTAGAAGTAGGTGGTGCCCAGCGCGATGCGGTAAGCGTCTTTGAAGCCTTCATGCTTCTGGAACAGCGTCTGGCCGTTGTTGCCGGTGGCTTTCAGCTCCTGGAACTGGCTCCAGCTGGTGTAGGCCAGGCTGTAGTGAACGGCCCACTGCGGCGCCACTTTGTTGTAACCGGACAGCTCCCACATTTCAGGCAGGTGCAGGCTCAGAGAACCCGGGATAGTGGTGCCGTTGGTGCCCCATGGCAGGCCTTGAGAGGCCAGCAGCGGGTTGAATGCAGAAGGCAGGCTGCTCTTGTAATCGCCGTCGAAGTCGATTTTGACTTCAGAGCGATAGGTGAAGCCGTAACGGTTGTTTTCATCCACTTCGTAGAGAATACCGGCGTTCCAGCCGAAGCCCCATTCGTCGCCTTTCAGGTGAGAAATTTGGGTATCTGCCGGGATCTGCGAAACCGGGCCGGCCAACTGTGGCGGCAATTTGCCTGAACCGGCGATCAATTTTGGCAGATCGCCGGCGTAACGCTCGAGTTTAGCCTTGGCGTAGACGGCGTCAAAACCCAGACCGAAGCTGAAGTTTTTGTTCAGGCGATAAGCGCCGCTCAGGTTCAGGTTCAGGGTTTCCAGATCGGTTTTGCCGCCCATGGAGCCCGCCGCATAACCGTTGTTGTATTCGGTCGCCAAACCGAAGTTGCTGGTGACCGAGCCGCCTACGGCGAATTGATCGTTAATCGGGTGAACATAATGCAGGTTCGGCACCCAGGCGGTCGGCGCGATGTTTTTCGCATCCAGACTGGCGCCGGAAGGGGATTGGCCACTGATATCGACGTCCGGATCGATGAAGACTGCGCCGAAAGAGAGTTCCGGGCGGGTATACATCATCAGCAACGCCGGGTTGCGGCTTGCGGAGGCCGCCGTATCCGCCATGGCGCCTTCGCCAGAATACGAACGTCCTAAACCAGCTGATGAGAACTCATTCAGCTGGAATCCTGCGGCAGACACGTTTGAAGAAATAATTGCCACTGCAGCTGCGAGAGCTGATTTAGTCAATAGGTTTTTCTGGCTCATGACCAAAACCTCATTATGTGTTTATTATTTAAACTATTGTTACACGAAGTAACAAGGAGCGCGGGATTGTAGGGTCCGTTATCGTTCAGACAAATCAGACCAGTGGCTGAAGTATAGGTCTGACCTGTGAAAATGTTGCAAGTTTGTTTTTGAAATATTTCCACTCTGATATCAAAAAAGAGATCTGCTTAACAAAAAGACAGTGGTAAATAACAAAATTCTTACCATTTCTTAGCAGGCGCTCATTTTTATTTGTGATTTCCATCACTTAAAACACCCAGTAAAAGTAAGTGCTAGTGATTGCCGGCTTGGGAGCGTAAAATACCCACAGAATTTTGTGGCTTTGCGCCGGTGAATAAAACGGCAATTTGGGCTGATAACAGAGGCCCTTGAGGAGAACCAACCATGTCAGATGCAATTAATAAATGCAGCGCCCAGGAAACCGCCGCGTGTTGCTGCGTGGATGTCGGCACCGTGATGGATAACACCGATTGCACCGCATCCTACAGCCAGGTGTTCAGCAATCAACAAGATGCGGAGGCGATGCTGGCGGCCCTGAGCGAAAAGGCGCGCGCGGTCGAATCCGATCCCTGTGACATCAGCAGTAGCATTAAACCGGTTGACGGCGGCGTACAATTGGAAGCCGATTTTACCTTCGCCTGCCAGGCGGAAACCCTGATCTTCCAGCTCGGCCTGCGTTAATCCCCGCTTTACCCCCGGCGCCGCCTGCTGCGCGCCGGGGATTTCCTTCCCCGCCTCGTTCCCGATAGAAAGTGCGCCTGCTCGCAGTTTTGATCTCTGCCGGTTTGCCAAATGTAACCGTTTGGTTAACAATGACCTCATCAGGTCAGACCTCTTTCTGCCCATTGCGCTGACGTTATTTTCTTCAGGAGCATTTATGAGTAAGGCACTGCCGTTGGTGACCCGTCATGGTGACCGCATTGCGATTGTGAATGGACTGCGTACCCCCTTTGCCAAACAGGCGACCGCCTATCACGGCATTCCGGCGGTGGATTTAGGGAAAACGGCGGTGAGCGAGCTGTTGGCGCGCAGCGGTATCGAGCCGCAACTGATCGAACAGCTGGTGTTCGGCCAGGTGGTGCAAATGCCCGAGGCGCCGAACATCGCGCGTGAGATCGTGCTTGGCACCGGCATGAGCGTCCATACCGACGCCTACAGCGTGTCGCGCGCCTGCGCCACCAGCTTCCAGGCGATCGCCAACGTGGCGGAGAGCATCATGGCCGGCAGCATCAGCGTCGGCATCGCCGGCGGGGCGGACTCTTCTTCCGTCTTGCCGATCGGCGTCAGCAAGGCGCTGGCGCGCACGTTGGTGGACGTCAACAAGGCGCGCACGCTGTCGCAGCGCCTCAAATTGTTCAGCCGGCTGAAATTCCGCGATCTGATGCCGGTGCCGCCGGCGGTGGCGGAGTATTCCACCGGCCTGCGCATGGGCGATACCGCCGAACAGATGGCGAAAAGCCACGGCATCACCCGTGAAGCGCAAGATGCGCTGGCGCATCGTTCCCACGAGCTGGCGGCCAAGGCCTGGCGGGAGGGGTGGCTGCGCGACGAGGTCATGACCGCCTACGTGCCGCCTTACCGCGCTCAGCTTTCTGAAGACAACAATATCCGCAAAGACTCCAGCCTGGCTTCCTACGCCAAGCTGAAACCGGCATTCGATCGCAAACACGGCAGCGTCACTGCGGCCAACAGCACGCCGTTGACCGACGGCGCGGCGGCGGTGCTGATGATGAGCGAATCGCGCGCCAAAGAGCTGGGGCTGCAGCCGCTCGGCTATCTGCGCAGTTTCGCCTTCGCCGCCATCGACGTGTGGGAAGACATGCTGCTGGGGCCCTCCTACGCCACGCCGCTGGCGCTGGATCGCGCCGGCATCGGCCTGGCCGATCTGACGCTCATCGACATGCATGAAGCCTTCGCCGCGCAAACGCTGGCCAACCTGAAGATGTTCGCCAGCGAAGCGTTCGCCCGCGAGAAGCTTGGCCGCAGCCAGGCAATCGGCGAAGTGGACATGGACAAATTCAACGTATTGGGCGGTTCTATCGCCTATGGTCACCCGTTCGCCGCCACCGGCGCGCGCATGATTACCCAGACGCTGCGTGAGCTGAAACGCCGCGGCGGCGGGCTGGGTCTGACCACCGCCTGCGCCGCCGGCGGGTTAGGGGCCGCGATGATCGTGGAGGTGGAATGATGAGCGTCGAAAACGCATTGCACGAGCAGCGCGCCAAACCGTCGGCCTTTCAACTGACGATCCGCCCCGACAACATCGGGGTGATCACCATCGACGTGCCGGGCGACAAGGTCAATACGCTCAAGGCCGAGTTCGTCGAACAGGTTAACGACGTGCTGATCCGCGCGCAGCAGCATACTGCGCTGGAAGGGCTGGTGATCGTTTCCGGCAAGCCGGACTCGTTTATCGCCGGCGCTGATATCACCATGATCGCCGCCTGCACCAGCGCCAAAGAGGCGGAAACGCTGGCCAAGAAAGGGCAGAGCACGCTGGCGCAGATCGCCGCCTTCCCGGTACCGGTGGTGGCGGCCATCCACGGCGCCTGCCTGGGCGGCGGGCTGGAATTAGCGCTGGCCTGCCACGGCCGCGTCTGTTCGCTGGATGACAAAACCGCGCTCGGTCTGCCGGAAGTGCAGCTGGGCCTGCTGCCGGGCTCCGGTGGCACTCAGCGCCTGCCGCGCCTGATAGGCGCCGCCAAGGCGCTGGACATGATCCTGACCGGCAAGCACATTCGCGCCCGCCAGGCGCTGCGCATGGGGCTGGTGGACGACGCCGTGCCGCAATCGATTTTGCTGCAGACCGCCATCGAGCGGGTGAAACAGGGCTGGAAGCATCAGCGCGAGCTGCCGTGGCAGGATCGTCTGCTCAACGGCCCGCTGGGCAGAAATCTGCTGTTCAGCATCGTGCGCAAGAAAACGTTGGCGAAAACGCACGGCAACTACCCGGCGGCGGAGCGCATCATTCAGGTGGTGCGCACCGGGCTGGATCACGGCAGCGCCAGCGGCTATGAAGCCGAAGCGCGCGCCTTTGGCGAGCTGGCGATGACGCCGCAATCGGCGGCGTTGCGCAGCCTGTTCTTCGCTTCCACCGCGCTGAAAAAAGAGCGGGGCGGCGATGCTCAGCCGCGCGCCTTGCATCGCGTCGGCATTCTCGGCGGCGGCCTGATGGGTGGCGGCATCGCCTGCGTCACCGCCACGCGCGGCGGTTTGCCGGTTCGCATCAAAGACATCAATGAAACTGGCATCAATCATGCGCTGAAATACAGTTGGGACGTGCTCGGCAAGCGGGTGCGCAGCAAGCGCATGCGCCCGGCGGAACGGCAAAAACAGATGATGCTGATCTCCGGCTCTACCGATTACACCGGCTTCGAGCAGGTGGATATCGTGGTCGAGGCGGTGTTTGAGGATCTGGCGCTGAAGCAGAAGATGGTGGCCGAGGTCGAAGCGAACTGCGCGCCGCATACCGTGTTCGCCTCCAATACTTCCTCGCTGCCTATCGGTCAAATCGCCGAACAGGCCCAGCGGCCGCAGCAGGTGATCGGTCTGCACTACTTCAGCCCGGTGGACAAAATGCCGCTGGTGGAAGTGATCCCGCACGCCGGCACCAGCGAACAAACCATCGCCACCACCGTGGCGCTGGCGCACAAGCAGGGCAAGACCGCCATCGTGGTGGGCGACAGCGCCGGTTTTTATGTCAACCGCATCCTGGCGCCGTACATCAACGAAGCGGCGCGCTGCCTGCTGGAAGGCGAGCCCATTGAATCGCTGGACAAAGCGCTGATGGACTTCGGCTTCCCGGTCGGCCCCATCACCCTGTTGGACGAAGTGGGCATCGACGTCGGCACCAAGATCATTCCGGTGCTGGTTGAGGCGCTGGGGCCGCGCTTCGCCGCGCCTGCCGCGTTCGATGCGGTGCTGAAGGACGGGCGCAAAGGGCGCAAGAACGGCCGCGGCTTCTATCTTTACCCGAGCGAGGGGCAGCAGCGTCAGCGGCGTAAGCGCGCGGACACCTCATTGTATACGTTGCTCGGCGTCACGCCGAAGGCGCATATGCTGCCGGCGACCATTGCCCAGCGCTGCGTGATGATGATGCTGAACGAAGCGGCGCGCTGTCTGGATGAAGGCGTGATCCGCAGCGCGCGCGACGGTGACATCGGTGCGGTATTCGGCATCGGTTTCCCGCCGTTCCTTGGCGGCCCGTTCCGTTATATGGATGAACTCGGCGCCGAGAAAGTGGTGAAGACGCTGGACTACCTGCGTCAGCAGCACGGCGAGCACTTCGCGCCGTGCGAGCGCCTGCAGCGCATGGCGCAGCAGGGCGAACGTTTTTACCCGCTGGGGAGTTGAACGCAGGGCGGCCCGATTTGCACTATAGTTGCAACAGGGCCGCGTTGTGATCGCCATCACTCCTTGCGACAGCGTCAGCCCGTGAGGCTGTACAGCAAGGCTGCGGCAGCGGTAAGTTAGCTTGAGCGCCATCAATAATTTTCATGGCGAAAAGGTTAAAATTTAACCCGTTGAATTGATTGTTCTATGAGCAATCGAGGTTTGCCCGGGGAGGATTGCTGTAAAAAACAGCATTTTCTTTACGCAAACTTTCAGGCAAAATGCCCGGCCGCCATAAAGAGACGGCGCGTTATCGTTTTAAAGCTTTGGCTTTGGGGTTGTAAAACTCGGCGGTACAGCACGCACGGCGTTTCTGTATAGCGTTACTTTGTCAACAACAGCGGTGCAATATGCAAGTTTTGATTATGCGTCACGGAGAGGCGGCGCTCGAGGCAGCCAGCGATGCGGTAAGGCCCCTTACCCTGTGCGGCCGCGACGAGTCCCGTCAGATGGCGGCCTGGTTGAACACCAAGTCTGTGGATATTGAACGCGTGCTGGTCAGCCCCTATCTGCGGGCCGAACAGACGCTGGCGACGGTGCGTGAAGCCTTGACGCTGCCGGAGGGCGAAGAAGTGCTGCCCGAACTGACGCCGGGCGGGAACGCCGAACAAGTCGGCAGCTATCTTCAGGCGCTGGCGATGCAAGGGGTGAGCTCGGTGCTGATCGTGTCGCACCTGCCGCTGGTGGGGTATCTGGTGGCGGAACTGTGTCCGGGCGAGTGCCCGCCGATGTTCGCGACCTCGGCGATCGCCAACGTCGATCTGCCGGCGGACGGCAGCTACGGCAAATTTGAATGGCAGGTCAGCCCGTCGCAGGTGATGGCCAAAGTGTGAGCCGCGGATGCGGTGCGGAATAAACTCAGGGCGATGTCTGACATCGCCCTGAGTCGTTTCTGCGGGAGGCTATTCTGCCAGCTCCACCAACAGCAGGACGGCGGCGTTGCCGCCCCATTCCTTCGGCGCCTGATGGAACGCCAGCACGTCGGGATGCTGCGCCAGCCACAGCGGCGTTTGCTGTTTGAGAATGTGTTTGCCGTGCCCGTGCATCACGCAGGCGCAGTGCACATGCTCGCGTTTGCAGGCGGCGATCAGCGCCCCCAATTCCTGCTTGGCCTGCAGCTGAGTCAGGCCGTGCAAATCAAGAAACAGCTCCGGCGAATAATCGCCGCGTCGCAGCTTCTTCAGCTCATACGGGCTGCTGCCGGGGCGCACGTAGCGCGTCGGGCCTTCCTCTTCCAGCTGCGGCTGATATTCATCTGAAAAATAATAGCTGGCATCGACCTGCTCCTGCAGCAGCCGCTGCGGCGCAACCTGTTTGACCTTGAGCTTCGGCGGGCGGTGGACGATGGTGTCCTGGCGCAGCTTTTTTGCGCCCGCCACCGACTCTCTGAAGAGCTGTTGTTCGTCTTTGCTCAGAGGGGGCTTGTTCTTCATGCTTCATTCACCGGAAATCGTTTATTTCGCTAGTTTACCTTGTGAATGAGCGCTGTCGACGCAAAACTCGGGCCAGAGTGAAAAGCGCGAGGGGCGCGCGTGATTTGTCGCGGGCTTCATGGCAAACTATGCGGCTAAATCATGAAACACAGCGCCTGCCGGAGGGCAAATTGGACAAAATTTTCG
Organism: Serratia sp. EWG9; assembly: GCF_019913725.1. Lineage (NCBI taxonomy): Bacteria > Pseudomonadati > Pseudomonadota > Gammaproteobacteria > Enterobacterales > Yersiniaceae > Serratia > Serratia sp. EWG9. The sequence continues at coordinate 126,017 of NZ_JADNRO010000006.1, forward strand.
TCGACGAAGCAGTGAACGAACTGCACACCATTCAAGATATGCTGCGCTGGACGGTAAGCCGTTTCAACGCCGCCAATATCTATTATGGTCACGGAACCGACAATCCGTGGGACGAAGCGGTGCAATTGGTGCTGCCAAGCCTGTTTCTGCCGTTGGACATTCCGGAGGACATGCATACCGCTCGTCTGACTTCCAGCGAGCGCCATCGCATCGTTGAGCGCGTGATCCGCCGCGTCAACGAGCGTATCCCGGTCGCCTACCTGACCAACAAGGCCTGGTTCTGCGGCATGGAATTCTACGTCGACGAACGCGTGCTGGTGCCGCGCTCGCCGATCGGCGAGTTGATCAACGATCGTTTCAGCGCGCTGATCCCGCACCCGCCGCGCCATATTCTCGACATGTGCACCGGCAGCGGCTGCATCGCCATCGCCTGTGGCTACGCTTTCCCGGAAGCGGAAGTGGACGCGGTGGACATCTCCAGCGACGTGCTGGCGGTGACCGAGCGCAATATTCAGGCGCACGGCGTCGAGCACCAGGTGATCCCGATCCGTTCCGATCTGTTCCGCGACGTTCCCGCGATCCAGTACGATCTGATCGTCACCAACCCGCCGTACGTCGATGCGGAAGACATGTCGGATCTGCCGCAGGAGTTCCGCTTTGAGCCGGAACTGGGGCTGGCGGCGGGCAGCGACGGCTTGAAGCTGGTGCGCCGCATCCTGGCGTGCGCGCCGGACTACCTGACCGACGACGGCGTGCTGATTTGTGAAGTGGGCAACAGCATGGTACATCTGATGGAACAATATCCGGACATCCCGTTCACCTGGCTGGAATTCGAAAACGGCGGCGACGGCGTGTTCATGCTGACCAAACAGCAGCTGGTGGATTGCAAGGATCACTTCAGCCTCTATCGCAGCTAAGCCGCATTTCCAAGGCCCGCATGGCGGGCCTCATAACGATAAAAGACTAACGGTAAGGAGCCGTGATGGCAGGAAACAGTATTGGGCAGATTTTCCGCGTCACCACCTTCGGTGAATCTCACGGGGTGGCGCTGGGTTGTATCGTCGACGGCGTGCCGCCCGGCATCCCGCTCACCGAAGCCGATTTGCAACACGATCTGGACCGCCGTCGTCCGGGCACCTCGCGTTACACCACCCAGCGTCGCGAACCGGATCAGGTGCGCATTCTCTCCGGCGTATTCGAAGGCGTGACCACCGGCACCAGCATCGGTCTGATCATTGAAAACACCGATCAGCGCTCGCAAGACTACAGCGCCATCAAAGACGTGTTCCGTCCCGGGCATGCCGACTACACCTACGAACAGAAATACGGTCTGCGCGACTATCGCGGCGGCGGCCGCTCTTCGGCGCGTGAAACCGCCATGCGTGTCGCGGCGGGCGCTATCGCCAAGAAATACCTGCAGCAGAAGTTCGGCGTGCAGGTGCGCGGCTATCTGGCGCAGATCGGCGACGTGACCTGCGAGCTGAAAGACTGGGATCAGGTCGAACAGAACCCGTTCTTCTGCCCGGATCCGGACAAGCTGGAAGCGCTGGACGAACTGATGCGCGCGCTGAAAAAAGAGGGTGACTCCATCGGCGCCAAGGTCAGCGTGATTGCGGAAAACGTGCCGGTTGGCCTGGGCGAGCCGGTGTTTGACCGCCTCGATGCCGATCTGGCGCACGCGCTGATGAGCATCAACGCGGTGAAAGGCGTGGAGATCGGCGACGGATTCGCCGTGGTGACCAAACGCGGCAGCGAAAACCGCGATGAAATCACCCCGGAAGGCTTCCAAAGCAACCATGCCGGCGGCATTCTCGGCGGCATCAGCAGCGGCCAACCGGTGATCGCGCATCTGGCGCTGAAGCCAACCTCCAGCATCATGGTGCCGGGCCGCACCATCAATCGCCACGGGGAAGCGGTGGAAATGGTGACCCGCGGTCGCCACGATCCGTGCGTGGGCATCCGCGCCGTACCGATCGCCGAAGCGATGATGGCGATCGTGTTGATGGATCACCTGCTGCGCCAGCGTGCGCAAAACGGTGATGTGGTTTCCGACGTGCCTCGCTGGTAATCGCCATGAAAAACTGGATGTTGGGCCTGGTGGCCCTGACGGCCTCCGCTTCCGCCATGGCGCTGACGCCGTGGCAGAAAATCGACCATCCGGTGGCCGGCGCGCCGCAGGCGGTGGGCGGTTTCGCCAACGGCTGCATCATCGGCGCGCAGCCGTTGCCGCTGAATTCACCGGACTATCAGGTGATGCGTACCGACCAGCGCCGCTATTTCGGCCATCCGGATCTGCTGGCGTTCATACAGCGCCTCAGCAGCAAAGCGAACCAGAAAGCGCTGGGTACGGTGCTGATCGGCGACATGGCGATGCCGGCCGGCGGGCGCTTCAGCAGCGGCCACGCCAGCCACCAGTCTGGGCTCGACGTCGACATCTGGCTGCAGCTGCCGCGCCAACGTTGGAGCGCGCAGCAATTGCTCAAGCCGCAGCCGATCGACCTGGTGTCGGGCGACGGCAAACAGGTGGTGGCGAGCCAATGGCAACCGCAGATTGAGTCGCTGATCAAACTGGCGGCGCAGGATGCGGACGTGACGCGCATCTTCGTCAACCCGGCGATCAAGCAGCGTCTGTGCCTGGACGCCGGCGCCGATCGCGCCTGGCTGCACAAGGTGCGGCCGTGGTTCGGCCACCGTGCGCATATGCACGTGCGTCTGCGTTGTCCGGCCGGCAGCCTGGAGTGCCAGGAGCAGGATACGCCGCCGCCGGGCGATGGCTGCGGCGCCGAACTGGCGAGTTGGTTCGTACCGCATCAGCCGAACGCGAAGCCGGGCAAACCCGTGCCGCCGCCGTTACCGCCTAGCTGTCAGGCATTGCTGGATCACCATTTCTCAGCGGAATAACACATGGACTGGTTCGTCATTGGCCCCGAGATGCTCGGGGTGTTGTTTGCGGTAGCGCTGCTGGCGGGGTTTATCGACTCCATCGCCGGCGGCGGCGGATTACTGACGGTGCCGGCCTTGCTGGCAGTGGGGGTTCCTCCGGCGCAGGCGCTGGCGACCAATAAGCTGCAGTCGGTCGGCGGCTCTTTCTCCGCCAGTCTGTACTTCATTCGTCGGCGAGCGGTGAACCTCAACGACCAGAAGCTGACGATTTTTCTGACGCTGATCGGCTCGATCGCCGGCGCGATTCTGGTGCAGCATATGCGCGCCGATTTGCTGCGGCAGATGTTGCCGCTGCTGGTGATCGGCATCGGTCTCTATTTCTTGTTGATGCCGCGACTGGGTGAGGAAGATCGTCAACGCCGCCTCGGCGCCTTGCCGTTCGGGCTGGTAGCCGGCGGTTGCGTCGGGTTTTACGACGGTTTCTTCGGCCCCGGCGCCGGCTCATTCTACGCGCTGGCCTACGTGACGCTGTGCGGTTTCAACCTCGCCAAGTCTACGGCGCACGCCAAAGTGCTGAACTTTACCTCCAACGTCGGCGGGTTGGCGCTGTTCATCATCGGCGGCAAGGTGGTGTGGAGCATCGGTCTGGTGATGCTGGTGGGGCAGGTGCTGGGGGCGCGTTTGGGCGCGCACATGGTGCTGACCCGTGGCCAGAAATTGATTCGGCCGATGATCGTGATCGTCTCGCTGGTGATGAGCCTCAAGCTGCTTTACGACAATCACGGTGCAGAGATTCAGCAGTGGCTGTCCGCCTTCGTGCACGGCTGACGATGAAAATGGGCGCCGTTTATGCGCCCGTATCCCCCCGCCGGTTATCGGGTATAATGGCCTCTTTATTTTTGTGGTTATAGAGTTTTTTATGTCAGACACGCAGACCCGCCATCATTATGAGCAGTTGATCGAGATCTTCAATCGCTGCTTCAGCGATGACTACAACACCCGCCTGGTGAAGGGCGACGACGAACCGATCTACCTGCCGGCCGACGACGAATTGCCGTATCACCGCATCGTGTTCGCCCACGGTTTCTACGCCAGCGGCCTGCATGAAATTTCGCACTGGTGCATCGCCGGTGACGCGCGCCGCCAACTGGTGGACTTCGGCTATTGGTATTGCCCGGATGGGCGGGACGCGCAGACCCAGAGCGAATTTGAAGCGGTAGAGATCAAACCGCAGGCGCTGGAATGGATGTTCTGCGTGGCAGCCGGTTTCCCGTTCAACGTCAGCTGCGACAACCTGAACGGCGACTGCGAGCCGGATCGCATCGCGTTCCAACGCAAGGTGCGCGCCCGGGTATTGGCGCTGCTGGAGCAGGGAATACCCACAAGGCCTGCGCGCTTTATTCAGGCGTTGCAATCGTTCTACAATACGCCACCGTTGGCGGCCGAGTACTTTCCGTATCCGGAAGATCTCAACTGACGCCACAGCCCGTTATTTAATGAGGAAATTTGATGATCGCAGAATTTGAAGCGCGCATTTTGGCGCTGATTGATGACATGGTAGAGCACGCCAGCGATGATGAACTGTTTGCCGGTGGCTACCTGCGCGGTCATCTGACGCTGGCGGTGGCCGAGGCGGAAGAGCAGGGCGAACACACCGCCGAAGCGCTGAAAGCGCGGGTGGAGGAGAGCCTGCACAAAGCGATCGCCGCCGGGGAACTCTCGCCGCCGGATCAGATCCTGGTGCGCGGCATGTGGGAAAACCTCTATCAGGCTGCAACCCCTGCCGCCTGATCGTCATGCCGGGGCGCGTCGCCGCGCCCCTCAAGGTTGATTAAACCGCACGCCCTTTCAGCAATTTCCGCACCCACATCCGATTCGGATTCAACGCCGCCAGCAGGCGCGCATCGCCCGGCAACGGCTCGCCGAACAGCTGCGCCGCCAAAATTTCCGCCGCCAACGGCGCCGAACACAAGCCGCGCGAGCCTAACCCGCCGATAGCGAACAGACCGGGATAGAGCGGCGCATCGGCGACGGTTTCGCCGCGCTGGTTCTGCCGCTGCAAATCCTGATACTGTGCCAGCGTGGCCTGATAGTCCGGCAGCGCGCCGACCATCGGCAGATGATCGCGGGTGGCGCTGCGCACGCCGCAGCGCGCCTGATGAGCGCTGACGTCCACCTGCTGCGGCCAGGCCTGCTCCGGCAGACAGCGCAGCAGGCGCTCGCGGTTCTCCTGTTGCTCCTGCTCGCGGTAGTCGGTGGCGATGTCGCCGCGCTGGTAGCTGGCGCCAATGCAGTGGTGGCCGCTGTTGGCATTAACCGGCGTCAGGTAACCGTCGTAACACAATACCTGTTTCAATTGACCGAGGGCCGGCGAGGTCGGGATATGCGACACCTGCCCGCGAACCGAATACAGCGGCAGGGCTTCCGTCGGCGCCAGTTCGGCCAACCGATGGCCGTTGGCCAGGATCACCGTCGCATGGTGCCGGTTGTCGCCGTTGGCGAAATCGATGCGCCAGCCGTTTTCTTCCTGCGTCAGCCTCTGTGCATCGTGCCGGTAGTGGCAGACCAAGCCCTGACGCTGCGCCAGCGCGATAGCGCCGCGCGTCAGCTCGGCCGGGCAGAGCCAGCCGCCTAGCGGGTAGGTGATGCCGCCAAAGCCGGTATCGACGCCGCACCGTTCGCTGAGCGTCTCGCGGTCGGCCGCCATCGCCAAGGCCTGCGGCCAGTCGGTTTTCAGCATATTGGCGATCTTGGCGCCGCTCTTTTCGTCATAGGCCAACTGGCTGACGCCGCACCACTGGTGATCAAAGGCGACGCCTTGTTGCAACAGGGCATCGTACTGGCGGCGGGCGAAGGGAAACGCGGCGCTGAAAAAGATCTCCAGCGCGTCGCCGCTGCCGTTCAGCAAAGGATAAATCGCGCCCTGGCGGTTGCCGGATGCGCCCTCGGCCGCCTGCTCATCGGCGCAGTACAGCGTGACGGTGGCGCCGCGGCGCAGCAAGGCCAGCGCGGTGAGCGCGCTGGCGACGCCGCCGCCGATCAGGGCGATGTCGGCGGTGTTGTCCGCCGCCGGGCGTCGATACCAGGGCGCCGGATGTGCGGTGGGCTGCGCATCGGCCGGGAGCTCGCCGGCGAGCATCTCACGCTTTTGGCCGAAGCCTTTGCAGCGGTTGACCTGAAAACCGGCCTGTTGCAAGCCGCGGCGCACGAAGCCGGCGGCGGTAAAGGTGGCGAAGCTGCCTCCCGGCCGAGCGAAGCGCGCCATGGCGGCGAACAGTTGATCGGTCCACATGTCGGGGTTTTTTGCCGGCGCGAAACCGTCGAGGAACCAGGCATCCACCTGGTTATTCATGCTGGCGTCAAACTGCGGCAGCAGATCGTTGACGTCGCCGAACCACAGATCGAGCGTAATGCGTCCTTCGGCTAACAGCAGGCGATGGCAACCCGGCAACGGCAGCGGCCACTGGGCGCGCAGCTCGTCGGCATAAGGCGCCAACTCCGGCCAGCGCGCATGCGCCGCCGCCAGGTCAGCCTGCTGGAGGGGGAATTTTTCGAAGCTGATAAAGTGCAGGCGCTGCAGCGTCGCGTCCGGCTCAGCCTGACGGAAGCCGGCGAAGGCCTGCCACAGCGTGAGAAAATTGAGCCCGGTGCCGAACCCGGTTTCCGCCACGACAAACAGCGAGCGCGGATGGGCGGCGAAACGTTGCGGCAGCCGATTGCCGTGCAGGAAGACGTAGCGGGTTTCTTCCTGCCCATCCTGATTGGAAAAATAGACGTCATCAAACTGTTTCGAAACAGGTGTACCCTGTTCGTTCCAGGTTAGCGTTGCGGTTTGGATGGGGGCGTGGTTCACGGTCAATGGCTCGAAATTCAAGGGATGCCGCGAATTCTAACGGCGCTGGCGCCCCGGCGCAAACTGGACAACAATAAAGCTGAAAAACGCTGATCGGACTTGTTCGGCTTACATCTGTACGCTAAAGTGCGATGCAAAATCCCGTAGGTTAATAGTGGAAGAGGTATTGAATGAAACGTGCAGTGATTACTGGCCTGGGAGTTGTCTCCAGCATTGGTAATAACCAGCAGGAGGTCCTGGCAAGCCTGCAGGAAGGACGTTCTGGGATCACTTTCTCCCAGGAGCTGAAAGATTCCGGCATGCGTAGTCACGTATGGGGGCAAGTTAAGCTCGACACTACCGGCCTGATCGACCGCAAGGCGGTGCGTTTCATGAGCGACGCTTCCATTTATGCCTTCCTGGCGATGCAAGAAGCGATCGCGTCTTCCGGCCTGAAGGAAGAAGAGTATCAAAACAACCCGCGCGTGGGCCTGATCGCCGGTTCCGGCGGCGGTTCTCCGCGCTTCCAGGTGTTCGGCGCCGATGCGATGCGCAGCCCGCGCGGCCTGAAAGCGGTTGGCCCGTACGTGGTGACCAAGGCCATGGCTTCCGGCGTTTCCGCCTGCCTGGCAACGCCGTTCAAAATCCACGGCGTGAACTACTCCATCAGCTCCGCTTGCGCCACCTCCGCGCACTGCATCGGCAACGCGGTTGAGCAAATCCAGCTGGGCAAACAGGACATCGTGTTCGCCGGCGGCGGCGAAGAGCTGTGCTGGGAAATGGCCTGCGAGTTCGATGCGATGGGCGCGTTGTCCACCAAATACAACGACACGCCGGAAAAAGCGTCCCGCACCTATGACGCCGATCGTGACGGTTTCGTCATCGCCGGCGGCGGCGGCATGGTGGTGGTTGAAGAGCTGGAGCACGCGCTGGCGCGCGGCGCGCACATCTATGCGGAAATCGTCGGCTACGGCGCGACTTCCGACGGCGCCGACATGGTTGCCCCTTCGGGTGAAGGCGCAGTGCGCTGCATGAAGATGGCGATGCAGGATCTGGATGCGCCGATCGATTACATCAACGTGCACGGCACCTCTACGCCGGTAGGCGACGTGAAAGAGCTGGGCGCCATTCGTGAAGTGTTCGGCGACAATACCCCGGCCATCTCCTCCACCAAGGCGATGACCGGCCACTCGCTGGGCGCTGCGGGCGTGCAGGAAGCGATCTACAGCCTGCTGATGCTGGAGCACGGCTTTATCGCGCCGAGCATCAACATCGAAACCCTGGATGAACAGGCGGCCGGCATGAACATCGTGACTCAGCCGACCCAGCGCGAGCTGACCACCGTGATGTCCAACAGCTTCGGCTTCGGCGGCACCAACGCCACGCTGGTGATGCGCAAACTGGCGAAATAATCCCGCCGGCGCGTCATTCCGCCAACAAGCCCGCGTTTTCGCGGGCTTTTTACTGCCCGAAGCCCACCGGCCGGGCGCTCGGAGTTTTCCCAAATCACATCCCCTGACACATCATTACCTCGCCATTACACGCGTTGGGCATACAATAGCCAGGTAGCGTGATTATCGCTCGGCGTAGCTTTCTAAAGTGATCGAACATTGAGGCAAGAAGTATGAAAAAGTTAATTGCGGTTGGGTTACTGTCGGCCGTGTTGGCCGGATGCGCCACCGATTCTCCCTGCGTGCCGGTCTACGATGACCAGGGGCGTCTGGTGCACACCAACACCTGTATGAAGGGCACCACTCAGGATAACTGGGAAACCGCGGGCGCGATCGCCGGCGGTGCGGCGGCGGTTGCCGGTCTGACCCTCGGCATCATCGCGCTGACCAAGTGATCGGCGCGGAACAGGAATAAGCCCGGCCATTGCGCGCCGGGCTTTTTTATCTCACTGCACTAAAAATGCTTTGAACTGCGGCGTCATCACGGCGCTGAAACCGTCGTCGGTTTTGCTGATCAGGTAGACCGCCAGCCCTTTCTCTTCTGCGAGCTGCAACGCTTTCTCCGGGCCCAGCACCATCAAGCCGGTATCCCAGCCGTCGGCCTCGAGTGCGGTCGGGGCGATCACCGTGGCGGAAACCAGCCGGTGGTTGATCGGCCTGCCGGTGGTCGGATCGATGACATGGGAGTAACGCTGGCCGTTTTGTTCGAAGTAGTTGCGGTAGCTGCCGGCGGTGCTGATGCCGTAACCGTGCAGATCCACCAGCGCCTGCACCGCATTTTCACGGTCGGTCGGCTTTTGGATCGCCACCCGCCAGGGTTTGCCCTGGCCGTTGACGCCGCGCGAAGAGACCGCGCCGCCTACCGACACCAGGTAGTTGGTAATGCCGTGACGGTTCATCAGGCGCACCAGCTCATCGGCGCCATAGCCTTCGCCCAGCGTCGAGAGATCGACATACATGCCCGGCAGATCTTTTTGCAGCCACTCCCCGCGATTGTCGCTGATCAGCTTCAGGTGCTGCAGGCCGATGTTCTGCTTCGCCGCGTCGATCTGCGCCTGTTCCGGCACCTTGACCGGATGCTTGTCTGGGCCGAACCCCCACAGGTTCACCAGTGGGCCGACGGTGATGTCCATGGCGCCGCCGGTATCGTGGCCGATGCGTTGTGCCATCAATACGATGTCCGCCATGCCGCGCGGGATAGGCTGCGGCTCGAGGCTGGCGCTGCGGTTAAACCGCGACAGCACCGAATCGGCGCGGTAGGTAGAGATATCGTCGTTGGCCCGTTCGAGCACCGTGTCGATCTGCCGCTGCAGCTCTTGTTTGCCGATCGCGACGTCACCGCTGACCTTAACGCTGTAGAAGGTGCCCATGGTCTTGCCGTCGATATCGATTTGCGGGCGAGAGGCGGGATCGTCACAGGCGGCGAGCAGGGCGCATAAGGCGCTGAGCAACGCCCCTTTGGCGAGCAGGGAAGCCATAACATGTCCTTTGAAAACCGTGAAAGCCGCTACAAATAAAGTAAAGCGCGGCAAATGAAAAGCGGATAAAGGTAAAATAGCATTTTGCTGGCGCTGAAGCCGCGTCTGAGCTAACGTCTGCCCATTCTTTTCGGTGAGGTTCACACTGCCGCTATGAGTTCAACCGCCATTTCTCGGCTTATCCACCCCTTTGTCAAAGATCGCTTCTTGCATGCATTGCTGCTGGCCGGCGTGGCGATGTTCGCTTTTCATCCGCAACCGCTGTCGGCGCTGGGTGGTTTCATCGACGGCCGTACCCTCATCACCCTGTTGGGGCTGATGCTGCTGACCAAAGGGGTGGAGGTCAGCGGCTACTTCGATTTTGTCGGCCGCAAGATTATCAACCGCTTGTACAGCGAACGGCGGCTGGCGCTGTTCCTGGTGTTTTCCGCCGCGCTGCTGTCGTCGTTTCTGACCAACGATGTGGCGCTGTTTATCGTCATTCCGCTCACCATCACGCTAAAAAAGCTGTCGGCGCTGCCGGTTGGCCGCTTGATCATCTTCCAGGCGCTGGCGGTGAACGCCGGTTCGTTGCTGACGCCGATCGGCAACCCGCAAAATATCCTGCTGTGGAGCCGCTCCGGCCTCTCTTTCCTCGGTTTCATCGGCCAGATGGCGCCGTTTGGCGCCGCAATGATGTTGAGCCTGCTGGCGCTGACCTGGTTCAGCTTCCCGGCGCGCGACATCGTGAAAACGCCGAATACCGAGGGATATCCCTACCAGCGGCCGCTGTTGCTGAGCTGTGTAGGGCTGTATGCGGTTTTCCTGCTGTGTCTCGATTTCGATCTGCCGTTGTACGGGCTGCTGGCGGTGTTCGCCGGTTTCTTGCTGCTGGCGCGCCGAGTGCTGTTGCAGATCGACTGGAGTCTGATTTTCGTGTTCGCCGCCATGTTCATCGATGTCGGCCTGTTTACCCGTTTGCCGCCGCTTCAGCCGTCGTTCGCCGCCATCGCCGGGCTGAGCGAGGGGAGCGTGTATGCGTTGGGCGTCGGGCTGTCGCAGATCGTCAGCAACGTGCCGGCCACCATACTGTTGCTCAACTATGTGCCCTCCAGCGCTCAGCTGGCCTATGCGGTCAACGCCGGCGGCTTCGGGTTGGCGATCGGATCGCTCGCCAACCTGATTGCGCTGCGCATGGCGGGGGAGCGCAAGATCTGGTTGCGCTTCCACTATTATTCGCTGCCGCTGTTGGTATGGGCCGCGTTGCTCGGCTGGGTGATGAGCTAAGCCGGTTGGCCGCTTTGTCGTGCGGCCAGCAGGCAAATGCTGCGGGTCACCTGATAGGATTTCACGAAGGCGCTGACGGGTAAAAACTCGAAGCGCGAGTGGAAGTTATGCGCGCCGGTGAAGTAATTGGGCGTCAGGATGCCGCGGCTGGAGAGCGCCGCGCCGTCGGTGCCGCCGCGCATCGGGATCACCTTCGGCGGGATGCCGTGGGCGGCGAGGGCGCCGAAGATCAGATCGATGGCGCGGCGGTCCTCGCCAATGGCGTTGCTGATGTTGCTGTAGATGTCGCTGACGCTGCAGCTGACGTTGGCCCGCGGATAGTTGGCCGCCACCTGGCGCACCGTCTCCTCAAGGCGGGCCTTGCGCGCCTCGAACGCCGCGCGATCGAAGTCGCGAATCGACACCTTCAGCGTCGCCTGATTGGCGTTGGCGGCCAGATCGGTGAACCAGAAATAGCCCTCGCGCCCTTCGGTGTGCTCTGGGGTATCCTGCACGTCGAATCGGTTAATGATGTCGTTGGCGATGCGTATCGGGTTGATTAATACGTTTTTCGCCGACATCGGGTGGGCGGTCACCCCCTCGATGCGGATCTCCGCCGCCGCCGCGTTGAAATTCTCGTACACCACTTCACCCAGTTCGCAGCAGTCGATGGTGTAGGCGAAATCGACGGGGAAACGCTGCAGATCCAGCGCCTTGGCGCCGCGCAGGCCGATTTCTTCGTCCGGCACGAACGCCACCACGATATCGCCGTGGCGATCGGCCGCGGTCAGGTTGGCCAGCAGCGTCATCACCACGGTGACCGCCGCTTTATTGTCGGCGCCCAGCACGCTGGTGCCGTCGCTGAACAGGATCTCTTCGTTCCGGTAGGGCAGGATCTCCGGATGCTCGGCGGTACGCAGCCAGATGTCCTGCTCGGCATTCAGGCATAAATCCTCGCCGGTGAAGCGCAGGCGCTGCGGGCGAATCTCGGGCGACAGGCCGACGTCCACGGTGTCGATATGCGTGATGAAGCCGATGCGCGGCGCGCCGGGTTGGGTGCCGGGCTTGCGGGCGGTCACGGTGGCGTGCTCGTCGATTTGAACGTCGGCCAGGCCGAGCCGGCGCAGCTCGTCCGCCAACAGTTGCGCCATCTCATGCTGTCCCGGCGTGCTGGGCAGGGCGGTTGCGGCGGCGTTGCTCTGGCTGGTGACGGCCAGGTAGCGGAAGAAACGTTCGGTAAGCTGTTCGGCAATCGGGCTGGTCATCGGAACTCCTCGCGGTTGGCAATCTACCGGTTTTAAAACGAAATCAGCCGATTGTCCAACGGCGCAATGCGTAAACCGCCAGAATGCGAAGCATCGCGCAGAAACGAAAAATAGCGGTGCAACTAGGAAATAGTCGCAGGTTTCTGCGGCAAAATCGGTGTTAGCTGTGGGCCGGGAAGCGCCCGCATAACACTTATCTGTCCCTCAAGGAGAATTCATGCACACCGGTCACGCTTTGCTCATCACCTTACTGTCCCTGGGCATCTCTCACAGCGCCTGGTCGTCCGCCGATACCGGGCACGCCAACAGCAACGCCAACAGCCGCGAGGTGGCCAGCGCGTTGGGCGGCCTGAAGAACAAAACCTACGAACTGGAACAGGCGCCGAAGATCCGCGTCGCCAGCTTCAATATCGCCGCCGGCAAGGTCAGCGACATGACCGCCATCGCCAAGGCGATTCGCGCGATGAACGTCGACGTGGTGGCGCTGCAGGAGGTGGATAAACTCACCGCCCGCAGCGGGCGGGTCGATCAGGCGGCGGAACTGGCGAAGCTGACCGGCATGCAGGCGGTGTTCGGCCGGGCGATCGATTTCGACGGCGGTGAATACGGCCTGGCGTTTCTCTCGAAGTATCCGCTGCACGACGCCGTGATCTATCCGTTGCCGTCCGGCCAGCGCGAGCAGCGCATCGCCTTCAGCGCCAAGGTCGATGTGCCGGAGTTCCCGACGCCGATCACCCTGTTCAACACCCACCTCGATACCAAGGAAGATCCGATGATGCGACTGGATCAGGTGCGGGAGCTGAACGATCGCACCATCGAAGTGCGTGGCATCAAACTGCTGTTCGGCGACATGAACGACGTGCCGGGCAGCGTCACTTGGCTGGAGCTGAGCCGCTATTGGAACGACATCATGCCCAACGGGCAGGACGGCCGCAGCTGGCCGGCGGAAAACGCCGAAATCAAGGTGGATTACATCTTTAGCGGCAATGCGCAGCGTTGGCATCTGGACAGCCTGACGGTGCCGAACGCCAGCGGCGATTGGAACGGCGTGCACTGGCCGGCGGTGAGCGATCACCTGCCGCTGGTGGCGGAGATGCGCCTGACCGAGCAATAAGCCGGCCGGCGTCTCTCCGGGGCAGGGCTAAGCCGCGGCGATCCGCGCCAGCCGCTCGACGGCGCTGCGGATCTCGCCCGGCGTCAGGGCCGAAAAACCCAGCAGCCAGCCGTCGCGCTGGGCCTGAACCGTTTGGTATTGCGCCGTTAACCCGGGCGTAAGGACGCCGAGCCGCCGCGCCTGTTGGCTGAGCGCCGCCTCCCGGCCGGGCGGCAGCCAAACGCTGAGCTGCAGGCCGCCGGCGGCGGGAGCGGCCGTGGCGAAGTGGCTCAGCTTTTCGCGCACTTCCGTCAGCAGCACATCGCGCCGGCTGTGGTAGAGCTGGCGCATGTAACGAATATGCGCGGCGAAGTGCCCCTGGCGGATGAACTCGGCGGTCACCGCCTGCATCAATTGCGCGCTGTGGCCGTCATAGACCGTGCGTGCGGTGACGAAGGGGGCGACCAGCGCGGGCGGCACGATCAGGTACGCCAGCCGCAGCGAAGGGAACAACGATTTGGAGAAGGTGCCGAGATAGAGCACCCGGCCATGGCGATCCAGGCCTTGCATCGCCGGAATCGGCAGCCCGTCGTAGTGAAACTCGCTGTCGTAATCGTCCTCAATGATCCAGGCCTGTTGCCGCTCCGCCTGCGCCAGCAACGCCAAGCGGCGTGCCAGGCTGAGCGCCGCGCCGGTCGGGTATTGGTGCGAGGGCGTCAGATAAATCAAACGCGGATCGGGCAAGGAAGGTTCTGCTCGCAGGCCATCGCCGTCTACCGCTACCGGCGTCAGCGCGGCGCCGGCGCTGATAAAGGCGTTTCTCGCCCCGGTGTAACCCGGCTCTTCCATCCAGACGCTGTCGCCGCTGTCCAACAGTAAGGTGGCGATCATTTGCAGCGCCTGCTGCGAACTGGTCAGCACGATAACCTGGCTCGCATCGCAGACTACGCCGCGCGTTTGATTGACGTGGGCGGCAATGGCTTCGCGCAGCGGCAGATAGCCTTGCGGATCGCCGTAGCGCAGCAGGCTTTCCCCCTGCAGGCGCAGGCGTTGAGCGGTCAACTGCTTCCACAGGGCCAGCGGAAACGCGCGCAGGTCCGGCGAGCCGGCTGCGAAGGCCTGAGGATGCTGCGGATCGCGGCAGCCGCCGGTGTGCACGATCTGTTGGCCGCGCAGCGAAAGGCGCGGCATGGCGGTGCGGGTCGCCGGCGGCGGCGATTTGGCGATGCGGATAGCCACAAATGTGCCCTGGCCGACGCGGCGCTGCAAATACCCCTCCGCCTCCAACTGGCCGTACGCTGCTTCGACGGTCACCCTTGAGAGGTTCAGATCCCCAGCCAGCACTCGGCTGGAGGGCAGCCGTTGCCCAACGCTCAATGCGCCGTGGTGGATGGCCTGCCGCAATGCCGCACACAGACGATCGCGCAGCGTGCCGATGGCCTGGGGCGATTGCTGAAACAGCGTGATCAGCGTGTGCCGCATAATGGGTCTTATCATGAGTAAAAAATGGGTATCAATCATAAGACCAAAATCGGGCACTATTGTCATCTGTCTTGATCAACGGGAGTGAGTGATATGTCGAAAGAATCCTTGGTGCTGGCCTTTCCGCCGGCAGCGCCGGAAGAGAGCCTGGCCTATCTGGCGGCCAAGCTGAGCCGCTATGCGGATGCCTGGGACGTGGCGGAAGATTTGCGCAATGGCGTGGACGGGATGGTGGTGATCGACACCCGTGCGGAGGCGCTGTACGCCGCCGGGCATATCCCCGGCGCATTCAGCTTGCCGCATCGCCTGATGGATGAAGCCGGCACGGCGCACCTGGATCGCCAAAAGGTGTATGTGACCTACTGCGACGGCATCGGCTGCAACGGTTCCACCAAAGGCGCCTACAAGCTGGCGAAGTTGGGGTTTAGGGTGAAGGAGTTGATTGGCGGGCTGGATTTCTGGCTGCGCGACGGCCATCCGTTGGCCATCGGCGAACTGCCGGGGTCGCTGCGCTCCCGGGCGGCCGCAGCGGACTGCGGCTGCGCCTGAGGCGTTAAAACACCAGCGCCAGCACGACGGCCAACGCCAACAGCAGCAGGATCAGCGCCACGGCGGGCTTACTCAGCGCTTTTTGCAGCGGCAGAGGCAGGGCGGCGATCAGCGGGTTGAGCAGCGGCTGCGGTTCGATAGAGGGGCTTGCGATCGGCTGCGCCTGGCCGGCTTTGTCCAGACGGCGGGCAAACAGCTGATGAATGGCGTCGCTCATTTGCGGATGCGTCAGCGGCGCGTTGGCGCCGCAGTTGAAGCGCGTCTGGCAATAGTCGTTCATCTGCTGCAGTTCTTGCTCATCCGCCGGCTGTTTGAGCGCCGCCAGCAGGTTGTTCAGCGTTGGCGCGTTCTGCGGGCTGAGCGCCACCTTCACCTGTAAAAACTGGTTCAGCAGCTGGAAGTGGCGCGCCGGCAGCGGATCGTTGGTTTTCACGCCCGCCAGATCGAACAACGTTTGCCAAATTTTAGCCGGCGCTTCACCGGTCGCGGCGCTGAGTTTGGTGACCTGCTGCTGCAGGCTTTGATGCTCTGCGGGCAGCAGCGGGCGATCGCTGGTGGCGGTTTGCTGCGGTTGGGGAATGGTCAGGCCGCCGGTCTGCAACAGATTCAGCACCTGCTGCAGCTGTGGTGGGCTTAACTGGCTCAACACCGTATGGCCGAACCGTTGACGAATAAAGTCACTGACCGCCTGGCGATTATTGCCCTGCGGCAGCAACTCGGCCAGCTGTTGCAGCAGTTGGCGCCCGGCATGGTTTTGCTGCGCCTGCGTCAGGCGCGTTTGCAGCAGCTGTTCCGCCGGTTGAAAATGGCGCGCCAGCAGTTCGCCGCCTTTGTCGGCGCCGAGATCGTGACGCAGAGACGCCCAGATCTCCGCCGATTTTACCGGGCTGAGCGTCATGATTTTCACGATCAGTTTTTCCAGCGTTGTGCGCTGCGCCGGAGAGAGGGGTTGATCGTCAGTGGCCGCCGTTTTGCCCGGGGAAGGGGGGCGCTCGCCGGCGATTGGGGTGCCCGGCCCACTCAAAGGTTGCATATCACCAGTCCTTCGCTGTGTATCCCCGCAGTGTGCCTGGAGGAGAGAATCGTCATCGTACCCGGCGAAAAGCGCAGGCTTACCCTCTATGATACCTGTAATTCGCCGCCATCAATACCGCCGCTCAGACATTTCTTTACCGACAAAACGTTGCTAATCGCGTCTGCGCCGCTAAGATAACCCCAGATCTGAACATGAGGATGGCATGGTTAAACGGCAGCGGATTGCAAAATGGTTTTTATGCCTGGCTTGCCTGGTGGTGCTGACGTGCATGACCCAGCGCATGGCGGGCCTGCATGCGCTGCAGCAAACGCTGGGGATCCCGGCCGCTACCGCCGTTCAATCCAGCGACGCCGCCGCCGAAGCGCAGCCGACGCCCTGTGAACTGAGCGCCAAATCATTGCTGGCCGCGCCGCCGGTAATGTTCGAAACCATGCTGTTCGGTCTGGGTCTGCTGCTGGCGCTGTTGGCGCCGACCATTGCCGCGCGTCTGCGCATTCCTCCTCCTCGCGCCATTTCTCCGCCCACCCTCAGGGTGCACCTTCGATTATGCGTCTTCCGTGAATGAGTTAATCGCCCGTTTTTCGCGGTGAATTAATCATTTATGGAGAATTAACATGTTGAAAATTATCAGGCTGGCCTGCGCTTGCCTGTTTATGCTGTGGCTGCCCGCCTTGCAGGCGGCGGACAGCGGCTGGCTGCAAAATCCGGCCAACGATCATGCCAAGGTGCGGCTGCGCGCCGACACGTCACAGCCGGGAGAGACCCGTCTGCTGCTGTCGGTCGAGCTGCAAAAAGGCTGGAAAACTTACTGGCGTTCCCCGGGTGAAGGCGGCATCGCGCCGGCTATCGTCTGGCAAGGCCACCCGCCGCCGGCGACCTGGCACTGGCCGACGCCGCAGCGTTTCGAGGTGGCCGGCATTTCCACCCAGGGCTATCACGATCGGGTCACGCTGCCGATCGTGATGCCAGGCTCGGTATCCGGCCCGCTGGCGGGCTCTTTGACGTTGTCCACCTGCAGCAATGTCTGCATTCTGACCGACTACCCGTTCAGTCTGGACCTGACGGCGCCGAACGATCCGCAGTTTAATCACGACTTCGCGCAGGCGATGGGGCAAGTGCCGATCGCCGCCGGGTTGACGGATAACGTCAAGGCCGGGTATCGCAGCGGTGAGCTGCAGATTGCCGCCGAACGCGCCGACGGTTGGCAGCGGCCCGCGCTGTTCTTCGATACGCTGGCGGATGCCGATCTCGGCAAGCCGCAGGTTGAAACCGACGACGATCAGTTGCTGGCGCGAGTCCCGGTCAGCGATGGTTGGGGAGAGGCGGCGCCGGATCTGCGCGGCAAAACGCTGACGCTGGTGATCGACGACGGCGGCATGGCGCAGCAGATTACGCTGCCGATCGGCGAGCCGCTGGCCGCGCCCGCCAGTGCGGCATTTCCGTTATGGCAGGCGGTATTGATGGCGCTGGCGGGCGGGTTGATCCTCAATCTGATGCCGTGCGTCCTGCCGGTGTTGGGCATCAAGCTCGGTTCCATCCTGCAGGTGGAGCGGCGCGATCGGCGCAGCGTACGGCTGCAGTTCCTGGCATCGTCGCTGGGTATTGTCGCCTCGTTTATGGCGTTGGCCCTGCTGATGACGCTGCTGCGGCTCGGCAACCACGCGCTCGGCTGGGGCATTCAGTTCCAGAATCCGTGGTTTATCGGCTTTATGGTGCTGGTGACGCTGCTGTTCAGCGCCAACCTGTTTGGCCTGTTTCATCTGCGCCTCTCTTCCGATCTGAACACGTCGCTGGCCACCCATAACGGGCATGGTCTGAGCGGCCATTTCTGGCAGGGCGCGTTCGCCACGCTGCTGGCGACGCCGTGCTCGGCACCGTTTCTTGGCACGGCGGTGGCCTTCGCGCTGGCGGCGTCGCTGCCGGTGCTGTGGGGCATGTTCATCGCGCTCGGCATCGGCATGAGCCTGCCGTGGCTGCTGATCGCCGCCTGGCCTTCGCTGGCGCTGCGGTTGCCGCGTCCCGGCCGCTGGATGAATACCGTCAAGCTGGCGATGGGGTTGTTGATGCTGGCGTCGTCGCTGTGGTTGCTGAGTCTGCTGAGCAATCATATCGGCGTGCAGGCTACGCTGTGGCTGGGGGGGTTGGCGCTGCTGGCGTTGCTGCTGGCGGTGTGGCGCCGGCAGGGGGCACGGTTGGCGGCCAAGCTGGCGGCGGGCACGTTGGTGCTGGCGGGCGCCGTCTTGCTGGCCGGTTCGCTGACCGCCGGTCTGTGGCGCCAGCCGTTGCAGGATCGGGTGCAGTGGCAACCGCTGAGCGAACAGGCGATCGCCGAGGCGCTGGCGCAACATAAACGGGTGTTCGTCGACGTCACCGCCGACTGGTGCGTGACCTGTAAAGCCAACAAATTCAATGTGCTGCTACGCGATGACGTACAGCGGGCGTTGAGCGCCGATGACGTGGTCGCGCTGCGCGGCGACTGGAGCCGCCCGTCGGCCGACATCAGCGCCTTCCTGCAAAAGCGCGGCAGCGTCGCCGTGCCTTTCAACCAAATCTATGGCCCCGGCAGCCCGGACGGCGAGGTGTTATCCCCGCTGTTGACCCGTGACGCCGTGCTGCAAACGCTTTCCCATGCCAAAGGAACCGAACAATGAAAAAGCTACTGATTTTACTGATGATCATCGCCGCCCCGGTGTGGGCCGCCGAGCCTTTCACCCCGGCGCAAGAGGCGCGTATCAAAGAGATGATCCGCGAAACGCTGGTGTCCAACCCGGACATTCTGGCGCAGGCGGTGGACGCCTGGCAGCAGCAAACCGCAGGCCAGCAAATCAGCCAGGCTATCAAGCAGAATGCCAAAACGCTGTATCAGGATCCGGCCAGCCCGCGCCTCGGTGCCGCCAACGCCAAGCTGACGCTGGTGACCTTTACCGACTATAACTGCCCGTACTGCAAGCGGTTTGATCCGATGCTGGAGAAAATCGTCAAGCAATACCCGGATGTGGCGCTGGTGGTGAAGCTGTTGCCGTTCAAGGGCGAAAGTTCGGTCAGTTCGGCGCGCGTGGCGCTCACCACCTGGCAGCAGCACCCGGAGCAATTCTGGGCCTTGCATCAGCGGCTGATGGCGAAAAAGGGCTTCCACGACAAGGCCAGCATCGCCGCCGCGCAGGAGAAAACCGGCGTCAAGGCGGTGGCGCCGAGCGAACAGAGCATGACCACGCTGCGCACCAATATGGAATTGGCGGAACAACTGGGCGTACAAGGGACGCCGGCGACGCTGATCGGCGATCGGATGCTGCCGGGGGCGGTGTCCTATGAAGAGCTGGAAGCGATGGTGAAGCAGCAGCTGGCGAAGGCCAACCATGGCTAAGCTCAAGCGCTGGGGGCGCGAGTTGCTGCTGCTGGCGCTGATCGCACTGGCGGTGATCACGGTGATGGATTGGCTGAACGCGCCGCAGGCGCCGCCGGCCTTCGATGCCCAGACGCTGACCACGTTGGATGACGAGCGCGTGTCGTTGGCGCAGCTCAGTCATGAGCGGCCGCTGCTGGTTTACTTCTGGGCCAGCTGGTGCGGCGTTTGTCGTTTCACCACGCCGGACGTCGCCCGTTTGCAGGCGGCGGGCGGCAACGTGCTGACCGTCGCGCTGCGATCGGGCGACGATACCCAGGTGAAACAGTGGCTGGCGCGCAAACGGCTGGCGCTGCCGGTGGTCAACGATCCGGCCGGTACGCTGTCGGCGCAGTGGCAGATTGGCGTGACGCCGACCTTCGTGGTGGTCTCGCAGGGCAAGGTGGTGCAGAGCACCACCGGCTGGACCAGCTACTGGGGGATGAAGCTGCGGCTGTGGTGGGCCGCCGTCTAACCGGCGTTTTTCTCTGCTATCACTTCCTCAATCGCCCGGCTAAGCCGGGCGATACCTTCTTCAATCTGCGGCGGCGAGTTGGCGGCGAAGTTTAGCCGCAGACTGTGCGCGCCCAGCTGTTCCTGGGCATAAAAGCATTCGCCGCGCGCGAAAGTGACGCCGTGCCGCCAGGCCACCGGCATCAGCTCGGTGGTGGTCACTGTCGCGGGCAGCGTCAGCCAGATAAACAAGCCGCCTTGCGGCGTTTCGAAACGGCACCCCGGCGGCAACCGCCGTTGCAACGCGTCGATCATCACTTCCAGATGCAGGCGATAGACGCGCCCGGCGCGGCGCAGCTGCTTGTCGTAACGGCCGACGGTGACAAACGCGTCCAGCGCCCGCTGGATCAGGCTGGAACTGGTGAAGCTGTCGACGTGCTTGCGCCTGGCGAAACGCTGATAGTGCTCGCTGTCCGCCACCAGATAGCCGATGCGCATGCTGGGCAGCAGCATCTTGGAGAAGGTGCTGACGTAGATCACCGCGCCCGGTTGCGCCAGCGCACGCAGCGACGGCAGCTGTTTGCCCTGGTAACGCAGATCGCCGACGAAGTCATCTTCCAGGATCACCACGCCGGCCTGTTGGGCGATCGCCAGCAGGCGCCGCCGGCGAGCTTCGCTCAGGCAACGGCCGGTCGGATTGTGAAAGTTGGGGATGGTGTAGATCAATTTGGGGCGGTGGCGTTCCAGCAACTCGGGTAATCGTTCGACCAGCATGCCGTGGCGATCGCCGGGCACGGTGACGATATTGATGCGGTGCTGGCGCAGCAGGCCCAGCGCTTCGGCGTAGGTCGGTTCTTCGACGATCACCGTATCGCCCGGCGCCAGCAGGCTTTGCACCACCAGGCTGATGGCATGCTGCGAGCCGTTGGTGATCAGCACCTGTTCCGCCTGCGTGGGGATGCCCTGCGCGCTGAGAATGCGGCTCAGCGTATCGCGCAGCGGGTAGTAGCCGCAGTATTCGCCGTAGCTGAAGGCCTCTTCCGCGTGGCGGCTGAGCACCGACAGCAGCACTTTGCGAAATGCCTCCAGCGGGAACACCTTAGGGCTGCCGACGCCGGCGGCGAAGTTGATCAGCCCCTCCGGCAGCGGGGCGTCGGCATAGCCGTCCAGCCGCGAGGTGAGGGTGGTGAAGCTCTCCAGCGGGAAGGGGGCATCGCTGGTCGGCCGGGCCGGGCGCGTTTGCGCCTGCGGGTGCACAACATAGGCGCCGCTGCCGCGGCGCTGGTGCAAAAAGCCCTTGGCCGCCAGTTCGGCATAGGCGTTATCCACCGTCAAACGGCTGACCGCCAATTCGGCCGCCAGCGTGCGCGTCGAGGGCAGCTTGTCGCCATCCACGAACACGCCGGTGAGGATGGCGCGCCGCAGCGCTTCTTCGATCTGTAAATAGAGCGGAACGTCCTGCTCGCGATCTAACGGAATGTGCATGCGAAATTGGCCCGGTTAGGGAGAGAGCTTTTTACTATACCCCATGTCAACAGGGCTTCAAGCGCAGAAAAGTGGCCTGCATGACAAGGCCGAAAAGTGGCTATAGTGGGAAAATATGGCCGCGTTACACTGTGCGCCTGAGCATTTATGTCGCCATTTTCCCGAGGATCTCATGTCATTACCGTCAGGCGTTTCCGCCCGGCCTTTGCTGCCCGGCGCGCGTCTCTTTCAGGGCAGCCGCCAGGGTTACGTCATCGCCATTATCAGCGCCATGCTGCTGGCCTTTACCGCCATCATCATCCGCGCGCTGACCGAATACTATCACCTGCCGACCTTCGTGCTGGCGTTCTGGCGCGCGGCGCTGGTGGCGCTGGTGCTGTTGCCGCTGCTGTTGGTGGTGAAACCGCAGTGGGCGCGCCTGCGCCGTGAACAGGTATTGTTCTACGCGCTTTACGGACTGCTGCTGGCGCTGTTCAACAGCCTGTGGACGCTGTCGGTGGCGCTGAACGGCGCATCGGTGGCGACCATTCTGACCTACTGTTCGGTGGGCTTTACCGTGTTCCTCGGCTGGGTGATGTACAGCGAACGCCTGACGCTGCGCCAACTGCTGGTGATCGCCATCAGCCTGGGCGGTTGTTTCCTGGTCAGCAACGGTGACAGCATGGGCAACCAGCACTTCGACTTGTTGGGGCTGCTGGTGGGGATGCTGTCGGGCATCGGCTATACCCTGTATACCCTCGGCGGGCGGGTGGCCAGCGAACGGGGCTATCCGGTGTGGAACACCATTTTGTACGTTTTCGGTTTTTCGGCGCTGTATCAGCTGATGTTCAACGCGGCGCTGACGACGTTCCCGCTGGCGGCGTTCCACGGCATGGCCGGCGATCTGTGGTTCCTGTCGCACGGTGCGCAGGGCATTCAGTGGAGCGGCTGGCTGTTGCTGCTGGCGCTGGCCGCCGGGCCGACGCTGTTGGGCTTCGGGTTGTATAACATCAGCCTGAAAACGCTGCCGCTGGCCGTAGCCAACCTGATCCTGTCGTTGGAGCTGGTTTTCACCGCGGTGATCGCCTATTTCCTGCTGGGGGAAAACATGAATCAGCTGCAGCTGCTGGGCAGCGCGTTGGTCATGGGTGGGGTGCTGCTGTTGAAAAGCAAGACCGCCGAGGCGTGATCGGTTACCATTTCGCCTCGCAAGAGAGGCGGTAATCATGAATAACCCGAGGTTGAAACGAGCGCTTATCGCTTGAATGGCCGTGTTGAGTGAACGACAACACGGCCACAGACCTTCCGTTCCGTGGCTTTTATTCCCGTAACAAGAGAATACGCCATGTCCGAAAAACACTGGTCCAACACCGAGCTGCTGCATCAGACGGTGACTAACCCGAATATCATCGTCAAAGGCACCCACAGCTACTACAGCGACTGTTGGGATAACGGCTTCGAACGCTCGGTAGTGCGCTATCTGCACGGCGACGCGGTAAGCCGGCAATGGCAGCCGCTGGGAGAAATAGACCGCCTGCTGATCGGCGACTATGTCTGCATCGCGGCCGAAGCGGTGATCCTGATGGGCGGCAACCATACCCATCGCATCGACTGGCTGAGCCTGTATCCGTTTATGGCAACCATCAAACAGGCGTACCGCCCCAAAGGCGATACCCGGCTGGGCGACGGTTGCTGGATTGGCATGCGGGCGATGTTGATGCCAGGGGTCTCGATAGGCGAGGGGGCGATCGTCGCCGCCGGCAGCGTGGTGACCGGCGACGTTGAACCTTATGCCATCGTCGGCGGCAATCCGGCGAGGTTTATCCGTTGGCGATTCGCGCCGGAAGTTATCGCGCGCTTGCTCGCCTTGCGGCTCTATGAGTTGCCTGAGGCGGACTTTGCGGTGATTCAGCCCCTGCTCGTCGATGACGATATCGGGGCGCTGGAAAGGGGAATTGCGGCCTTGCGCCGTTAAACACAACGGGCGGGAAATTCCCGCCCGTTACGCGTTACTCGGCCTTGGCCTCGGCCGCCGGATGGCTGCGTTTGCGCATCAGGCGCAGCAGCGGCGGCAGCGCCAGCACCGCGACCGCCAGCACCAGCAGCGTTTGCGCGATGCTGCTGCTCCACAGGATGCCGAATTCACCGTTGCTGATCGACAGCGCGCGACGCAGGTTCTGCTCCAGCATCTCACCCAGCACGAAGCCCAGAATCAGCGGCGACATCGGAAAGTGCATTTTCCGCAGGATATAGCCGAACACCCCCAACCCGACCATCAACAGCAGGTCGAAGGTGGTGCTGTGCACCGCATAAACCCCCACCGCGGAAACCGCGGCGATCGCCGGCACCAGGAACCACAGCGGGATGGTCAGCATGCGGGTGAACAGGCCAACCAGCGGCAGGTTCATGATCAGCAAGATGACGTTAGCGATCAGCAGCGCGGCGATCAGCCCCCAGACGATATCCGGTTGTTCGGTAAACATCGCCGGACCGGGGGTGATGTTATACAGCGTCAGCGCCCCCATCATCACCGCCGTGGTGCCGGATCCCGGCACCCCCAACGTCAGCATCGGAATGAACGAACCGCAGGCCGAGGCGTTGTTGGCCGCTTCCGGCGCCGCTACGCCGCGGATGTCGCCTTTGCCGAAGGTGTCGCTGTTGCCGCTGATTTTCTTTTCGGTCATGTAGGTCAGCGCGCTGGCGATGGTAGCGCCGGCGCCCGGCAGAATGCCGACGAAGAAGCCGATCACCGACGAACGCAGGGTCGGGCCTGCGCACTGCGCCGCTTCTTTGCGGTTGAACAGCAACCGGCCGGTTTTACGTACCAGCTTTTGCCCGGCGCTGGTGCTTTCCAGCATCAGCAGAATTTCACTGACCGAGAACAGGCCGATCACCACCACGATAAACTGCACGCCGTCGGAGAGGTGCACGCTGTCGAAGGTAAAGCGGTAAACGCCGGTGTTGGCGTCGACGCCCACCGTCGCCAGCCCCAGGCCGATCAACGCCGCCAGCAGCGATTTCAGCGGGTTTTGGCTCATCATGCTGCCGAGGCAGGCGATGGCGAACACCATCAGGGCAAAATACTCCGCCGGGCCGAAGGCCAGCGACCAGCGGGCCAGCAGCGGCGCGAACAGAATAATGCCGCCGATGGCGATCATCGAGCCGACGAACGAGCTGACCGCCGAGATGGACAGCGCCACGCCGGCGCGCCCCTGCTGCGCCATCGGGTAGCCGTCCAGCGCGGTCATGATCGCCGCCGCATCACCCGGCACGTTGAGCAGAATCGACGAGATGCGCCCGCCGTATTCGCAGCCGATATACACCGTCGCCAGCAGGATCAGCGCCGATTCGGCCGGCAGTTTGAGGGCGAACGCCAGCGGCAGCAGGATCGCCACGCCGTTGATCGGCCCCAACCCCGGCAACAGGCCGACGATGGTGCCGACGAAGCAGCCGATCAGGGCGATAATCAGGTTTTGCGGCACCAGCGCCACTTCAAACCCTTGGGTCAAATACATCCAGGTATCCATCATCGCTCCCGTTAGCTCAGCCAGGCGCCGAGCGGCAGTGTGACATCGAGAAGTTGGTCAAAGGCGTAGTACAACGCTGCGCCCATGATGACGCCGGAGATGGCCGCTGCCGGCAGGCTGGCCTGAAACAGCAGGCCGATGCTGAACGTCAGCAGCGCGGTCGCCAGCGGAAAGCCGAGCCATTCAAACCCCCAGGCATACAGCACCAGGGTGATCACCAGCACCAGCAGCCGCTGCATCACCTTGTGGTGCGGCCATTCCACCGCCTGCGGGCGGCGCAGCAACAGCAGCGCCGCGCACAGCGCCATCAGGCTGAGGATCGCCAGCGGGAAAGGGCGCGGCCCCAGCGGTTCATAGCTGTATTCGCTCTGGATGCCCCAGCCGATGAACAGCCCGCCGATACACAGCAGCAGCCAAAAGCCGGCAAAAATACGATCGCTCATGGTTTTCCCCTGCGGTTATTTGGCCAGGCCGAACACTTTCGCCTGCTCACGGTATTGGGCAACCTGATTCTTCACGTAGGCGTCCAGCTCTTTGCCGGTCAGGTTGAATTCGAACAGGCCGCGCAGATCGCGCTGCTGCTTGAATTCGTCGGTCGCCATCATTTTCTGGAAGGTGTCGATCCACCACTGATACTCTTCATCGCTGACTTTCGGCCCGACGTAGAAGCCGCGAATGATCGGCCACACCAGGCTGTATCCCTGCTCTTTGGCGGTGGGAATATCGGCCAACTGGCCCGGCAGACGTTGCTCGGCATACACCGCCAGCACGCGGATCTTGTCGCCCTGCAGGTAAGGCACCATTTCGCTCAGATCGCCGGATACCGCCTGGATGTGGTTGCCCAGCAGCGCGGTGACCGGTTCCCCGCCGCCCTCGAACGCCACGTAGCGCATCTTGCGCGGATCCACGCCGACTTCGCGCGCCAGCAGTGCGGTTTTCATCCAGTCCTGGCTGCCGATCGAGGCGCCGGCGCCGAACACCACGCTGTTGGGATCTTTTTGGAAAGCGTCCATCAAGTCTTTCAAGGTTTTGTAAGGCGAGTCGGCGCGCACCGCGATCATGCCGTAGTCGGTACCGACCGCCGCCAGCCATTTCACGTCGTCCACGTTGTAGCGGCCGAACTTGCCCTGAGCCAGGTTGAGCAGTGAACCGCCGGAGAAGGCCACCACGGTGCCGAACTCCGCCGGGCGCTGCGCGACGATGGCGTTGTAGGCCACCGCGCCGACGCCGCCGGGCATATAGGTGACGCGCATCGGTTTATCAATGGCCTTGGTGTCCTGCAGCGATACCTGAATCAGTTTGCAGGTCAGATCGAAGCCGCCGCCGGGTTTGGCCGGCGCAATGCATTCGGTGCGTTTGGGCGCTTCCACGGCAAAGGCCTGAGAGACCGCCAGCAACAGGGCGGCGGCGGTAAAGGTACGGGTCATTATTTTTTTCATTGTGACTTACCCTCGGTATTGTCTGATGGTGAATCCCGCCGAATGCGGTTGCGGAATTGTTAAAACAACAACCTTTCATTTACCTTTCAGTGGCCGGAAAAGTTTCCAGTCTGTGATTAGGGTCTCTTGTCGCGAGCGAACGGCGGGTGCGCTAACATAGAATGGGCGCAGAGAACAGCGCGCAAAACCGGCCAAAACCCTGCGTAATGTCAGGATTGCCGATAGTCATTCGCGTTAAAATCATCTGTAATAAAATGAATAGAGATGCAGTGATATGTTTTCGTTAGGGAAATTGTTTGGCGGCAGGGACAGCGCCAAGGTATGTGCGATTAAACGCTTGCCAGAGGTCTACGCCGAGATGGCGGGAGAAGCCGGGCAGTGTCGTGTGAAGCGCTTGCGCCCTGAGATTGGCGTATTTGAGCTGCATTTCGTCAACGCCGACGGTGAAAAGTATGTCTGCCCGATGACCGCCTGCGTGACCGGCATCGATCTGGTGTTTGCCGCCAACAACCGCTCCGTGCTGGTTTCTTCGCCGTTTACCGCCGACAAGCTGCGTCCGGTGTTGGATCTTGCTCTCGCCGATAGCCCCATCACGCTGATCTGAGGCGTCACACGAGCGCGCCCCAGTACGCATAATTGTGTGCCAGCTCCCAAAACTGGCGGCGCGGCGCTCTTTTATCCCCTTATTTTCCATGCCATTCTCTGTTATCGACCTGTTAACAGACGCCGCATCGGTGTCTGGTTGTTCAGGTAAATCAATGGAATGGGAACATGCGACTGTTATTGGTTGAAGATCACCCCGAGCTGTCTCACTGGTTGCAAAAGGCGCTGACCGGCGCCGGATTTGCCGTCGACGTCGCGCCGGACGGCGTGGCCGCCGACCACCTGTTGCTTAATGAACGCTATGCGCTGGCGGTGCTGGATGTGGCATTGCCGCGTCTGAACGGTCTCGATTTGCTGGCGCGCTGCGCAAGCGCGGGCAGGATCTGCCGGTGCTGTTGCTGACGGCGCGCACCGACGTGACCGACCGGGTGAAAGGCCTGAATCTGGGGGCGGACGACTACCTGACCAAACCGTTCGAACTGGACGAGCTGGAGGCGCGCATTCGGGCGTTGCTGCGCCGCAGCGTCGGCGCCGCGCAGCCGGCGTTGCAATACGGCGCGTTGACCTATCATGACGAAGGTTATTTCCTGCTGGAGAGCAAACCGCTGGCGCTGACGCCGCGCGAGCTGGCGGTGCTGACCGCGCTGATGCACCGGCGCGGCCGCCCGGTGGCCAAGCAGCAGCTGTTTGAGCAGGTGTTTACGCTGTCTGACGAGGCCAATCCGGAGAGCATCGAGCTTTACGTACACCGTTTGCGGAAAAAGCTGCAGGGCAGCGACGTGGCGATTGTCACGCTGCGCGGTCTGGGCTACAGCCTGGAACTGTGCAATGCGGTGGTTTAACGCGCCGCGTTCGCTGTTTTATCAACTGCTGCTGTTTTTTGGCCTGCCGCTGCTGGCGCTGGGCGGCATCTCTATCTACACCCACTACTTCAGCGCCATGAGCGCCGCCACCCTGGCCTACGACCGCACGCTGCTGGCGTCGGCGCGCACCGTGGCGGAGCGGCTGGTGGTGCGCGAAGGCAAGCTGGCGGTCGATGTGCCTTATGTGGTGCTCGACAGCTTCGAGCGCAACATGAACGATCAGCTCTATTACGAGGTGATCTCGCCGCAGGGGAAAAGCATCTCGGGCTATGACGATTTGCCGTCGTTGCCGCCCCACATTCCACGCTCCACCCTCTATCCGGCATTGGTGCATTTCTACGATGCGGAATACCTCGGCCGGCGATCCGCGTGGCGGCGCTGTTTCAACCGGTCAACGAGTCGGGCGTGAGCGGCATGGCGACCATTCTGGTGGCGGAAACCCTGGAATCGCGTCGTTACCTGGCGCGGCAGATGATGATCGCGGCGCTGTTGAGCCAGGGCACGGTGGTGGTGTTGACCCTGATCCTGGCGTTCGCGCTGCTCAAGCGGGTGTTGAAGCCGATGCGTAAACTCTCCGGCATCATGCTGCGGCGCGATCCGGGCGAACTGACGCCTTTGCCGCGGGTTCTTCCCTGGTCGGAGATGCAGCCGCTGCTGGTGGCCTTTAATCGTTACATCGAACGGCTGCGGCTGATGGTGGCGCGTCAGGAACGCTTCAGCGCCGACGCCTCTCACCAGCTGCGCACCCCGCTGGCGGTGCTGAAGACCCAGGTCGGGGTGGCGCTGGCCAGCGATCGGCCGCAGCAGTGGCGCGAAAGTCTGCAGGCGATGAGCGCGACGCTGGATAACACCGTGGCGCTCACCGACCGTCTGCTGCACCTCTCGCGCCTGAAAGCCAGCGAGCACAGCGCCGATCGCAAGCTGCAGCCGGTCAATTTGGCGCAGGTGCTGCGCGACGCCTGTTTCTCTCGCTTGCCGCAGGCGCGCAGCAAACAGATCGATCTTGGTTTCGAGGGTGAAGCGGCGTGTCAGGTCGCGGGGGAGCCGCTGCTGTTGGCCGAGCTGTGCGCCAATCTGCTGGACAACGCGCTGAAATACACGCCGCGCCAGGGCGTGGTGACCGCCCGCCTTACGCGGGACAAGACTACGGGGGAAGGGGTGCTGGAGATTGAAGACAGCGGCCCGGGCATCGCCTTGCAGGACAAGGCGTTGGCGCTGCAGCCGTTTCATCGTTTGGACAACGTGGGCGACCAGCCGGGCGCCGGTTTGGGATTGGCGTTGGTGAAGGACATCACCGCGTATCACGGCACCCGCCCGGAGCTGTTGAGCTCCGCCGCGCTGGGCGGCCTGTTGGTGCGGGTGCGTTTCAGGTTGCTGGCTTAGGCCTGTTCTTTGCAGGAATCTGCGCCTGCCGCCGGGGCTTTGGCTTTACGCGTCAGCGGCGTGCGCAGCCGCTGCGACAGGATCACGCCCAGCAGGGTGATGCCGCCGCCGATCAGGTGGTAACCGTGCAATTGTTCATGCAGGAACAGCACCGCGATAGCGGCGGTAAACACCGGCGCCAGGTTCATGAAGATCGAGGTGGTGTTGGCGCCCAGGCGCAGGACGCCCTGGATCCACAGGTACGGCGCGATGATCGAGGCCGGAATGCCGGCGAACAGCACCAGCGGCAGGTTATGGCCGTTCAAGCCGACATCCTGCGCCATCAGGAAATTCGGCAGCAGCAACAGCACGCCGAACAGGATCTGCACGTAGAGCGATTGCCAGTTCGGCAGCGCGATGGCCCAGCGTTTGGTCAACACGCCATACAGCGCGTAAGAGGCGGTGGCGAGCAGCATCATCAATTCCCCTTTGCCGATACCGTGCTGCAACAGCGCGCCGGGCTGACCGCCGCTGACCAGCCAGATCAAACCGCAGAAGGAGAGAATGCTGCCGAGCAGCACGCCGACGGTCGGCGCAATGCGCAGCAGTACGATGCTGATCAGGATGGTCAGCAGTGGGATCAGCGACACGATGATGCCCATAAACAGCGCGCTGACGCTGTGCGCCGCGTAATAGGCCAGGCTTTGATACAGCACCATGCCGAGCAAGCCGAGGATCATCAGCTTCCACCAGTTGGCGCACACCTGCGCCCAGTTGCGAAGCACGCCCGGCAGCACAAACGGCGTCAGGGCGATCAGCGCCAGCAGCCAGCGGTAGAGCGAGATGGCCGCCGGATCGATGGCGGTGGCGGAGAGTTTGCTGACGACGGCGTTAATCGACCAAATCAGCACGGCCAGCAGGGGGAAAAGCATATTCATGACAATTATTCTCAATAGCGTCCAACATGCTGGCTAGTCTACGCGTGTCCGGTTTATCATATATAACGATATTCAGACAAAAATCGGCGTAAATAAGACAAATCACGGGACGAAACCATGCCAGAAATCCGCCATTTCCCCGAGTCGCTGATCCCGGCGCCAAACCCGGTGCAGTTTCGTTGCGAGGAGTTCAACGTCCGCACCGAATTCCAGCCGCACAGCCATACCTGGGGCCAATTGATGTGGGTCAAAGCCGGGGTGATGGTGCTGCGCATCGGCGGGCAGCGCTTTCTGGCGCCGCCGGAGTACGTGCTGTGGACGCCGGCGGGCATCGAACACTCCTGTTACAACCAGCGGCTGGCGCAGTGCCGCATGGTGGACATCGCGCCGGCGCTGTGCGCCGGCATGCCGGCCGATCCTTGCCTGGTCAATGTGACGCCGATCTTTCGCGCCATCGCCGAGGATTTCTATGCGCGCAAACAGTACATTCCGCAGACGGAGGCGGATTTACGCCTCTGCCAGGTGCTGATCGACCAGCTGCATCTGTCGCCGCGCCAGCAAACCTATCTGCCGTCGTCGGACGACAAGTTTTTGGCGCCGGTGCTGGAAGCGCTGGAACATTGCCCGGCGGACAACACTTCGCTGGCGACGTGGGCGAAGCGGGTATACACCACCGAGCGCACGCTGTCTCGCCGCTGCCAGCAGGATTTGGGCATGCCGTTCAGCGAATGGCGCCAGCGCCTGCGGTTCCTGCACGCCGTGTCGCTGCTCGAACAGGGCAAAACCGTGCAGGACGTGGCGCTGGAGGTCGGCTACAGCTCCGCGTCGGCCTTTATCGTCATGTTCCAGCAGATCGCCGGCACCACCCCTGAGCGCTTTCGCCGTGCCTGATTCAGTGGCACACTATTTCGCAGACAAATAGCCGTAAACCGTCGGAGAACACAGTGAAAATTCTGGTTGATGAAAATATGCCGTATGCGGCCGAGCTGTTCAGCCGCCTGGGCGACGTGCGGGCGGTGCCGGGGCGTCCGATCCCGCTTGAGGCGCTGGCGGATGCCGACGCGCTGATGGTGCGTTCGGTCACCAAGGTCAATGAAGCCTTGTTGGCCGGCAGCCGCATCGGCTTTGTCGGCACCGCTACCGCCGGCACCGATCACGTCGATGACGCCTGGCTGCAACGGCAGGGCATCGGGTTTTCCGCCGCGCCGGGCTGCAACGCCATCGCGGTGGTCGAGTATGTGTTCTCCGCATTGATGCTGCTGGCCGAGCGCGACGGCTTCCAACTGCGGGATAAAACCGTCGGCATCGTCGGCGTGGGCAACGTCGGTTCGCGTCTGGACGCGCGCCTCAAAGCGCTGGGCGTGCGCACGCTGCTGTGCGATCCGCCGCGCGCCGATCGCGGCGACGCCGGGGAATTCTGGCCACTGGAGAAGTTGGTGGCCGAGGCCGACGTGCTGACCTTCCATACGCCGCTGAATAAATCCGGCCCGTATCATTCATTGCACCTGGCGGACGCCGATCTGCTGGCGGCGTTGCCGGACAATCGCATTCTGATCAACGCCTGTCGTGGGCCGGTGGTGGATAACGCTGCGTTGCTGCAGGCGCTGGAAAAAGGCAAAAAGCTGAGCACGGTGCTGGACGTGTGGGAACCGGAGCCGGATCTCGCCTTGCCGCTGTTGGCGCGGGTGGATATCGGCACCGCGCACATCGCCGGGTATACGCTGGAAGGCAAGGCGCGCGGCACCACCCAGGTGTTCGAAGCGTTCAGCCGCCATCTGGGGCAGCCGCAACAGGTGGCGCTGGCCTCGCTGCTGCCGGTGCCGGAGTTCAGCCAGATCCGTCTCAACGGCCCGCTGGATGAAGCGCGGTTAAAACGATTGATGCACTTGGTGTATGATGTGCGCCGCGATGATGCGCCGCTGCGCAAAGTCGCCGGGCAACCGGGCGAGTTCGATCGCCTGCGCAAGCACTACCAGGAACGCCGCGAGTGGTCTTCGCTGGCCGTGCAATGCGATGACAGCGCCAGCGCCGAGCTGCTCGGCAAGTTGGGCTTCAGCATCGCGTAGCGCGTAAGGTTGTCTTAAGCCAACGCCGCTACAGTGAGCGGCAAAGATTATCGGGCGGTGGCTGCACTGCCCGTCTGCTTTTATGAATGAAATACTCTGGAGAAAACCCAATGTCTGACGGCTGGAATATCGCGCTGCTCGGCGCCACTGGCGCGGTAGGTGAAGCGTTGCTGGAATTGTTGCAGGAACGCCAGTTCCCGGTGGGTGAGCTCTATCCTCTGGCAAGCGAACGCAGCGCGGGCGCCAATGTGCGCTTCAACGGCAAGTCTCTTCTGGTGCAAAACGCCGAAGAGTTCGATTGGTCGCAGGCGCAACTGGCCTTCTTCGTCGCCGGCAGCGACGCTTCCGCGCGCTATGCCGAAGAGGCCGGCAATATGGGCTGTCTGGTGATCGACACCAGCGGCCTGTTCGCCATGGAACCGGATGTGCCGCTGGTGGTGCCTGGCGTTAACCCGCAGGTGCTGGCGGATTACCGCAACCGCAACATCGTCGCGGTGGCCGACAGCATGGTCAGCCAACTGCTGACGGCGATCAAACCGCTGACCGAACAGGCGGGGCTGTCGCGCCTGCACGTCACGACGCTGATGTCGGTATCCTCGCGCGGCAAGGCGGCGGTGGACGATCTGGCCGGCCAGAGCGCGCGGCTGTTGAACGGCATCCCGGCCGAAGAAGGCGTTTTCTCTAAACAGCTGGCGTTTAATATGCTGCCGCTTGTCGCCGACGAGCAGGGCAGCGTGCGCGAAGAACGCCTGATCGTCGATCAGGTGCGCAAGGTGCTGCAGGACGAAGGGTTGCCGATTTCGGTGAGCTGCATCCAGTCGCCGGTGTTTTATGGCCACGCCCAGGTCGTGCATCTGGAAGCGCTGCGTCCGCTGTCCGCCGAAGAGGCGCGCAGCGAGCTTGAAGAGGTCGAAGACGTTCAACTGAGTGAAGAGGATGATTACCCGACTCAGGTCACCGAAGCTTCCGGCAGCGATGCGCTCAGTATCGGGTGTCTGCGCAACGATTACGGCATCCCCGAGCTGTTGCAGTTCTGGACGGTGGCGGACAACGTCCGCTTCGGCGGCGCGTTGATGGCGATCGAAACCGCCGAGCGTCTGGTGCAGGAGCAGATGTACTGATGTCTGAGGTGGTCTCGCCCGCTCAGCCGACGCTGAAGGTAGCGCTGGGCATCGAATATGACGGCAGCCGTTACTACGGCTGGCAGCGGCAGCAAGAAGTGGCCAGCGTGCAGGAACGGCTGGAGCAGGCGTTGAGCAAGGTGGCGGATGCGCCGATCAACGTGCTGTGCGCCGGGCGCACCGACGCCGGGGTGCACGCCACCGGGCAGGTGGTGCACTTCGAAACCACCGCGCGCCGCAAGGACGCCGCCTGGACGATGGGCGTCAACACCCATTTGCCGCCGGACATCGCGGTGCGCTGGGTGAGCCCCGTCGCCGATGATTTTCACGCGCGTTTCAGCGCCACCGCGCGCCGTTACCGCTATATTATTTTCAACCATCGCTACCGGCCGGCGGTGTTGCAACAGGGGGTGACGCATTTCTATCACCCGCTGGACGCGGACCGCATGCATCGGGCGGCGCAGGCATTGCTGGGCGAGAACGACTTTACCTCGTTTCGCGCGGTGCAATGCCAGTCGCGCACCCCGTGGCGCTGCGTAAAACACGTTAAGGTTACGCGCTACGGCGAATATATTGTGGTAGATATCAAGGCGAATGCCTTCGTGCATCACATGGTTCGCAACATCGTCGGCAGCCTGATGGAGATCGGCTGCGGCAATCAGGATGAGAACTGGATGGCCGAGCTGCTGGCGCTGAAGGATCGCAATCTGGCGGCGGCGACGGCGCGAGCCGAGGGGCTGTATCTGGTTTCCGTGGACTATCCCGACCACTTTGGCATCCCGCGGCCGCCGATGGGGCCGCTGTTTTTACCCGACGATTAAACGCCGGCACGCCTGAAAGCGTCGCTCCCTTGTGCTTCTGCCGGGTGATTGAAACGCCCGGCATCAATGAGAGAATTTATGGACATCATCAAGTTTATTATTGATTTCATTCTGCATATTGATGTGCACCTGGCCGAACTGGTCGCACAATACGGCATGTGGGTCTACGCTATTCTGTTCCTGATCCTGTTTTGCGAGACCGGTTTGGTGGTGACGCCGTTCCTGCCGGGGGATTCTTTGCTGTTCGTCGCCGGCGCGCTGGCGGCTTTGCCGACCAACGATCTGAACGTGCACACCATGGTGGCGTTGATGGCCGTGGCGGCGATCATCGGCGATGCGGTGAACTACACTATCGGGCGGTTGTTCGGCGAGAAGCTGTTCAGCAACCCGAATTCGAAAATCTTCCGCCGCAGCTACCTGGATAAAACGCATCAGTTTTATGAGAAGCACGGCGGGAAAACGATTATTCTGGCGCGATTCGTGCCGATCGTGCGTACTTTTGCGCCGTTCGTCGCCGGCATGGGGCATATGTCCTATCGCCACTTCGCCGCCTACAACGTGATTGGCGCACTGGTTTGGGTGCTGCTCTTCACTTATGCTGGCTACCTGTTCGGCGATCTGCCGGTGGTACAGGAGAACCTGAAACTGCTGATCGTCGGGATCATCATCGTTTCGATTCTGCCGGGCGTGATTGAAATTTGGCGCCACAAGCGCGCCGCCGCCCGCCAGCAAAAACAATAAAAACATCGCTCAACCTGTCGGTTCGACCAGTTTTTTGTCCACAGCGTCGGGCCGATATGGTTTAATGAGCGACATTATGGTCTGTTCCTGCGAACAACCCTGAAGCCGATGCCTCGGTCGCGCGCTTGCCGCGCGGCGAACGGGCATTTTTTCATTGGGGGTGTTTTCAGGGGGATTGTTAAAGCATGAACAGCGGACTGGCGTGTGCCAGGTTCAAACAGAAAGGTCATCGATGAGCTGGATTGAACGAATTCTTAACAAGAGCAATATCACACAAACCCGTAAGGCGAGCATTCCTGAAGGGGTCTGGACTAAATGCGACAGCTGCGGCCAGGTTCTCTACCGCGCCGAGCTGGAGCGGAATCTGGAAGTGTGCCCGAAGTGCGACCACCACATGCGTATGAGCGCGCGCGCGCGTCTGCATACCCTGCTGGACGAAGGCAGCGAAGTGGAGCTGGGCAGCGATCTGGAGCCGAAGGACGTTCTGAAATTCAAGGATTCCAAGCGCTATAAAGATCGTCTGGTCGCCGCACAGAAAGCGACCGGCGAGAAAGATGCGCTGGTGGTGATGAAGGGCACGCTGTACGGCATGCCGATCGTCGCGGCGTCCTTTGAATTCGCCTTCATCGGCGGTTCGATGTCTTCCGTGGTTGGCGCGCGTTTCGTGCGTGCGGTTGAGCAGGCGTTGGAGGACAACTGTCCGCTGGTGTGCTTCTCCGCCAGCGGCGGTGCGCGCATGCAGGAAGCGCTGATGTCGCTGATGCAGATGGCGAAAACCAGCGCGGCGTTGGCCAAAATGCAGGAGCGCGGCTTGCCGTACATCTCCGTGCTGACCGACCCGACCATGGGCGGCGTCTCCGCCAGCCTGGCGATGCTGGGCGACATCAACATCGCCGAGCCGAAAGCGCTGATCGGCTTTGCCGGCCCGCGCGTGATCGAACAGACCGTGCGCGAGAAACTGCCGCCGGGCTTCCAGCGCAGCGAGTTCCTGATCGAAAAAGGCGCGATCGATATGATCGTTCGCCGCCCGGAAATGCGCCAAACGCTGGCGAGCATTCTGTCCAAGCTGACCAACCAGCCGCAGCCGCATTTCGATGAGGCCGCGCCGGTCATTGAGCCGGAGCAGCAGGCCGACGCCTGAGGCAAAGACGGATCCCGCCCGGGTTCAGCCGCCACTTTGTGGCTAAGTGACGGCTGATGCCCGTTCCCTGCCGGCCGCGGCCTATGACGTTGCGGTTTGCAGGTGGGCGGCAGTGACGAAGCGCATCGCCTTTACCGCGGTGAGGGTGGTGCCCTGATGGATTAATGAACCCAAGTTCAGTGATGGGACTCATGCAAAACCACCAAATTCCCCAAGCCACGTCGCCATTGAGCTCGTGGCTTTACTATCTGGAACGTCTGCACAGCCAGGCGATCGAACTCGGCCTCGAGCGCGTACAGCGCGTCGCGGCGCATCTGGACTTACTGACCCCCGCTCCCACGGTGTTCACCGTTGCCGGCACTAACGGCAAAGGCACGACCTGTCGCACCCTTGAAGCTATTCTGCTGGCCGCCGGCCTGCGCGTCGGCGTTTACAGCTCACCGCATCTGGTGCGCTACACCGAACGTGTGCGCATTCAGGGGGAAGAGCTGAGCGAAGCGGAGCACAGCCGCTCGTTTGCCGCCATTGAAGCCGGCCGCGGCGAAACGTCGCTGACCTATTTCGAATTCGGCACCCTGTCGGCGCTGCAGCTGTTCAAACAGGCGCGGCTGGACGTGGTGATCCTGGAAGTCGGCCTGGGCGGACGTCTCGACGCCACCAACATCGTCGATCCGAGCGTGGCGGTGATCACCAGCATCGCGCTCGATCACACCGACTGGCTGGGCAACGATCGCGAAAGCATCGGCCGTGAAAAGGCCGGCATTTTCCGCAGCGGCAAGCCGGCGGTAGTGGGCGAACCCGACATGCCGGACAGCATTCGCCAGGTCGCCGAAACGCTGGGCGCGCCGCTGTATCGCCGCGGTGAAGCCTGGAGCTTCAGCGAGCAGGGCGATCGCTGGCAGTGGCAGGGCGGCGACACGCAGCTGACCGATCTGCCGACGCCGAACGTGCCGCTGGCCAACGCCGCTACCGCGCTGGCGGCGCTGAACTGTTCCCCGCTGGAAATCGACGAGCGCGCGATCTTCACCGGGCTGCAGCAGGCGACGCTGCCGGGGCGTTTCCAGATCGTGCGGCGGGAGCCGATGCTGATCCTCGATGTGGCGCACAACCCGCACGCCGCCGGCTATCTCGCCGGGCGTCTGGCCAAGCTGCCGCGCGACGGCGGCAAGGTGCGCGCGGTGGTGGGCATGCTGTCGGACAAGGACATCGCCGGTACGCTGGCCTGCCTGAGCGAGCAGGTGGATGAATGGTACTGCGCACCGCTCGACGGCCCGCGCGGCGCCAGCGTTGAACTGCTGGCGCAACATCTGGCGGAACCGCGACGCTTTAATGATGTCGAAACTGCCTGGCGGCAGGCTATGCAGGATGCTGATAAACAGGATATTGTGATCGTCTGTGGATCGTTCCACACCGTTGCGCAGGTGATGGCGGCGTCAGACGAGATGCGGGGAGTGTGAGTGGCGAGTAAATTTCAGAACCGACTGGTCGGAACCGTGATTCTGGTGGCGCTGGGGGTGATTATCCTGCCAGGGTTGCTGGACGGCAAAAAGAAGCATTACGAGGATGAATTCGCGGCCATTCCTTTGGTGCCGAAGGCGGGCGACGTCGAAGAGAACGACGTGTTGCCGCCGGTGACGCAGCCGTTGCCGGCGCAGCCGCCGGAAGGGGCGGGCGCGCTGGTCGAGCAGCAGGCGGCCAACGAAGCGGCGGCGCAACAGGCGGTGCGACAGAATGCTCAGCAACCGACGCAGGTGGCGCCGCCGCCGGTCGAGACGCGTCCTCAGCCGGTGCAGCAGCAGCCTAAGCCGAAACCGGTGGAAACCAAACCGGTAGAGGTGAAACCGAAACCGGCGCCGCAGCCGAAGCCGGTGGAAGTGAAACCGACGCCTAAGCCGGAGCCGAAACCTGAACCGACGCCGAAGCCTGAGCCGGCACCGCAGCCGAAACCGGCGGAAGAAAAAGCGCCGGCTGGGCAAGCCTATGTCGTGCAGCTCGGGGCGTTGAAGAATGCCGCCAAGGCGAACGAGATTGTCGCTTCGCTGCGTCTTTCGGGCTATCGCGCCTTCACCGTGCCGTCAACGCCGGTGCAAGGGCAGATCACCCGCATCTACGTCGGCCCGGATGCTTCCAAGCAGAAGCTGCAGGCGGCATTGCCGTCGCTGAACTCGATCAGCGGGCTGAGCGGACAGGTGAAGCCGTACGGTCGTTAAACCCCGCAGGGGCGCAGCAGGATGCGCCCCTGAATTAAGGAGTGGTGGAGAGATCTCGAGAGAAACCGCGCCTTTTACAGGCGAAATCACCTATGTAGGCGCGGCGATTGGGAATTTTTTAATCGCCGCTTTTTATTTGTAACGTGGTAGGAAATCCCCTACGCAAACGTTTTCTTTTTCTGTTAGAATTCGCCGCGAATTGGATGCAGGGGCGATTCATCATTGGAATAGTTCATGGTCTGGATTGATTACGTCATTATAGCGGTGATTGGATTTTCGGCTCTGGTGAGCCTGATCCGAGGGTTTGTTCGCGAAGCATTGTCACTTGTGACATGGGGATGTGCGTTTTTTGTTGCCAGCCATTTCTACTCTTACCTTGCGGTCTATTTCACTCGTTTTGAAGATGAACTGGTGCGAAACGGCATCGCGATCGCGATTTTGTTCATCGCGACCCTGATCGTAGGGGCTATTGTTAACTATGTGATTAGCTCACTGGTAGAGAAAACCGGGCTGTCGGGCACCGACAGG
Source organism: Serratia sp. EWG9 (assembly GCF_019913725.1). NCBI lineage: Bacteria > Pseudomonadati > Pseudomonadota > Gammaproteobacteria > Enterobacterales > Yersiniaceae > Serratia > Serratia sp. EWG9. The sequence continues at coordinate 164,990 of NZ_JADNRO010000006.1, forward strand.
GTGCTGGGCATCTGCTTCGGCGCATTGCGCGGCGTGTTGATCGTTGCGGCGATCCTGTTCTTCCTGGATACCTTTACCGGCTTTTCACAAAGTGCCGACTGGAAACAGTCGCAGCTGATTCCCCAGTTCAGTTACGTCATCAGGTGGTTCTTTGACTACCTGCAGAGCACGTCGAGTTTCTTGCCGACCCAATTGCCGGGGCGGTAGCGCTGATGAGGAAAAGACAACATGTGCGGTATTGTCGGTATCGCCGGTTTTATGCCGGTAAACCAGTCGATTTATGATGCGCTGACGGTGCTTCAGCACCGTGGCCAGGATGCCGCAGGCATCGTCACCATTGACGCCCACAACGGGTTCCGTTTGCGCAAAGCCAACGGCCTGGTGAAGGATGTATTTGAGGCGCGCCATATGCAACGCTTGCAGGGCAACATGGGCATTGGCCATGTGCGTTACCCGACGGCCGGCAGCTCGAGCGCCTCTGAGGCCCAGCCTTTCTACGTCAACTCGCCGTTCGGCATTACGTTGGCCCACAACGGCAACCTGACCAACGCCCATGAGCTGCGCCAAAAGCTGTTCGAAAGCGGCCGCCGCCATGTCAACACCACCTCCGACTCGGAAATCCTGCTGAACGTGCTGGCCAGCGAGCTGGATCGCTTCCCGCATTATCCGCTGGAGGCCGACAACATCTTTACCGCGGTCGCCGCCATGCATCAGCAACTGCGCGGCGCTTACGCCTGCGTGGCGATGATTATCGGCCACGGCCTGCTGGCGTTCCGCGACCCGTACGGCATTCGTCCGCTGGTGATCGGCAAACGCACGCTGGAAGATGGCCGCAGCGAGTATATGGTGGCTTCCGAGAGCGTGGCGCTGGATACCCTGGGCTTTGAATTCCTGCGCGACGTGGCGCCGGGCGAAGCGGTGTACATCACCACCAAGGGCCAGTTGTTCACCCGCCAGTGCGCAGAGAATCCGAAAACCAATCCGTGTCTGTTCGAATACGTCTATTTCGCGCGCCCGGACTCCTTTATGGACAAGATCTCGGTCTACAGCGCCCGCGTGCGCATGGGCCAGAAGCTGGGCGAGAAGATTGCCCGCGAATGGGAAGATCTGGACATCGACGTGGTGATCCCGATTCCGGAAACCTCCTGCGACATCGCGCTGGAGATCGCGCGCATTCTCGACAAACCCTACCGCCAGGGCTTTGTGAAGAACCGCTACGTCGGCCGCACCTTCATCATGCCGGGCCAGCAGGCGCGTCGTCAGTCGGTGCGCCGCAAGCTGAACGCCAACCGCGCCGAGTTCCGCGACAAGAACGTGCTGCTGGTGGATGATTCCATCGTGCGCGGCACGACCTCAGAGCAGATCGTCGAGATGGCGCGCGAAGCGGGCGCCAAGCGCGTGTACCTGGCTTCCGCCGCGCCGGAAGTGCGTTTCCCTAACGTCTACGGCATCGACATGCCGAGCGCCAACGAACTGATCGCCCACGGGCGCGAAGTGGATGAAATCCGCCAAATCATCGGCGCCGATGGGCTGATCTTCCAGGACCTCGACGATCTGATCGAAGCGGTGCGTGAAGAAAACCCGGACATCACCCAGTTCGAATGCTCGGTATTCAACGGCATCTACGTGACCAAAGACGTCGATCAAAGCTATCTGGAATACCTGGAGTCGCTGCGCAACGACGACGCCAAGGCGCTGCGGGGACAAACCGAAGCGGAAAATCTGGAACTGCATAACGAAGGCTAACCGCCTGTGTTGATCCATCAGGGGGCATCGTCGCGTCTGCGGCGGTGCGCCTTGCTCCTGTGAACTTGCTTATCCCTCGCCATTGCGGCAAAGTCTGCCTGATCTTATTTTTTACTTTTTACGGCAGAGGCCATTCTTCATGAAACGACTCATCATCGGCATTTCCGGCGCCAGCGGCGCGATCTACGGCGTGCGCCTGTTGCAGGTCTTGCGCGACGTCGCAGAGGTGGAAACCCATCTGGTGATGAGCAACGCTGCAAGGCAGACGCTGGCGCTGGAAACGCCGTACAGTCTGCGTGAAGTGCAGGCGCTGGCCGATGTGGTTCACGATGCGCGCGATATCGCCGCCGCCATCTCTTCCGGTTCCTTCAAAACACTGGGCATGGCGATTTTGCCTTGTTCAGTCAAAACGCTGTCCGGCATCGTCAACAGCTACAGCGACGGACTGCTGACCCGCGCCGCCGACGTGGTGCTGAAAGAACGCCGCCGCCTGGTATTGTGCGTGCGTGAAACGCCGTTGCACCTTGGGCACCTGCGGCTGATGACGCAGGCGGTGGAAATGGGCGCGGTGATCATGCCCCCGGTGCCGGCGTTTTATCACCAGCCGAAAAGCGTGGAAGACATCATCGATCAGACCGTCAATCGGGTGATCGATCAGTTTGATATCGAATTGCCGGCCGATCTGTTCACCCGTTGGCAGGGTGCTGATTAACATTTTCATCCCCAAATTGGTACATTTGTGCAACACCGCACTGAATTAGGGCGGCGCATGCACCATAATGATCCCACTTCATCACGTTCACTGTTTCATGGCGCCGTCCTGTCGCGGCTGCCAGTGGCGCGGCCCCGAGCGGCCGATTTAATTTTGCGGTTATCGTCCCAGGAAACAGTATTGTGAAGGCCGGAGCCGTTCCCTCCGCCCGTAGCACCTAATGTGGCACGATTACTGCAAATTGATTTGGTGGGGAAAAGTAATGCCCGTAGTGGCATCAAAAAAATCAATTTGAGGGTAATTTATGAAAAAGCTGGTTAAGGTTCTTCCTTTAGTCTTGGCTTTGGCGGCCGCAAACAGCGCATTCGCCGCTATCCCATCGACATTGAAGATTGGCACCGATCCGACTTATGCGCCGTTTGAATCCAAAAACGCCAAAGGCGAGCTGGTCGGCTTCGATATCGATTTGGCCAAAGAGCTGTGCAAACGCATAAATACCCAATGCACCTTCGTGGAGAGCGACTTTGACGCGCTGATCCCATCCCTCAAGGCGAAAAAGATCGACGCTATCATCTCTTCGCTGTCCATCACCGAAAAACGCCAGCAGGAAATCGCCTTTACCGACAAGCTGTATGCCGCCAACGCCCGCCTGATCGCGCCGAAGGGGTCTAAGCTGTTGCCTACCGTGGATGCGTTGAAAGGCAAGAGCGTGGGCGTGCTGCAGGGCACGACCCAGGAAGCCTACGCCAACGCCATGTGGCAGCCGAAGGGCGTCACCGTGGTGCCTTATCAGAACCAGGATCTGGTCTACGCCGATCTGGCCTCCGGGCGCATCGACGCCGCCTTCCAGGATGAAGTGGCGGGCAGCGATGGCTTCCTGAAACAGCCGCCGGGCAAAGACTATGCGTTCGCCGGCGAATCGGTGAAGGATGACAAATTCTTTGGCGTCGGCACCGGCATGGGGCTGCGCAAAACCGATACCGAGCTGAAAGCGGCGCTGGACAAAGCCTTCGCCGAGATGCGCAAAGACGGCACCTACGATAAATACGCGAAAAAGTACTTCGACTTCGACGTCTACGGCGGCTAATCCGCTAACCGTTCCATGCTGTGACTGCGGGGCCGGTGCGCCGGCTCCGATGGTTCGGATCCTAGACGACAGGGTGAAGTAGATGCTGCAAGGCTATTCCCAACTGATTTTCGAGGGGGCTCTGGTGACGCTGGAGTTGGCCCTCAGTTCCGTATTGTTGGCGGTGGTGATCGGGTTGATCGGCGCCGGCGGCAAACTCTCCCACAACCCCCTGATTTCCGGCCTGTTCGGCGCTTACACCACGCTGATCCGCGGCGTGCCCGATCTGGTGCTGATGCTGCTGATTTTTTATGGCCTGCAAATCGCCTTGAACAACATCACCACGCTGCTCGGTTTCTCGCAGATCGATATCGACCCGCTCGGCGCCGGCATCATTACCCTCGGCTTTATTTACGGCGCGTACTTTACCGAAACCTTCCGCGGCGCCTACTTGGCGGTGCCGAAAGGGCAGATTGAGGCGGCGACGGCCTACGGCTTCAGCGGCGCGCAGATCTTTCGGCGCATTTTGTTCCCGGCGATGATGCGCTTCGCCTTGCCGGGCATCGGCAACAACTGGCAGGTGATCCTGAAGGCGACGGCGCTGGTGTCTATCCTTGGCCTGAACGACGTGGTGAAAGCCACGCAGTTGGCGGGGAAAGGCACCTATCAGCCGTTCTTCTTCGCCATCGTAGCCGGCGTGGTTTACCTGATTTTCACTACCGTTTCCAACGGCGTGCTGTTGTGGCTTGAACGGCGTTACTCACTGGGCGTCAAGAGGGCCGAGCTATGATCGAGATTTTGCAACAGTATTGGCAGTCGCTGCTGTGGAGCGATGGCTACCGTTTCACCGGCGTGGCGGTCACGCTGTGGCTGCTGATCGCCTCCGTGGTGATGGGCGGGCTGCTGGCGATCCCGATGGCGGTGGCGCGCGTCTCTTCCCTGCGCTGGGTGCGTTTCCCGGTGTGGCTCTACACCTACGTGTTTCGCGGCACGCCGCTGTACGTGCAGTTGCTGGTGTTCTACTCCGGCATGTACAGCCTGGAAATCGTGCGCGGCAGCGAGTTTCTCAACGCGTTTTTCCGCAGCGGGCTCAACTGCACTATCCTGGCGCTGACGCTCAACACCTGCGCGTATACCACCGAGATCTTCGCCGGGGCGATCCGCTCGGTGCCGCACGGTGAAATCGAGGCCGCCAACGCCTACGGTTTCTCGCGCTTCAAGATGTATCGCTGCATCATTTTGCCTTCGGCGCTGCGCACCGCGCTGCCGGCCTACAGCAACGAAGTGATCCTGATGCTGCACTCCACCGCGCTGGCGTTTACCGCCACCGTGCCGGACCTGCTGAAGATTGCGCGCGACATCAATGCCGCGACCTATCAGCCGTTTTACGCTTTCGGCATTGCGGCGGTGTTGTACCTGATCATCTCCTACGTGTTAATCAGCCTGTTCCGCAAAGCTGAAAAACGCTGGATGGCACACGTTAGTCACTGATAAATGACGGGAAGAAAAACCATGTCTGAGAATAAATTAGCCGTCACGGAACTGCACAAACGCTATGGCGATCACGAGGTGCTGAAGGGCGTCTCGCTGGCGGCCAACGCCGGGGATGTGATCAGCATCATCGGCTCCTCCGGCTCCGGCAAAAGCACCTTTCTGCGCTGCATCAACTTCCTCGAGAAGCCGAGCGAAGGCTCGATCAGCCTGAACAACGAAGATATTCGCATGGTGCGCGACAAGGACGGCCAGCTGAAGGTATTCGACAAGAAGCAGCTGCAGCTGCTGCGCACCCGCCTGACCATGGTGTTCCAGCATTTTAACCTGTGGAGCCATATGACGGTGCTGGAGAACGTGATGGAGGCGCCGGTGCAGGTGCTGGGGCTGAGCAAGGCCGACGCGCACGAGCGCGCGGTGCGCTACCTGGATAAAGTGGGCATCGACGAGCGGGCGCGCGGCAAGTACCCGGTGCACCTGTCGGGCGGCCAGCAGCAGCGCGTCTCCATTGCCCGCGCATTGGCGATGGAGCCGGAAGTGCTGCTGTTTGACGAACCGACGTCGGCGCTGGATCCCGAGTTGGTGGGCGAGGTGCTGCGCATCATGCAGAAGCTGGCGGAGGAGGGAAAAACCATGGTGGTGGTGACGCACGAAATGGAATTTGCGCGCCACGTTTCGAACCACGTGATCTTCCTGCACAAAGGGTTGATCGAAGAGCAGGGCCCGCCGGCCGAGCTGTTCGGCAATCCCAAAAGCCCGCGCCTGCAGCAGTTCCTGTCCGGCGCGTTGAAGTAACCTCAGATCAGCGGGCTTCGGCCCGCTGATTGACAACGTCATCCAATGCCTGTTCCAGCTCCAGATAACGGAAGTGGAAACCGGCCTCTTCCAGGCGCTTCGGCACCGCCCGCTGGCCGCCGAGCACCAGCACCGCCGCTTCCCCCATCAACAGCCGCATGACGAACGCCGGCACCCGCAGAAACGCCGGGCGATCGAGCACGTTGGCCAATTGGGCGGCGAATTGCTCGTTGTGCACCGGGTAGGGAGCGACCATGTTGAACGGGCCGCTCAGGGTGGCGTGATCCAGCAGATAAATAATGCCGTTGACCATGTCTTCGAGGTGGATCCACGGCAGGTATTGGCGACCGTCGCCGATCGGGCCGCCGAGCCCGAAGCGGAACGGCGGTAGCATTTTGGCCAGCGCGCCGCCCTGTGGCGCCAGCACCACGCCGGTGCGCAGCAGGCAGACGCGGGTGGCGTCGCTTTGCGCCTGCAGCGCCAGCGCTTCCCAGCGTTGACACAGCTGGTGGGTGAATTCGTCGTGCGGCGGCTCCTCTTCGGTCACCACCGCCTGCCCCTGATCGCCGTAGTAGCCGACGGCGGAACCGGAAATCAGCACGCCGGGGGGCGTGCTGCCGGCCTTGATCAGCTTCGCCAAGCGTTCGGTCAGATCCCAGCGGCTGCGGCACAGCCGCTCTTTCTGCTGCGCGCTCCAGCGCTTGTCGGCGATAGGTTCGCCGGCCAGGTTGATCACCGCGTCAAATTCATCCAGCGATTGCCGGTCGTCCAGCGTTCGCCAATAGCTCGGCCGGTCGCCCAGCCGGGCTCGGGCTCGCCGTTCGTCTCGGGTCAGCACCGTAATGTGGTGAGAAAGCGCCAGCAGTCTTGCCGTCAGGCTGCTGCCTATCAATCCCGTTGCGCCGGTGATCAGGATCCGCATGGTCGACCTCCCTGAATTAGTCCCGGCGGTAGCTCATGGTCATGGAAACCGAGTCGGCGTAGCGCAGGGCCAGAAGTTTATCTATCTCCACTTCAGCATAGGTCACCCAGGCGTGTTCTTTTACGATATCGAGCACATCCTGCGTTAATTTTTCCAGCAACGCGAAACGGTTATCTTCCACATGGCGGATGATCGCTTTGGTGATGGTGCGGTAGTTGAGCGCATCGGCGATATCTTCGCTGTTGCGCGCCTTGTCCGCCGGGTAGTGGATCACCACGTTGATCAGGACGTCCTGTCGGTTGTTGATTTCCTCTTCCTTGATACCGATGAACGTGCGCAGCCGCAGATTTTTAATGCGAATAACGGCGTCGGGTTGACTGAAAGACATCAGAGATTCTCCATAGGTCTGATTATTAGCGTTCAGAATACACGGAAAGTAGGGAAATGATAACGCAGGGACGATGTGACTCCCCGGCCGACGGGGAGTCGGGGGAGGCACTTAGGCTTGTTCGGCCAGTTTGTAGGCGCGCTCGGTCGCCGGGCGATTGCTGATGCGCTCGAACCAGTTGCGCACCGCCGGGTAATCCGCCAGATCGATGCGCTGGCGCGGATGCGACACGACCCACGGGTAGGTGGCGATATCGGCGATGCTGTAGTTATCGCCGCCCAGGTACGGGTGTTTTTGCAGTTCAGCTTCCAGCACGCCGTACAGCCGCTTGGTCTCCAGATGGTAACGCTCGATGGCGTAAGGCACCGGCTGCGGCGCGTAGTGGTTAAAGTGGTGATTCTGCCCGAGCATCGGCCCGAATCCGGCCACTTGCCAGAACAGCCACTGCAGGGTAGCGGCGCGTTCGCGCAGGCCCTTGCTCAGCAGCTTGCCGGTCTTCTCCGCCAGATACAGCAGGATTTCCCCGGATTCGAACAGGCTGATCGGCGCGCCGCCGTCCACCGGTTGCTGATCGACGATCGCCGGGATTTTGTTGTTGGGAGAAATGCTCAGAAAGTCCGGTTTGAACTGCTCGCCGGCGCTGATGTTTACGCGATGGATACGGTAGGGTAAGCCGACCTCTTCCAAAAACAAGGTGATCTTGTGACCATTGGGAGTAGGCGCGTAATACAGGTCAATCATGTTGCCTCCTGCGGTAAGGTGATCTGTAATTCATTACACGTTGCTGCGGTCTTCGCCGCGCACAAAGGTATATCAGAGATCCAACAATAGCAGCTAAGGATAGCAGGCTATGTGGGATTCGTCCGATGCTATCTGCACAGTTGGATCACAATTCTCCACCGGGGCGGGCGGCGGTTTGCCGCACGGCGCCGGCGCGGTAAAATGGCGCTTATTTCCCTCTATAGGACAAGGTTATGAAGCTGATGTTCGCCTCGGATATCCACGGTTCGCTGCCGGCGACCGAACGCGTGCTGGAATTGTTCGCACAACACGGCGCCGACTGGCTGATTCTTCTGGGTGATTTGCTGAATCACGGCCCGCGCAACGCGTTGCCCGCCGGGTATCAGCCCGCTCAGGTTGCCGAACGATTGAATCGCTATAGCGACAAGATCATCGCCGTTCGCGGCAATTGCGACAGCGAGGTCGATCAGATGCTGCTGACGTTTCCCATCGAGGCGCCCTGGCAACAGGTTTTACTGCAAAAAAGACGATTGTTTTTGACCCACGGTCACCTTTATCATCCCTCGGCACTGCCGCCGTTATCCTGCGGTGACGTCTTGGCCTATGGCCATACGCATCTGCCGCAGGCGGAGCGGCAGGGTGAGATCTATTGCTTCAATCCGGGCTCGGTCAGCATCCCGAAAGGGGGCTTTCCCGCCAGCTACGGCATGTTGGAAAGCGGCACTTTGCGCGTGCTGACGCTCGACGACGGCAAGGTCGTCGCGGAGGTGGCGTTAACACGCTAAACGCACTAATTTATACACACACAATAAAAATCTTTGAAAAACACTCATTGATTAACCAGCGCGCGGGATTGCATCGCGCCAAAATAGAAGGTTTTAGAGGATGGCGGAACAGGGTCAGGCTGCAGATACCGAGTGGGTTGATATCGTCGACGAGCAAAACGAGGTGATTGCTCAATCCAGTCGTCAACAGATGCGGGCGGAGCGGCTGCGTCATCGTGCTACCTATATTGTGGTGCATGATGGGATGGGAAAAATTCTGGTGCAGCGTCGCACCGAGATCAAGGACTTCTACCCGGGTTGGCTGGACGCGACGGCGGGCGGCGTAGTGCAAAGCGGTGAAAACGTGCTGGATTCGGCGCGCCGCGAGGCGGAAGAGGAGCTGGGCATCGCCGGCGTGCCTTTCGCCGAGCACGGTCTGTTCTACTTTGAGGAAGAGCAGTGCCGGGTGTGGGGCGCGCTGTTCAGCTGCGTATCGCACGGGCCGTTCGCGCTGCAGGAAGAAGAAGTGGCCGAGGTGTGCTGGCTGACGCCGGAAGAGATCACCGCCCGCTGCGACGAGTTTACCCCGGATTCGCTGAAGGCGCTGTCGCTGTGGCTGACGCGCAACAATGAACAGGATTACGGCAAGCCGCTCGACAATCACTGAGCCGCCTGCGCATGGAAAAGCCGGTCATCGACCGGCTTTTTTTACGGGCGGATTCAGCAGCTGTCGCGGCGGCACAGCGTGGCGGGCAGGGAGCCTGGCGGCTGCCAGGGATGCTCGTTCAGCCGCGCCAGCAGCGCCTGGCCGGCCTGAATGCCGATGTCGCGATGCGGAATGGTCATGGTGGTCAGCGGCGGCTGGCACACCCGGCTGAACTCGCTGTTGCCGAAGCCCACCACCGCCAGATTATCCGGCACCTTGATGCGCCGCCGCTGGCATTCATACAGCACGCCGCCCGCCAGTTCGTCCGACGCGCACACCAGCGCGTCCAGCTCCGGCCAGGCCAGCAAGAATTCCGGCAGCTGCTGCGCGCCGGTGCTGAAGCTGGCGGGCTGCGCGGCGTTGATGACCCGATGCGGCGACATATGGTTGCGCAGCAGCGCCTTGTGCCAGCCCTGCAGGTGCTGCTGGAAAATCCACTGCTCCTGATTGGCGCACAGCAGTCCGACATTCTGGTAACCGCTGGCGATCACCGTTTGCGTCAGCTGATACATGGCCGCCACGTAATCGATGCCGATGCTCATGTCGATCGGATCGGCGCGTACGGCGCCGATCTCCACCACCGGAATGTTGGCGGCGATCAACGCGTTGCGGGCATTTTGCGAATGCTCGACGCTGAGCAGCACCGCCGCCGCCAGGTTGTAAGAGAGCAGCGTCTCCAGCAGTTTCTCCTCGCGTTCCAGGTGGTGCTGCGACTCCGCCAGCATGATGTGATAGCCGGCGGGCTGCAGCACTTTCTGCAGGCCGGCGAACATCTCGGCGCAGCCGGATTCGGACAGGCTGGGCACCACCATGGCGATGGTGTAGGACGAGGCCGAGGCCAGCGAGCTGGCGGCCAGGTTGGGCAGATAGCCCAGCTCGTTTACCGCCGCGTCTATCTTCTCGCGCAGTTTGTCCGAAACCTGTTCCGGCGTGCGCAGCGCGCGCGACACCGTCATGGTGCCGACGCCCGCCAGCTGCGCTACGTCAGCCAACGTCACCCTGCCTGTGCTGCGGCGTTTTTTACCGATCGACATGCCTAATCCCGACTGAAATGCGCGCGCGGCGCATAAAGATTGTGATGGTGGGAAGCCGACGGCGCGGCTTCGACGATCCCAGTATGCGGCACATTCTACCCCGTAACCCGGAAGAGCGAGAAAAAATTGTGGTTAACGCCGCGCCGCGGCATGGCGTTTTGATAGCGCTATCACAGTTCTGCATGATAGCGCTTTGGTAGCGCTATCTTTGTGATGCCAATCACTGTGCAGCCGAGAGGGGTTGATTAAAGTTTTACCGTCGTCGGTGAATTAATCACCAGCCGAAACCATCAACGCTTGGGAGGGTAACGTGCTGAAAGAATGGCTGACCGCCGATCATATACAGCTGTGCGAACGGGTGGAGGACTGGCGCCAGGCGGTAACGCTGAGCGCGCAACCGCTGCTGCAACGCGGCGTGATTACGCCGAATTACCTGACGGCCATCTTTCATCAGCAGGAGCTGCTTGGCCCCTACTTCGTCCTGGCGCCGGGCATCGCGATGCCGCACGCGCGGCCGGAGCAGGGCGCCAACGCGCTGGGGCTGTCGCTGTTGAAGATCCACCAGGGCGTGAATTTTCATTCTGCGGATAACGATCCGGTTCAGGTGGTGGTGATGCTTTCCGCACCCGACGGCAACAGTCATATTGAAATGATTTCGCAGTTGGCGGAATTATTTTCCGATAACACGGCGATGGAAGCGTTATTTCACGCCACAGATAAACGGCAAATTGAGGATATTATTGCCCGCTATTAACGTTTAATCACCAGGAACATTATTAATGCCCATAACGTCGGGAATATTCCCGGCGGCGCTACCCTACACGCTAAATTCAACAGGTGGATATCATGAAAATCATGGCGATTTGCGGTTCAGGTCTCGGCAGCAGCTTTATGGTGGAAATGAACATTAAAAAGGTGCTGAAAAAGATGGGGGTGGAGGCCGAGGTCGAACACTCCGATCTGTCGTCCGCCACTCCCGGCGCCGCCGACGTGTTCGTGATGGCGAAAGACATCGCCGACAGCGCCAGCGTACCGGCCGAGCAGCTGGTGGTGATCAGCAACATCATCGACATTAATGAGCTTGAAGCCAAGCTGCGCGCTTACTTCGAAGCCCACTCAATCATCTGAATAAAACGATTGGCGAGGTGGATATGTTTATCCAGGAAACGCTTAAGTTTGTGGTGGATATATTAAAGGTGCCTTCGGTACTGGTCGGGCTTATTGCGCTGATCGGTTTGCTGGCGCAAAAGAAATCGTTTTCCGACGTGGTGAAAGGCACGGTAAAAACCATTCTTGGCTTTATCGTTTTGGGCGGCGGCGCCACGGTATTGGTCGGGTCGCTCAATCCGCTGGGCGGCATGTTCGAACACGCGTTTAATATTCAGGGCATCATTCCGAATAACGAAGCCATCGTCTCCATCGCGCTGGAGAAATACGGCGCTTCCACCGCGCTGATCATGGCGTTCGGCATGGTGGCGAATATCGTGGTGGCGCGCTTTACCCGATTGAAATACATCTTCCTCACCGGCCACCACACCTTCTACATGGCCTGCATGATCGGCATCATCCTGACGGTGGCGGGCTTCGAGGGCGTACAGTTGGTGTTCACCGGCGCGCTGACCCTGGGGCTGGTGATGGCGTTCTTCCCGGCGATCGCCCAGCGCTATATGCGCCGCATCACCGGCAACGACGATATCGCCTTCGGCCACTTCGGCACCCTGGGCTATGTGCTGTCCGGTTGGATCGGCTCGAAAGTGGGGAAAAACTCGCGCTCGACCGAAGAGATGAACCTGCCGAAAAACCTCAGTTTCCTGCGCGACAGCTCCATTTCGATCTCGATGACCATGATCGTCATCTACCTGATCCTGGCGATCTGCGCCGGGCGGGCCTATGTGGAAAGCGAGCTCAGCGGCGGCCAGAACTACCTGGTGTACTCGATTATCCAGGCCATCACCTTCGCCGCCGGGGTATTCATTATCCTGCAGGGCGTGCGCTTGATTCTGGCGGAGATCGTGCCGGCGTTCACCGGCTTCTCGGAAAAACTGGTGCCTAACGCGCGGCCGGCGCTGGATTGCCCGGTGGTTTACCCCTATGCCCCCAACGCGGTGCTGATCGGCTTCCTGTTCAGCTTCCTCGGCGGGTTGGCCGGGCTGTTCCTGCTGGGGCAACTGAAGATGGTGCTGATCCTGCCCGGCGTGGTGCCGCATTTCTTCACCGGCGCTACCGCCGGGGTGTTCGGCAACGCCACCGGCGGGCGGCGCGGCGCGATGCTGGGCGCTTTCGCCAACGGTCTGCTGATCACCTTCCTGCCGGTGCTGCTGCTGCCTGTGCTGGGGGCGCTGGGCTTTGCCAACACTACCTTCTCCGACGCCGACTTCGGCGCGATCGGCATCCTGCTGGGCAACATGGCGCGCTTTATGTCGAAAGAGATGATCATGCTGGCGATTGTCGCCGTGTTTGCGCTGCTGGTGGCGCATAACTTCCTGGGAAAACGCAAAGGCGCGCCGGCCGCTGACCGCGTCGAGAAATAACGAGGGCAGAGTGATGAACGACACAACGAGCGAAATGGAAATTGAAGAGCTGCGCGCCCTGGCGCGCGCCATCCGCCTGGAAACATTGAAGGCGTTGACCGGGCTGGGGTTCGGCCACTACGGCGGCTGTATGTCGGTGGTCGAGACGCTGGCGGTATTGTACGGCGGCGTGATGCGCATCGATCCAGCGGATCCGGACTGGCCGGAGCGCGATGACTTCGTGCTGTCGAAGGGGCACGCCGGCCCGGCGCTGTACAGCACGCTGGCGATCAAGGGCTACTTCCCGCTGGCGGAGTTGCAAACCCTCAATCAGAACGGCACGCGCCTGCCGAGCCATCCGGACCGGCTGCGCACGCGCGGCGTGGACGCCACTACCGGCTCGCTGGGGCAGGGTGTGTCGATCGCCGCCGGCATGGCGCTGTCCCATCGGCTGGCGGGGCGCCGCAATCGGGTGTTCAGCATCCTCGGCGACGGTGAACTGAACGAAGGGCAGTGCTGGGAGGCGTTCCAGTTTATCGCCCACCACAATCTGAACAACCTGACGCTGTTTATCGATTACAACAAACAGCAGCTGGACGGCGCGCTGGACGAGGTGATCCAACCGTTCGATCTGGCCGCCAAGTTCCGCGTTTTCGGCTTTGAGGTGCAGACCATCAAGGGCGACGACATTGCGGCGCTGCTGGCGGCGGTGAGGCCGGCGCGCGGCGGAGAACAGCGGCCGCTGGCGATCGTGCTCGACAGCATCAAGGGACAGGGGGTGACCTATTTGGAAAACCTGTCGAACTCACACCACCTGCGCCTGACGCCGGACGTGCAGCAGGAGATTGAAAAAGCCATCGCCGAACTGGAGGCCGCCCATGTTTAACGTAGTGACGCAGTTGGAAAACGACGCCGTCGAAATGCGCAAAGTCTATGCCGGCGCGGTCAGGCGGCAGATTGAAGCGGGCGCGCCGATCATCGCGCTGGAGGCGGATCTGATGAGCTCCATGGCGATGGACGGCGTGCATAAGGATCACCCGCAGCACGTGATTAACTGCGGCATCATGGAGGCCAACGTGATCGGCGTCGCCGCCGGACTGTCGCTGACTGGCCGGGTGCCGTTCGTGCACACCTTTACCGCCTTCGCCAGCCGCCGCTGTTTCGATCAGCTGTTCATGTCGCTGGATTATCAGCGCAACAACGTCAAGGTGATCGCTTCCGACGCTGGGGTGAGCGCCTGCCACAACGGCGGCACCCACATGTCGTTCGAGGATATGGGCATCGTGCGCGGGCTGGCGCACTCGGTGGTGCTGGAAGTGACCGACGCCACCATGTTCGCCGACATTCTGCGCCAGCTGATGGATCTGCGCGGCTTCTACTGGGTGCGCACCATCCGCAAGCAGGCGACGCGCATCTACCAGGACGGCTCGCGCTTTACCATCGGCAAGGGCAACCTGCTGCGCGACGGCGACGATATCACGTTGATCGCCAACGGCATCATGGTGGCGGAGGCGCTGAAGGCGGCGGAGATGCTGGCGCGGCAGGGCGTCAGCGCGGCGGTGATCGATATGTTCACCCTCAAGCCTATTGACCGTGAACTGATCAAAACCTACGCGGCCAAGACCGGACGCATCGTCACCTGTGAAAACCACAGCATTCATAACGGGCTGGGGTCGGCGGTGGCGGAGGTATTGGCGGAGGAATGCCCGACGCCGATGCGGCGCGTGGGGGTGAAGGAGCGTTACGGCCAGGTGGGCACCCAGGCGTTTTTACAGCAGGAGTACGGCCTGACCGCCGAGCATATTCTGGAGGCTGCCGGGCAGTTATTGTAAAGCAGAATAGGAATTACCGGCATACTTAATCGGTAATCGAATTGGTTATTACCCGCGAGTTGTTCTGCCCTGAGACGTTTATCAACATGCTATCCATTATAAAGTCCCTTAGGGGACTTTTTTTTCATTGATAATAACTGGTCAATACAGGGATAAAATATGATAATGAGGGAATAAATCAAATAAATACAATGTGTTAAATTTATTTGGTGAATGATTTTCGTCATGCTGTCTTATTCATACGTGCAGTGAATAAGACACTGTGTGAATTTTTTATAAACCCTATGATTAAATGACATCCGGCTCTCAAGGAGGAGATTATGGCCGTGGTTCCATTACTGCCGCCAGGCGGTTTTACTGTTCTTGCCAGAAACTTGCGCGAGGCGCGCAGGCAGGGGCAACCACGCAACATGGCGTTGCCTGGTACTTACTATTGGTTCTACCATCAGGTAAAAAATCGGGGCCCCTGGGATTACAAACAGCAAAATCGCGCCTTGGCTAACTTTGGTAATTTCAATTATGGTGCAACCGGTACCGCGGCTGGAATTCCCGCAGATATTTTGTTGATGGGCGCTGGATTTGCTCAGTCACGTGCAGGAACATCGCGGTTAGAATGGAGTCATTGGTATCAACGCCCGCCGTATGGTGATGACCCTCGGGATCAATATTGGATCAAACAAGGAATTGATTATGCAACTCGGCATGGTTACTAAATGGGCTCATCGGCTATTGACGACGGTTTTGTTGGTTATTGTCGTTGGCTTTGCGGGGTATTGGTATGCCACCCGCGAGACTTATGACGATAAGCTCTACAGCAAAAAGCAGTTGACCGACGAGATTTGGCTCTATGTCACCGAGTACCAGAATGCGGGGGCCACCGACACGGATGTGTATCGTTACTATTTGAACGGAAGCCTGGATGGCGACCCTATAAACGTGCTGAGTCAAAGCGCGCCAATTTTGACGGCGGATCGGGCTGATGCAACTATCCGCGGCGAGGGCAACCGCGTCACCATCAATTTTTCCGGGAAGGTGTATTCCTTTACGAATTCGGCATTTTTCTATGCCACGAACAGCCAAACCCCCATCATGCCTACCATTGATTTTTCTGCACGGGGCGTCAGCGCTTGGCGATGATGGTGGGTGCTGCGGATTTGGCGGGTATTGTCTAAAACAGCATCATCACCAAGAGTATCAGGCATAAAAAAGCCAGTCAGGATTACCTGACTGGCTTTTTTTAACGGTTTATTACGCCTTGGCGGCGGCAGCGTCAGCCTGGGAAGACTGGATCGCCGTCAGCGCGACGGTGTAGACGATATCGTCAACCAGTGCGCCGCGCGACAGGTCGTTCACCGGCTTGCGCATGCCTTGCAGCATTGGCCCGATGGAGACCAGGTCAGCGGAACGCTGTACCGCTTTGTAGGTGGTGTTGCCGGTGTTCAGATCCGGGAAGATGAACACGGTCGCCTGGCCGGCCACCGGCGAGTTCGGCGCCTTGGACTTGGCGACGTCGGCCATGATGGCTGCGTCGTACTGCAGCGGGCCGTCGATGATCAGATCCGGGCGTTTTTCCTGCGCCAGACGGGTCGCTTCGCGCACTTTCTCTACGTCGCTGCCCGCACCGGAGTTGCCGGTGGAGTAGGAGATCATCGCCACGCGCGGCTCGATGCCGAAGGCCGCGGCGGAATCCGCAGACTGGATGGCGATTTCAGACAGCTGCTCGGCGGTCGGATCCGGGTTGATCGCGCAGTCGCCGTAGACCAGTACCTGGTCAGGCAGCAGCATGAAGAACACGGAGGACACCAGCGAGCTGCCCGGTGCGGTTTTGATCAGCTGCAACGGCGGACGGATGGTGTTGGCGGTGGTGTGAACCGCGCCGGAGACCAGGCCGTCGACTTCGCCTTGTTCCAGCATCAGGGTGCCGAGCACCACGTTGTCTTCCAGCTGCTCGCGCGCGACCACTTCGGTCATGCCCTTGCTCTTACGCAGCTCAACCAGACGCGGCACGTAGTTTTCACGCACGGCGACCGGATCGACGATTTCGATGCCTTTGCCCAGCTCAACGCCTTGCGCTGCCGCGACGCGCTGGATCTCGTCCGGGTTGCCGAGCAGCACGCATTCCGCGATGCCGCGTTCGGCGCAGATGGCCGCCGCTTTCACGGTGCGCGGCTCGTCGCCTTCCGGCAGCACGATGCGCTTGCCGGCTTTACGCGCCAGCTCGGTCAGTTCGTAACGGAACGCCGGTGGAGACAGGCGGCGTGAACGCTCAGAGGTAGCGGTCAGCGAGTCGATCCACTCGGTGCTGATGTGGCTGGCCACGTAGTTCTGCACTTTCTCGATGCGCTGGTGGTCGTCCGCCGGCACTTCGAGGTTGAAGCTCTGCAGGCTCAGCGAGGTTTGCCAGGTGTTGGTGTCAACCATGAACACCGGCAGGCCGGTTTGGAAGGCGCGTTCGCACAGCTTCTTGATCGGCTCGTCGATGGCGTAGCCGCCGGTCAGCAGGATGGCGCCGATTTCCACGCCGTTCATCGCGGCCAGGCAGGCGGAGACCAGCACGTCAGGGCGGTCTGCGGAGGTCACCAGCAGGGAGCCTGGGCGGAAGTGTTCCAGCATGTGTGGGATGCTGCGCGCACAGAAAGTCACGGACTTCACGCGGCGGGTCATGATGTCGCCTTCGTTGACCACGCGGGCCTTCAGGTGGCGAGCCATGTCGATGGCGCGGGTGGCGATCAGATCGAAACTCCACGGCACGCAGCCCAGAACCGGCAGTGGGCTGTTGGCGAACAGCTGTGCAGGATCGACGTGGGCGATGCTGGCCTTGGTGGAGTCGTCGAAGATTTCGGACAGGTCAGGACGGGTGCGGCCCTGATCGTCGACCGGCGCGTTCAGCTTGTTGATGATAACGCCGGTGATGTTTTTGTTCTTGCTGCCGCCGAAGCTGGTGCGCGCCAGTTCGATGCGCTCTTTCAGCTGCGCCGGGGAGTCGTTGCCCAGCGCCAGCACGAAGACGATCTCGGCGTTCAGGGTTTTGGCGATCTCGTAGTTCAGCGCGTTGGCGAACTGATGCTTGCGGGTCGGCACCAGGCCTTCGATCAGCACCACTTCCGCGTCTTTGGTGTTCTCGTGGTAACGCGCCACGATCTCTTCCATCAGCACGTCTTGCTGGTTGGAGCTCAGCAGGCCCTCAACGTAGTCCATGCGCAGCGGTTCGGCCGCCGGAATGGTGGAGTTGCTGCGGATGATGGTGGTGGTCTGGTCGAGTGCGTTGTCGCCGGTGCGCGGTTGAGCGATAGGTTTGAACACGCTCAGACGAACGCCTTTTTGCTCCATGGAGCGGATGACACCCAGGCTGACGCTGGTCAGGCCGACGCTGGTGCCGGTGGGGATCAACATAATAGTACGTGACACAGAATAGTCCTCTTCACGATTAACATGAGGCTAAAACAACACCGTCAGCCTGGGCTGACGGTGTTTTGAGAGCATTACGCGGTCAGGCGGGATGCGTCCTGCGCGATGACCAACTCTTCGTTGGTCGGGATCACCAGCGCCAGGCGGCTGCCGTCTTTGGTGATGGCGCCGGATTTGCCGAAGCGAGCGGCCATGTTGCGATCGTGGTCGATTTCGAAGCCCAGCAGGCCCAGTTTGTTCAGGGTCAGCTCACGCACCATGCCGGCGTTCTCGCCGATGCCGCCGGTGAAGATCACCGCGTCCAGACGGCCTTCCATCAGCGCGCTGTAGGCGCCGACGTATTTGGCCAGACGGTGGCAGAACACGTCCATGGCGCGTTTGGCGTCGGCTTTGCTGTCGTAGTTGTCTTCAACGTAACGGCAGTCGCTGGTGACTTCGGTCAGGCCCAGCAGGCCGGATTCTTTGGTCAGCATCTTGTTGATCTGGTCAACGCTCATGCCCAGAGAATCGTGCAGGTGGAAGATGATAGCCGGATCGATGTCACCGCTGCGGGTGCCCATCACCAGGCCTTCCAGCGGGGTCAGACCCATGGAGGTGTCAACGCACTGGCCGTTGCGCACTGCGGTGACGGAGCCGCCGTTGCCCAGGTGGCAAGTGATCACGTTCACTTCTTCTACCGGCTTGTTCAGCATCTTCGCGGCTTCTTGAGTCACGTAGAAGTGGCTGGTGCCGTGTGCGCCGTAGCGGCGAACGCCGTGGTCGCGGTACAGGCTGTACGGCAGGGCGTACAGGTAAGATTCTTCCGGCATGGTCTGGTGGAACGCGGTGTCGAACACGGCAACGTTCTTGTCAGCCAGGTGAGGGAAGGATTTCAGCGCTTCCGCGATGCCGATCAGGTGAGCTGGGTTGTGCAGTGGTGCAAACGGCACGGAATCTTTGATACCCTGCAGAACTTCGTCGTTGATCACGGCGGAAGCGGTGAACTTCTCGCCGCCGTGCACGATGCGGTGGCCGATAGCGGTCAGCTGCGCAGAAAGCTCTGGTTTTTGTGCCAGAATAGTATTAACAATGAAGTTCAGCGCTTCGCTGTGTGCAGCGCCGGCCCCCAGGGCAGCTTCGTGTTTGGCGCCGTCCATTTTCCACTTGATGCGAGCTTCAGGCAGGTGGAAACACTCGGCCAAACCGGAGAGGAATTCGTCGCCGTTAACGGCATCGATGATGGCGAATTTCAGAGAAGAACTGCCGCAGTTAAGAACCAGTACTAGCTTACTCGACATGGAAGTACCTACTTAAATAGTCGTGTTGTTAAAAGAAAATCGAACACACGTGGTGAATTAATCGTCAATCAGACAACAAGCGTAGCGCATAGTGCCGATGACATTTATGATTAACATCATGTGAAGTGCACAAATCACAGGATGATGGAAAAACCGATGATTTCTCTGCGGTTTAAATAATCTTGATTTTTATAGGGCTAAAAGTTGACAAAATTTACGTCATCTTCTACCGGCCACAAGGCCGGCTTAGGATACCGATAGCCCGGTGCAAACACAAAATAAATTTAAAGCTTCAAATTTTTTAGTATGGGCTCTGGCAGCACGCTTTTAGTTTCTTTACGTGACGTTGAGGTACGCAATGACGAGCAAACCGTCCGGTTCCGTAAGCTGGTTTCAGGTCTTCCAGCGCGGGCAGCATTATATGAAAACCTGGCCGTCAGACAAACGTCTGGCACCGGTCTTTCCGGAGAACCGCGTTGCGCGTGCCACCCGTTTCGCTATCCGTTTCATGCCGCCGTTGGCGATTTTCACGCTGACCTGGCAGATCGCGCTGGGCGGCCAGCTCGGCCCGGCGATCGCCACCGCGCTGTTTGCCTGCAGCCTGCCGATGCAGGGCTTGTGGTGGCTGGGGCGTCGCTCTGTTACGCCGCTGCCGCCGACGCTGCTGCAATGGTTCCATGAGGTGCGCAACAAGCTGACGGAAGCCGGGCAGGCGGTGGCGCCGCTCGAGGGCACGCCCACCTATCAGACGTTGGCCGATCTGCTTAAGCGCGCCTTCAAGCAGTTGGATAAAACCTTCCTCGACGATCTGTAATGAAAAGGCCGCGCTGATGCGGCCTTTCTCGTCAAAGCGCCAATAACCCCGGTTTAAATCAAAGAACGGTCGAGTTGTGATTTCCTGCGTTCTTGCGCTGTGCGATGCTCCCGCCATCATACAGAAATGAGGAAATCCTGATGGAAATGACCCATGCCCAGCGCCTGATCCTGTCGAATCAGTACAAGATGATGACGCTACTCGATCCGGACAACAGCGATCGTTATCGCCGGTTGCAAACCATCGTTGAACGCGGCTTCGGCTTGCAAATGCGCGAGCTGGATCGTGACTTTGGCGAACTGAGCGAAGAGGTGTGCCGCACCATCATCAACGTGATGGAGATGCACCATGCGCTGCAGGTTTCCTGGGGCAATCTGAAAGAGAAACAGGGGCTGGACGAGCGCCGCCTGGCGTTTCTCGGCTTCGACGCCGCCACCGAGGCGCGCTACCTGAGCTATGTGCGTTTCCTGGTCAACACCGAGGGGCGCTATACTCACTTCGATTCCGGCAGCCACGGTTTCAACGCCCAGACCAAAATGTGGGAAAAATACCAGCGTATGCTGGCGATCTGGCTGGCCTGCCCGCGCCAGTATCACTTGAGCGCCGTTGAGATAGCGCAAATCATCAATGCTTGATTAAAAAGAGGTTTTCTGTGGAGTGTAAGGGTTTTCTGTTCGATCTTGATGGCACCCTGGTGGATTCGCTGCCGGCGGTAGAGCGCGCCTGGACGCACTGGGCCGAGCGTCGCGGCGTCGATCCGCAAGCGGTGCTGGACTTCATTCACGGTAAACAGGCCATTACTTCTCTGCGCCACTTTATGCCGGGTGAAAGCGAAGCGGAAATTCAGCGCGAGTTCCAACTGCTGGAGCAGGTGGAAGCGCAGGATACCGAAGGCGTTCGCGCGCTGCCGGGCGCCATCGCGTTGTTGGCGCGCCTGAACGCGCTCGGCATCCCTTGGGCGATCGTCACCTCCGGTTCGGTGCCGGTAGCCGGCGCTCGCCGCCAGGCCGGCGGTTTGCCGCAGCCGGCGGTGTTCATCACCGCCGAGCAGGTTAAACACGGCAAGCCTCAGCCCGATGCCTACCTGCTGGGCGCCGAACGTCTGGGGCTGGCGCCGCACGAGTGCGTGGTGGTTGAAGACGCGCCGGCCGGCATTCTTTCGGGGCTGGCGGCGGGCTGCCAGGTGATTGCGGTCAACGCCCCGGCCGACGCGCCGAAGCTGGAGCAGGTTGACCTGCGGCTGGATTCGCTGGCGCAGATCGCCGTTGATAAAACGGCGCAGGGCGCGATCGTTCGCCTACTGGCCTGAGTGGCATTATCTTCACCCTAATTGATTAGACCCCGCCTTTGCGGGTTTTTTTTATGCTATTTTTTAAGCCCTTGGACATTTGCCGGATGAGGCCGTTTTGAACAGCGAATTACTGTGGGTGCTGAGTTTACTGCTGATTGCCATCGTGCTGTTTACCACCAACAAGCTGCGCATGGACGTGGTGGCGCTGTTGGTGATCATCGCCTTCGTGCTGAGCGGTACGCTCAGCCTGCAGGAGGCGACGGTCGGGTTCAGCGATCCCAACGTGATTCTGATCGCCGCGCTGTTCGTGATCGGCGAAGGGTTGGTGCGCACCGGGGTGGCCTATCAGGTGGGCGACTGGCTGGTCAAAGTGGCCGGCAGCAGCGAAACCAAAATGTTGATGCTGCTGATGGTGACGGTCGCCGGGCTGGGGGCATTTATGAGCTCGACCGGCGTGGTGGCGATCTTTATCCCGGTGGTGCTCAGCGTGACGGCCAGAATGAAGATCGCGCCGGGGCGGCTGATGATGCCGCTCAGCTTCGCCGGGCTTATCAGCGGCATGATGACGTTGGTGGCCACGCCGCCCAATATGGTGGTCAACAGCGAGCTGGTGCGCGAAGGCATCCATGGTTTCGGTTTCTTCAGCGTGACGCCGATCGGCCTGGTGGTGCTGGCGCTGGGCGTCGGCTACATGCTGATCGCCCGGCGTTGGCTGGGCAGCGGTGACACGGGCAAAGCCGGCGACGGCTGGCAGCGCCGCACCTTCCGCGATCTGATCCGCGATTACAGACTGACCGGCCGCGCGCGGCGGCTGGCTGTCCGCAGCGCTTCGCCGCTGATCGGGCGTTCGCTGGATGAACTGCATCTGCGTGCGCGCTACGGCGCCAACGTGGTGGGCATCGAACGCTGGAAACGCTTTCGGCGGGTGATGGTCAGCGCCTCCGGCAGCACCGAGCTGCGCGAGGGCGACGTCCTCTTGATCGACATGTCGGACAGCCAGATCGATCTGCGCGAATTCTGCGGCGAACAGCGGCTGGAGCCGATGGTGCTGCGCGGCGATTACTTCTCGGAACAGTCGCGCAACGTCGGCATGGCGGAGGTCTCGCTGATCCCTGACTCGGCGCTGCTGGGCAAAAGCCTGCGCGAAGCGGCGTTCCGCAGCCGCTACGATCTGAACGTGGTGGGCATCCGCCGCCACGGCGAGACGCTCGGCGGCAAACTGGTGGACGAGCCGCTGGAGCTGGGCGACATTTTGCTGGTGATCGGCGACTGGAAGGCGATTCGTCAACTGCAGGCCAAAACCCATGACTTTATCGTGCTCAACTTGCCGGCCGAAGTGGACGAAGTGGCGCCGGCCATCACGCAGGCGCCGCACGCGCTGTTTTGCCTGGCGTTGATGGTGGCGATGATGCTGACCGACGAAATCCCCAACCCGATTGCGGCGCTGATCGCCTGTTTGCTGATGGGCAAATTCCGCTGTATCGACATGGAGAGCGCTTATAAATCGATCCATTGGCCGAGCATCATTTTGATCGTCGGCATGATGCCGTTCGCGCAGGCGCTGCAAAAGACCGGCGGGGTCAGTCTGATCGTCAGCGGGCTGATGGATGTCGCCGGCGGGGCGGGGCCGCGCGTGATGCTGCTGTGCCTGTTCGTCTTGTGCGCGACTATCGGGCTGTTTATTTCCAACACCGCGACGGCGGTGCTGATGGCGCCGATCGCCATCGCCGCCGCGCGCGAAATGGGCGTCTCGCCATACCCGTTCGCGATGATTATCGCCATCGCCGCGTCCGCCGCCTTTATGACGCCGGTCTCTTCACCGGTCAACACGCTGGTGCTGGGGCCGGGCAATTACAAGTTCGGCGATTTCGTGCGTCTCGGCGTGCCGTTCACCCTGCTGGTGATGGCGGTCAGCGTGATTGTGGTGCCGTGGCTCTACGGTTTTTAACGGCGCAGCGAGGCTGCGCCGGCGGGGTTACAGCGAACTGTCGAGGCTGATTTCGTCCAGCGACAGGCTGAAGCTGGGAATGAACACTTCCATGAAGTAGTCCATCTCCGGGCTGCGGCGCTGTTCCATGGTTTTATCCAGCCTCGCCTTGGCCAGGGTGAATTCGTTGTTGCCGGCAGACAGCTCTTCCAGGCATTTCAGGTAGGCGCACAGCGCGTCAGCCTGCTTCACCACCTGCTTTTCATCTTCGCTGTAATAATGCTCATCGAGAATGGTGCGAAAATCGTTGCGCAGCTCCGCCGGGATCATGTCCAGCAGCTTTTGCTGGGCGATCTTTTCGATCTTCTTGTACTCATGGGCGATCTGCGGATTGTAGTATTTGATCGGCGTCGGCATGTCGCCGGTGATCACTTCGCTGGCGTCATGGTACATCGCCAACAGCGCAACGCGGTCGGCGTTGAGGTTGCCGTTGAATTTGCGGTTCTTGATCACCGCCAACGCGTGGGCGACAAAGGCCACCTGCAGACTGTGTTCGGAGACGTTCTCGGTGCGCACGTTGCGCATCAGCGGCCAGCGGTTGATCAGTTTCAGGCGGGACAGATGGGCGAAGAAATGGCTCTGACTCATGGTGCTCTCTTTAACGGCAAGTGAGGGCCCCATTGTGAAGCAGTGTCGGCGAATTTTGCAACCGGGCTGTGAGGGAAGGGCGCAGCGAGGCGCTGCGCCCCTGATGATTATTGGTGATAGCCTTCCAGGAAGCGGCCCAGCTTGCCGACCGCCATTTCCAGTTCGTCTACGCGCGGCAGGGTGACGATGCGCACGTGATCGGGGTAAGGCCAGTTGAACGCGGAGCCCTGCACCAGCAGCACTTTTTCCTGCAGCAACAGATCCAGCACCAGCTTCTGGTCGTCATGGATGTTGAAGCGTTTGGCATCGATGCGCGGGAACATGTACAACGCGCCCTGCGGCTTCACGCAAGAGACACCCGGGATGTCGTTGAGCAATTCCCAGGTGCGGTTGCGCTGTTCGTACAGGCGGCCGCCGGGCTGAATGAATTCGCTGATGCTCTGATAACCGCCCAGCGCGGTCTGAATCGCGTGCTGCATCGGCACGTTGGCGCACAGGCGCATCGAAGCCAGCATCTCCAGCCCTTCGATATAACCTTTGGCGTGCTTTTTCGGCCCGTTCAGCACCATCCAGCCCTGGCGGAAGCCCGCCACGCGGTAGGTCTTCGACAGGCCGTTGAAGGTCACGGTCAGCAGATCCGGCGCCAGCGCGGCGATAGAGTGGTGCTCTGCTTCGTCGTACAGGATCTTGTCGTAGATCTCGTCGGCGAAGATGATCAGGTTGTGTTGACGGGCGATCTCGACGATCTGCTCAAGCAGCGCTTTGCTGTAGACCGCACCGGTCGGGTTGTTCGGGTTGATGATCACGATGCCGCGGGTGCGCGGGGTGATCTTGCTGATGATGTCGTCCAGATCCGGGAACCAGCCGGCCTGCTCATCGCACAGGTAATGTACGGCCTTGCCGCCGGACAGCGACACTGCGGCGGTCCACAGCGGATAGTCCGGCGCCGGCACCAGCATTTCGTCGCCGCTGTTGAGCAGCGCCTGCATGGACTGAACGATCAGCTCGGAGACGCCGTTGCCAATGTAGATATCCTCAACGGTCACGTCACGCATGTTGCGCGCCTGATAGTGCTGCATGATCGCTTTACGCGCCGAGAAGAGGCCTTTGGAATCGGAGTAGCCTTGCGCCGTGGGCAGATTGCGGATCACGTCGACCAGGATTTCGTCCGGGGCGTCGAAGCCGAACGGGGCAGGGTTGCCGATGTTCAGTTTCAGGACTTTATTGCCTTCTTCTTCAAGACGTTTAGCTTCTTTAAGCACCGGGCCGCGAATGTCATAGCAGACGTTGTCCAGTTTGCTGGATTTCTCAATGGGGGACATAAAAAGTTGAGCCTTTTGCTGGGATAGGGGCGCTCCTACCGTGGGACGCCGCAACCCGCCCAATGTACTCCTGGCGTAGTTGCTTTTGAAGGGTTTTGCACGCCTTTGGTGCAAATGCATGTCGTAACGGGGGATTTTAGTTATGATAAGCAAAGGTAAAGTTATTTTGTGGTTCATAATTTCATGAACTATAATTTTACTAGGGTTTTGTTCTGTGAAATCGAGCGTCGTTCAACGCGACGCGCTGGCGTCAGCGCTTGGGTGTGGAGAACTGATAAGCCATAAGGGAGAATGGTTTTCAGTAACTGTAAAGGAACGATAATACCGGAGTTGTCTGATAGCGGGTTGTCAGATGACACACCACACTAAGAAAAATGGCATATTTACATAAGCTTTACTTTATATTTTATCTTAAGCATTGTTTATGTGGTTATGAGAATATTATTTAAAGTAAAAATCTTACTGATTGAATTTATTAAATTCATTGCGTGGTGATACGAAGTCGGTGCCGTTAATTATTTATATTTCTTGCTCGTAAATGCAGTCTGAACGCCAGTTGATAAGGGTTATCAGTAGCACGAATGGAGTGGAAATTAGGCAGTATGAATGAGTAAAATCTCAGGCCCGGTGGGGGTTTTCCCCGTATGCCGGCATTTAGTCCCCCGCGTTCTATAAGCAGCATCGATAGATCGCATTTCAAAAAGCGATAGAGGTAACGAATCATAAGTAATTTTTTTGCCCTCCACTTATGAGTGGGGTACTGTCATAACAGGCTCCGTCCTTTTTCAACGGCGTCTGAGAAACACACCAGGGTAGTAGTTCGTAAATTAGAATTTAAAAAAGTGAAGAATACACTATGACAACTGCAAATCGTCCGATACTTAATCTCGACCTCGATCTGCTAAGAACCTTTGTTGCGGTTGCTGATTTGAATACTTTCGCAGCGGCGGCTGTCGCCGTTTGCCGTACTCAATCAGCCGTCAGCCAACAAATGCAGCGATTAGAGCAACTGGTCGGCAAAGAACTGTTTGCCCGCCATGGGCGCAACAAACTTCTGACTGAGCATGGTATTCAGCTTCTCGGTTATGCCAGAAAAATCCTGCGCTTTAACGATGAAGCCTGTACCTCTCTGATGTACAACAATATTAAAGGTGTTCTGACCATCGGCGCTTCCGACGACACCGCCGATACCATTCTGCCTTTCCTGCTGAACCGCGTAACCGCCATCTATCCGAAGCTGGCTATTGACGTGCGCGTGAAGCGCAGCACGACGATGGTCGATCTGCTGGAAGAGGGCGAGATCGATCTGGCGGTGACCACGGCCGATCCCGAAGGGCATCCGCACATCGTGCTGCGCACGTCGCCGACGTTGTGGTACTGCGCCGCCGATTACCATTACCAGGCCGGCGAGCCGATCCCGCTGGTGGTGATGGACGAGCCAAGCCCGTTCCGTTCGCTGGCGATCAAGCAGTTGGACGAAGCCGGCATCCCGTGGCGCATCGCCTACGTCGCTTCCACGCTGTCCGCGGTGCGGGCGGCTTGCAAGGCCGGCCTGGGCGTGACCGCGCGGCCGATCGAGATGATGAGCCCTGACCTGCGGGTGCTGGGCGCGGCGGAAGGTTTGCCGCCGTTGCCGGATACCCAGTATGCGCTGTGCAAAAACGCGCAGTGCAGCAACGAGCTGGCGATGGCCATCTTCAGCGCGATGCAGGGCGGCAATGACGGCTATGGCTTCAACGGTGCGGAAGGCGGTCTCCAGAGCGATCAGGATGACGCCAGCCTGGTGGACGAAGAAGAATAACGCTGCGGCGCGATATCTGATGAAAACCTCTGCTTCGGCGGAGGTTTTTTTTGTCCTTTTTTACCTAAAATTTTATTTATATGTGTTTGGTTTGTTTTTTAACTTGAGTTGGCTGTTTTGTTAACTTTTAAGCGTTACTGAAAAGAGAGTTTGGCCGGGTTTAATACGCTAAGTTCGTTTTTTGAGCAATAAGATTGAATGGGTTAAAGGCATGGTAATAGCAGGGTTATTTTGTTAGCTTATAGCGGCCGTTTTTGCGGCTCAATTTGAGGAAAATTGTTAAAGGGCCACACTTTTTTTGAGGATTTATGCTGAAAACGTGTCCTGGATCAAAAAAATACCCCTAGGTAGTGAGTGGAAGAACAGGGAATTCCTGAGACAATGGTATAGTAAAACTGAAATGTGCATGTTGGTTTATATCTATCTGTTTCTACACAAAAATTAACTGACACGATTTAGCCTGTCCCTGGCGCATCAAATGTTAATCAAATGATACGTATGTAAACTAGTGTGTAGATACTTTTGTCAAAGTTGACAAAAGGTTATAGAAAGGAGTAAAAAGCCCACAGAAAAACGCTGCCTAACTCGCTGTAAAAGCAGTTTGTTTGTGTGGTTATTTATCCTTCCCTTAAATCGATGTGGCGCACTAACTGCCGGTGACAAGAGCAGTGCGATCGACGCCACTTTTGATGAGTAAGCATAGAGTATGTCAACAACCACTGAAGTTATCGCTCATCACTGGGCGTTCGCCGTATTTCTCGTTGTGGCTATTGGGCTCTGCGGCTTAATGCTGCTGGGCGCGTTCTTCTTGGGCGGGAGAGCCCGGGCGCGCGCCAAACACACCCCGTTTGAATCAGGCATCGACTCGGTCGGCACGGCGCGCATGCGTTTGTCCGCCAAGTTCTACCTGGTGGCCATGTTCTTCGTGATTTTCGACGTTGAAGCCTTATACCTGTATGCCTGGTCGGTCTCGATTCGCGAGAGCGGCTGGGTAGGCTTTATCGAAGCCGCCATTTTCATTTTGGTGCTATTGGCCGGTCTGGTTTATCTGGTGCGCATCGGCGCGTTGGATTGGACTCCGGCGCGTTCCCAACGCCGCAGCAAACCTAGCACGATCACTAACACCAACAGTCATCCGCAGTAACAGCGAGGCATTAAGATGGACTATACGCTCACCCGCATAGACCCGAACGGTGAGAACGACCGTTATCCCCTGCAAAAACAGGAGATCGTCGCCGATCCCCTGGAACAACAGGTCCACCGCACGGTTTACATGGGTAAACTCGAGCATGCGCTGCATGACATGGTGAACTGGGGGCGTAAAAACTCTATTTGGCCGTATAACTTCGGTCTTTCGTGCTGTTATGTGGAGATGGTGACGTCGTTTACCGCCGTTCACGACGTGGCGCGTTTCGGTGCGGAAGTGTTGCGCGCCTCCCCGCGTCAGGCTGACCTGATGGTGGTGGCCGGCACCTGCTTCACCAAGATGGCCCCGGTCATCCAACGCCTGTACGAGCAGATGCTGGAGCCCAAGTGGGTGATCTCGATGGGCGCTTGCGCCAACTCCGGCGGCATGTACGACATCTATTCCGTGGTGCAGGGCGTGGACAAGTTCCTGCCGGTCGACGTGTACATTCCCGGCTGCCCACCGCGTCCGGAAGCCTACATGCAAGCGCTGATGCTGCTGCAGGAATCCATCGGCAAAGAACGTCGCCCGCTGTCGTGGGTTGTCGGCGATCAGGGCGTTTACCGCGCCAATATGCAGTCTGAAAGAGAGCGTAAACACGGCGAGCGCATCGCGGTGACCAACCTCCGGACGCCTGACGAGATTTAAGACGTTCATTTAACGTCCATCTTAGTGCGCTATTGGTTAACACAGCGAAAAGTGAAACTTGCGGCGAATAACCCTTTAGTGTGGTGAAAAAAAATTATGACAGATTTGACGACGCACGACGCCTTGCCTGCCTGGCAGACCCGAGATCACCTTGACGACCCGGTGATCGGCGAACTGCGCAACCGTTTTGGGCCGGAAGCCTTTACTGTTCAGGCCACCCGCACCGGCATGCCCGTGGTATGGGTTAAACCTGACCAGTTACTGGAAGTAATGACGTTCCTGAGAAAACAGCCGAAGCCGTATGTCATGCTGTTCGATCTGCATGGCGTGGACGAACGTCTTCGCACCCACCGCGACGGCCTGCCCGCTGCGGATTTCTCCGTTTTCTACCATCTGATTTCCATCGAGCGCAACCGCGACATCATGCTGAAGGTGGCGCTGTCTGAAAAAGACCTGCACGTGCCGACGGCCACCAAGGTGTTCCCAAACGCCAACTGGTATGAGCGCGAGACCTGGGAAATGTTCGGCATCACCTTCGACGGCCACCCGCACCTGTCGCGCATCATGATGCCGCAGACCTGGGAAGGGCACCCGCTGCGCAAGGACTACCCGGCGCGCGCCACCGAATTCGATCCTTTCGTGTTGACCAAGCAGAAAGAAGATCTGGAGATGGAAGCGCTGACCTTCAAGCCGGAAGACTGGGGCATGAAGCGCGGCACCGAGAACGAAGACTTCATGTTCCTCAACCTCGGCCCGAACCACCCGTCTGCGCACGGTGCGTTCCGCATCATTCTGCAGCTGGACGGCGAAGAGATCGTCGACTGCGTGCCGGATATCGGCTATCACCACCGCGGCGCCGAGAAGATGGGCGAGCGTCAATCCTGGCACAGCTACATTCCGTACACCGACCGCATCGAATACCTCGGCGGCTGCGTGAACGAAATGCCTTACGTGCTGGCGGTTGAAAAGCTGGCCGGCATCAAGGTGCCGGAGCGCGTTGACACCATTCGCGTGATGCTGTCCGAACTGTTCCGCATCAACAGCCACCTGCTGTACATCTCCACCTTCATTCAGGACGTCGGCGCGATGACCCCGGTGTTCTTCGCCTTTACCGACCGCCAGAAGATCTACGATCTGGTGGAAGCGATCACCGGCTTCCGTATGCACCCGGCCTGGTTCCGCATCGGCGGCGTCGCGCACGATCTGCCGCGCGGCTGGGATCGCCTGCTGCGTGAATTCCTCGAATGGATGCCGAAGCGTCTGGATTCCTACGTGAAAGCGGCGCTGAAGAACAGCATTCTGAAAGGCCGTTCCATCGGCGTCGCGTCTTACAACGCCAAAGAAGCGCTGGAATGGGGCGTGACCGGTGCCGGTCTGCGCGCCACCGGCGTCGAGTTCGACGTGCGTAAATGGCGCCCGTACTCCGGCTACGAGAACTTCGACTTCGAAGTGCCGGTCGGCGACGGCAACAGTGACTGCTACACCCGCGTGATGCTGAAGGTGGAAGAGCTGCGCCAGAGCCTGCGCATCCTCGAACAGTGCCTGAACAATATGCCGGAAGGCCCGTTCAAGGCCGATCACCCGCTGACCACGCCGCCGCCGAAAGAGCGCACGCTGCAGCACATTGAAACGCTGATCACCCACTTCCTGCAGGTTTCCTGGGGCCCGGTGATGCCAGCCAACGAATCATTCCAGATGATTGAAGCCACCAAAGGGATCAACAGCTACTACCTGACCAGCGACGGCAGCACCATGAGCTACCGCACCCGGGTACGTACGCCGAGCTTTGCGCACCTGCAGCAGATCCCATCGGTCATCCGAGGCAGCCTGGTTTCCGACCTGATCGTCTATCTGGGTAGTATCGATTTTGTAATGTCAGATGTGGACCGCTAACTATGGACTCTCAAAAAGACAATCACGCAGTCAACGATGCGCTCGAGCCCATCAATGCAGCCGCTCCTCAGAGCGGCGTTGATGCATTTGTACTGAGCGCGGAAGAACGTGATGCGATCGAGCACGAAAAGCACCATTACGAGGATCCGCGCGCCGCTTCCATCGAAGCACTGAAAATTGTGCAGAAGCAGCGCGGCTGGGTTCCGGACGGTGCGATTTACGCCATCGCGGAAGTGCTGGGCATCCCCGCCAGCGACGTAGAAGGCGTGGCCACGTTCTACAGCCAGATTTTCCGTCAGCCAGTAGGACGTCACGTGATCCGTTATTGTGACAGCGTTGTTTGTCACATCACCGGTTACCAGGGCATTCAGGCCGCTATCGAGAAGAAGCTGAACATCAAACCGGGTCAAACCACCTTTGATGGCCGCTTCACGCTGCTGCCGACCTGCTGTCTGGGCAACTGCGATAAAGGGCCGACCATGATGATTGATGACGACACGCACAGTCAGCTGAAGCCTGAAGATATCGAGACGCTACTGGAGCAGTATCAATGACCAAGCACATTGTACGCACTCCCGAAACGCATCCGCTGACCTGGCGTCTGCGCGATGACAAGCAGCCGCTGTGGCTGGACGAATACCGCAGCAAAAACGGCTATGCCGGCGCAGAGAAGGCCCTCAAAGGCCTGGCCCCGGACGAGATCGTCGGCCTGGTGAAAGATTCCGGGCTGAAGGGCCGCGGCGGCGCGGGCTTCTCCACCGGTTTGAAGTGGAGCCTGATGCCGAAGGACGAATCCATGAACATCCGTTACCTGCTGTGTAACGCCGATGAGATGGAGCCGGGCACCTATAAAGACCGCCTGCTGATGGAGCAGCTGCCGCACCTGCTGGTGGAAGGCATGCTGATCTCCGCGTTCGCGCTGAAAGCCTATCGCGGGTACATCTTCCTGCGCGGCGAGTACATCGAAGCGGCGGCGCACCTGCGTCGCGCCATCGCGGAAGCCACCGAAGCCGGCTATCTGGGCAAGAACATTCTCGGCACCGGGTTTGATTTCGAGCTGATCGTGCACACCGGCGCCGGCCGTTACATCTGCGGCGAAGAAACCGCGCTGATCAACTCGCTGGAAGGCCGCCGCGCCAACCCGCGTTCCAAGCCGCCATTCCCGGCCAGCGCCGGCGTCTGGGGCAAGCCGACCTGCGTCAACAACGTCGAAACGTTGTGCAACGTGCCGGCCATTTTGGCGAACGGCGTGGAGTGGTACACCGGCATCTCCGGCAGTGAAGACAAAGGCACCAAGCTGATGGGCTTCTCCGGCCGGGTGAAAAATCCGGGCGTCTGGGAGCTGCCGTTCGGCACCACCGCGCGCGAAATCCTGGAAGATTACGCCGGCGGCATGCGCGACGGTCTGCGTTTCAAAGCCTGGCAGCCGGGCGGCGCGGGCACCGACTTCCTGACCGCCGATCACCTCGATCTGCCGATGGAATACGGCGCGATCGGCAAAGCCGGCAGCCGTCTCGGCACCGCGTTGGCGATGGCGGTAGACCACGAGATCGGCATGGTGCCGCTGGTGCGCAACCTGGAAGAGTTCTTCGCCCGCGAGTCCTGCGGCTGGTGTACGCCATGCCGCGACGGCCTGCCGTGGAGCGTGAAGATCCTGCGTGCGTTGGAAAACGGCGAAGGGCAGCCGGGGGATATCGAAACCCTCGAACAGCTGTGCCGTTCCCTCGGCCCGGGCAAAACCTTCTGCGCCCACGCGCCAGGTGCCGTAGAGCCACTGCAAAGCGCGATTAAATATTTCCGTGAAGAGTTCGAGGCGGGTATCGCCGTGCAGCACTTCGGCAACGCGCATGCGATTGGCGGCATTCAGCCGAACAATCTGCTGAAGCAACGCTGGTAAGCCGACTCGCCCGAACACGGCCAGAATTTTTGATTAACGCCTGCCGCAAGGCAGGCCACTTGGAAGCATGCTGACTATGGCTACGATTCATGTAGACGGCAAAGAGTATGAGGTAGACGGGGCGGACAACCTGCTGCAGGCTTGTCTCTCCCTCGGCCTTGATATTCCTTACTTTTGCTGGCATCCGGCGCTGGGAAGCGTCGGCGCTTGCCGCCAATGTGCGGTAAAGCAATACCAAAACGCGGAAGATACGCGCGGCCGTTTGGTGATGTCCTGTATGACCCCGGCATCCGATGGCACCTTCATCTCCATCGATGACGGCGAAGCGAAGCAGTTCCGTGAAAGCGTGGTCGAGTGGTTGATGACCAACCACCCGCACGATTGCCCGGTCTGTGAGGAAGGCGGTAACTGTCACCTGCAGGATATGACGGTAATGACCGGCCACAGCTTCCGTCGCTACCGCTTCACCAAGCGCACCCACAACAACCAGGAGCTGGGGCCGTTTATCTCGCACGAGATGAACCGCTGCATCGCCTGCTACCGCTGCGTGCGTTACTACAAAGACTATGCGGACGGCACCGACTTCGGCGTGTACGGCGCGCACGACAACGTCTACTTCGGTCGCCCGGAAAGCGGCACGCTGGAAAGCGAGTTCTCCGGCAACCTGGTGGAAGTGTGTCCGACCGGCGTCTTCACCGACAAAACGCATTCCGAACGCTACAACCGTAAATGGGACATGCAGTTCGCGCCGAGCATTTGCCAGCAGTGCAGCATCGGCTGTAACACCAGCCCGGGCGAGCGCTATGGCGAGCTGCGCCGTATCGAAAACCGTTACAACGGCAGCGTGAACCACTACTTCCTGTGCGACCGCGGCCGTTTCGGTTACGGCTACGTCAACCAGAAAGATCGTCCGCGTCAACCGCAGCAGCTGCGCGGCGACGACTGGATCACCCTGAACGCCGAGCAGGCGATGCAGGGCGCGGCGGACATCCTGCGTCAGGCGAAGAAAACCATCGGCATCGGCTCCCCGCGCGCCAGCCTGGAAAGCAACTTCGCGCTGCGCGAGCTGGTCGGCGCCGAGAACTACTACACCGGTATCGCTCAGGCGGAGCAATCACGCCTGGCGCTGATGCTGAACGTGCTGAAGAACGGCGGCGTTCATACGCCGGCGCTGCGTGAGATCGAAGATTACGACGCGGTGCTGGTGCTGGGCGAAGACCTGACGCAAACCGGCGCGCGCATCGCGCTGTCCGTGCGTCAGGCCGTCAAGGGTAAAGCCCGCGCGATGGCGGCGGCGCAGCGCGTTGCCGACTGGCAGATCGCGGCGGTGCAGAACATCGGCCAGCACGCCAAGTACCCGCTGTTTACCACCAACGTCGACAATACCCGCCTGGACGACATCGCCGCCTGGAACTACCGCGCGCCGGTAGACGAGCAGGCGCGCTTCGGCTTCGCCATCGCGCACGCGCTGGATAGCGCGGCGCCGGCGGTGAACGATCTGGCCGATGGCCTGAACAAGAAAGTCGACATCATCGTGCAGGCGCTGACCGGCGCACGCAAACCGCTGATCATTACCGGCAGCAACGCCGGCAGCGAAGCCATCATCGAAGCGGCGGCCAACATCGCCAAAGCGTTGAAGGGCCGCGGTTCCGACGTCGGCATCACCTTCGTGGCGGGCGCCGCCAACAGCATGGGCCTGGCGATGATCGGCGGCGGTTCGCTCGATCAGGCGCTGGAACAGCTGGCGAGCGGCGCAGCCGATACCGCCATCGTGATGGAAAACGATCTCTATCGCCATGCGCCGGCGGCGCAGGTGGACGCAGCGTTGGCCAAGGTCAGCAACCTGATCGTCGCCGATCACCAGCGCACCGCGATCATGGACAAAGCCAATCTGATCCTCTCCTCGGCCAGCTTCGCCGAGAGCGACGGTACGCTGATCAACCAGGAAGGCCGCGCGCAGCGCTTCTTCCAGGTATACGATCCGGCTTACTACGACGACGCCAAGAAGAATCAGTTCACCGTGATGCTGGAAAGCTGGCGCTGGATGCACTCGCTGCACTCCACCTACACCAGCCGCCATGTGGATTGGACTCAGCTCGATGACGTGATCGCCGCTTGCGTCGCCGCGTTGCCGCAGCTGCAGGGCATCGTCGATGCCGCGCCGGACGCGACTTTCCGCATTCGCGGTCAGAAGCTGGCGCGTTCGCCGCACCGTTCCAGCGGCCGTACCGCCATGCGCGCCAACATCAGCGTGCACGAGCCGCGTCAGCCGCAGGATAAAGACACCATGTTCGCCTTCTCGATGGAAGGGAACAACAGCCCGCTGGCCGATCGTCAGCAGATCCCGTTCGCCTGGGCGCCAGGCTGGAACTCACCGCAGGCATGGAACAAGTTCCAGGCTGAAGTGGGCGGCAAACTGCGCCACGGCGATCCGGGCGTGCGCCTGATCGAAGCGGGGGAGGGCAGCCTCGGTTACTTCGACCGCGTGCCAGCCGCCTTCAATCCGAACGACGGCTGGCGTGTCGCGCCTTACTACCACCTGTTCGGCAGCGATGAAATGTCGCAGCGCTCTCACGTGATCCAGCAGCGCATGCCGGAAGCCTACGTGATGGTCAACCCGGCCGACGCGGCGACGCTTGGCGTCAACGCGGGCAGCCTGGTGGAGTTCAGCTGTGCGGGCCAGACCTTGCGTCTGCCGGTGCGTCTGAGTGAAACCCTGACCCAGGGCCAGGTTGGTTTGCCGCTCGGCTTGCCAGGGATCCCGCCGATTTTGGTGGGTGCTAAGGTAGACAATCTGCGGGAGGCGGCACGATGAGCTGGTTTACCCCTGAGGTGATCGACATTCTGATCGCCGTTCTTAAAGCGGTCGTGATCCTGTTGGTGGTCGTGGCGTGCGGGGCGTTCATGAGCTTCGGCGAACGCCGCCTGCTCGGCCTGTTCCAGAACCGTTACGGACCGAACCGCGTAGGCTGGGGCGGCTCGCTGCAGCTGGTCGCCGACATGATCAAAATGTTCTTCAAGGAAGACTGGGTGCCGAGATTCTCCGACCGGGTGATCTTCACCCTGGCGCCGATGATCGCCTTTACTTCCCTGTTGCTGGCATTTGCCATCGTGCCGGTCAGCCCGACCTGGGCGGTGTCCGATCTCAACATCGGTATTCTGTTCTTCCTGATGATGGCCGGCCTGGCGGTGTACGCCGTGCTGTTCGCCGGCTGGTCGAGCAACAACAAATACTCGCTGTTGGGCGCGATGCGTGCCTCCGCGCAAACCCTGAGCTACGAAGTGTTCATTGGCCTGTCGCTGATGGGCGTGGTGATGCAGGCGGGTTCGTTCAACATGCAGGCTATCGTTGAATCGCAGGCGCACGTCTGGAACGTCATTCCGCAGTTCTTCGGCTTCGTGACCTTCGCGATCGCCGGCGTGGCGGTGTGTCACCGTCACCCGTTTGACCAGCCGGAAGCCGAACAGGAACTGGCTGACGGTTACCACATCGAATATTCCGGCATGAAGTTCGGTCTGTTCTTCGTGGGGGAATACATCGGTATCGTCACCGTGTCCGCCCTGATTGTGACGTTGTTCTTCGGCGGCTGGCAGGGTCCGTTCCTGCCGCCATTCATCTGGTTCGCGTTGAAAACGGCCTTCTTCATGATGATGTTCATCCTGATCCGCGCCGCGCTGCCGCGTCCGCGTTATGACCAGGTGATGTCTTTCGGCTGGAAAGTGTGCCTGCCGCTGACGCTGCTGAACCTGCTGGCAACCGCCGCGGTCATTTTGTACAACGCTCAATAAGGGGTGAATAAACCATGACATTGAAAGAGTTAGTGGTTGGTTTCGGCACCCAGGTGCGCAGCATTTGGATGATTGGCATGCATGCCTTCGCCAAGCGTGAAACCCAGATGTACCCGGAAGAACCGGTTTACCTGCCGCCGCGCTACCGCGGCCGCATCGTGCTGACGCGCGATCCGGACGGCGAAGAGCGCTGCGTCGCCTGTAACCTGTGTGCGGTTGCCTGCCCGGTCGGCTGTATCTCGCTGCAAAAAGCGGAACAGAAAGACGGCCGTTGGTATCCGGAGTTCTTCCGCATCAACTTCTCGCGCTGCATTTTCTGTGGCCTGTGCGAAGAGGCTTGCCCGACTACCGCTATCCAGCTGACGCCGGATTTCGAACTGGGTGAGTACAAGCGTCAGGATCTGGTGTACGAAAAAGAAGATCTGTTGATCTCGGGGCCGGGTAAATATCCGGAATATAACTTCTACCGGATGGCCGGTATGGCGATTGACGGCAAAGCCAAAGGCGAAGCCGAAAACGAAGCCAAACCGATCGACGTCAAAGGTCTGTTGCCCTAAGGAGCCAGCAAGCATGGAAATTGCATTTTATCTGGCAGGTTTGATTGCGGTGGCCGCGACGATTCGCGTGATCACCCATACCAACCCTGTGCATGCGCTGCTGTATCTGATCGTCTCGTTATTGGCGATCTCGGCAGTCTTCTTCTCTCTCGGCGCCTACTTTGCCGCCGCGTTGGAAATCATCGTTTATGCGGGCGCCATCATGGTGCTGTTCGTGTTCGTGGTGATGATGCTGAACCTCGGCAACGTGCAGCAGCAAGAGCGCGACTGGATGAAGCCGACGGTGTGGATCGGGCCTGGCCTGCTGTCGCTGGCGCTGCTGGTGGTATTGATCGTCGCGATCCGCAGCGTATCCGATCAGGGTATCAGCGGTGAGATGGTCGACGCGAAGGCGGTGGGCATCAGCCTGTTCGGGCCTTACGTACTGGCGGTTGAGCTGGCTTCAATGCTGCTGTTGGCGGGTCTGGTTGTCGCCTTCCATATCGGCCGCGAGCACAAGCCTGGCGAGGTGCTGAGCAACGCGCCGGCGAGTGGCGAAATGGCGAGAAGAAAATCGGAGGAGCAAGCATGATCCCTCTTCAACATGGCCTGATCCTGGCGGCTATCCTGTTTGTGCTCGGGCTGACCGGGCTGCTGGTGCGCCGCAACCTGCTGTTTATGCTGATCAGCCTGGAAGTGATGATCAACGCTGCGGCGTTGGCGTTTATCGTGGCGGGAAGCTACTGGGGCCAGGCGGACGGACAGGTGATGTACATCCTGGCGATCAGCCTGGCGGCAGCCGAGGCCAGTATCGGCCTGGCGCTGCTGCTGCAGCTCTACCGTCGTCGTCATACCCTGAATATTGATACTGTCAGTGAGATGCGCGGATGAACCTATTATATTTAACAATTCTGCTACCGCTGATCGGGTTCCTGCTGTTGGCATTTTCCCGCGGTCGTTGGTCTGAAAACACGGCGGCCACCGTCGGCGTGGGTTCTATCGGCCTGGCTGCGCTGGTCACGGTGTATGTGGCGATGGATTTCTTCGCCCAGAAAGCCGCCGGCGTGCAGCTGTTCGAGCAAAGCCTGTGGACCTGGATGGCCGTCGGCAACTTCAATATCGGCGTGACTCTGGTGCTGGACGGCCTGTCGCTGACCATGCTGTCGGTGGTCACCGGCGTCGGCTTCTTCATCCACATGTTCGCTTCCTGGTACATGCGCGGTGAAGAGGGCTATTCGCGCTTCTTCGCTTACACCAACCTGTTTATCGCCAGCATGGTGGTATTGGTGCTGGCGGACAACCTGCTGCTGATGTACCTGGGTTGGGAAGGCGTGGGCCTGTGCAGCTACCTGTTGATCGGTTTCTACTACAAAGATCCGGCCAACGGCGCGGCGGCGATGAAAGCCTTTATCGTGACCCGCGTGGGCGACGTGTTCCTGGCGTTCGCGCTGTTCATCCTCTACAACGAGCTGGGCACGCTGAACATCCGCGAGCTGATGATCCTGGCGCCGCAGAAACTGGCGGTGGGCGACACGGCCATCACCTGGGCGACCCTGATGCTGCTGGGCGGCGCGGTCGGCAAATCGGCGCAGCTGCCGTTGCAAACCTGGTTGGCGGACGCGATGGCGGGCCCAACCCCGGTTTCCGCACTGATCCACGCTGCGACCATGGTGACCGCGGGCGTCTATCTGATCGCCCGCACGCACGGCCTGTTCCTGATGGCGCCGGAAGTGCTGCACCTGGTGGGCATCGTCGGTGCGGTCACTCTGCTGCTGGCCGGCTTCGCCGCGCTGGTGCAGACCGACATCAAGCGCGTGCTCGCTTACTCCACCATGAGCCAGATCGGTTACATGTTCCTGGCGCTGGGCGTGCAGGCATGGGACGCGGCGATCTTCCACCTGATGACCCACGCGTTCTTCAAGGCGCTGCTGTTCCTGTCGTCCGGTTCGGTGATCCTGGCTTGCCACCACGAGCAAAACATCTTCAAGATGGGCGGTCTGCGCAAGAGCATCCCGCTGGTGTACGTCTGCTTCCTGGTGGGCGGCGCGGCGCTGTCTGCGTTGCCGCTGGTCACGGCCGGCTTCTTCAGTAAGGACGAGATCCTGGCGGGCGCGATGGCCAACGGCCACATCAACCTGATGGTTGCCGGCCTGGTCGGTGCGTTCATGACCTCGCTGTACACCTTCCGTATGATTTTCATCGTGTTCCATGGCGAAGAGAAAATCAAAGCGCATGCCGGTAAAGGCATCACTCACCACTTGCCACTGCTGGTTCTGCTGGTGCTGTCCACCTTCGTCGGCGCGATGATCGTGCCGCCGTTGCAGGGCGTGCTGCCGGAGACCACCGAGCTGGCGCACGGCAGCGTGCTGCGGCTTGAAATCACCTCCGGCGTGGTGGCTATCGTCGGCATTCTGCTGGCGGCCGCGCTGTGGCTGGGCAAACGCAGCCTGGTCAACAGCATCGCCAACAGCGCGCCGGGTCGTTTCTTCTCGACCTGGTGGTTCCATGCCTGGGGCTTCGACTGGCTGTATGACAAAGTGTTCGTCAAGCCGTACCTGGGCATTGCGAAGCTGCTGCAACGCGATCCGCTGAACTCGCTGATGAATCTGCCGGCCGTCTTCTCCCGCTGGGGGAACCGCGGTCTGACGGTGAGCGAGAACGGTCAGGTGCGTTGGTATATAGCGTCTATGGGTGTGGGTGCAGTGGTCGTATTGGCTCTGTTGATTTTGGTTTAATTGAATAATTTAAACAGACGCATTTTTCGGGCGTAGCGCCGGGCAGGCGCTACGTACAAAGTTTGAAATTATTCGTATAAGGGACACAAAACGCCATGCTATTACCTTGGCTAATTCTTATCCCCTTTATCGGCGGTCTGCTGTGCTGGCAGCTTGAGCGCTTCGGTACTAAGGTGCCGCGCTGGATAGCGCTGATCGCAATGGGGCTGACGTTGGCGCTCTCTCTGCAGCTGTGGATGCAGGGCGGCTATACATTGACTACGCCGAAAGGCATTCCGCAGTGGCAGAGCGAATTCCTGCTGCCGTGGATCCCGCGCTTCGGCATCTCCATCCACCTGGCGCTGGACGGTCTGTCGCTGCTGATGGTGGTGTTGACCGGTCTGCTGGGCGTGCTGGCGATCCTCTGTTCCTGGCGTGAAATCCAGAAGTATCAGGGCTTCTTCCACCTCAACCTGCTGTGGATCCTGGGCGGCGTTATCGGCGTGTTCCTCGCCATCGACATGTTCCTGTTCTTCTTCTTCTGGGAAATGATGTTGGTGCCGATGTACTTCCTGATCGCGCTGTGGGGTCACAAGGCGTCGGACGGTAAAACCCGCATCACCGCGGCGACCAAGTTCTTCATCTACACCCAGGCCAGCGGTCTGGTGATGCTGATTGCGATCCTGGGCCTGGTGTTCGTGCACTACAACGCCACCGGCGTGTGGACCTTCGATTACGAAGACCTGCTGCAAACGCCGATGTCCCACAACGTGCAATATATGCTGATGCTGGGCTTCTTCATCGCCTTCGCGGTGAAAATGCCGGTGGTGCCGCTGCACGGCTGGTTGCCGGATGCGCACAGCCAGGCGCCAACCGCAGGTTCCGTTGACCTGGCGGGCATCTTGCTGAAAACCGCGGCCTACGGCCTGCTGCGTTTCAGCCTGCCGCTGTTCCCTGAGGCTTCGCACGAGTTCGCGCCAATCGCCATGTGGCTGGGGGTGATCGGCATCTTCTACGGCGCCTGGATGGCGTTCGCGCAAACCGACATCAAGCGCCTTATCGCTTACACCTCGGTATCGCACATGGGCTTCGTGCTGATCGCCATCTACACCGGCAGCCAGCTGGCTTACCAGGGCGCGGTTATCCAGATGATCGCGCACGGCCTGTCCGCCGCCGGCATGTTTATCATCTGCGGCCAGCTGTATGAACGTCTGCATACGCGCGACATGCGTCAGATGGGCGGCCTGTGGGGGCGCATCAAGTTCATCCCTGCGCTGTCGCTGTTCTTCGCCGTGGCTACGCTGGGGATGCCGGGTACCGGTAACTTCGTCGGCGAATTCATGATTCTGTTCGGCAGCTACCAGGTGGTGCCGGTGATCACCGTGATCTCCACCTTCGGTCTGGTGTTCGCTTCGGTTTACTCGCTGATCATGATGCAGCGCGCTTACTACGGTGCGCCTAAATCCGACCAGCCGCTGCAGGGCATGACCGCGCGCGAACTGTTCATCATTCTGCTGCTGGTGGTGTTGCTGGTTCTGCTGGGGGTTTACCCGCAGCCGATTCTGGATACTTCCAACGCGGCGATGAGCAACGTGCAACACTGGTTTGGTTCGTCAGTTTCAGCAATTTCAACAACAAGGCCGTAATTCGCCATGACAATAACTCCTCAACAACTGATCGCACTGCTGCCGCTGTTGATCGTCGGATTGACGGTGGTGGTTGTGATGCTAGGCATTGCGTGGCGACGCGACCACTTTATCAACGCCACCCTGACCGTGATCGGTCTCAACCTGGCGCTGCTTTCGCTGTACTTTGTCGGCCAGGCAGGCCCAATGGACGTCACCCCGCTGCTGCGGGTTGACGGCTACTCGATGTTCTACACCGGGCTGGTGCTGCTGGCGAGTCTGGCGACCTGCACCTTCGCGTATCCGTGGCTGGTCGGCTATCCGGATAACCGCGAAGAGTTCTACCTGCTGGTGCTGATCGCCGCCATGGGCGGCATCCTGCTGGCGAGCGCCAACCATCTGGCTTCGCTGTTCATCGGTATCGAGCTGATCTCGCTGCCGCTGTTCGGCCTGGTGGGCTATGCCTACCGCCAGAAGCGCCCGCTGGAAGCCGCCATCAAGTACATGCTGCTGTCCGCCGCCGCGTCGTCGTTCCTGCTGTTCGGCATGGCGCTGCTGTATGCCGAATCCGGCGATCTGTCGCTGGCCGGCCTCGGCAAGAGCCTGCAGGAAAACATGATGCACCAGCCGCTGATCCTGGCCGGCATGGGCATGATGATCGTCGGTCTGGGCTTCAAGCTGTCGCTGGTGCCGTTCCAACTGTGGACGCCGGACGTTTATCAGGGCGCGCCTGCGCCGGTCTCGACCTTCCTGGCGACCGCCAGCAAGATCGCGATCTTTGCGGTCGTGATGCGTCTGTTCCTGTATGCCCCGGCCGCCGACAACGAAGCGCTGCGCATGGTGTTGTCGATCATCGCGTTCTGCTCCATCTTGTTCGGTAACCTGATGGCCATCAGCCAGACCAACATCAAGCGTCTGCTGGGCTACTCGTCGATCGCTCACCTGGGCTACCTGCTGGTGGCGCTGATTGCGGTGCAAACCCATCAGCTGTCGCTGGAAACCGCCGGCGTTTATCTGGCCGGTTACCTGTTCAGCAGCCTGGGCGCCTTCGGCGTGGTCAGCCTGATGTCCAGCCCATACCGCGGCCCGGATGCGGATTCGCTGTTCTCTTACCGTGGTCTGTTCTGGCATAAGCCAATCTTGTCCGCGGTAATGACGGTGATGATGCTGTCGCTGGCCGGTATCCCGATGACGCTGGGCTTTATCGGTAAGTTCTTCGTGATCGCGATGGGCGTCAGCGCGCATCTGTGGTGGCTGACCGGCGCGGTCGTGGTAGGCAGCGCCATCGGCCTGTACTACTACCTGCGCGTGACCGTCAGCCTGTTCCTCAGCGCGCCGGAAT
The DNA here is from genome assembly GCF_019913725.1 of Serratia sp. EWG9. NCBI lineage: Bacteria > Pseudomonadati > Pseudomonadota > Gammaproteobacteria > Enterobacterales > Yersiniaceae > Serratia > Serratia sp. EWG9. Next base: position 207,815 of record NZ_JADNRO010000006.1, read on the forward strand.
CGCTGCAGCGCGACACCCCGAACAACTGGGCGTTGACCGCCGGTGGCGTCGTGGTGCTGATCTCAGCCGCGCTGGTGCTGCTGTTGGGGGTTTATCCTCAGCCGCTGATTTCGCTGGTGCAGATGGCTCAGCCGACGTTCTGATAACGCTTCAGACGTTAAAAAGGTCGCTTCGGCGGCCTTTTTTTATGGAGAAACGGCGCTCAGTCGTAATGGGCGCTAAACGACGTTTCCAGCGCCTGCACCACCGCGCGCACGCGAGCGGCGCGTTGCAAATCGGGGTGCAGCACCAGCCAGATATCCACCCAGTCTTTGCTCTCGGGAAAGAGGCGCACCAGTTCCGGGTCGTGGTCGGCCAGGCACGACAAGAGCAGCCCGATGCCCAGCCCGCTGCGGGTGGCCGAACGTAACAACAGCTGCGAATTGCATTGCAGCACGGCGTTGGGCTCGAACAGGGTCTCGCCGCCGAAATTGCTCCAGTGGCGCGGCACCAGTTCGCGCGGGAACATCAGCAGATCGTGGCCGCGCAGCTGCTCGCCTTTGACCGGCATGCCGCGTTGCGCCAGATAGTGCGGGCTGGCGTACAGGCCCATTTCGATAGTGGCTAAGCGTTTGATGATCAGCTCATCGTCATCGGGGCGCGCGCCGCGGATCGCCAGATCCGCGCTGTGGTAAGCGATATCGGTGATGTTCAGCGCCGTCAACAGCGTGACGGTGATGGCCGGATAGCGTTGCCGCAGATCTTGCAGCGCCGGTATCACGAAGGCTTCGGCCAGGGTATCGGTGGTGGCGATGCGCACGTTGCCGCACAGACTTTCGTCGCCGCCGGCGGCTTTGCGAGCGATCGCCTGCACGGCATTTTCCATCTTCATCATGTCCGCCAGCATGGATTCGCCCAGCGGGCTGAGGGAGAAGGATTTTGGCGTGCGGATAAACAATTTCGAACCCAGCGAGTTTTCCAGGGCGGTGAGACGTCGGCCGACTGTCGCCTGATCAACCTGCAGCTGGTTGGCGGCTTTACGTAACGTGCCGCAGCGTGCGACGGCCAGAAAGAAGCGCGCGTCATCCCAATTCATCATGCCATTTCCTCTCTGCAGATTTGTCGGCGCCAGGGGAGCAGTGCGGGCCGGGCGAACGATACCGGTATCTATCATAAAGCGTTGTTCCGCCTGGAGGGAGAGAAAGACGGTCAACGGCACGCACATCGGCGGTTATTTCTCCGGTGATGCAAGAATGCATCAGGGTGATTCATTCTTGACGATACTTCGCCCGTCGCCGTAACGCTATGATAAGCGCCGTTCCCGGCAGACCGGGTGAGGAAAGACGACGATGGCAGGCCGCCGCCTGCCGACTTTGGGAGTGGAAGCATGTCAGAAAATACCGCCATCCAGGACGCGGCGCCAGCAAACGCACAGGCGTCGCGCACGGCCATTTTACTGTTCCTGGCGCTGGCTTTGATGTCGGCATTGCTGAACAGCAGCGCGCCGACGCCGCTTTATCCGCTGTATCAGCAGCAGCTTGCGCTAAGCTCGGTCAGTCTGACCGTCATCTACGGCGCCTATGCCGCCGGCGTGCTGATCTCTTTGTTCGGCGTCGGCAATCTGGCCGGCAAAGTAAAGGATTTACGCAGCATGATCGTGCCGGCGTTGCTGGTGGTGTTGAGCGGCGCGCTGCTGTTCGCGCTGGCTGATACCTTTGCCATGATGCTGATGGCGCGGCTGCTGGCCGGGGTAGGCACCGGGGCGCTGACCGGCGCGGCGAACATCGCGTTGGTGCGGTTTGGACCGCGCGACGGCGGTAAAAGCGCGGCGTTAATCGCAACGCTGTCATTCACCACCGGATTAGCGCTGGGGCCGATCTTCAGCGGCATCGCTTTGCAGACCGGTTTTCATCCTACGACGCTGCCGTTCGTTTTCATCATGGCCATTGCCGCCATGGCGGCGTTGGGCGTCATGCTGCTGTGGCCGCGTGGCCAGGTTGCGTCGCCGGCCCGCGCTGTGCCGGCCGTACAGGAAAAAAGCACGCTGCTCGATGGCCTGCGCGCTACCGGCGGTAAATTCTTTGTGTGCGCCGGCGCGCTGTTTGTCTGTTGGGCGCTGGCCGCCAGTATTTTGGCAATCGGCCCCGGCGTGGCGGAAACGCTGTTAGGCATGCACCAGCGTGGCGTCTTTGGCTATGCGATTGCGGTGTATCTGCTGATCGCCGGCATCAGCCAGATCCTGAGCCGCCGCGTTAACGCCCGTCATTCGCTGTTGTTCGGTTGCCTGGCGCAGGTGCTGGCGGCAGTGGTGTTCGCCATGGCGATCCAGTGGCATTCTCTGGGGCTGGCGGCGGTGGGGCTGGTGGTGGCCGGCTATGCCTACGGCGCCATTTTCGTCGGCAGCGCGACCCTGGTGAACTTGATTTCGCCGCCGACCAGCCATGCGCGTTTGCTTTCTCTGTTTTACGTTATCGCTTATATCGCCAACTGGGTGCCGATCTTGCTGGGCGTGGTGGTCGATCGCGTCGATCTGCAGCAGGCGACCCATTTGCTGTTCTTGAGCAGCAGCGCAGTGTGCCTGTTGCTGGCATGGAAAACGTCCCGGGTGGGGTTCCCTTGCTAATTATTTTGTGATGAATATCTATTTTTTATAATTAATGATTCTTTAATTACATTTATGATGTGATTTGTATCGCATAAATTGGCCTGTTTTCGGGTAAACTGCGCGCTTTCTTTTTGCTGCAGGTCACTTTATGAACGTTCTTTTCGCCATTGCCGTCACCACCGGGATCCTGTCCGGCGTTTGGGGATGGGTTGCCGTCAGTCTGGGCCTGATCGGTTGGGCCGGTTTTCTCGGCTGCACGGCCTATTTCGCCTGCCCGCAGGGCGGCCTGAAAGGGCTGTTGATCGGCGCGTTGACCTGCTGCAGCGGCGTTTTCTGGGCAATGGTCATCATCCACGGCAGCGAACTGGCGCCGCAATGGAGTTTGCTGGGGTATCTGCTGACCGGCGCCGTGGCGTTCTTGATGTGCATACAGGCCAAACAGCAATGGCTGGGGTTCGTGCCCGGCACCTTTATCGGCGCCTGTGCGACCTTCGCCGGCGGCGGCGACTGGCCGCTGGTGACGCTCTCTTTGCTGGTGGGCCTGCTATTCGGCTATGCGATGAAAAACAGCGGGCTGTGGTGGGCGGCGCGCAGCGAAAAAGCCCGCGCCGCACAGCCGGTCAGCCGGCATGCCGGCTCAAACGGTGCCGCCGAGTGAGAGGCGGTAGTGCAGATCGAGACGCTCGGCGCAGGGCTCGCCCGCGATCCGCTGCAGCAACAGTTCACTGGCGGCCTTACCCATCTCAAAGCGCGGCGTGATCACGCTGGCGATGCCCGGCGTGGTCGCCTGGCCGATATCCAGACCGTGAAAACCCGATAGCGCAACCTCCTGCGGCACGCGCACGCCGAGACGCAGGCAGGCCTGCAACACGCCTACCGCCAAATCGTCGTTGGTGCACAGGATACCGTCCAACTGCGGGTAGCGTTCGCGCGCCATCGCCAGCATGTCGGCGCCGATCGAAACCGATGAGACCCGATGCGGCGTGATCTGGCGCGGCGTTTGCCCCTGAGCCGCCATGGCGCGGCAGTAACCCTGGTAACGTTTAGTGTCGCGGGCGTCGGACATGGCGCCAAAGTAAACGATATGGCGTTTGCCGCTGGCCAGCAGCGCGGCGGTCATGTCATACCCCGCCTGTTCATTGTCAAATCCCACCGCGATCCGCCCCGGCGGCGCGTCGAGATCCATCACCTGCGCGATGGGAATTTTCGCGGCGGCGAGATAGGTCTCAGCGCGCAAGGTGTGCGCCGAATCGGTGAGGATTAGCCCGGCGATTGGATAAGCCAGCAGCTGTGCAATCTGCTCTTCTTCCCGCTGCGGGCTGTAATCGTAGTTCACCACCAGCGTTTGATAACCCCGCGCCTGGGTGACGGATTCGATGCCGGCCAGCAGATCGGCGAAAATCTGGTTATTGAAAGAGGGGATCAACACGCCGATGCGCGGTTTTCTGCCGGCCTGTGCGGTATCGACGTCAGTGATGTTCAGCTCCCGCATGACCTGCGCAATGCGTTCAGCGGTGTCGGCCGCCACTTTGTCCGGCGTGCGCAGAAAACGGCTGACGGTCATTTTGGTCACGCCGGCCAATTGCGCGATGTCCTGTAGCGTTACGCGGGGGTGTTTCATTCGGTAGCCTTAACGGGCGGCGCGGCAAGGGTGGATAGCGGTATGTTAACAAATCGATTTGGTGATAACAACGCATGCGATTTTATTGAAAGTGGCTATTTTTCAATTGGATAGATTGGCTTTGTTCTCTCGCTGTCTGCGTGAGTTCACGTTAAGGGTAACAGGGTTTCGTAACATTATTTTCAGTGATTTCCATCACGTTTTTACCGGTAACAATCGGCTGAGATAGAGGCCTGTCCGATTGGAGGCCTGAAGGCCGGGAATCACCATGAACAACCTGTTTTCTCTGGATAACAAAACCGTCTTGATCACCGGCGCCTCGCGCGGCATCGGTTTTCTGCTGGCGCGCGGCCTGGCGCAGCAAGGCGCGCATATTCTGGTCAACGCCACCACCGAAGAACATGCCCGGCACGCCGCCGATCGCCTGCGCGAAGAGGGGCTGCGCGCCGACGCGGCGGCGTTCGACGTCACCGACTCTCAGGCGGTGCATGCCGCCATCGGCCGTATCGAAACGGACATCGGCGCGATAGACGTGTTGATCAACAACGCCGGCATCCAGCGCCGTCATCCCTTCACCGAATTCCCGGAGCAAGACTGGGACGACATCATCGCCGTCAACCAGAAGGCGGTCTTCATCGTGTCGCAGACCGTGGCCCGTTACATGGTGCCGCGCCGGCGCGGCAAGATAGTCAATATCGGCTCGATGCAAAGCGAACTGGGGCGGGACACCATCACCCCTTACGCGGCGTCGAAAGGGGCGGTGAAAATGCTGACGCGCGGCATGTGCGTGGAGTTGGCGCGTTACAACATTCAGGTCAACGGCATTGCCCCCGGCTATTTCAAAACCGAGATGACACAGGCGTTGGCCGACGACCCGGCCTTTACCGCCTGGCTGACCCAGCGCACGCCCGCCGCGCGTTGGGGGGATCCGCAGGAGCTGATCGGCGCGGCGGTGTTCCTGGCCGCCGACGCTTCCAGCTTCGTCAATGGGCAACTGCTGTTTGTCGATGGCGGCATGTCCGCCGCGGTGTAATCCCTCTTTCGTGGAGTGTTGAGATGAAAATTCAAACCCAGTCCTGCATGGTCAACGGCAAACGCGACGTGGCGGTGATCGCGCAAGAAGTGAATTATCAGGGGCAGGGCACGCTGGTGAAAATCCGCCGCGGCGGCATCTGCGGCTCGGACCTGCATTACTTTCAGGAAGGGAAGGTCGGCAATTTTCAGGTACGCCAGCCGATGGTGCTGGGCCACGAGGCGATCGGCGAGGTGGTCGCCAGCGATTCGCCGCAGCTGGCGATCGGGCAGAAGGTGGCGCTCAATCCCAGCAAACCCTGCGGGCAGTGCAAATATTGTCTGGCACAGCAAAGCAATCAGTGCGTCGAGATGCGTTTTTTCGGCAGCGCGATGTATTTCCCGCACGTCGACGGCGCTTTCACCCAATACAAGGTGGTGGATAGCGCGCAGTGCATTCCTTACGCCGCCGATCGCGACGACAGGGTGATGGTATTCGCCGAACCGCTGGCGGTGGCGATCCACGCGGCGAAACAGCCCGGCGCGGTGAAGGGTAAAACGGTTTTCGTGTCCGGCGTCGGCCCGATCGGTTGTTTGCTGGTGGCGGCGCTGAAAGCGCTGGGCGCCGCCGAGATCGTCTGCGCCGATCTCAGCCCGCGCTGTCTGGCGCTCGCCGGCCAGATGGGGGCGGACCGCTGTCTGCATGCCGCAGACGACGATTTCAGCGTATATCAGCAACACAAAGGCTATTTCGACATCGCTTTCGAGGCAGCAGGGCATCCGACGTCGCTGCAGCGCTGCCTGGAAGTCACGCGCGCCAAGGGCACCGTCGTGCAGGTCGGGATGGGCGGCAGCTTCCCTGATTTCCCGCTGATGCTGTTGATCGCCAAGGAGTTGAATCTGCTCGGCTCCTTCCGCTTCGTGGAGGAATTCGCGCTGGCGGTGGCCTGGCTGGCCGGTGATGTGGTCGATCCGCTGCCGCTGCTGTCGGCGGAGTTCGCCGGGGACCAACTGGCGCAGGCGCTGGAGTTTGCCGGCGACAAGCGCCAGGCCGCCAAGGTGCAATTAGTGTTTTAGGGTAAAAGTCCGATGGCCGCAGGTGACGATCGTTGTCTATAGTGTAGGAACGCTTAATTTTTCAACCACGGAGATCTCACGATGGCAAGACATACGGATGCTGAGCAAACTACGCTGGATGACGATCTGAGAATGCTGACCGAAACGCTGGAAGAAGTGTTGCAATACAGCGGCGATCGCGCGGATCAGGCCTACATCGACATCAAGTCGCACGCCGAGCAGGCGCTGAGTGAGGTCAAGGCGCGCTGGGTGAACACCGGCGAATCCTACTATGCCCGCGCCAAAGAAGCGGTGCACCGCACCGACGACTATGTGCGGGATAAACCCTGGCACAGCGTAGGCATCGGCGCCACCGTCGGGCTGGTGCTGGGGCTGCTGCTGGCCCGCAAATAAATCACGGCCCAGGGGCGGCGCAAGCCGCCTCGTTCTTTTCTGCAGACTGTGTGCTTCATCCCGCTGTTTCTCCGATAGTTCTTCCATATCCCGCCTATACTTTCCGCTAGCCGCCGCAGGCGGGGCGCTATTCCCCTGTTTTTTGTGCGGACGGATTGAGACCATGTCGCCGCAGGTGTAAAGTGTTTGTGTATTTATTGTTTATTTTTTGTTCTAAATCAAATAATTATCTGGTGTAAACACCCAGGGATATACGGCGTTTTTGCGCTGGCGCAAAAGCCGTGAAAATAACACCTCATATAATACAGAGCGTAACTACAGGCGCGGCGTCCGTCGGCTGCGCCGGGGACGATCTCTGCTAACTGACTTGTGAGCGAACTATGTCGACAAGTGTTTTTAATCGCCGGTGGGCGGCTGTGCTGCTCGAGGCGCTGGCCCGCCATGGGGTGCGGCATGTTTGTATCGCTCCGGGATCGCGCTCCACGCCGTTGACGCTGGCCGCTGCGGCCAACCGATCTTTTATCTGTCATACCCACTTTGATGAACGCGGGCTTGGCCATTTGGCGCTTGGGCTGGCGAAGGCGGCGCGTGAGCCGGTAGCGGTGATTGTCACGTCCGGCACCGCGGCGGCGAACCTTTACCCGGCTTTAATCGAGGCCGGCCTGACCGGTGAGCGGCTGGTGTTTCTCACCGCCGATCGGCCGCCGGAACTGATCGACTGCGGCGCCAATCAGGCGATCCGTCAAAACGGCCTCTACAGCAGCCACCCGACGTTGGCGATCGATCTGCCGCGTCCTACGCCGGATATTCCGGCCGCGTGGCTGGCCTCCAGCGTCGACAGCGCGATGGCGCGCCTGCAGCACGGCGCGTTGCATATTAACTGCCCGTTCGCCGAACCGCTGTACGGCGGCGATGAACGTCAGTATGCCGATTGGTCTGCCGCGCTGGGCGACTGGTGGCAGAGCGATCGGCCTTGGCTGCAGGAAAGCGAGACGCGTGCGGCGCCGTCGCCGCAGCCGGACTGGTTCTTCTGGCGGCAAAAACGCGGCGTGGTGCTGGCTGGCCGCATGAGCGCGGAAGAGGGCGCACAGGTGGCCGACTGGGCCGAGACGCTGGGCTGGCCGCTGATCGGCGATGCGCTGTCGCAGACCGGGCAACCGCTGCCCTGCGCCGATTTATGGCTCGCTCATCCGCAGGCGCAGCGCGTGTTGCAAGACGCGCAGCTGGTGGTGCAGTTCGGCGGCAGTCTGACCGGTAAACGCTTGCTGCAGTGGCAGGCGCAGTGTCGGCCGGAAGAGTATTGGGTCATCGACGAGCTGCCGGGGCGGCTCGATCCGGCCCAGCACCAGGGGCGGCGTCTGCGTGCCGGGGTGGCGCAGTGGTTGGCGCAGCATCCGGCGCAACCGCGCGCGCCGTGGGCCGCCGGGCTGGCGCCTTGGCGGATAAGGCGCTGACGGCGGCGTCCACGCATCTGCACGATAACTTTGGCGAAGCGCAGCTGGCGCACCGCCTGCCGGAACTGCTGCCGGAGAACGGCCAGCTGTTTCTCGGCAACAGCCTGGTGGTGCGACTGATCGACGCGTTAACCACGCTGCCTGTCGCTTACCCGGTATTCAGCAACCGCGGCGCCAGCGGCATCGACGGTCTGATTTCCACCGCCGCCGGCGTACAGCGCGCCACCGCCAGGCCGACGTTGGCGGTAGTGGGCGACCTTTCCGCGTTGTATGACCTCAATGCGCTGGCGTTGTTGCGCCACTGTTCGGCGCCGACGGTGCTGATCGTCGTCAATAACAACGGCGGCCAAATTTTCTCGCTGTTGCCGACGCCGGACGAGGAGCGCCAACGCTTTTACTGCATGCCGCAGAACGTCGAGTTCAGCCACGCGGCGGCGATGTTCCAGCTTGACTACGCGCGGCCGGAAAACTGGCGCCAACTGCAACAGGCGGTTGAGCAAGGCTGGCGGCGCGGCGGCGCCACGCTGATAGAACTGCAGGTGTCGCCGAGCGCAGGGGCCGAAAGCCTGCAATACCTGGTGCAACAGATGGCGGTGCAATGATGCTGGCGACGCGAATTTTGCAACAGGGCGAAGCGGGGCGTCCGTGGCTGGTATGGCTGCACGGCCTGCTGGGCAACAACAATGAATGGCGGGTGATCGCCGCGCGTTGCCCGGAATGGCCGTCGCTGGCCATCGATCTGCCCGGCCACGGCGATTCCGTGGCGGTGAGCTGCCGCGGCTTCGACGACATCAGCGCGCAAATCGCCGCGACCCTGCAACTGCGCAATATTGAACGTTATTGGTTGGTGGGCTACTCGCTCGGCGGGCGCATCGCCATGTATCACGCTTGCCACGGCCGCCATGACGGCCTGCAAGGCGTGATCGTCGAGGGCGGCAACCCGGGGCTTGAGGACGAACAACAGCGCCGCGATCGTTGCGAGCAGGATGCGCGATGGGCGGCGCGTTTTCGCAGTGAGCCGATTGCCGAAGTCCTGGCGGACTGGTATCAGCAGCCGGTGTTCAAAGAGCTTAGCCATGTGCACCGCCAGGCGCTGATCGCCGCGCGTTCGGTCAACAGCGGCCCGGCGATTGCCGACATGCTCGAAGCCACCTCGCTCGGGAGACAGCCTTATCTGGCGTCGCAGCTGCGCCAACTGACCGTGCCGCTGCGGGTGCTGTGCGGTGAGAACGACCCCAAATTTCAACGGCTGGCGCGCGACGCCGGGTTGCCGTTGCGCATCGTGCCGCAGGCCGGCCACAACGCGCATCTGGCCAATCCGCAGGATTTCGTCGCCGAGCTGCAGACCTTTCTCGTTAACCCTGGTTAAAGGAACCGAACATGCTTTATCCGAATGAAGAATACCTGTATGCCGCTATCGCCTGGCAGGATTGCACCGGCGATTTCGAAGACATTCTGTATCACAAGTCCGCCGACGGCATCGCCAAAATCACCATCAACCGGCCGCAGGTGCGCAACGCGTTTCGCCCGCAAACGGTCAAAGAGATGATCGACGCGCTGGCCAACGCCCGTTACGACGACGGCATCGGCGTCATTATTCTGACCGGCGCCGGCGATAAGGCCTTCTGCTCCGGCGGCGATCAGAAAGTGCGCGGCGACTACGGCGGCTATCGCGACGACAGCGGCGTACATCACCTCAACGTGCTGGACTTCCAGCGCCAGATCCGCACCTGCCCGAAGCCGGTGGTGGCGATGGTGGCCGGCTATTCGATCGGCGGCGGCCACGTGCTGCACATGATGTGCGATCTGACCATCGCGGCGGATAACGCCATCTTCGGCCAGACCGGCCCGAAAGTGGGCTCGTTCGACGGCGGCTGGGGCGCGTCTTACATGGCGCGCATCGTCGGCCAGAAGAAGGCGCGCGAAATCTGGTTCCTGTGCCGCCAGTACGACGCCGCCGCCGCGCTGGACATGGGCCTGGTCAATACCGTCGTGCCGCTGGCCGATCTGGAAAAAGAGACGGTGCGCTGGTGCCGCGAAATGCTGCAGAACAGCCCGATGGCGCTGCGCTGCCTGAAGGCGGCGCTGAATGCCGACTGCGACGGCCAGGCCGGTTTGCAGGAGCTGGCGGGCAACGCCACCATGCTGTTCTACATGACCGACGAAGGGCAGGAAGGGCGCAACGCGTTCAACGAGAAGCGCCAACCGGACTTCAGCAAATTCAAGCGTAACCCGTAATGAGCGGGGCAAACCGCAGCGCGGCGCTATACCGTTACAGCCTGCCGATGGAGGCGGGCGTGGTGCTGCGCAATCAACGGTTGAAAACGCGTGACGGATGGGTGGTGCAGCTGTGTCAGGGCGAGCGTGAAGGTTGGGGCGAGATCGCGCCGCTGCCGGAATTCAGCCGGGAAACGCCGGCGCAGGCCGAACAGGCCGCGTTGGGCTGGCTGCAGGCGTGGTTGGCGGGCAACGAACCGGAGCACAGCGCGCTGCCCTCGGTGGCCTTTGGGCTCAGCTGTGCGCAGGCCGAGCTGGAGCAGCGTTTGCCGATGCAGGCGGATTTTCGCAAGGCGCCGCTGTGCACCGGCGATCCGGATGAGCTGTTCGAGACATTGAGCGCTTTGCCGGGCGAGAAAGTCGCCAAGGTGAAGGTGGGGCTGTATGAGGCGGTGCGGGACGGCATGATCGTCAACGTGTTGCTGGAGGCGCTGCCGGATCTGCGGCTGCGGCTGGACGCCAACCGCAGCTGGACCCGCGCCAAGGCCGACGGCTTCGCCAGGTACGTTAACCCGGCGTGGCGCGATCGCATCGCCTTCCTGGAAGAGCCCTGCAAGACCCGTGATGAATCGCGCGACTTCGCCCGGGCGACCGGTATCGCCATCGCCTGGGATGAGAGCGTGCGGGAGGCGGACTTTGTGGTGCAGGCCGAGCCGGGCGTGGCGGCCATCGTGATCAAGCCGACGCTGGTCGGCAGCCTGGCGCGTTGCCAGACGCTGGTGGCGCAGGCGCACGCGGCGGGCCTGACGGCGGTGATCAGCTCCAGCCTCGAATCCAGCCTGGGGTTGACTCAACTGGCGCGCATCGCCCATTGGCTGACGCCGGATACCGTGCCGGGCCTGGACACGCTGGGGTTGATGCAGGCGCAGGTGCTGCGCCCGTGGCCGGGCAGCGCGTTGCCGCTGCTGGATGTCTCGGCGCTGGAGTGCCTATGGCGCCGTTGAACGATTGGCCGTGGCGACACTGGGCGCGCACTCAGCCGCAGGCGACGGCGCTGATGCTCGGCGAACAACCGCTGAGCTGGCTGGCGTTGCAGAGCCAGGTGGATGAGCTGGCGGCGGATTTCCAGCATCAGGGCGTTGAACCGGGCTGCGGCGTGGCGCTGTGCGGTAAAAACAGCTATCCACTGCTGCTGGCCTATCTGGCGCTGTTGCAGTGCGGCGCACGCCTGTTGCCGCTCAATCCCGCCTTGCCGACGCCGCTGCTGGCGCAGCTGTTGCCGGAATTGGATATGACCTTTGTCTTCGGCCCGGACTCGTTGCCGGCGCTGTCGGAAGACGTGATTCGATTGACCCCGCCGTCAACCGAGCCGCGTTGGCCAGACCTGCCGACGTGGGATGCGCAGCGTCTGGCGACGCTGACGTTGACCTCCGGTTCTAGCGGCATGCCGAAAGCGGCCGCGCACAGCTATGCCAACCATCTGGCCAGCGCCGCCGGGGTGTTGGGGCTGATGGCGTTTCAGCGCGAGGATTGCTGGCTGCTGTCATTGCCGCTGTTTCACGTTTCCGGACAGGGCATTGTCTGGCGCTGGCTGGCGGCGGGCGCCCGGTTGGCGGTGCGCGAGATGCACCCGCTGAACGAGGCGTTGGCGGGATGCACGCATGCCTCGTTGGTGCCGACCCAGCTGTGGCGGCTGCTGGCGCAACCGCTGGCGGGCATGACGCTGAAGGCGGTGCTGCTCGGCGGCGCGATGATCCCGGTGGAACTGACCGAACGGGCGGAGGCGGCGGGGATCCGTTGCTGGTGCGGCTACGGGCTGACCGAACTGGCCTCCACGGTGTGCGCCAAGCGCGCCGATGCGCGGGCGGGTGTCGGCCTGCCGCTCGGCGGCCGCGAGGTAAAACTGGTGGATGAAGAGGTCTGGATCCGCGCCGACAGCCTGGCGCTTGGCTACTGGCGCCATGGGCATCTGCAGCCGTTGGCCGATGAGCAGGGCTGGTTCCCGACCCGCGATCGCGGCGCGATGATCGAGGGGGAACTGCGAATTCTCGGCCGGCTGGACAACCTGTTTTTCAGCGGCGGCGAAGGGGTGCAGCCGGAAGATATCGAACGCGTGCTGGTGGCGCATCCGCAGATCACGCAGGCGTTTGTGGTGCCGGTGGCGGACGCCGAATTCGGCCAGCGGCCGGTGGCGGTGATCGACGGCGATCCGTCGCTGTCGCTGGCGACGCTGCTCGCCTGGTCGCAGGATAAGCTCGCCAATTTCCAACGCCCGACGGCATTGCTTCCGCTGCCTGATGAGCTGAAAAACGGCGGCATCAAGATTTCGCGCCGCCGGTTGCAGGCGTGGGTGGCGGAGCGCCTGCGTCAGGCATAAAAAAGCCGCCCGAAAGGGCGGCTGAGCGAATGATGACGGCGGGTTATTTCAGTCCCAACGCCTTGGCGACGCCGGCGCCGTAGTCCGGGTGCACCTTGGTGAACAGCTCGACCTGACGGCGCTGGATGTGTTCCGGCACCTGCGACAGTTCGCCGGCGATGCGGGTGAACATGCGCTGGTGCTCTTCGGCGCTCAGCAGGTTGAACAGCGCGCGCGGCTGGCTGTAGTAATCGTCGTCTTCACGATGATTCCAGTGGTCGGCCGCGCCTTCAATGCTCAGCGGCGGTTCGCTGAAGTCCGGCTGTTCCTGGAACAGGCCAAAGCTGTTCGGTTCGTAGGTTGCGCCGTTGCCGCTGTTGCCGTCCACGCGCATCGCGCCGTCGCGATGATAGTTGTGGAACGGGCATTTGGCGCCGTTCACCGGGATCTGGTGGTGGTTGACGCCCAGGCGGTAGCGGTGCGCATCGCCATAGGAGAACAGGCGGCCCTGCAGCATTTTATCCGGCGAGAAACTGATGCCCGGCACCACGTTAGCGGGGTTCATCGCCACCTGCTCGACCTCGGAGAAGTAGTTGTCGGGGTTGCGGTTCAGCTCGAAAAAGCCGACGTCGATCAGCGGGTAGTCGCCGTGCGGCCAGACCTTGGTCAGATCGAACGGGTTATACGGCGTCTGCGAGGCTTCGTGTTCCGGCATGATCTGAATTTGCAGTTTCCAGCGCGGGAAGTCGCCGCGTTTGATCGCATCGAACAGATCGCGCTGTGAGCTTTCGCGATCCTTGGCGATGATCGCTTCCGCTTCTTCATCCATCAGGTTTTCAATGCCTTGTTCGCAGCGGAAGTGGAATTTCACCCAGAAGCGCTCGTTGGCGGCATTGATAAAGCTGAAGGTGTGGCTGCCGAAACCGTGCATGTGGCGGTAGGACTTGGGAATGCCGCGATCGCTGAAGTCGATGGTCAGCTGGTGCAGCGATTCCGGCAGGTGAGAGAAGAAATCCCACTTGTACACTGGATTACGCAGGTTGGTATGCGGATCACGTTTCACCACGTGATTGAGATCGGGGAATTTCAGCGGATCGCGCAGATAGAACACCGGCGTATCGTTGCCCACCAAATCCCAGTTGCCTTCTTCGGTATAGAACTTCATGGCGAAACCGCGAATGTCGCGTTCGGCGTCGGCCGCGCCGCGCTCACCGGCGACGGTGGAGAAGCGGATGAACATGTCGGTCTGCTTACCGATTTCGGAGAAGATCTTGGCGCGCGTGTAGCGGGTGATGTCATGGGTGACGGTAAAGGTGCCGTAGGCGCCGGATCCTTTGGCGTGCATGCGGCGCTCGGGGATGACCTCGCGGTCGAAGTGGGCCAGTTTTTCCAGGAACCACACGTCCTGCAACAGCATCGGGCCGCGTTTGCCCGCGGTGATCACGTTATTGTTATCGACAACCGGGGCGCCGGCTGCGGTGGTCAGTCCTTTCTTGCTCATCACTTGCTCCTTATCGTAGTGCAGTTAAGTAAAGATTCGGGCGGTTTAAGCGTTCATCAGCATAGTCCTTTGGCGGGGCTTCTTCCCCTGACCTTGGTCAAAGCCACTACTAGTTGTAGCCCTATTGCCGAGCGACGGCAAATAGGTCTCGGTTATCGTTGGCATCGCCTTGACGAATATGGATTTTTGTTTGCAAATTTTTACATTTATTTGATTATTGAAGAATTTTTTCGCTTTTATCCCTTAAATACTCATTGCGCTTTGGTATAGACTCATGACGTTATTATTTTGCGTTGATTCGATCATTCGGTACGGATGACAAACCAGAGGGAAAGATGATGAAAAAGACTTGGGTCGCGTGCGCGGCAGGATTGCTGTTTGTGACCGGCGCGGCGAACGCCATCAGCGTGTCGGGCGAAGCCGGGCAACACTACACCAACCTGGGCGTTGGTATGAGCACCGGCTCTTCAGGTCTGGGCCTGACCGGCAACTGGGCGCGCAGCGACCATGACGGCAACGTCGGCAGCGTGGGGTTGAACTTCGGCGTGCCGCTGGGGCCGTTGACGGCGACCGTGGGCGCCAAAGCGCTGTACCTCAGCCCGAAAGACGGGAAAAGCGGCGGGGCGGTGGCGCTGGGCGGCGGCCTGGAGTGGGAAATTAACCGTTACTTCAGCCTGCACGGCGAAGGTTATTTTGCCCCTGAGTCTTTCACCAGCGGCGTGAAGGCCTATAACGAAGCCAGCGGCGGCCTGCGCTGGAAGTTCCGTCCGCTGAGCGTGGACGTGGGCTACCGTTACATGCAGATGGAAGGCAAAGACGGGCGTCGCGACAACACCCTGGCCGATGGCCCTTATGTCGGTGTCGGTCTGAGCTTCTGACGCTCAGCAAAAAGGGGCCATGGCGGCCCCTTTCTCTTTATCATTCCTTGTCTTTCGTCGCTTACCCGACCGCCGGCAGCATGCCGCTGGCGATGCCCAGTTGGATGGCGATCACCGTTACCCCACAGACAAACACCAGCGCCAGCGCAGGGGTGCCGCCCCAGACGCGGTACTGCGCCTGATGCTTTTGGCGAGTTTTCCACACCAGCAGCGAAGGCAGCAGCAGCGCCAGCACCGACAGGGCGATGGCGGCGAAACCCAGCGCCAGCACGAAACCGCGCGGATAGAACAGCGCGAAGGCCAGCGGCGGCAGGAAGGTGATGGCGCCGGTTTGCAGGCGGCCACGCACGTTATCTTGCCGCTTGAACAGGTCAGCCAGGAAATCGAACAGCCCAAGCGCAACGCCGAGGAACGAGGTCGCCAGCGCCAGATCGGCGAACAGGTGCACCGCCAGTTCAACGTGCGGCGAAGCTACTGCATCACGCACCGCCTGCAACAGGCCATTCAGCCCGGCCTGCTGCGCCAGAATGCCGACGAAGGTGTCGGAGCTGATACTGCCCAACGTCGCCAGCTGCCAGAAGATATAGGCGATCAGCGGGATGGCGCTGCCGATGATGAACACCCAACGCAGTTTGCGGATGTTGCCGCCCATGTAGTTGACGATGCTCGGCACGCTGCCGTGGAAGCCGAATGAGGTGAAGATCACCGGAATGGCCGATAACGCCAGGCCTTGCTCCAGCGGCAACGTCATCAGATTGGTCTGGTGGATATTCGGCAACATCAGGCCGAGCATCACCACCAGAAACACCACTTTCGCGCTGAACAGGATGCGGTTGAACAAGTCGACCGAGTGGGTGCCGATGCACACCACGCCGCCGGCCACCAGGGTGAACAGCAGGACGCCGAGCGACACCGGGAAGTCCTGCGATGTCCATTGGCTGATGCTGGTGGCGAGCAGTTCGCCGGCGCCGCTAATGTAGGCGGCGGTGAGGGCGTACATCAGGAACATCATGCTAAAGCTGGTCAGCCACTGGCCGCCGCCGCCGAGATAACGTTTGGCGAGCGTGCCCAGACCGGTATCCGCCTGCTCATGCTGGTAAACCTCTACCAGTAACAGCGCGGTGTAACACATCAACAGCCACAGCCCGACCAGTAAGGCCAGCGTGACGCCGAAACCGACGCCGGCCGCCGCCAGCGGCATCGCCAGCATCCCGGCGCCAATGGTGGTGCCCGCCACGATAAAAACACTGCCAAGAGTGCGATTCTTCACGTTTTTTCTCTACCAGCCGAAAGATTTTGAAAATTATAGGTAACGATTTATGAGGATGGCAGGATAGTGGAAGCCCTAATTTGTGTCAAACCGGCGTTACGCGCATTGTAAACTAAAGTTTACAATCTTGCGGGCGGCATGGCGCATGATGAACGACGCGATGGCGGAAATAATCCGACGGCGGCTAGTGAAAAGTTATTTACGGGCTTCTATAGTGGAATGACCAAAAAATGTGGGAGAGATCAATGTTAAGGGTGGAGATGCTCAGCACCGGCGATGAGGTGCTGCACGGGCAAATTATTGATACCAACGCCGCCTGGCTGGCGGACTACCTGTTCCAGCAGGGCGTGCCGATGAGCGGGCGGGAAACGGTAGGGGACAGCCTCTCTGCTTTGATCGAGATCCTGCAGGAACGCAGCCATATCGCCGATGTGCTGATTGTCAACGGCGGCCTGGGGCCGACCAGCGACGATTTGAGCGCGCTGGCCGCCGCGAAAGCCTGCGGCGTAGAGCTGATTGAACGGGCTGACTGGCTGGCGCGTATGGAAGCCTATTTCGCCGAGCGCGGGCGGCCGATGGCCCCTTCCAACCGCAAGCAGGCGCAGATCCCGGCCAATGCGGAAATGCTGGATAACCCGGTGGGCACCGCCTGCGGTTTCGCGTTGCAGCTGAACCAATGCCTGATGTTTTTCACCCCCGGCGTGCCTTCGGAATTCAAAGTGATGGTCGAACAGCAGATCGTGCCGCGTCTGCGCCAGCGCTTCACTTTGCCGGCGCCGCCGCTGTGTCTGCGCCTGACGACGTTCGGCACCTCCGAGAGCGATCTGGCCGCCGAACTGGACAGCCTGCCGCTGCCGCCGGACGTGGTGCTGGGTTACCGCTCGTCCAGCCCGATCATTGAGCTGAAGCTGACCGGGCCGGAAAGCCGGCGCGCGGAGATGGAGCTGGCCTGGCGACGCGTGCGCGAGGTAGCGGGGGACAACTGCATCTTCGAAGGCACCGTCGGGTTGCCGGCGACGCTGACGCAGCGCCTGAATCAGCAAGGGCTGAAGCTGGCGTTGAGCGAGCAATTCAGCGGCGGCTTGATCAACCTGCAGCTGCAGAGCGAAGGCGCGCCGCTGGCGGGGGGAGAGCTGCTGCCGGCCCACTGCATCGAAACGCTGGAAACGACGCTGGCGCGCGCCGCTCGCTGGCGGAATTGACCGGCGCGCCGTTGGCGTTGGCGGTCAGCGCCATGCGCGATGAGCAGGTGAGCATTGCGCTGCACACGCCGCGCGGCGGGATTGGCCAGACCGTGCGTTATCGCGCGTCGCGCCACGGGCTGCGGCTGCGGCAGGAGTCGGTGGCGATGCTGGCGCTGGATATGCTGCGCCGTTGGCTGAATGGGGGCCAGGCGTGCGGTAAAAACGCCTGGCTGGAGGTGGTGGAAATTATCGAGTGACGCTCATGGCGCTGAGTTGTCTGCCTCACTGTTTTGTTGTAGCCGTTCGGACGCCAGGCGTGAAAGATGTATTGCCGCCGCGCCTCGCGTTTGCAGCTCTGTACCGTAGTTCCTGAGCGCCTGCGCGGCGCTGTCTGAGTGCGCCAGATGCGCCGCCAGGCTGGCGGCGTCTACCAGCGCGGTGTTGGCGCCGAGCCCACCTGCCGGGCTCATGGCGTGCACGGCGTCGCCGAGAAAGGCGATGCGTTCGCTGTGCCATTCCGGCATCGTCGCCGTAACCTGCACCGCCCGCACGCTGAGCGACAGGGGATCCGCCAGCGCTAACGCCGTTTGCAAGGCGGCGCCCATCCTTGCGAGATATGCTGTACGCGCGCCTGCAACGCGGTGTTCTCCTCCAGTCCCGGGGCTCCGCCGAGACGTTCAGCCGAACCGATACAGGCCCAATAGAGATAGTCGTCGACCGGCGAGAGGCGGCAATCGGGCGCGTAGTCGGCCGCCAGTTGCGCCATGGGGGCCTGAAAGCGCATCGGTTCAACCACCAGCGACACGCCGTCGGCGAAGATCACCGATACGCCGTTCAGCAGTTCAGGGGCCAATTGGGCCCGGGTCGCCGCATCGAGCGGCGTTTTGCCGTAGAGGGTGACCGCACCGCTGTCTTCTGGCCCAGCCTCGGGCAGGCAGCGCCGCCGCACCAGCGAGTTGACGCCGTCGGCGGCGATCAGCACATCGACCCGCACGTGTTCGCCGTTGGCGAACTGAAGTTCCACACCCTGCGGCGTTTGTGCAAATTCACGCAAGGTATGGCCGAAACGCACCCGGTCTTGCAGGCCGGCAAGCAGGATCTCGCGCAGCGTTTGGCGATGAATGCCGAGATCGCCGCCCGGTTCTTGTGTTTGGTGCTGGCTGGAGGGCAACCAGTGCTCGGGGCGCCGGCCGATGAGCGGGGCAAGCTGCGGATCCCATAGATTGATCTCGCCGCTGTTTTGCGCGCTGCCGGCGCAGAACAAGCGGTAGTGCGTCGGCGGCAGGCAGGCGGCCAGCGCCTGCTGGCCCGACGGATCGATGCGCAGCCGGTAGCCCTGATCGCGTGCTTGCGGTGTGGTGTCGCGTTCAAACACCGTGGCGTGGATGCCAAAGCGGCGCAGTCCCTGAGCCAGACACAGGCCGCCGGGCCGGCGCCGATAATGCCAATGCTGAGTGTTGTCATCATGTTCCCTCGTGAGTCAGTGGCCGCAGACGGTCGCGGCCGGAAGCATTTCATTATGTCGGTGCAGGAAAAGGTTGGTATAACGGTATCTGGACTAAAAATAGTGATTAGTGGCCAATATGAATGCGAACCTTCACGCCCTCGACGCTGACTGCAGCGAATGGTCGACGGGCCCCTGGCTGATCGCCCTCGGCGCCGCGACGCGGCAGGCCGGGAGTATCGGTTGGGCACGCGCGAATACGACTGGCATCAGCATGTGCGCGGGCAGTTGCTGTGCGTTGAAAGCGGTTTGCTGCATGTAAGCACGGCGCAGGGCGATTGGGTGCTGCCGCCTCAGCGGGCGGGTTGGATCCCGCCGGCGACGGAGCACCGGGTGCAGGTTTGCGGCGCGCTGAGCGGCTGGAGTTTACTGCTGGCGCCGGAGGCCTGCCACGATCTGTCGAATACACCTTGCGTTATCGGCATCAGCGCAGTGCTACAGGCGCTGGCTCAGCGTGCGGAAGGTTGGGACAAACGCAGCGCGCTTACCCTGGAGCAGGAGCGTATGGCGCAGGTGATGCGTGACGAGATACGGCTGGCGCCGACGGAGCCGCTGTATTTACCGATGTCGTCCCATCCGCGCCTGGCCGGCGTTCTGCAGGCCTTGCTGGCGCAACCGGGGAGCGAACGTTCACTGGAGGCGTGGGCTGAATGGGGGGCGATGTCGCCGCGTACCCTGCGGCGGCTGATGATCGGCGAGACGGGGTTGAGTTTTGCCCAGTGGCGTCAGCAGGCTCGGTTGTCATATGCGTTGGCGAAGCTGGCCGAAGGCGAAACGGTGCTGCAGATTGCGGAGGCGCTGGGGTATGCCTCGCCGAGCAATTTTATCGCCATGTTTCGTAAAGCCTTCGGCGATTCCCCGGCGCGTTATTTTTCCACATCGGCGGGAAAGGGGCGCTAAGGGAAATACTTTGAGGATAGTTATATATCCCTGATTAATCATAATCTTATAGGGGATATTCGCGGTGAGGGAATGCTGTTACTCTCTTGACGGGTGCTTGAGACTGTTCGTCTTGGGCATTGTGTGACAAGGCGGATAGATGAAAGCCCCAGACTGACTCTCAATCAGAATGGGGCTGCACATACCGCCTAGACACCGGTATGGTAGCCCCTTCACAGCAAGGAGGCAAGCATGCGCTTAAGGCATGTGTTTCATTCGCTAACCGTTGTATGTATTACGGTTTTGTTATTTATCTGGATGATAAGAGACTCGCTGTGCGAGCTGAAAATCTACCAGGAAAATATCACTATCCTGATCAGGTTGGCGTGTGAGGTGAAGCGGTAATCCTAGGGCGGGGGCAACCCCGCCTTCTGGTCTCCAGGCGCGGTTTCCGGCACCCGACTTTACATTTCCAGCTCGATATCCGTCAGCGGCATGCAGCAGCAGGGCAGGATTTCACCGGCGTTGATAAACGCCAGCGGCTGTTGGCGGTAGGCCACTTCGCCTTTCACCAGCTTCAGGCGGCAGGCGCCGCAATAGCCGGAGCGGCATTGGTACTCCACCTGCACGTCGTGCAGTTCCAGCACGTCGAGCAGGCAGTTTTCACTGTTAGGGCAAGAGAGCTGCGTGCCGGCGGCGCGCAGCGTTACGGTTGGCGTCGCCATCGCTTACAGTTCGAAGTCGCTCAGGTCGTCGGCGTTGATCTCCGAGTCGATCTGGCCAACCAGGTAAGAGCTCACTTCCACTTCCTGCGGCGCTACCTGCACGTTGTCGGACACCAACCAGGCATTGATCCACGGGATCGGGTTGGAGCGGGTTTCGAACGGCAGACCGAGGCCGACCGCCTGCATGCGGATATTGGTGATGTACTCCACATACTGGCACAGGATGTCTTTGTTCAGGCCAATCATCGAGCCGTCGCGGAACAGGTATTCCGCCCACTCTTTCTCCTGCTGGGCGGCCAGCACGAACAGATCGTAGCACTGCTGCTGACATTCCTCGGCGATCTCCGCCATTTCAGGATCGTCGGCGCCGGAACGCATCAGGTTCAGCATGTGCTGGGTGCCGGTCAGGTGCAGCGCTTCGTCGCGGGCGATCAGTTTGATGATTTTGGCGTTGCCTTCCATCAATTCGCGCTCGGCGAAAGCGAAGGAGCAGGCAAAGCTGACGTAGAAGCGGATCGCTTCCAGCGCATTCACGCTCATCAGGCACAGGTACAGCTGCTTCTTCAGCGCACGCAGATTGACGGTGACGGTTTTACCGTTCACCTGGTGGGTGCCTTCACCCAGCAGGTGATAGTAGCTGGTCATCTCGATCAGATCGTCGTAGTAGCCGGAAATGTCTTTCGCGCGCTTCTTGATCTCTTCGTTGGTGACGATGTCGTCGAACACCAGCGCCGGATCGTTGACGATGTTGCGGATGATGTGGGTGTAGGAACGGGAGTGGATAGTCTCGGAGAACGACCAGGTTTCCACCCAGGTTTCCAGCTCAGGGATCGAGATCAGCGGCAGCAGGGCGACGTTCGGGCTGCGGCCCTGGATGGAGTCCAGCAGGGTCTGATACTTCAGGTTGCTGATGAAGATGTGCTTCTCGTGCTCCGGCAGCGCCTGGTAATCGATGCGATCGCGGGAAACGTCAACCTCTTCCGGGCGCCAGAAGAAGGAGAGCTGTTTTTCGATCAGTTTTTCGAAGATTTCATGCTTTTGCTGGTCGAAACGCGCAACGTTTACCGACTGGCCGAAGAACATCGGCTCTTGCAGCTGGTCGTTTTTGGTCTGAGAAAAAGTGGTGTAAGCCATAAGCCTGAATCCATCGTAACGTGGCTAAATGAAGGGGCCGGAAAATTCCGGCCCGCTAGGTCAAACTTTAGATCTTGCAGGCGCCGCTTTCGCAGTCGTCATCGCCGGCCTTGGCAGGCTGCAAATCTTCCTGGGCGTCTTCCGCACCGTCGCGGGTGTTTTGGTAGTACAGCGTTTTCACGCCGAACTTGTAGGTGGTGAGCAGGTCTTTCAACAGCTGCTTCATCGGCACCTTGCCGCCCGGGAAGCGGGTCGGATCGTAGTTGGTGTTGGCCGAGATCGACTGGTCGATGAATTTCTGCATCAGCCCCACCAGCTGCAGATAGCCGTCGTTGCTCGGCATTTCCCACAGCAGCTCGTAGTTGTCTTTCAGACGCTCATACTCCGGCACCACCTGGCGCAGGATGCCGTCTTTGGACGCCTTGATGCTGATGTGGCCGCGCGGCGGCTCGATGCCGTTGGTGGCGTTGGAAATCTGCGAAGAGGTTTCCGACGGCATCAGGGCGGACAGCGTAGAGTTGCGCAGACCGGTTTCCTGGATCTCTTTACGCAGGGTTTCCCAGTCGTAGTGCAGCGGCTCGCTGCAGATCGCATCCAGGTCTTTCTTGTAGGTGTCGATCGGCAGGATGCCCTGCGAATAGGTGGTTTCGTTGAACCACGGGCAAGCGCCTTGTTCCTGCGCCAGACGGTTGGAGGCTTTCAGCAGGTAGTACTGAATGGCTTCGAACGTCTTGTGGGTCAGGTTGTTGGCGCTGCCGTCGGAGTAGCGCACGCCGTTCTTCGCCAGATAATAGGCGAAGTTGATGACGCCGATGCCCAGGGTGCGGCGACCCATTGCGCCACGGTGCGCGGCCTTGATCGGATAATCCTGATAATCCAGCAGGGCGTCCAGCGAACGTACCGCCAGGGTCGCCAGCTCTTCCAGATCGTCCAGGCTGTCGATCGCGCCCAGGTTGAAGGCGGACAGGGTGCACAGCGCGATCTCGCCGTTTTCGTCGTTGACGTCTTCCAGCGGCTTGGTCGGCAGGGCGATTTCCAGACACAGGTTGGACTGGCGCACCGGCGCGATCTGCGGATCGAACGGGCTGTGGGTGTTGCAGTGGTCGACGTTCTGGATGTAGATACGGCCGGTAGAGGCGCGTTCTTGCATCATCAGCGAGAACAGCTCAACCGCTTTCACGCGCTTCTGGCGAATGCTGTCGTCTTTCTCGTACTGGGTGTACAGGCGCTCGAATTCGTCCTGATCGGCGAAGAACGCGTCATACAGCCCCGGCACGTCGGACGGGCTGAACAGGGTGATGTCTTCGCCTTTGATCAGGCGCTGGTACATCAGGCGGTTCAACTGCACGCCGTAGTCCATGTGGCGCACGCGGTTGCCTTCAACGCCGCGGTTGTTTTTCAGCACCAGCAGGCTTTCCACTTCCAGGTGCCACATCGGGTAGAACAGCGTTGCCGCGCCACCGCGCACGCCGCCCTGCGAGCAGGATTTGACGGCGGTCTGGAAGTGTTTGTAGAACGGGATGCAGCCGGTATGGAAGGCTTCACCGCCACGGATCGGGCTGCCCAGCGCGCGGATGCGGCCGGCGTTGATGCCGATGCCGGCGCGTTGCGAAACGTATTTCACAATGGCGCTGGAGGTGGCGTTGATGGAGTCCAGGCTGTCGCCGCACTCGATCAGCACGCAGGAGCTGAACTGGCGGGTTGGGGTGCGCACGCCGGACATGATCGGCGTAGGCAGCGAAATCTTGAAGGTGGAAATCGCGTCGTAGAAACGTTTGACGTAATCCAGACGAGTTTCACGCGGGTAGTTGGAGAACAGGCAAGCGGACACCAGCATGTACAGGAACTGGGCGCTTTCGTAGATCTCGCCGCTGACGCGGTTCTGCACCAGATACTTGCCTTCCAGCTGCTTGACGGCGGCATAAGAGAAGTTCATGTCGCGCCAGTGATCGATAAAGGAGTCCATCTGCTCGAACTCTTCAGCGCTGTAGTCTTCCAGCAGATGTTTATCGTATTTGCCCATCTCGACCATGCGGGTCACGTGAGCGTGCAGCTTCGGCGGTTCGAACTGACCGTAAGCCTTTTTACGCAGGTGGAAGATCGCCAGGCGAGCGGCCAGGTACTGATAGTCCGGCGCATCACGGGAGATCAGATCGGCAGCGGCTTTGATGATGGTTTCGTGAATGTCGGCGGTTTTGATGCCGTCATAAAACTGAATGTGGGAACGCAACTCTACTTGAGAAACCGAGACGTTGTGCAATCCTTCTGCGGCCCAATCGATGACCCGGTGGATTTTGTCGAGGTTGATGCGCTCTTTACGGCCATCGCGTTTAGTTACAAGCAGACTTTGGTTCATGTGGTGTTTTACCTGTCCGTATGGTGCCCCTAAGCAGAAGTGTAGTCGCTCTGCTCAGTATGTAAACACTATATATAGGGGTTGTATGTCGGTGAGGTAACAAGATAGTGAGAAAAAACGGCGTTTGCAAGTGAACAAAACCGGCCTAATTTGTGGATAACTTGGGGGTGAAATGTAACTTGCCGTTCGCAGTGCGCGCCGTGACTGGCGCGACAAGCTTGTCAATAAGCGAGATCAGATTTTACTGAAAAACTGAAAAAACCGATCGTTTGGCGCTTTATTAAACGTTAGAAAAAAACGGCATATTGATCTGATTTAATATTCTAAAAAACTGTCTACAACCACGATTTTGATCGAAGTCGCGGAAATTAGGTATTTTTCCTAACAGCGCGTTGGCGCCGAACCCCGATAACGCAGGGCCGGCGCGGTTTACAGCGCTCAGCCTTCGTGCTGGGTGTGCACCATGTAGTTCACGTCAACGTTGCGCCCAAGCTTGAAATGATCGGTGATCGGGTTGTAATGCAGGCCGATCATGTGCTTTTCGCGCAGCGGCGTGTCGTCGACCCAGCCGATCAGTTCGGAAGGGCGAATAAACTTCTTATGATCGTGGGTGCCCTGCGGCACCATCTTCAGCACGTACTCCGCGCCGATCACCGCCATCAGCCAGGCTTTGGTGTTGCGGTTGATGGTGGAAAAGAACACGTGGCCGCCCGGTTTCACCAGTTGGGCGCAGGCGCGCACCACCGAGGCCGGATCGGGCACGTGCTCCAGCATTTCCATGCAGGTGACCACGTCGTAGCGCTGCGGGTTGGCCTGAGCGTGGCTTTCCACCGTCTCCTGCACGTAAGTCACGTTCACGCCGCTTTCCAGCGCGTGCAGCCGGGCGACCTGCAGCGGCTCCCCGCCCATGTCCAGGCCGGTCACTTCGGCGCCTTCGCGCGCCATGCTTTCCGCCAGAATGCCGCCGCCGCAGCCCACGTCGAGCACCTGCTTGTCAAAAATGCCGCCGGCGCGCTGCATGATGTAGTTCAGGCGCAGCGGGTTGATGCGGTGCAGCGGTTTGAACTCGCCTTCCAGATCCCACCAGCGGGAGGCGACGGCCTCGAACTTGGCGATTTCCTGGTGGTCAACGTTTTGCACTCGGCTGGATGATTCTGCGTTCATGGGCTTGTCTGGCTCCTTGTTCTCGTTGCGCGGATTATACATGTTCCGGCGCGGCATCGTCTGCGTCGATGCGTTTTTAGCGCACTAATCTGTACAATTTCCGTGAAACAGCGGCGGTTATTTTCCCGTAAAGCGTGCTTTGTGATATAGTTTTACACCTTTGCCACTATGGCAGCGGGCAGATGAATCATTAGTAGAGGGATAGCAGCTCCATGAGCGACCTTGCCAGAGAAATCACACCGGTAAACATCGAAGACGAGTTGAAAAACTCGTATCTGGACTACGCGATGTCCGTTATTGTCGGACGTGCGCTGCCAGATGTTCGTGATGGACTGAAGCCGGTTCACCGCCGCGTTCTTTACGCGATGAGTGTATTGGGTAACGACTGGAATAAACCATACAAGAAATCGGCCCGTGTCGTCGGGGACGTGATCGGTAAATATCACCCGCACGGTGACAGCGCGGTTTACGACACTATCGTGCGTATGGCTCAGCCGTTTTCACTGCGCTACATGCTGGTGGACGGTCAGGGTAACTTCGGTTCCGTCGACGGCGACTCCGCCGCGGCGATGCGTTATACCGAAGTGCGCATGTCCAAGATTGCTCACGAACTGTTGGCGGATCTGGAAAAAGAAACCGTCGACTTCGTGCCTAACTATGATGGCACCGAGCAGATCCCGGCCGTTATGCCGACCAAGATCCCGAACCTGCTGGTCAACGGCTCGTCGGGCATCGCCGTGGGCATGGCCACCAATATTCCGCCGCACAACCTGGCTGAAGTCGTCAACGGCTGCCTGGCCTATATCGATGATGAAAACATCAGCATCGAAGGGCTGATGGAACACATCCCGGGGCCGGACTTCCCGACGGCGGCGATCATCAACGGCCGTCGCGGCATTGAAGAGGCCTACCGCACCGGGCGCGGCAAAGTCTACCTGCGCGCGCGCGCGGAAGTGGAAGCCGACGCCAAAACCGGCCGCGAAACCATCATCGTTCACGAGATCCCGTATCAGGTGAACAAGGCGCGTTTGATCGAGAAGATCGCCGAGCTGGTGAAAGAAAAACGCGTAGAAGGCATCAGCGCGCTGCGTGACGAGTCCGATAAAGACGGCATGCGCATCGTGATCGAAGTCAAACGCGACGCGGTCGGCGAAGTGGTGCTGAACAACTTGTATGCGCTGACGCAGCTGCAGGTTACCTTCGGCATCAACATGGTCGCGCTGCATCAGGGGCAGCCTAAGCTGCTGAACCTGAAAGATATCCTCGAAGCCTTCGTGCGCCACCGCCGCGAAGTGGTCACCCGCCGCACCATCTTCGAACTGCGCAAGGCCCGTGACCGCGCCCATATCCTGGAAGCGCTGGCTATCGCGCTCGCCAACATCGACCCGATCATCGAGCTGATTCGCCGTGCGCCGACGCCGGCGGAAGCGAAAGTCGCGCTGGTGGCTCAGCCGTGGGATCTGGGCAACGTCAGCGCCATGCTGGAACGCGCCGGTGACGACGCCGCTCGCCCTGAGTGGCTGGAGCCGGAGTTCGGCATCCGCGACGGCAAGTACTACCTGACCGAGCAGCAGGCTCAGGCGATTCTGGATCTGCGTCTGCAGAAACTGACCGGCCTGGAGCACGAAAAGCTGCTGGACGAATATAAAGAGCTGCTCAACTTCATCGCCGAGCTGATCTTTATTCTGGAAAGCCCAGAGCGCCTGATGGAAGTGATCCGCGAAGAGCTGGTGGCGGTCAAAGAGCTGTACAACGACGGCCGTCGCACCGAGATCACCGCCAATACTTCCGACATCAACATCGAAGACCTGATCAACCAGGAAGATGTTGTGGTGACCCTGTCTCACCAGGGCTACGTGAAGTATCAGCCGCTGTCCGACTATGAAGCTCAGCGCCGCGGCGGCAAAGGCAAGTCCGCCGCGCGTATTAAAGAAGAAGACTTTATCGATCGCCTGCTGGTGGCCAACACCCACGATACGATCCTGTGCTTCTCCAGCCGTGGCCGCCTGTACTGGATGAAGGTGTATCAACTGCCTGAAGCCAGCCGTGGCGCGCGCGGCCGCCCAATCGTCAACCTGTTGCCGCTGGAAGCCGATGAGCGTATCACCGCCATTCTGCCGGTGCGCGAGTATGAAGAAGGGCGTCACGTGTTCATGGCCACCGCCAGCGGTACCGTGAAGAAAACCGCGCTGACCGAGTTCAGCCGTCCGCGCAGCGCCGGCATTATCGCCGTCAACCTCAACGAGGGCGACGAGCTGATCGGCGTCGATCTGACCGATGGCACCAACGAAGTGATGCTGTTCTCCGCCAACGGTAAAGTGGTGCGCTTCCCGGAAACGCAGGTGCGTTCGATGGGCCGTACCGCGACCGGCGTGCGCGGCATCAACCTCGGCGAAGGCGACAGCGTGATTTCGCTGATCGTGCCGCGCGGCGAGGGCGACATTCTGACCGTCACGCAAAACGGCTTCGGTAAACGTACTGCAGTCACCGAGTACCCGACCAAGTCACGCGCCACCCAGGGGGTTATCTCCATCAAGGTGAGCGAGCGTAATGGCCAGGTGGTTGGCGCCGTGCAGGTGGAAACCAGCGACCAGATCATGATGATCACCGATGCCGGCACGCTGGTGCGTACCCGCGTTTCGGAAGTCAGCGTGGTCGGTCGTAACACCCAGGGCGTGACGCTGATCCGTACGGCGGAAGACGAAAACGTCGTCGGTCTGCAGCGCGTGGCCGAGCCGGTGGAAGACGAAGAGCTGGACAGCCTGGAACCGGGCGCGGAAGCGGTGGAAGAAGACACTACGCCGCTGGACGATGGCGACGACGCGGCTGAGCCGATGGACGACGACAACGTTTAAGCAAGGTGAGGGCGTCGCATGCCGACACCGTAATGCACTGAGACAAAAGGGCCTGGCAGCGATGCTAGGCCCTTTTTCAGTTATATGGTTTAATTGGCGCACCGAGCCGCCGGCCGCTGCGCCGGCGACAACGCGCGCCGCCACTGACTTTCGTATGGTATCCGATTGAAATATTTAGCCTCTTTTCGAACTACGCTGAAGATATCCCGCTATCTGTTCCGGGTGCTGGCGATTTTGCTGTGGTCGTTGGGAGCGCTGCTCACCACCTTTTATATTCTGAATATCCTGCATCAGAAAGAATCGGACATCCGCCAGGAGTACAACCTCAATTTCGATCAGGCGCAGGGCTATATTCGCCATTCTGCCGACATCATACGCGACATCAAGTACATGGCGGAAAACCGCCTCAACGGTTCGGTCAGCGGCTTGGACATGTTCAGCGGTGTGATCCCCGGCAAGGGCAGCCCACCGCAATTCTATCCGCTGTATCCAGAGTCTAACTGCGCCCTGAGCGCCACTTACCGCAGTTCACTCGATTCGCTGAGCGGCCTGATCCAGTATTGGAAAGAGAACTTCGTGGCGGCCTACGATCTCAACCGGGTGTTCTTTATCGGCGGCGACAGCCTGTGTCTGGCGGAATTCGGCGGCGGCAACGCGGTCGCCAACCGGGAAAACATGCTGAAGCTGCTGCACGAGCGCATTCTGAAATACCGCAACGCCAAGAATCTGGACAAAGACAACAACCTGTATTGGGTTAGCCCCAGCGCGCAGCGGCCTGACATCGGTTATCTGTATGTGCTGACGCCTCTCTATATCGGCAACAAGCTGGAGGCGCTGCTGGGCATCGAGCAAACTGTCCGGCTGGAAGATTTCGTCACCGCCGGCAACCTGCCGATCGGCGTCACGCTGCTGGATGAAAACAACGATCCGATCCTGCGCCTGGCGGATGGCGATCGCTATGCCGCTGCGCTCAACAGCTACCCCGAAGAGCATGCTTACTTCGGTTATGTCGACAACTACCGCGATCTGATCCTGAAAAAAGCGCTGCCGCCTTCATCGCTGAGCATCGTTTATGCGCTGCCGGTGAAAAGCGTGGTGGAACGCTTCAAAATGCTGATCCTCAATGCGCTGTTGCTGAACCTGTTGTCGGCTATCGTGCTGTTCACGCTGGCGTGGCTGTTTGAGCGCAAGATGTTCCTGCCGGCGGAGGACAATGCTTTCCGGCTGGAAGAACACGAACAGTTCAACCGCAAGATCGTCGCCTCGGCGCCGGTGGGCATCTGTATCCTGCGCATCAGCGATGGCACCAATATTCTGAGTAACGAACTGGCGCACAACTACATCAACCTGTTGACCCACGAAGATCGCGATCGCATTACGCGCATCATCTGCGAACAGCAGGCGAACTTCGTCGATGTGATGACCAGCAACAACAATAATCTGCAGATCAGCTTTGTCCATTCGCGTTACCGCAACGAAGAGGTGGCGATCTGCGTGCTGGTGGACGTCAGCGCGCGCGTGAAAATGGAAGAGTCGCTGCAGGAGATGGCGGCGGCGGCGGAGCAGGCCAGCCAGTCTAAATCGATGTTCCTGGCTACCGTCAGCCATGAGCTGCGCACGCCGCTGTACGGCATTATCGGCAACCTCGATCTGCTGCAGACCAAGGCGTTACCGCCAGGGGTCGATCGGCTGGTCAATGCGATGAACAACTCTTCCGGGCTGCTGCTGAAAATCATCAGCGATATTCTCGACTTCTCCAAAATCGAGTCCGAGCAGCTGAAGATTGAACCGCGTGAGTTCTCCTGCCTGGAGGTGATCACCCATATCGCCGGCAACTATTTGCCGTTGGTGGTGAAGAAACGTTTGGGGCTGTACTGCTTTATCGAGCAAAACGTGCCGGAGCGTATCTTCGGCGATCCGGTGCGGCTGCAGCAGGTGCTGTCCAACCTGGTGAACAACGCCATCAAGTTCACCGATACCGGCTGCATCGTGCTGCAGGTCTGCACCCGCGGCAGCTACCTGGAATTCAGCGTGCGCGATACCGGCGTCGGTATTCCGGAGAAGGAGATCTCACGCCTGTTCGATCCGTTCTTCCAGGTGGGCACCGGCGTGCAGCGCCACTTCCAGGGCACCGGTTTGGGGCTGGCGATCTGCGAGAAATTGGTCAACCTGATGGACGGCGACGTCTCCGTCGAGTCCGAACCGGGGCTGGGCAGCTTGTTCAGTATTCGCATTCCATTGTTTAATGCCCAGTTCCCGATCCCGCAGGCCAGCGATACCTGGCAGGGCCGGCGGCTGTGGCTGGATATCCGCAATCAGCGGCTGGAAAGCTACCTGATGGCGATTCTGGGCGGCTACGGCGCCGATATCCAGCGCTATGACGGGCAGGAGACCGCCGCCGACGAGGTGATGCTCAGCGATTATCCGCTGATGCTGAACACGCCGCTGTTGGCTCAGATCCAGTTCTCGACCGAACATATCGGCCCGTCGCTGGAAACCCGGCCAGGCTATTGGATGCACAGCACCTCTACGCCGCGTGAAACGCTGACCTTGATCAACCGATTGTTCGGCGTTGGCAACGGCGTGGCAGAGGCGCTGGTGCAGCTGCCGGTGCCCGCCAAGGCCAGCGCGGCGGACAACGGCGATATTCATCTGCTGGTGGTCGACGATCATCCGATCAACCGTCGTCTGCTTTCCGATCAGCTGGGGTCGCTGGGGTATCAGGTGGTGACCGCCAACGACGGCGTAGACGCGCTCGCCGTACTGAAACAGCACCACGTCGATATTGTGTTGACCGACGTCAATATGCCGAACATGGACGGCTATCGCCTGACGCAGGCGCTGCGGGAGATGCAGTTCAGCGCGCCGGTGATCGGCGTGACGGCGAACGCGTTGGCGGAGGAGAAGCAGCGCTGTCTCGAGGCGGGCATGGATAATTGCCTGTCGAAACCGGTTACGCTGGAGACGCTGGAGCAGACATTGGCTTATTACAGCCAGCAGGTACGCTACAACCGCAGCGAGGCCTGAAAAGCAAACAGGCACGGCGGATGCCGTGCCTGTTTGGCGTTAACCTGCCGTGAGGCGGGCTTTAGTCTTTGTCCAACGGCGTCATGCTGACGGACGAGAGGTAGTTGAGCAGGGCGATGTCGTTTTCTACGCCCAGCTTCATCATCGCCGATTTCTTCTGGCTGCTGATGGTTTTGATGCTGCGGTTGAGTTTCTTGGCGATTTCGGTCACCAGGAAACCTTCGGCGAACAGACGCAGCACTTCGCTCTCTTTCGGCGACAGGCGTTTGTCGCCATAGCCGCTGGCGCTGATTTTCTCCAGCAGTTTGGAGACGCTTTCCGGCGTGAACTTCTTGCCTTTCTGCAGGGCGGCCAGCGCCTTCGGCAGATCGGTCGGCGCGCCTTGTTTCAGCACGATGCCTTCGATATCCAGATCCAATACCGCGCTCAGGATCGCCGGGTTGTTGTTCATGGTCAGCACGATGATCGACAACTGCGGATAATGACGCTTGATGTACTTAATCAGCGTGATGCCGTCGCCATACTTGTCACCCGGCATCGACAGATCGGTGATCAGCACGTTGGCATCCAGCTTGGACAGATTGTTGATCAGTGCGGTTGAGTCTTCGAACTCCCCAACGACATTCACCCATTCAATTTGCTCAAGTGACTTCCGGATGCCAAACAGTACGATAGGATGGTCATCAGCAATAATTACGTTCAGGTTATTCATGTTGTTGGCTACCTTGCTTCAGCAGTCTGCTGACGAAAAAATCAATCTGACTGATGTTATTCTCGATCTCGGGCGCATCACCTTCTGCGATGCGCTGTTCTAACGATTCGCACAGCTGCTTGCCGGGAAGCAGATTTAACATGGCAAACACGCCTTTCAGGCGGTGTGCGGTTTGTGACAGCGCATTGAAATCACTGCTGCCCGCCTCAGTATACAGTTTTTTGACATCATCGGGTACTGTATCGACAAACAGCCCATAGTAATCACTTGATTTCAATTGTTTTTCATAGAGTTGGATATCTTCTGAGCTCAATGAAAGCGGACTTTCTTCCTGCTCCAGCGCGGCCATTTGCTGTTCGATCAGCATCAGCACGGCGTCGATTAATGCGCCGTTCAGGTTATAGTTCACCCGAATGTAGCGTTTATCCAGCGCTTGCCAACCCGGTTCATCGGTCGCCAGCAACAGCGTGTAATCATCGGCTCGCTGCGGATTATCGGTCAGCAGCACGTCATAATCGCGGTTGACCGCGCGATCTTCGGCGACGAGGCAGTCGGCACCGTAAGCCTGCAACAGGCGGGTCACGATGCCGCGCACTTCATCTGACGTGATGTCCAGCAGGGCGGTGACGCCGTCGAGCAGCTTTTCCTGTTCCTGCGGCTCTTTTCTCTCCATCTCCATGGCGACGCGAATGGTATAGCGAGTGCCGATATCCACTTTGCTGCGAATGTCCAACTGGCCGTTAAGCTTCTTGCACAGCTGATTGCACAGGAAGAAAGTGAGGCCGGAACCGTGGTTGAAGCGGTCCACCAGCGTCTGGCTGAGGAACGGGTAATTGAGATTGCTGATCTCTTCGTTGGAGATGCCGGAGCCGGTGTCGTTGATCTGGAAAATCAGGCGATCCGGGTGTTCGGGCTCATGGTCGATGACCAGAGAAATCTTGCCGCAGGCGGTGGTGATAATGGCGTAATGCACCAGCAGCGAGATCACTTTGCGCAGCGCGTTGGCGTCGCCGATGTAGTTCTGTTCGACGTCCAACTGGAAATGCTTGAACAGCGCCAGCCCCTTTTGATTGAGGGCGGGCAGGGCTTCCAGCAGCAACTCGTCGATCATCGCCGCCGGGTTGAACGGCTCGCGCGTCGGTTGCCAGTCCTGGGTTTCCAGCCGCGTCAGCAGAGTGATGTTCTCGATCAATCCCAGCACCGACGACGACGCCGCCGTCAGTTGGCCCAGCAGCGCCTGCTGTTGTTCCTCATCCGGCTGGTTGCGCAGGCTGTCGACCAGATCGTGCATCTGGCGCACCGGCTGATTCAGTTCGATGCCCAGGTTGTGCAACATCAGTTTGCGCGCCTGCACGTTTTTGTCGTATTCACGCCGTGCCTGCTGCAGCCGCTTGTTCACCATGACCTCTTTATCCTGATCGTGCATCAGGAACAGGTAGGTATCCGGCGACAGTTGGCTGCGGAAAATACGGATTTCATACACCTCGTTGTTGACCGTTGCCTGAATGACGCCGTGGTGCTGTTCGGCCATATGGGCGATTTTTTGCAGGCTGAGGTGCGGCAGCAGGTGCTCGGCGATTTTGTTGCTGGCGATCACCGCATTGTTGGCGAAGCTGTAAACCAGCAGGCCGGAGGGCAGGCTGGAGACGATTTCCTGATTCAGCGCGCGCTCGGCCTCCAGCTCAACCGCCATGTTTTCGCTCGGGCGGATGTACTGGCGGCGGATAAAGTAGATGCTCAGCATCGAGAGCGCCAACAGCAGCAGGTTGACCGCGATCAGCCAGATGTTGTTGCGCAGCAGATCGATGGCCAGATTAATGGCCGAAACGCGATACACCACCTTCAGCGGCGCATTAGGCAGGGCGGCGCTGAACTCCACCCAGCCGCCGCTCATCGCCGCCTGGGCGCCGAGGGCGGTTTCCGCCGGGATGGCGCTGTCGTCGAGCTCGACATCGTCCGGCTGCAGCAGGAAATTGGCGCGGGCCAGGTTGGCCGGAATGATGTCGTTGATCGGCAAGTCGAAGGCGATCACCGTCGCCAGATGCCCCGGCTGATTAAAGGTGGTGCGAATCGAGAATGAATAGGCGTTCTGGAAGCGCTGTTTGCGCAGATCGGAAAAGCTCTCGCGTTCGTCGAGCATATTGGCCTGTTGCAGCATCTCGGCGCGGCGTTCGTCCGCCGAAGTGGTCAGGTAGCTTTCCCTAAAGCGCGAAGCCAGCTCTTTGAGCGGCTGAGTGGTGATCAGACTGAGGCTGTTGTCCTGACCATTGAGGTAATACATGGCGTAGCTCTCGGTCTTGGCGCCCCAACGGTTGTCCAGGTAGTCCGAGATGTTGGCGATCATCGCCAGCGTGTTCTCGTCATGGCTGCCGAAGATCACCGCGTCGGTTTTCTTGTGCGGTTTCTCGACATAGTAGACGTCGGGGCGCAGGCGGGTTTCCTGCAAACCGGGATCGACATTCTGCGCCGGCGCGTTGCCGAATTTGTCATAGACCTGATAGGTCATGTAGCGATAGGTATCGATGCGCTTTTGCAGCGAACCGGCGATGCTGTTCAGCGTGTACTTCTTTTCCGCCAGCCAGGCGTTGGTGTAGTTGTAGCCATACAGGCCGATGCCGATCGTCAGCAGCACGATAAACAGCAGGAAGCAGCGAGTGATATTGCTGGAGCTAATGGTCAGTTGTTTATTTTGCATAGTGGCTGCGCATTCCTGAATCAGCGAGTGACGGCCCTGGCGCTGGCGGTCACCGCCAACAGCAGAGCGGCTACGCAGGCGAAGGCCACCGTCAGGCTGGAAAACTGAGCGACAAAGCCGATCAGCGCCGGGCCGGCCAGAATACCGGCATAGCCGACGGTGGTAACGGACGCGATCGCCAAATTGGCCGGCATATCGCGTTGGTTGCCCGCGGCGCTGAACAGAATCGGCACGACGTTGGAAGCGCCCAGGCCAACCAGCATAAAGCCGACCAGCGAAACGGTGGCGTGATTGAAGGCGATAGCCAGGCTGAGACCGACAGCGGCGCACAGGCTGCCCAGCAGCAGCACCCGGTAGCGGCCCAGCGAGTTCACCACCCGATCGCCATTGAGGCGGCCGAGCGTCATGGTGATGGAAAACAGCGCATAGCCCAGCCCGGCCTGGCTGTGTTCGACGCCGCGCAGCGTGGTGAGGAACAGCGCGCTCCAGTCGAGCATCGAGCCTTCCGCCAGGAACATGATAAAGCACAGAATGCCGATAAACATCACCCAACCGCGCGGCAAGACGAACATCGGTCCGCCGTCGTCGTCGGCGCCGCTGTCACGCAGCAGATGGCGGCTGGCGAACGCCAGCAGCACGATCACCGCCAGCACGGTGATCAGGGTGGATTGCAGCGGCGTCAGCCCCAGCCACAGCAGCGCGCTGACGCCGCCTGCGCCGGCGATGCCGCCGATACTGAAGAAGCCGTGAAAGCCGGACATCATCGCCTTGCCGCTGTTGCGCTCGACGATCACCGCCTGCACGTTCATCGCCACGTCTATCATGCCGATCGCCGCGCCGAACAACAGCAGCGCCACGGCCATGCCGCCGAGGGAGTCCATCAGCGCCAGCAACGGCAAATCGATGCACAGCCCCAGCCCCGCCATCAGGATCACCGCGCGGCAGCCCAGTTTGCCGGTCAGGAAGCCGGTCAGCGGCATCGCCAACATGGAGCCGGCGCCGATACATAACAACAGCAGGCCGAGCGAGCCGTCATCGAGGCCGATGCGCGTTTTGGCGAAGGGCACCAGCGGCGCCCAGGCGGCCATACCCAGGCCGGCGACGAAAAAGGCCAGGCGGGTGGCGATCTGTTGAGGAACGCCGGGCGTTTGCTGTTCATTGCACAAGGTGGCTGTCATGTAAGCGTCAGGATCTTGGGTCAAAAGAGTGGCGAAAGTTACTGACAGTTTTTATCACAATCCGCGATCCGGGTCGAAAAGATTCGCGCCTGATTCCTCTCTGGCGCCGCCTCGGCGCACCAGCCATAGGGCGATCGCCTGGACAATATAGTCTTTTTGCTGCTCGTCCAGCGCGATGCCCTGCGGTATGCCGTGCCATTTTTCCAGGCAGCTTCGGCAGCAGGTGGCGGTGGCGTGTTGGGCGACGAACACCGGGTGGCCGCGCATCGGCGTCTGCTTGCCATCGTTTTTGGGGTGGGCGGCGGCCAGACGGCGATCGATAAAGTCGCGGGCATGGCTGAGGATCAGCGGCAAGCCTTTGTCGTCAAGATAGCTCTGGTCTTTGGGATTCAAACGGAAACGGGCGCGGAAGGGGGAGCCTTGCAGCCGCCGCCATAGCGCCTCTGGGTGAAATGGCATCATGACTTTACTCGCTGAGGGTGAGCTTTTTTTCAGGCTACCAGAAGTGAAACACTCTGCGGCCAATTTTGCCTGTGACACACAATATTCGGCGAGATAAAGCACGAAATGAAAAACAAATTCAATTTGTAGACCAAAATAAGAGAAAAGATTAGCAATTAGTGCGGATGTAAATTGGCGAAACTATATCGCTAGGTTATTTATTTGCGTGCTATTTGTGCGGATTGAAATTGTGAGGACAGTGTGGAGGAAAATAAAAAACCGGCCAGAAGCCGGTTAAAGGTATGCAGAAATTATCTTCGGATAATGAAGGTAATAATGAAAATAATGATGATAGCGAGGTGATTATAGCGGCTGCGTGCAGGCGGCGTTTTGGCACAATGTGCTTATTGTCCAGTACAATTGTATGGTTGGCTTTTTTTTCTTAAAGATTTGTATAACTACATGATTTTTTATCAATTAATCTATTCTTTGTCTTTAAGTGCTTTATTTTGTTTGTCGGTAATGTTTTGTGAAAGTTCGCGCACATTTACATTTTGAAACCTTTATTAATCACGCTGAAACACTATCGGATACTTGGTATCATTTTCTTTCTGGATTAATATAACCCTTGTTACCAGAATGGTAATGCACAGTCGTGCTAATAATGCTCGAAAAGGGCAGTGGCCGTAGCTCGACATAATTAACGAGGATAATAACGATGAAACTTCGAGTACTCTCTCTGATGGTACCCGCACTGCTGGTTGCAGGCACAGCAGGCGCGGCGGAAATCTACAACAAAGACGGTAATAAACTGGATTTGTACGGTAAAGTCGACGGTCTTCACTATTTCTCCAGCAACAACGGCGTGGACGGTGACCAGTCTTATATGCGTTTTGGCCTGCGCGGCGAAACGCAAATCAGCGATCAGCTGACCGGCTACGGCCAGTGGGAATATCAGGCTAACCTGAACCACGCTGAAAACCAGGACAACAAGAACTTCACCCGTTACGGCTTCGCCGGTCTGAAATTCGGCGACTACGGTTCCTTCGACTACGGCCGTAATACCGGCGTGCTGTACGACGTCGCGGCGTATACCGACTTGCAGCCTGAGTTCGACGGTATGACCTACGGCGCCGACCAGTTCATGTTCCAGCGTTCCAGCGGCCTGGCGACCTACCGTAACAACGACTTCTTCGGTCTGGTTGACGGCCTGAACTTCGCCCTGCAGTACCAGGGTAAAAACGGCAATGGTGAAGAGACCAACAACGGTCGCGACGTCCTTGGCCAGAACGGCGAAGGCTACGGTATGTCCATGAGCTATGACATGGGCTACGGCATCAGCGCGGCGGGCGCCTTCTTCAACTCTCGCCGCACCAGCGAGCAGAACGGCGCTAACGGTCACCAGAACATCATGGGCCGCGGCGACAAGGCCGAAGGTTACTCCGGCGGTCTGAAATATGACGCCAACGACGTCTACCTGGCGGTGATGTTCACCCAGTCCTACAACGCGGCGCGTTTCGGCAGCTCTGCCAAGGATGATGGTGCTTACGGCTACGCCAACAAGGCGCAGAGCTTCGAAGCCTATGCGCACTACCAGTTCGATTTCGGTCTGCGTCCGTTCGTCGGCTATAACCAGACCAAAGGTAAAGACCTGGGCCGCGCCGGTAACGGCAAGGACTACGGCGATCAAGACCTGGTCAAATTCGTCGACCTGGGTGCGACCTACTTCTTCAACAAAAACATGTCTACCTATGTTGATTACAAAATCAACCTGATGGACAACAACGACTTCACCGACGCTGCCGGTATCAACACCGACAACGTGGTTGCCGTGGGCCTGGTTTACCAGTTCTAAGCACCTCAGTGTGAACGTCATCGCGCGGCCTTCGGGCCGCGTTTTTTTTGCCTGTAAACCGGTAAAAAAGCACGGATTGATCCGCTATCGGCACGGGAAGCACCGTGGTTTTCCTCCTTTAAGCCTACGCTGTCAGTACAAAAAAGAGGGGGATGATATGGAACTCAAGATCGATAAGGTGATCGAAACGGTGCTGTACGTCAGCGATATTGAGCGCGCGGACGCTTTCTACCGAGAGGTGCTGAGGCTGCCGGCGATGGTCGCCAACGAGCGGTTCCGCGCCTATAACGTTGGCGATCGGAGCGTATTGTTGCTGTTTGTCGAGGGCGATTCGCTGCGTGGGGCGCATTATCCGACCGGCTTTATTCCCGCGCACGATGGCGTGGGGCCGGCGCATATCGGGCTGGCGGTGGCAAAAGACCAACTGCCGCACTGGGAACGGCATCTGACGGCCAACGGCGTGGAAATTGAGGGGCGCATGCGTTGGGATCACGGTGGCGAGAGCATCTACTTTCGCGATCCCGACGCCCACCTGTTGGAACTGGTGACGCCGGGCATCTGGGCCAATTACTGATCGAACCCGCCTTGCGCCAACAACGCCAGCGCGGCATTCAGCACCTGCAACGCCGGCTGCGGCTGGCGCTCAATCTGCACCCTGACGATGGCGCCGTCGATCAGCATCGCCAATATCGCGGCGTGCTGTTCCCGCTGCGGGCCTGCGGGCAGGTGGCGCGCCAGTTCATCCGTCATCTGTTGCTTATGCCGGCCGGCGAGGTGCAGGCTTTCCGGCAGCAGATCGGCGATCTCCACGGCCGTATTGATAAACGCGCAGCCGCGAAAACGCGGATCGTCGAACCATTCCGCCAGGCAGGGCGCCAGCGCCGGCAGTAACCCGCCGCTCTGCGCCACATGTCGATCCAACGCTGTACTGAACCAGGTTAGCCACTGCTGGTGGCGATAGGCCAAAAACGCCGTAATCAAATCGTTCTTGCTGGGAAAGTGGCGATAAAACGTCACCTTAGTGACGCCTGATTCCTTGATGATGCGATCGATGCCGGTGGCGCGGATCCCTTCCTGATAGAACAGATCGTGGGCCGTCAGCAGGATGCGCTGACGGGCGGGCAAGGTGTTGCGATCGGCGGTCATCATTTTTCTCCCAAGCTATTTTCGAGTGATTGTAGACAACTCTGTCTACATGCGCTAGCGTAATGATGTAGACAGAGTTGTCTACTTGCCTATACGCAGGAGATGATCATGAGCATTAAACCCCCATTGCCGCCTTTTACCCGTGAATCCGCCATCGAAAAAGTACGGTTGGCGGAAGATGCCTGGAACAGCCGCGATCCTGAGCGGGTGTCGCAGGTCTATTCCCTCGATACCCATTGGCGTAATCGCGCGGAGTTTGTCGACGGCCGCGTGGCGGTGGTCGCATTTTTGCAACGCAAGTGGGCGAAAGAGCTGGAGTATCGGCTGATTAAGGAACTGTGGGCGTTTGACGGCGCGCGCATCGCGGTGCGTTTCGCCTATGAGTGGCGCGACGATTCCGGCAACTGGTATCGCAGCTTCGGCAACGAAAACTGGGAGTTCAATCAGGAAGGGTTGATGATCAACCGCCATGCCTGCATCAACGACATGCCGATTCGCGAACAGGATCGGCGTTTTCATTGGCCGCTCGGTCGGCGCCCGGACGATGTCCCGGCGCTGAGCGATTTCGGCTTTTGAATCCGATGTCGCGCCCGCGCCGGCCGAACGTGAGAAAAAGCGCACCGATCGACAAAGGGGAGTTTGTAGAAAAGCCTTTCCACTTCTAGACTTAGGGGACAACAAACGTACTCCAAGAGGACAAGCTATGACGAAGAAGTTGGTTTTGGCCGTCGGCACTGCGGCAGTATTTTCCATTCTTGCCGGCTGCACCGCCTATGACCGTGCAACCAGTTATGTCAATGAGCCGGTGGTCAGCGATGTCAAAGTAGGGATGACCAAGCAGCAGGTGCGGGCGATTGCCGGTCCGCCGTCGACGTCCGCCACGCTGATCCATGCGCAGGGCACTTGCGACACCTATGCGGTCGCGCCGCGCGATGGCAAAGTGCAAACGTATTTTGTCAGCTACAACGACACGGGCCATGTCATGAACAAGGGCTATCAAACCTGTTCAGACTACGATTCGCAGCCGAAGTAATCGCGTTTCAGCCGAACATAAAAGCCTCGCTTTTGCGGGGCTTTTCATTTTTTAAGCGTTTAAGGCCTGAAGTTTAGGCAACTGCGCCGCCGATGCGATTTTTTTGCATCAAAACGATAGACATTTCATAACGGTATCGCTAATATCAGCGCCCATTGGAAGGATGGCCGAGTGGTTTAAGGCAACGGTCTTGAAAACCGTCGAGTGTAACAGCTCCCAGAGTTCGAATCTCTGTCCTTCCGCCAAATTCAGCCGGCTTAGCTCAGTAGGTAGAGCAACTGACTTGTAATCAGTAGGTCACCAGTTCGATTCCGGTAGCCGGCACCATGATAAAGCAGTACCGGCGCCCTGAGTGCCAAAAAAACCGTCAGCCGCAAGGTTGGCGGTTTTTTGCATTATGTCGTCTCAAACGGGCAGGTCAGGGCAGCCAGGCACCGAGCACCACCCCGAGAATCATGTACTCATCGGCATTCAAAGTCGGACAACCCGGCATGTTCCCCTTAAGCCACTGATGACCGGCTTCCTCAACATACCTTCTAAAGATAAGTTCTGCGCTGTCGCAGCGTTTCGCTATCACCTTATCGCCGGGCACGAGCTCGGTTATACCGGCAGTCATGGGTTCGACAAGAATCAATGCTCCCTTTGGGTAATTGGCGCCGGCAGAGCCGCTCATCGTGTCATCCCGCACCGGCAACCAGTAGGCCAGAGCGCTGCATTGCACCATCGCCGGGTAGTGGACGGTCGTTCCTTTGCGCAACTGTTCATGAGACAACGGCAATGTCCATGCCAGCAGCGGCAGCGTTTTAGCCAAGGCCTGTGCGGCCTTCTGCCTGACGGGGCGTTGCCCGGTCTGCTCCAGGCCATCCAGCCAGCCGATTTGCACGGCGAAGTACTGTTCAATCCTTCGCGCCATGTCCCCACTGATGCCCTTTTTACCCTTCTTGCCCGGCGGGTAGAGCAGACGAGAAACATAGTCTGCGGCAATGCCGAGCGCCTCGGCAAGGCGCTTTTGCCCCCCGACGCCGAGGTTATCGATCAGGATGATCAGGCGCTCTCGCCGCATCTCCTGCAGGTGCATTTTTTGCTCGTTTTTCATGAGGCCATCGTACCTAAATTTACCTGCAGGTAAATGGATTTTCGCTATTGAAAAAAGATACCTCTGGGTATACTTGGTACTGGTTATTTGTACAGTATTTTGTGCGATATCCCTCGGTGAGCCCGCCGGGCGGATCGGTTGTTGCGTCTTGGCGCACGCCGAGCAGAAGAACGGCTCGATCGACGTCGGTCAACAACATGGAGCCCTGGCGATATGGCAAACGCCCAAAGGAGGTGGAAGCATGAGAGATATGAATGAAGTTTTGGAGCGGTGGGGCGTATGGGCCAGGGATAACAGCGGCATCGACTATTCCCCCATTGCTGCCGGGTTCAAAGGGCTGTTGTCCTATAAGTCGAATGGCGAGCGTTCCTGTTGCGATGATGACGGCCTGGTGATCGACGGTTGCGTGGGCAGATTGAAGAAATACAAACCCGAAGAGTTCGATCTCATCATTGCCCACCATGTTTATGGCATATCTCTGCGTAAGATCGCCCTGAAAAGGAAATGTTCAGACGGTACGATACGCAAAGAGATGCAAACGGCGGAGGGATTTATCGGGGGATGCCTGGCGATGTTGGATATAAAGTTGAGTATGGATCGCTGAAACGCCTGTCGTTGACGTTGATGAGGGTTTATTTCTCGTTTCCCTATTGCGTCAGGAATAACAATAGCGCATGCGCGTTGCAATAATTAATAAAAGGCTCGCGCGTACGCAAATAAGCGTGTAATCTGATAAAACTGAATTGTTGTCGGCGCCGCCGCACGATAGCTAAACCTCGCTCCGGCGGGGTTTTATTTTTTATGATAAAAGGCTCACGCGTACGCAAATAAGCGTGTAATCTGATAAAACTGAATTGTTACCGGCGCCGCCGCACGACAAATAAACCTCGCTTCGGCGGGGTTTTTCATTTTTAGCCTCCTTGTCAAAACGGTCAATCACTCACTGAATAATGACTGTCGTTGAATGGCCACGACGGGAGGCTAATCCTTCTCCTTTATAAAACGGCGCAATCCTTATTTATCTGCTCAGGTTGGGCAGAACGGATAAGCCATTTTCGACAGCGTAAATGGCCGTTTTTTAAATGGAACAGGAATGACGGTTAGGGGCTGCATTTCGCCGCTCTTTTCCATGACTCCCGACGATCGGGCTATGCCCCGGTAAGGGGAGGGTGATGACTATGCCTTGGAAAAATGAACCAAACATCCTTTCAATGCTGCTTGCTTTCGGTATGACGCTGCTGGGAGCGATCGCCAGCTATTCCTTCAAGGTCTTGAACGGCGAAACCTTTAGCTGGAGGACGCTGTTTTTGCAGCTGTTCGTTTCTATTTTCGCCGGTTTGACCATGGTGATGATTGCGCTGCATTACGACTGGCCTTCGGAGGTGATGGGCGGCGTATGCGGTATGGCGGGATGGTCGGGAGCATCGCTGATCAAGGCATTGGAACGCCGATTTCTCAATAAAGCGTCAGGAGGAAACCATGAAGATAAGTGACGACGGCATGGCGCTGATTAAGCGTTTCGAAGGCCTGCGGTTGCAGGCTTATCAGGACTCGGTCGGCGTTTGGACGATCGGCTACGGGTGGACTCAACCGGTAGCGGGACGAAAAGTTGGGGCCGGCATGGTGATCAACGCCGCAACGGCCGAGCGTTTGCTGGTGTGCGGTGTCGCTCAATTCGAACAGGGCGTCGAACGGCTGGTGGCGGTGACGGTCACGCAGGGGCAGTTCGATGCGCTGGTGAGCTTCGCCTATAACCTGGGCCTGCGCGCGTTGGAAAACTCGACGCTGTTGCGCAGGCTGAACGCCGGCGATCGGCAGGGGGCGGCCGACCAGTTCGGCCGATGGGTGAATGCGGGCGGTGTGCGGCTCGATGGGCTGGTTGCCCGGCGTGCGGCGGAACGCGCGCTATTCCTTTCCTGATGCCCAAATGCATCTGCAGAACGATTCAACTCTCGAAACGACGGAGACCTTGTCCAAATGATTGAAGATGAAATCCAACGCTCGCTGACTGCGCTAACCCATCTG
The DNA here is from genome assembly GCF_019913725.1 of Serratia sp. EWG9. NCBI lineage: Bacteria > Pseudomonadati > Pseudomonadota > Gammaproteobacteria > Enterobacterales > Yersiniaceae > Serratia > Serratia sp. EWG9. The sequence continues at coordinate 251,186 of NZ_JADNRO010000006.1, forward strand.
GCGGTTCACCCGCTGATCCTGCCGGATCCGCAGCAAGAAGGCGTGACCTATCAGAAGATCAGCGATCTGAAAGTGAACACCGGTCTGGTTGACAGCTCGCTGGTGCAGAGCCGTTTTCAGGTCGTGTTGTACGTAATCGACGATTACTCCCGGCTGATCGCTCTGGATAAAGTGGTTTTGAATGCCTGGGAAGGGGTTCGACATGGTCATATCGGCGAATGGCCGGTACAAGCGGTCACGCGCAGCACCCTTTTGCAGAGCGCCACGCCCCTGGCGGATAACCGCGTCCAATATCGGATGGCCCGCGATTACCTCATCACCCATTCCGAGGTGGCGGCGTGATCGCCATAAACGTTACCGGCATGGCGGAATTGACTCGCCGTTTGGAAGCGATTCGGCGCGAGGTCGCCAGTCACATTCTGCCGGAGGCCGGCCACGCCGCATTGGCCCCGGTTCTTGGCACCATGCGGCAGTGCGCCGAACGAGGGGCGCCAAACAGCGAACCCTCGCTGAGCGCCGGTATCGCGATACGCCCGGCCGTTACCGGATGGAACGCGGTGACGTTGCGCGTCGGCCCCAGTAAACAGCATTACCGCAGAGCCCTGGAACAGGAGTACGGCACGGCAACGCAAGCCGCCGCCCCGTTTATTCGCCCTGCGCTGGATCACCACAAGCACCAAGTGTTACGCATCCTGGCGGCTCACGTCCGCTATGGCATCGAAAACCGGTAGCGACCGCTACCATCCTTCATCAAAAAGAGAGAGAAAAACTATGGCTGATAAAACTTCGCCAGAATACGCCATGCTGCCTGCCGGCACTATCGTCAAATGGGGCACCGTCGGGGCTGCAACCACGGCCATGAAGGCGCTGACCAACTGTAAAGCGGTAGGTGAAATGGGGCAAACCGGCGGTTTTGTCGATTGCACCACGCTGCTGGATACCGCCAAGCAGTTTATTTCCGACCTGCCGGAAGGCGCGGAGAAATCCATCGGTTTCATCGACGATCCGTCCAACGCCGATTTTGCGGCGCTGCTGAATGCGGCGGACAAGCGCGAAACGGTGCAGTTCTACGTCGAGTTGCCGAACGGCCGCACCTCCACCTCCATCCTGTCGCTGTCCGGCTGGAAAATGAATGAGATCACCGCCCCGGCGAGCGAAGTCATTCAGATTACCGTCCAGGGCAAGCAAAACAGCAACACCTGGGGCACGGTCACCCCGAAAGTGTGACAAACCGACGGTTCGCGCTGGCTTAACGTCTGAGGGCGTTCGGCGCGAACGCTTCCGCCGCGGGCCATGTGGCCTGCGGCAACCCGCTTATGTACAGAGTAAACCGAATTGAACAAGGAAAAACTGATGACAGAGAAATACGATCTGAAAGCGCTGAAAGCGGCGCTGCTGAAATCCGACGACCACGTGATTGAAACGCAGATCTTTGGCGCCAAAGCCTTTATCCGCCGCTTGAAAGCGGCGGAGCTGCAGGAAAATGAAGACGGCATGAAGGCCGCCATCGACAGCGGTGACATGAACAAAGCCGCGCAGCTTAACGTGCAGCTGCTGCTGTCATGCCTGATGACGCCGGACGGCAAACGCATTCCGGCCGGCGCCTTGCCGAGCGTTGACGATCTGCTGGCGGCGCACGATAACCCAACGCTGGTCGAAGCCATCGGCGCCGTCAAGCGCCATGCGGTCGGCAGCCTGGAGGAAGCGGAAAAAAACTGACTGACTCGCCCTGGCTGATGTTGGTGTTCCAACTGGCCGATCGCTGGGGTGAGTCGGATCCTCGCAAGATCGCCGCGATGCCGGCGCACATCCTGAATCACTGGCGGGCATACTTCAAACTGCAAGGCATGACGGCCGATGCGGCGGAGAGTGCCCCCGTTCATCAATCCGGTCAGCCCGCGCAAAGCAGTATTGATATGCAGTGTGCTGACGTTATGCGAGTGCTGGGAAATGGCTGATACCGCACAGTTGGTCGTCGGGTTGCAACTGAATGACACCAACTTTAAAAACAAACTGACGGCGGCTTACCGTACCGCCGGGGAACAATCCGCCAAATTTAACCGCCAGGCTCAGCAGGACGCGAAAAAGACCGACGAGTCCTATCAACGCATCGGCGGCACGCTTGGCGGCCTGGCGGGGAAACTGGCGGGGCTGGCCGGCGTTGAATTGTCGCTGCAGGGCCTCGCCGCCACCTCGCGCCAGTATGGACAGGCGCTCACCGAACTTGCGTCCATCACCGTCGCCGCGACGGCGCAGATGAAGCAGTTGGACGACGCGGCTCGCCAGGCGAGCAGCGCCTCCGGCGACGGCGGCAGCCGCGCGGAGGAGATGCTGAAACTGGCCGGCGGCCTGAATGACAGCGCGGCGGCCTGGCGCGATCAGGCGGCGGCGGCGCGCGGGGCGGCTCAGGCGACATCAGGCGTCGGCGCGGCGTCTCGCGTCGCCAACGTCGCGCTGGGGATGCTTGGCGGCCCAATCGGTGTCGCCATCCAGGCGGGATTGGCGATGCTGTACTTCCATGAGCAAAACCAATTGGCCCGTAAGTCGGCTTTGGCATTGAAAGATGCGGCGGTCGAGACGGCCGAAGATCTCAGCAAGCTCTCCAAGGCAAAGCTCGCCGTCAAAATTGATACCTTCGACGATCAGCTAAAGACGCTCAGTGAGGAAAAAGCCAAGATCGAGAACCAACTGGCGAATCGGAGCGATATCCGACTTGCTCTCTTAGAGCGCCGAAGCAAAGGGATATTGGGATTCCTCTACTCTGATCCAAAAGAGGTGAGGAAAGAACGGAACGCCTTGCAAGCGCAGTTGGAAGATATCATTGAGGGCGAGAAAGCGATCCGGCTTCAGCGAAGCAATGCCGTTAATGCACAAAATGGCAATGACAGCCATGTTGAGACCAAAGCTGATAAGCCTAAGGGCCTTCAAGCAAGTGTCGCTCCTGTTAGCCGTACTTTTAACGATAATGGCAAGCAGCAGGCTCTTGATCAGTACCAACAGCTGCCTCAGGAAATCGAACAGGCGCATCTGAGCAGCCTCGAAAAAATCACCCAGGATGAACAAAGCGCGCAGGCCAGGCTGGCGTCAACGGCCAAGGCAGCCGGTGCCGGGCAGGTCGATGTGCAGCGTGCGATGGCGCTGAACGCCGAGAAGTATCAGCGGCAGCGGCAACAGCTCGCTGAACAATACGCGCCAGGGCAGGCGGCGGTGCGCAAAGAGCAAGAGGTCGGCAAGGAGCTGAAGGCGTTGTATGACGGGCGGCTGTTGACCGAACGCGAGTACCACTCCGCCAGCCGGATGCAGCAGCAAGAAACGACGCGCCAGCGGTTGAAGGCTGAAACCGATGCGCTTGCCGCGCCGCGTATGAACATTGCCGGTGATGTGGATCCGGTCGCTCGCCTTAACAACCAGCTGGTGCAGCAGCAGGCGCAATACCAGGCTTACTACCAGCAAGGCATTCTGGATAAACAGCGCTATGAACAGCTGATGCAGGCGGCGACGCAAGAATCGTCGGACGCTCAGTATCAGCAGGCGCTGAGCCTGTTCGGCGGGCAGAGCCGCGTGCACAAGATGGCGCTGGGGCTGGTGGATATGACGCGGGAACGGACCTCCGGCATGATGTTCGATCTGCTGACCGGGACGCAAAACTTTAAGCAAAGCATGCTCGGTTTGATGACCTCCATGACGCAGTCCATCATTCAGCAACTGATCGATCTGGCGATGCAGGCGCTGTTGACCAGAACCATTCTTTCCACCTTTATGAATATCGGCAGCGGCTTGCTGGGCGGGGCTGCAAGCGCCGGCGCGGGCGCGGCCGGTTCAGGCGCGATGGGCATGCCGACCGGTTGGCAAGGCTATGTCCCCAACGCCAAAGGCGGCGTATACGCCTCGCCTTCGCTGAGCGCATTCAGCGGCCAGATCGTCAGTAATCCCACGTTGTTCGCGTTCGCCAGAGGCGCCGGCTTGATGGGCGAAGCCGGGCCGGAGGCCATTATGCCGCTCAAACGCGGCGCGGACGGTTCGCTCGGCGTGCGGGCGATCGGCGGCGGCCAGCAGTCTGCGGCGGCGCCGAATGTCTACATCACTATCGAGAACGGCGGCAACGTCAGTTCGCAGGCCGATCCGGGATGGGACGAGTTCGGTAAACGGATGGGCAATATCGCCGCGCAGGAAAGCCAAAAGGTAATCAACCGTAACCTGATGCCGGGCCAGCCGATTTGGAAAGCAATCAAGGGGATGTAATGGGCATTCAGACATTTGAATTTCCGGCGCGCGTCAATGCCGCCGGCGATATGCGCTTTCGCGTCAGAAAGGTGCAGTTCGGCGACGGCTATGCGCAGGTCTCCGGCGACGGCATTAACCCGATCGTGCGCTCCTGGGATCTGACCTTTGTCGGCAAGTATGACTACATCACGCCGATCATCGTCTTTCTGGAAAATCATCATGGGGTGAAGTCCTTCCAATGGACGCCACCGACGCAGGTTCCCGGCCTTTACCGCTGCGAGGGTTATAAGCCGGTCGCGATGGGCGGGGGCAACTATTCACTGACGGCCACGTTTACCGAGGCTTTTCACGTTTAACCGGGGGAGATGATGCTGAATTCAGATTTGCAAAAGCTGGAGCCGGGCAACCGCATCCGCCTGATTGAGGTGGACGGCACCCGGTTTGGCGCCGATATTCTGCGCTTTCATTGCGATACCCTGCCGTTTACGCCGCAAGAGCTGGCCGCCGCCGGCGGTGATGAAAGCAAACTGCCGGCGAAATCGGTCTGGTGGCAGGGGCTGGAGTACGGCCCGTGGCCGTTTAGCGTTGAAGGGCTGGAGATTTCCGCCGACAGCCAGGGCAACGCGCCCAAGCTGTCGGTCGCCAATATCAACGGCCTGATCAGCGCGCTCTGCCTGCAGTTTGAAGACATGGCGCAGGCCAAGGTGCGGATCCACGACACGCTGGTGCACTACCTTGATGCCCGCAACTTCCCGCAAGGGAACTCTTCGGCCGATCCGCTGCAGGAAAAGCTGCAGGTGTTCTACATCGATCGCAAGGCGACGGAAAGCGACGAAGCGGTGGAGTTCGAACTCTCGAGTCCGGCGGACCTGCGGGGATTGCGCATCCCGACCCGGCAAATCCACAGCCTGTGCACCTGGTGCTCGCGCGGCGGCTATCGCACCGGCAAGGGCTGCGATTACGCCGGTAGCCGTTACTTTGACGACAAGGGCAACCCGGTGGATGACCCGAGCCAGGATCGCTGCGGCGGGCTGTTGAGCGACTGCCAAAAACGCTTTGGCGAGCACGAGCCGCTGCCGTTTGGCGGCTTCCCCGGCGCGGCGTTGATCCGGCAGTAGGGGCGAGCATGAAAGAAAAAACCGCGGCGGCCATTATGGCCCACGCCAGGGCCGAGTATCCGCGCGAATGTTGCGGTGTGGTGGCGCAAAAGTCCCGCGTGGAGCGCTATTTCCCGTGTCGTAACTTGGCGGACAACCCCACCGAGCAGTTTCATCTGGCGCCGGAAGACTACGTGGCCGCCGCCGAATGGGGCACCATCACCCTCATAGTGCACAGCCACCCGGACGCCACCACGCAGCCGAGTGAACTGGACAAGGCGCAGTGCGACGCGATGGAGTTGCCCTGGGCGATAGCCAGCTGGCCGGAGGGGGATTTGCGCACCATTTTGCCGCGCGGCGAACTGCCGCTGGTGGGCCGCCAGTTCGTGCTGGGGCATACCGACTGTTGGGGGCTGGTCATGAGCTATTTCCGCCAGGAGCACGGCATAACGCTCCAGGATTACCGCGTTGATTACCCGTGGTGGGAGCAGGGTGAAAACCGCTATCTGGAAAACTGGCATGCCTGCGGCTTTCGCGAGTTCGATGGCCCGCCGCAGCCGGGGGACATGGCGATCATGCAGGTTTCGGCGCCGGTGGCCAACCACGCCGGCATTCTGTTGGCAGATGGCCTGTTGCTGCACCATATGTACGGCATGCTTAGCCAGCGGGTGCCTTACGGTGGGTATTGGAAAGAACGAACGGTGAAGGTGTTGCGCTACAAAGCCCTGATGTGATGCTATCATTCCACTTTTCAGCTTAAGGAAAAGGGTAATGAAGAAAATAATCTCTGCGCTGGCTTTGTGTTTTATGACTTCTTTTTTTGCTAATGCAACTACGCTGGATGCATATCTTAGTCATCATAAAGAAATAGACGAAGATCCAATTCTTGGTGAGTATGTAAGGAAGTGGGCTTGGTTTATGGCATTAATGGATGCCCAGCAAAAATATAATACGTCAGACTCAAAAAAAATTAACGAACTGCTTGATGCAAAAGGTGATAGATATGGTGCGTTGAGTATTAGAAAACTTTCAACAGACTGTAAAAATGGAACCACAGCACTAGGTGGTATTGAACTTAATAAGCGCGAATGTAAAATAATAATAAATAGCGCCCGCAAGTAAATTTACAGCCCCATTCTAGTGGGGCTTTTTATTGGAGGCTGTATGGATTTTATTGATATTCCTCTCAGAACCATTCGTTTTCATGGTCCCATGATTAAGGTTTTCGGCCGCGAATTTAAATATCGGGCGCCAACGGTGCCAAAAGCGATCGATGCGATGAAAAATCTGCTTCCAGGCTTTGAACGCTACATGCTGGAGGCGCACAAACGCGGCCTGACATTTTCTATTTTCGTCGGTAAACGCAATGTCGGGCAGGATGAGCTGGAGTTCACCAAAGGGTCGGAAGATATTCACCTTGTTCCCGTCGTGATTGGTAGTAAGCGTGCAGGTTTATTCCAAACTATTTTAGGTGTGGCATTAATTGGTGCGGCCATAGCCTTCTCACCCGCTGGGCTTGGTGTATTTTCGGCAACGGGTGGATGGACTTCTATGGCTTATGCAGGCGCTTCCCTTGCTCTCGGCGGTGTCGTCCAAATGCTTTCCCCACAAATGGGCGGGCTGCGCATGCGGCAAGGCCCGGAAAATAAACCGAGCTATGCCTTTGGCGGGCCGGTCAACACCACGGCGCAGGGCAACCCCGTCGGTGTGCTGTACGGCACGCGTGAAATTGGCGGGGCGATTATCTCCGCAGGTATTTATACCGAAGACCAGCAATAACGACATCCGTTTGAACAGACAGCCGCAATAGCGGCTTTTTTTATGGGCGAAATATGGCACAGAACATGATCCGTGGGCGAAAAGGCGGCGGCGGTGGCGGCCACACGCCGGTAGAATCGCCGGACAGCATTCAGTCGATCGCCAGAGCGAAGATGCTGTTCGCATTAGGCGAAGGGGAATTTGCCGGCGGGCTGGATGGCACAAACATTTTTGTTGACGGTACGCCGGTACTGAGCAGCGACGGAACAGAAAACTTTCCCGGTTTCCGCTGGGAGTTCCGCCCTGGCTCGCAGGCGCAGGAATATATCCAGGGCATTCCCGCCGTTGAAAATGAGATCTCGGTCGGCAGCGAACTGAAAAGCGGCGCGCCGTGGGTGCGTTCCGTCTCGAACCTGCAACTTTCCGCCGTCCGCCTGCGCCTGGGGTGGCCTATGCTGCAAAAGCAGGCGGACAACGGCGACGTCAACGGCTATCGCATTGAGTACGCCATCGACGTGGCGACCGACGGCGGCAGTTACCAGGAGGTGTTAACGGCGGCGATCAACGATAAAACCACCTCGCTGTATGAACGCTCGCACCGCATCAATTTGCCGAAGGCCACCACGGGATGGCAGCTGCGCGTGCGCCGGTTGACGCCTAACGCCAACAGCGTCCGGATCGCCGACCGGATGAACATCGAGGCGCTGACCGAAATCATCGACGCCAAGCTGCGCTACCCGAACACTGCGCTGCTTTACGTGGAGTTTGATTCAAAGCAGTTCCCCAACATCCCGAAGATCAGCTGCAAACCGCGCGGCCGCCTGATCCGCGTGCCGGACAATTACGATCCGAAAACGCGCAGCTATACCGGCATCTGGAGCGGCGGCTTTAAGTGGGCCTACAGCGATAACCCGGCGTGGGTGTTTTACGACATTATTTTGGCCGAGCGCTTTGGCCTGGGCGATCGCATCGACGCCTCCCAGGTCTCCGAGTCCGAACTGTACCGCATCGCGCAGTATTGCGATCAGCCGGTGCCGGACGGGCGCGGCGGCGAGGGCATGGAGCCGCGCTTCACCTGCAACGTTTATCTGCAGTCGCGGGAAGAGGCCTGGACGGTGCTGAGCGATTTGGCCGGCATCTTCCGCGGCATGACCTATTGGGGGCAAAACCAAATGGTCGCCCTGGCGGACATGCCGCGCGATATGGACTTCACCTACACCCGCGCCAACGTGATCGACGGCAAGTTTACCTACTCGTCCGCCAGCGAACGCACCCGCTACAGCACCGCGATGGTCAGCTGGTCCGATCCGGGCAACCATTACGCCGATGCGATAGAGGCGGTATTCGACAGCGATCTGGTGCGCCGCTACGACGTGAACCAGACCGAGCTGACGGCTATCGGCTGCACCACGCCGAGCGAAGCGAACCGCCGCGGCCGCTGGGCGCTGTTGACTAACAGCAAGGATCGTACGGTCAGCTTTTCCGTGGGGCTGGACGGCATGATCCCCATGCCGGGGCATATCGTCGGCGTGGCAGACCAGATGCTGGCCGGGCGGGTGATTGGCGGGCGCCTCAGCGGCGTGGACGGCCGTAAACTGACGCTGGACAGGACGCCGGGCGCCAAAGCCGGCGATCGCCTGATCGTCAACCTGCCTTCCGGCCGGGCGCAGGCGCGCACCGTGCAGGCGGTGAATGAACGCGTAGTGACCGTCACCACGGCCTACAGCGAGACGCCGGCGCCGGAAGCGGCCTGGTCCATCGACGCGGACGACCTGGCGGTGCAGCTTTACCGCGTGGTGGGTATCGCCGACAACGGCGACAACACCTATACCGTCAACGCGGCGGAACACGATCCGAACAAGTACGCCCGCATCGATACCGGCGCGCGTATCGACGATCGTCCGATCTCCATCATTCCGCCCGGCGTGCAGGCGCCGCCGAAGAACATCACCATCGACAGCTACTCCTCGGTGAGCCAGGGTATCGCCATTACCACCCTGCGCGCCGCCTGGGGCGCGGTTGAAAATGCCATCGCCTATGAGGCGGAATGGCGCAAAGATAACGGCAACTGGGTGTCGGTGCCGCGCACCTCGGCGCTCGGCTTCGAGGTGCCGGGGATTTACGCCGGTCGTTATCGGGTGCGGGTGCGAGCCATCAACGCCAGTGACGTATCGTCTATTTGGGCGACGTCGATGGAAACCTACCTCAAGGGCAAAGAGGGTAAACCGCCGATGCCGGTTGGCTTCAAGGCATCGCCTTTGCTGTGGGGCATCCAGCTCGACTGGGCGTTCCCTGGCGGCGCTGAAGATACGCTCAAGACCGAAATTCAGTATGCGGACAACGCGGCCGGAAATAACGCGATGCTGCTGGCCGATATCCCGTACCCGCTGCACACCCACGCCATGACAGGGTTGAAGGCGGGGCAGGAGTTCTGGTTCCGCGCGCGGTTGCAAGACCGCACCGGCAATCAGGGCGACTGGACAGGCTGGACCGCTGGGCAGGCGAACGCGGACGCCGGCGATTATCTCGAGAACATCGGCGACGATCTCCTGACCGCGAAAGACGGCGAGCGGCTGGTGGGCGATATCGACACCAACATCGACGCTATCTTGCAGAATGCGCTGGCCAACAACGCGACGGTGGATCACCAATGGGCGCAGTACGGTACGGTGCGCGCCGATATCATGGTGGTGAAAACCTCCATCGCGGAGGTCGATCGCGGGCTGGCCGAGATGAAAACCCAGGTGCAGGCGCAGATTGACGACGTGGCGGCGGTGCTGGAAGACAAACTGACGGCGACGGTAGACGCCGACGGCGCCACGGCCATCCATACGTTGAAAGCGGGCGTGCGGGTGAACGGCACCTTCTACAACGCCGGCATGTCGATCGCGGTATTGGCGGAAAACGGCAGGCCGGTTACCACCCGCGTGGGCTTTAACGCCAACCAGTTCGTGCTGATGAGCGGCAACAACAGCAATCAGTATTCGCCGTTTGCCGTGGTGGATGGGCAGGTGTTTATTAGCGATGCGTTTATTCAGAGCGGAAGCATAAGTAATGCAAAGATAGGTGAGGTTATTCAATCAGATAACTGGCAGTGGAATGCGGATCCGTCAAAAGTAAATGGGTGGAGAATACAAAAAGATGGAGTGGCTTGGTTTGATAATATTTATGCGCGTGGGCGAATAGATGCTACATCTGGTTTTTTTAACAATGTGATTATTGAGGAGAATTGCACTGTAAAAGGAACTGTGTTTGCGGATAAAATTGAGGGTGATATAACTAAGGCATGGTATGTTGGAAAAAATGATAAAGTGTATATCCCACCTTCTTCATTTGTTAGGCAACTCGTTATTCCTATGGTTCATTTGATGAATCCTACAACACCAGGGTTGTCTGGGAATATAGGTGTCTGGGTGAATGGGAATAAGGTTATTAGCATGCATGCAAATTCATCATCTGTACAGTCCGCACCTAAGTCATATTCTGGAGTTATACCTGCTGGACAGGGTGTAACTGTGGAGTATCAAGCTGAAAATAATGGGGGCATGAGCTCGCTATTATTTATGGATGGTATAACTGTAATGATGATTAGGTGAGTTTTTTATTAATAACCACCAGGCCAATTTAAACTGAATGACCATTTTTAAAGAGGGGTTTTATGTCAATAGGAGTAATAACTTTAACTAGTCACTCTTCTGGAGTGAAGGGGAACGGGACGGCGTTCAATACCGAGCTGAAAGCCGGTGATTTCATCGTGAGCGTGGTCGGCGGCGTAACCTATACGCTGCCGGTTAAAACCGTTGATAGCGCCACGCAGACGACGCTGATTAAAGCTTATGATGGGCCGACACAGGCAGGTGCTGCCTGGTATGCCGTGCCGCGCGATGCAATGAACGCCATCACCGCACAGTTGGCTGCCGAGACGGCGAAAGCCCTGCGCGGCCTGAGCCTCGATAAAGAGAACTGGCAGCAGGTCTTCAGCGGCAGCGGAAATATTACCGTTAAATTGCCGGATGGTAGCACCTATAGCGGCCCGGCCTGGAACAGTATTACGGCTTCGCTGAATAATAAATTAGACAAGACGGTTGATACTGCTCAGGAAATTAAAGGTTCCCTGTCTTTACAGGGTTCTTTGGTGACAGGGAAAACGGCAAATCTTGATGTGGGTGGATATTCACGTTTCCGTAAGTCAACGACATTTGATGATACAATTTTTTCTCCTAAAGGACTCATTGCTGATGGGAAAAATAATGAATCTCCCTCAGTCATCTGTCATCGCACATCGACTGCTATGGCAGGACAAGTAGCAGGAGGGACTTTTTTATCAACGCTGACGCAAAATGGTTTGAAAACCGCGATGGTCATGGCGTTACGTCGAGAAATTGGCATTGAAGACTATGGGTATATTTCATATCAGGACTATGCCGGGAATTGGCATGAGGCTCGCTGGTTAGCTAGTGGGAACATTAATAACATGACGGGGAGTTGGGTGACAGGGTCCGATCGCCGCATCAAAACTGACATTGAAGTTATTAATGATCCAATTTCCCTTATCAGAGGTTTGAAGCTTTATTCCTTCAATCGTGATGGCAAGCCACAGATAGGAGGAATAGCTCAGGAAATTGAAAAGACGATGCCTTTACTAATCAGTGATGGCGGCTCTATCACCTTAAAAGATGGTAGAAATATCGAAAAGGTAAAATCCGTCGATTATTCAACGCTGGGATATGTGGCCCTGGCCGCATTGAATCAGGCTCTGGATAGAATCGATCGCCAGGATGAATTAATCAAAGAACTCATGGAGAAAGTGCAATGACATTAATCAGCGGCGTATTAAAAGGCCCTTACGGCGATCCTCGCTCCGGCGTAACCATTACCCTGCGCGCAGTCAGAACCTCGTCAACGGTATTGAGCCTGGCTAAATCACAATCAGTGACGGATGATAGCGGTAAATATTCCCTACCCGTGGAGCCGGGCGCTTACGAGGTTATCATCTCTGTCTATGGCGCACAGCCGGAACGGGTGGGGGTTATCGAGGTGTATAGCGATTCCTTGCCCGGCACGCTCAATGATTTCCTGAGCCGGCCAGGGGAAAGCGATATCACGCCGGAGATTGTGCAAACCGTCGATCGTTTGCGTGCAGAGGCGACCGCTTCCGCAGGCAAGGCATCTTCCTCCGCTGCGGCGGCGAAAACCAGCGAGCAAAATGCGGCGAAGAGCGCCGCTCAGGTGGTGACCGCCTTTGATAATGTGCGGTTCAAGTTCCCGGAAAACAACACCAATATCGCCACTTGGTTCCTGTTGGGGCAGTTTAAAAATGCGGGGCAAAATGGTGTCGGGATCGCGCTCAATTTCTACGGTTCGAACGGCTATAACGGATTTGTTTATAACGCTGGCCTGTCACGCCTGATGCTGAGAACGGGTAATCTTGGCGCCAGCGATACGACCAATAAGGTCAATCGTATCGGCGGCACCTTTCTTAACGATACCGGAACGGCGATCTTGGATATTCAGGTTATTGAATCCAGTCGCGATAATTATGATATCTATGTGAAAGTGAATACTTTCACCATCAACTGCTGGTATACGGTTGAGCAAATCACCTACGCGAACGCGGCCGGCTTGCGCTGGGAGCATAAGGCGGTAAAGCAATCGGTGGAACCGAGCGGGGTGATGAAAATTGATATGCGCACGGGCGTTTCGTTTTCGCAATCCCAGGCGTTACCCGATTATGCTACTGTCGCCCAATCTGCTATCGGTGGTTTTGGTACCGGACCAATTCATACCGAGGATGCATTTGCGAAGGATAATAAATCCTCCATTCAGCGCTACACGGTAGCGACGGCCAATCGGCCGGGCAACGTGTCCGGGGGCATATTAACGCTGCCGGTGGATGGCGGGCCATCTTGCGCGTATTTTGCCACATCGGTTTCGCGGCAGGCTTGGGTGGGGAGTTCATCTACCGCATTGCCTTCGACTATCACCTGGTCGCGGTTATTTAGCTCGTCCGATCAACCCACCGTCGCGGATATTGCAAACCTGAAAGATTGGGGCTTGAGTAAAGGTGCTACCGCCGCAAGCAAAGGCAATTTCAATGCGCAAATGCAAAGCCGGCGCGGTTATGTAGGCACGGATCCTATTGGCAACCCCTTTAAAGACGTTGGCACATATTTCCTCGATACGCGCTCATGGGCGGTGACGCAGACGGGAACTGACGACAGCTATCGAACGGTACAAACCTGTTACGGCTATGGCGTGAGCGCGGCTCAGACGGGGAAAATTGCCGTGCGCAGCTGGAATGGCGCTACGTTTACCCCCTGGGTTTGGATGTGGTCGGAAGCCAACACCACCGTTGACGCCAACGGCTTTATCAAGAAAGCCTCGCCGATCGCCAGATTATCCGCGGCGCCGCAGCATATGCAAGCGGACTATCTGGACGGCGGCTTTGATTTGGCCGGCTATGTCGCCGTTAATGGCGAAGCGGCCGGGGTGAGCGCGGAACGAATCGCTACCGGACTTTATCAGCTGAATGGATCGCTGGGGTTGGCAAAGGAGGGCTGGACTATCGAAGTGCCGCAGGACGTGAACGGCAACCGCCTGTGCTTTGTGGAAACCGCCACCGATAACGACGGCGTCATTACGGTGAAAATCAGCAAACGTCGTTTTGACATCGATACCGCGACGGTCGTGGCCGGCGAAGCGATGGATATCCCTGAGGGACGCTGGATCGATCTGCGCCTCGCCATGCCGGTGCGTGAAGAGGTGGAAGTGTTGCCGCCGGAGGCGCTGGTGTTAAACGATGACACGCCATCGGAAACCAACGCGGTTTCATAAACTCGAATGGATGCCAGGTAAATAATGCCGGTGCAGTCGGTTTCAGGTATCTGCGCCGGCATCATCGACGCCAGGCTCGGGCAGAGTCACTGCCCGTTCCGCTATGCAGGGTTCCCGCTGAGTGGGAGTTCGCCCCTGCGAATAACGTTCTTTCCCGTCAAATATCAGTGACCAGCCACTGATCCGCTTCTTCGAACATCTCTTCCAACATCCGGTTCAGCTTTTCGCGATCGCTTTTGCTGGCGTCGGAGTTCAGGCCGTTGGCCTGCATCGGTTTCACGCGCACTTCCGCCTCCGGGAACAGCACATGCACGCGTTTTTCCAGCTCGCTGCGAATAATCTCGGCGGCGTTGGGCAGCCCAGCGACGTTGCGTTTGTCGTATACCAATTCTACAAACATGACTCACCTGTAAACACTGATTTAATGTACAGTATTCTGGCCTGAGGCGCTCGGGTTGGCAAGAGGGAGGCGCAATTTTGCATGAGGCGTTCATTCTTGCTTGCGCAGCGGGCGGCCAAGCCTGCCGCTGAATCCTTTTCTTACGTCTGGCCGATGGCCTGCATTTTCCCCGCTCGCTTCGCGCGTTGAATCTTCAAAGGACGTGATTATCCCCCCGGTGCCTGTGTTTTTCTCCTGTACAACTCAGTACGTAGGGCGGTGGCGCCGGGCTGGGTGCTCCCTGGTGTTGGGGGCCCGACGCCACCTTTCTGGTCGCCGTTCTTGGCATAAAATCGATCAACGCAGGTATGTGCCGAAACTCGACGTTACGGGCCCTGACGCTGTTCCTTCGTGTTCTGAAGGAGAAAAAATCCCGAGTGTTAGGCAATAGTCGCTCTATGAGCGCTGAATAAAACATTCATCTCATTTTCTTTAAAATTATTGAACCGGGATGCGTCTTGCTCTCCAGGTTGGCTTCTGCGCGTTAAATTGCTGCGGAGTTAATGTAGCGTTTTTATAAGTAAATTGAATTATTTCAATGGCAGCCAGTCGCGTTCGTCAAGAACGGTGGTTTTTAATAAAATCGTTTTATTACAATGAGTTTTCTGTTTTTTCATATGCCTTTTGCCCTGAGTCATTGTCATGAACACCCTGTAAGTGGTTTAATATTTTTAAATTCACTTTAATGACGCTAAAGTATAGGGCTAAGACATTATAATGCAACTAAACAACATTAAAATATCAGAAGAAAATGGTATGTCATTGAAAATGATTGGTGAAAACCTCACTTACCTCATGCGTATGCACGGGATTGACGCCAGTCGGTTGAGCAGCGAAACAGGGATAGGTATTGCCACGATCAATAATCTGAGGAAAGGCGTGGGGAATCCCACGATCGCCACGCTTGCGTCAATTGGTGAGTTTTTCAGCGTAAAAGTAGGGGAGCTGACAGACAAGGATTTAAGCGCCGCGGGAGAGGATAAACACAATGTGAGATCGCTTCCGCTCATTAGCTACAGCGATGTAGAGCGTTTCTTGGCCAACACGATCAGAACGGCAGATACCTATACGACAGAAGTCGATGACATGACGGACGATTCGCTGTTTGTGGTAGAGATAACGAATAATTCACTGTCGCCTGAATTAGACCGTGGAACGTATTGTGTGATCTCCCTCAAGGAGCCATTTTGCGATGGCGATATCGTCTTGGTTAAGCTGAAAAATTACCCAATATGTTTAAGGCGAGTTTTTGTTTCCGACGACGACTTGTTGTTTACAAACATCTCATTAGATTCAGATAGCAGTGTGAAGTCCTATAGCGATTATGCGATCGTCGGTGTTCTATTGAAAACGATAAAGAGGCTGAAATAAATGGATTTATTTAAAATAATGAGAAAGTTAAGAAAGATATACTCTCCCAGTTACCTATACACGTTAGATCGTAGCGTTATCCGAACGGCGGATGGATATTGGCTTTTCAAAGAGTTTGGCACCCATACTTTCGTGAAAAAAAGCTGGGGGCAACTCATTGAGGGCGATTTTCTCAGGCACGTTAACCCGAAAGACATCGCTTTTATCGCCGAGACCGAATCTAAGATAAAAGTCGCCTCGGCCAAACTGTCGATTCATGAAGAGAAACGAAACTGTATGTGGACGTTGAAAAATGACGTTGACTCGATATCAATATCAGGGGCGGATTTTCTAAGGGATCGCGATCTTGTTGACAAAACCGAGTCCTTGGATGCGACAAAAATAGCCTTTTATGCCGGGGTAAAGGAAGGCAGAGCACTCTCTGCCTCATTGAAAAATGCAAAGAAAAGTGACGGGTCTAAAAAAACAATACTGACGTTGATTAAATAAACCAGGGTTCGACGTGAATATGCTCATCGAAGGTAATCACGCTGAAAGCCGAATTGTCTATGGTACTGACATCGCTTGTGCCGTTTTTCCATTGCGAACAAATCGCCGGGGAAACAGAGATTAAGGTTTCCCCCAGCTTTCTTTGGAATAACGTATGTGCATGGCCTGAGCCGATAAACTTAACGTTTAATCGTTGGCAGAGGCTCAAAAGCACCTCAGCATTGCTTAACATACAACTATCAACTATGGGTGTGCCTACAGGAATTGGGTGATGATGTAGAAAGACGGCGATCTTTTTATTGCCGCTCGAGACTATGGCTTTTTCAAGCGTTTCGAGCGAATGCGTCGAGACCCTGCCGAAATCTTCATTATCGACCACCGAGTCGATGCTGAGCATGCGCCATTCGTCATCTTCAAACGAGTTTATATCATAGCTGCCGCCCTGTTTACGGGCTTCATCGTCCAGGTTTTTTTTGTTGTCGTGGTTGCCTGGGAACAGATAGAAAGGTAATGAAGTGCGATTCATTATCTCAAAGAAGCGCTCATAAGAGGGGATGTCGCCATCATGAGAGATGTCACCCGTCACAATGATTAAGTCGGCATTGATTTTTTCGGCATTGGCGTTAATGAAGTCAATCGCCCTGTCGAAATTAGCAAGATGCTTCGAAGCCAGCGCGCTTGCATTAGGCATAATATGTATGTCACTAATCTGAATTACTTTCATGCTATACCCTGTTGATATTACTTAAATGGATTGTATGAAGTGCCCCAATCATAGTGATCGGTGTTTTCTATCTTCTTCACCCACTCGACTAAGGCGATAGCGAGCGGTAGCAATACAATAGAGACGACAACTTTATAAGACCACGTCGTGCTTATGATGTTAACCAACTCTATAAAGGTATATTTTCCTGAAAGACTGATCGGATAGGCTGTCAGCAACAGGGCGGCCTGTGTAGACATGGATCCAACAATATATCGGATAAAGAAGTATTTGCCTGAGAAAATAATCTTCATCTTTGAAATAATAAAACCATTGACGAAATAAGCGACCGGAACGGACACCCAGGTGCCTATCATGACTCGCCAAAATTCATGGTATAAAGAATAATAGTGCGTGGCGATATCATTATTTTCTGGCTGAATAACGGCTGAGAGATTAAGTATTATGACATATAAGCTTTGGCAGAACACCATGATCCATATTGCTCTTACCGACAATTTATAGCCGTAAACCTCAGTCAGCAATGTTGATATCAAGAAACACAAGGAGAATACAATGCCGCTTGCCGTTATTTTAAAACTATGGATATCAAAGACCTTATAAACCAACGTATCGCAGGTGATCATAATGGTCACCGTCAGGCCAACAAAAAGGCCATAGAGCTTGAGATTTCCTTGCATTTTTACTCCTTATTTAGTCCGTGTTCTTCTGTTATTAATTATCCATACTTATTTAACGCGCAAATTACGCAACCCGCGAGTCGCGTAATGAGACGCGAATAATGTCACATGGCCATCATGCCTCTTTATTCAAGCAAGACAACAACGCCTTCCCCCCTGCGTGCCCGGCTGGCGAGAGAGCCACGCCAAGTTTTGCGGAGAATGCTGATGGCCTGTTCGGCGGGAAGAGAGGATTTTACCCTAATCCATTAATATTGCTAATGAATATATTGCCTGGTTCACGCAGTGTCAATCAAGAACGAAGGGCACAGCGAACCGCGGCCCTGAAAAGCCGCTGCGCAGGTTGTTACGGAATTTAAGGGTAGCCACAACCGGGGCGAGGGCCGGTTTTTATCTGGCCTGCGTCAGCAGCTGCAAAAAGCGGCTCAGTGCGGCAAAAGGCGGCTCGCTGTTGCGCCAGAAGACGCCCACGCTGCCTTTCTGCTCAATCTTCGGCAGGTTCAGGATCGCCAGTTGCCCCTGGCTGGCATAACGCTGCGCCAGCCGTAGTGAAAGAATGGAGATCATGTCGCTGCTTTGCAGCAGGTTGGTGCTGACGTTCATCGATGCCGATTCAACCGTGTTTTCAGGCAGCATCACGCCGTTATCTGCCAACGCATTATCGATGCTGAGGCGGATTGGCGTGCCGGTCGGCCAGACTATCCAGCGCCAGTGGGTGAGATCGTGCCAGGTGAGGGAGGCGGATTTTGCCAGCGGATGGTGAGGGCGGGCAACGAAGCATACCGGTTCGGTGTAGAGCACTTGATAGTTGAGCGGCAGTTGCAGCGCCCGCCCCCCGACGCGGCCCACGACGACATCCACCGCGCCCGCGAGCAGATCGTGCAGCAGGGGGGTCATCACCTTTTCCTCAATATTGAGATGCAGCGTCGGCATTTCCTGCAGCAGGCTCAATATGGCCTGCGAAACGCAGTCGGTCGCCACCGGCGAGCAGCCGATTTTCAGGCTTCCCACCAGCCCGCCTTGCTTAAAGCGGGCGATTTCAGACTGCGAACGCTCCAGATCATTGATCAAACGCTGCGCATGCTGAATCAGCAATTTCCCCCCCTCGGAGGGGCGCAGCCCTTTGCTATGCCGCTCAAAGAGCGTGAGCCCCATCTCATCTTCGAGCTGCGACAGCCATTTTGACAGAGCGGGTTGGGAGATGTTCATCATCCGCGCAACGTGGGTCAGATTTCCCTGTTCACCCAATGCCACCAACATTTGCAGATGGTGCAGCTTCAATTTCTGCGCCCAGTTCGCCATTTGTTATAACCCTCTGGTTATGTCTCCGCCCGAAAAGCCATTGTACATTTTATCGCTAAAGATACAAATTCGTAACATACCTAAAACAACACAGACATCTCCCTACCTGCTCCGAGGCGCTCACTATGACTCAACGGCGTGATTTACAAGCACTGATCGACGCAGCTCCTATCGGCAAGACGCAGTGGCGCGTCATTCTCTGCTGCTTTTTGGTGGTGATGCTAGATGGTTTTGACACCGCCGCCATTGGTTTCATCGCGCCCGACATCCGTGCCCAGTGGCAGCTGTCCGCCGGTGAGCTGGCGCCGCTGTTTGGCGCGGGGCTGCTGGGGTTGACGGCGGGCGCGCTGCTTTGCGGTCCGCTCTCTGACCGCTTTGGCCGCAAGCGCGTCATCGAACTTTGCGTGGCGCTGTTTGGCGCGCTGAGCCTGATTTCGGCCTTCTCCCCCGATCTGCAAACGCTGGTCGTCTTGCGTTTTCTCACCGGCCTGGGGTTGGGGGGCGCGATGCCGAACACCATCACGATGACCTCTGAATATCTGCCCGCTCGCCGCCGTGGCGCGCTGGTCACGCTGATGTTCTGCGGTTTCACGCTCGGTTCGGCCCTGGGCGGGATCGTCAGCGCCCAACTGGTGCCGAGGGTGGGGTGGTCCGGCATTTTGGTGCTCGGCGGCGTCTTGCCGTTGATGCTCTTTGCGGCGCTGCTGTTTGCCCTGCCGGAATCCCCGCGCTGGCAGGTTCGCCGCCAACTGCCGCAAAAGGTGATTGCCAAAACGGTCAGCGCCATGACTGGCGAGTGCGATGAAGAGGCCCATTTTTATCTGAACGAAGCCGCCACGTCGGCCAAAGGCAGCATCAGCCCGCTGTTCGCCGGCCGCCAGTTGCGCATCACCCTCATGCTCTGGGCGGTTTTTTTCATGAGCATGCTGATCATCTACCTGCTCTCCAGCTGGATGCCGACGCTGCTTAACCACCGCGGTATTGATCTGCGGCATGCCTCCTGGGTGACCGCCGCTTTCCAGATAGGCGGCACGGTGGGCGCGCTGGGGCTGGGCGTGTTGATGGACAAATGCAATCCCTTCCGGGTGTTGGCGGTGAGCTACGCTTTGGGCGCGGTGTGTATTGTCATGATTGGCCTGAGCGAGAAAGGCCTGTGGCAAATGGCGCTGGCCATCTTCGGCACCGGCATCGGCATCAGCGGGTCGCAGGTCGGGCTGAATGCTTTGACCGCCACGCTCTATCCGACGCAAAGCCGGGCGACGGGCGTCAGCTGGTCCAATGCCATTGGCCGCTGCGGCGCGATTGTCGGCTCGCTTTCCGGCGGCGTGATGATGGCGATAAATTTCTCATTCGATACGCTATTTTTCATTATTGCCCTTCCGGCGGCGCTCAGTACGGTGATGTTAATGCTGTTGACGGCTGTCGTTCGTCTGTCTGCCCCAGCCCCTGACACGTTGCCTCGCGCAGCGTCGTGAATGAAAAAGGAGAATCCCTATGCCTGAACGCCATCAGGATGTTAACCCCAGCCGCCAGCAGTTTTACCGGCAGATTTCCGGGCAGAACCTGACCCCGTTGTGGGAGTCGCTGCACCATCTGGTACCGTCAACGCCGAATGCAAACTGCGCCCCGGCTTACTGGAACTATCAGGAGATTCGCCCGCACCTGCTGGCCAGCGGCGAGTTGATTGGCACCAAAGAAGCAGTGCGCCGCGTGCTGGTGCTGGAAAACCCGATGTTGCGCGGACAAGCCGCCATCACCCCGACGCTGTACGCCGGATTGCAGTTGATCATGCCGGGCGAAATTGCGCCGAGCCATCGCCATAATCAGTCCGCGTTGCGTTTTATCGTCGAAGGGAAAGGGGCGTTTACCGCCGTTGACGGCGAACGAACGCAAATGCATGAAGGCGACTTCATTTTGACGCCGCAGTGGCGCTGGCACGATCACGGCAATCCCGGCGCTGAGCCGGTGGTATGGCTGGACGGGCTGGATTTGCCGCTGGTGAATCTGCTGGGCTGCGGTTTCGCGGAAGACTATCCGCAAGAACAGCAGCCCGTGACGCGCCGGGAGGGGGACTATTTACCGCGTTATGCGGCCAATATGCTGCCGCTGCGCCATCAGAAAGGCAACTCATCGCCCATTTTCAACTACCGCTACGATCGCAGCCGCGAAACGCTGTACGACCTCACCCGCATGGGGGACGCCGACGAGTGGGACGGCTACAAGATGCGCTATGTCAATCCGGTGACCGGCGGCTATCCCATGCCCTCGATGGGCGCCTTCCTGCAACTGTTGCCGAAAGGCTTTTCCTCACGAAAAGCGCGCACCACGGACAGCACCCTCTACCACGTGGTGGAAGGGCGCGGCCAGGTCAGCATCGGCAACGAAACCCTTCACTTTTCGGCAAAAGATATCTTTGTGGCGCCGACCTGGTTCGACGTGTCGTTTCAGGCGCATGAAGACACCGTGTTATTCAGTTTTTCGGACCGGCCGGTTCAGGAAGCCCTGGGGCTGTTCCGTGAAGCACGTTATTAATTTGGGAGAGACAAAATGACGCAATACGTATTTGCACCGCCAGCCCCCGTGACTGTTCCTGTCGTGGGGAGTGATAAACAGTTCCCCGTGCACCGTGTCTACTGCGTCGGGCGCAACTATGCCGCCCATGCTCGCGAAATGGGCTTTGATCCGGATCGTGAGCCGCCGTTCTTCTTCTGCAAGCCTGCCGATGCGGTGGTGCCGGTGGCGGCCGGCGAAACGCTGGCGCTGCCGTATCCGGCGCAAACGGACAACTATCACTACGAAATCGAACTGGTGGTGGCGATTGGTAAACGGGGGAGCGATATTCCGTTGGAAAACGCGCATGAATATATCTGGGGATATGCCACGGGCCTGGATATGACCCGCCGCGATCGGCAGATGGACATGCGTCAAATGGGGCGCCCATGGGAAATCGGTAAGTCGTTCGATCTCTCTGCGCCCATCGCGCCACTGCATAAAGCCGGCGACAGCGCAGACGTCAACCATGCGCCTATCTGGCTGCAGGTCAATGGCAGCGATCGTCAGCGCAGCG
This sequence comes from Serratia sp. EWG9, assembly GCF_019913725.1. Taxonomy (NCBI): domain Bacteria; kingdom Pseudomonadati; phylum Pseudomonadota; class Gammaproteobacteria; order Enterobacterales; family Yersiniaceae; genus Serratia; species Serratia sp. EWG9. Next base: position 273,171 of record NZ_JADNRO010000006.1, read on the forward strand.
ACATCCGTCATCTGATCTGGTCGGTGAATGAAACCATCAGCTATCTGTCCGGCTTTTTTGAGCTGCAGCCCGGCGATCTGATTTTTACCGGCACGCCGGAAGGGGTGGGGGCGGTGGTGAAAGGCGATGTGATTACCGGGAATGTAGAGGGGCTTACCCCTATCGCCGTGAAGATTGTCTGAGGCTGATTCTGAGGTGAATGATGAAGCTGTACAGTTTTTTTAATAGCTCTGCGTCCTACCGCGTGCGCATTGCGCTGGCGCTGAAAGGTATCCATTACCAGACGGTGGGCGTCAATATTCGCATCGGGCAGCAGAATGAGCTGGCTTATCGGCGTATGAACCCGGTCGGGCTGGTGCCGACGCTGCTCACGGACGACGGCGAGTCTCTCAGCCAGTCGCTGGCGATTACCGACTGGCTGGATCGCCATTTCCCCCAGTCGCCGCTGTTGCCGACGGCCGATCCGGCGCGCAGCCGGGTACTGGAAATCGTTTATGTCATCGCTTGCGATATTCACCCGGTCAATAACCTACGGGTGTTACGCTACCTGAGTGAAGAGCTGAAGGTGAGTGAGGAAGAGAAAAAACGCTGGTATGCGCACTGGATCCGGCAAGGGCTGAGCGCCGTGGAACAGCTGTTGCTCCAGAGGCCGCCAGGGCCCTTCTGCGTTGGCGACAGCCCGACGTTGGCAGATTGCTGTCTGATCCCTCAGTGGGCGAATGCCCTGCGGATGGGGTGCGATCTGAGCGGGTACCCGCGCTGTAAAGCGATTTACGACGCCTGTACTCAGCTACCGGCGTTCATCGCCGCAGCGCCCGAAAACCAACAAGACAAAATCTCAGCCTGAGCCTGGTAAAGAGAAAGGCCGTCGCGAAAGCGAGGCGCGCAATGATCGTTGGGGGAGGCAGGGGGGCAGCGTCTGCGCTCTCATCCTCTCACGTACAGACGAAAAAAAACCTGCTGTTACAGCAGGTTTTCTTGAATTTGGTCGGCATGAGAGGATTCGAACCTCCGACCCCCGACACCCCATGACGGTGCGCTACCAGGCTGCGCTACATGCCGACGCTATGAAAAATCATACTACCGATTCTCGATGTTTATGCAAGCGCCTTACCACTTGATTGCTTTAGTTTTAAGCAGTTAGTTGGCGATAAAGCGTTTTACATCGGTCAGCACCTGCAACAGCAGAGCAAGCTGCGGTTTCTCGTCTTTTATTTCATCGCCGTTCTGATCGTAGACGCGATAGTTGCCGCTGTTGTCCAGCATCAGCGTCTGCGTCGGCGTGGTGATCACCAGCTGATTGCCATCGCCGGTGGCGATCCAGTTGTTGCGGCGCTGGGCGGTAAACAGATCTTCGCCTTGCGAATAGTCTTTCGGCGCGGTTTTCACGTGCAGCAGCCGTTGCATCAAGGTACGCATCACGTCGTTATGGCCGGTCAGCTTGTTGATGGTCTGCGCCGGCGTGCCCGGCCAGTGGATCACCAGCGGCACCTGCAGCTGCGCCTGGTTGAAGGCGGTGCCGGCGCCCCATTGGCCTTTGCCGCTGTCGTTGAACTCGACGCCGTGCTCGGCGGTGATCACCACCACGGTTTTATCCAGCAGGCCGCGCTGTTTCAGGGTATCCAGCACCTGGGCTATCTGGGCGTCCACGTCCTGAGCGCCGGTGCGATAGCGTTGGATAAAATCGGCCGGCGCCGGAGTTTTAGCGCCTTCGGCCGGCTCGGCGCCGCTGAAGTTGATATAGGAGAACCACGGCTCTTTGTCGCCCTGATCCGTCAGCCAACGTTGCCATTGCTGCGTGGTTTGCGCGTCGCTTTGCGGCGCCGGCGTCGGCAGCGAGAAGTCGGTCAACAGGGCCTGACGGTACAGGCTGGCGTTGAAGCCGTCGGACGAGAACAGCCCCAGTTGGTAACCCTGCTCGCCGAGCGCGTTGATCAGCGCCGACGGCTTGCGGCCGGCGAGCACGCTGTCCAGATAGGTCGGGGAAATGCCGTAGAACAGGCCGAACAGCCCGGTGTCGGCGTGGTTGCCCGAGCTGTAGTGATCGCTGAAGCGCACGTTTTCCTGGGCGAAACGCGTCAGCGTCGGCATGTCCTGCGCCACGTCTTTGGCGCGAATGCCGTCCACCACGATCATCAGCAGGTTATAGCCGCTGCCTTTATCGCCGTAGCTGAGATCGCTGAGCGGGTACTCCACCGCCACCGCTTCCGGATTGCCCTGTTGCACCAGGCGGCGTTCATATTCCTGCTGATCGAGCAGGCCGTGTTTTTCGAGGAACTTGCGCGCGGTCATCGGGTACGAGAGCGGCAGGTTGGCCCGCTGCATGGTGATCGGGCGATAGAAGTTGGCGTCGGCCCAGATGTAAATCAGGTGCGAGGCGAAAAAGGCGCTGATGAACAGCGCCGCCAGCGGCTTGCCGAAACGGCGGCGGTTCAGGCTGCGCAGCTTCTGCCAGCTCCAGGTGCCGAACAGCATCTCCACCAGGAAGATCACCGGCACGCAGATAAACATCAGCTGCCAGTCGCGCGACAGCTCGCTTTGATCCGGGTTGACCACCAGATCCCACACCACCGGATTGAGGTGCAGGTGGAAATGGGAGAACACCTCGCTGTCGACCAGCAACAGCGTGAGCCCGGCGGTGGCCAGCGCGGCGGAAATAAATCGCAGCAGCCGCTGCGACATCACCACGAAGGTGAGCGGGAAGATCACCAGCAAATAGCCGGCGAATACGATAAAGCTGAAATGCCCCAGCAGGCTGACCAAGGCATAGACCCGGCCCAGCAGGGAAGCGGGCCAGTCGGTGACAAACAGGTAGCGGCTGCCCAGCCCAAGGGCGAGCAGGATGTTGAATAAGGCGAACCAGTGCCCCCAGCTGATCATCTGGGAGACTTTTTCACGATAACGCTGACGGTTTGTCACCATAAATAAATATTAATGCGCTTTATCTTCACGGACAGAAGCCTGCAGGGCTTCCGCGAACGATCTCGCCAGGGTTTTCCGCTGCGCGGGGGCAACGCTGGTGTTGATCAAATTAGTGACCATATTGCCCAGCACCATCAGGGAAAGATCGGTGGGGGTATGGTGTTTTTCCAGAACATTGACCAGCTCTGAGAGCAGTTGTTCAACGTGTTCGTCACTGTAACGGGATGATTGTGGCATAAAATTGCGCTTAGTAATCTGCAAAGTGCCCTATCTTACCGTATAGGACAGTGATTTTCCGCTCTTTTATCACTTCCTGTCATTCGGTAAAGGGTTCGCCCGCGACGGGGCCGCTCACCGCTGCGCCTTTCCGGTTTGCCGCGGTTTTTTAGTATTGCAGGGCGGGGCCTTCAGTGTTTGAATACGCGCCTAAAGAACAGGAGGATTTACCATGAGTCTGGATATCGACCAGATCGCTCTGCACCAGTTGGTGAAACGCGACGAGCAAACGCTGGACGTGGTGCTGCGCGATTCCTTGCTTCCCACCAACGCGGCGGTGGAAGAAATGATGGCGGAACTGCATCGCGTCTACAGCGCCAAGAGCAAGGCCCTGGGCTTGTTCAACGAGGGCAGCGAGCTGGCGGAAGCGCTGCGCACCTGCCGCAAGGACGATAAGGACTTTCTGGCCTTCAGCCGCGCGGCGACCGGCCGTCTGCGCGACGAACTGGCGAAGTATCCATTCGCCGAAGGCGGCGTGGTGCTGTTCGGTCAATACCGTTATCTGGCGGTCGAGTACCTGCTGATCGCGGTGCTGAACAGCCGTAACAGCATGCGCGTCAACGAAGAGCTGGATATCAACACTACGCACTATCTGGACATCAACAACGCCGATATCGTTGCGCGCATCGATCTGACCGAGTGGGAAACCAACCCGGAATCGACCCGCTATCTGACCTTCCTGCGCGGGCGCGTGGGCCGTAAGGTCGCCGACTTCTTCATGGATTTCCTGGCGGCGTCCGAAGGGTTGGACACCAAGGCGCAAAACCGCGGGCTGCTGCAGGCGGTGGATGACTACTGCGCCGACGCGCAGCTGGACAAGAATGAGCGCCAGTCGGTGCGCCAGCAGGTGTACAGCTACTGCAACGAACAGCTGCAGGCGGGTGAAGAGATCGAACTGCAGGCGCTGTCGCAGGAGCTGTCGCCGGTCGGTGAGAAAGACTTTATGCAGTTCTCCAGCGAGCAAGGCTATCAGCTGGAAGACAGCTTCCCGGCGGATCGCGGCACGCTGCGCCAGCTGACCAAATTCGCCGGCAGCGGCGGCGGTATCAGTCTGAACTTCGACGCCATGCTGCTCGGCGAGCGCATTTTCTGGGATGCGGCCACCGACACGCTGACCATCAGAGGCACGCCGCCGAACCTGCGCGATCAGCTGCAGCGCCGGACCGGCAGCGGCAAGTAAGCTTGCCGAATCGCAGACAATAAAAAACGCCGCAATTGCGGCGTTCTTTATTTCGGCGTCCCGAAAGGTTCGAAAACGTAGCGATTAAACGCGAACGAAGTCGATGTGAGCCAGTTTTGGCTTGAACGGGTGACGCTGTACAGCCTGAACCTTAACTTTGGTTTCTTTACCGTCGATAACCAGAGTTACTGCTTCGCTGTAGAATTCTGGTTTAGCTTCCATGTTCTTGACAGAATCATGATCCAATTCGATGGAAACTGCAGCTTCTTTGCCACCGTAAACGATAGCTGGGAATTTGTTTGCTGCACGCAGGCGGCGGCTCGCACCTTTACCCTGGTCTTTACGTACTTCTGCATTGATAGTGAACATTGTTTTTTCTCTTAAAAGAAAATTTACCCTGCTACAGGCGACCCAAGTAGCAAGTTCGGAATTCCGCTTTAACGCTGGGCAGGCCCAGGTAAAGCGCGCGGCATTTTAACGGAAAGCCGCCCGCAGGGCAACGAAAACCTGCCCAGATTGGGGGCCGTTCGCTCAGGCCAACTGATTGGCACGGCGGAAACGGCCTTGATAATCGAACACTTTCTCACGCACCTGCCAAAACTGCCCGCGCTTGCGTGCCACCACGAAATCCGGATGGCGCAGCGCTTGCTGTTGCGCCAGCACGTCGGCGGCGGTGTGCCAGGCGAACGGCACGCCCGGCGCGCGCTGGTGCGGGCGCAGGAACAGCATCTCGAACGCTTTGCGCTGCGCCGGCGTCTGCAGGCGGAAGCGCTCGCTGGTGCTGGTGCCGTCCTCGTCGTAATAGATGGCCTTCAGCCATTCGCCCTTGTCGTCGCGGCCGCTTTGCAACTCCATGCCGCCGCAGCGCAGCACCAGCGCGTCTTTCAGCTTCAGCGCCGCCTTCAGCATGTCGTCGGGATCGACCAACACCTCCTGACACTGATGGCAGCGGCGTGCGGCGATGTCGTTCTCCGCGCCGCAGTGCGGGCAGCTCTTGAACCGGAAGCGGTAATCGCACTGTTCGCGGTGGCCGTCGTCGTCCTCCAGCCAGCCCTGGCAGCGGCGGCCGTAGTGTTCGATGATGTCGCCGTTTTCGGTGCACTTGCCCCAGAACAGGTTGGCGAAACCGCAGGCCGGGCAGAACACCTGCACCGGCTGGCTGTCGCCGTGCGGTTTGCTGACGCCGACCTCCGGCGTAAACAGATCGTGCGGGTTGCCGGCGTAGTCGAGGATCAGGCAATCCTTTTTGTCGGGCGCCAAACGCAGCCCGCGCCCGACGATCTGCTGATACAGGCTGACGGACTCGGTGGGGCGCAGGATAGCGATCAGATCGACGTGCGGCGCGTCGAAGCCGGTGGTTAACACCGCCACGTTGACCAGATAGCGCAGATGCTGCTGTTTGAACGCCTCGATGAGCGCATCTCGCTCGGCGGGCGGCGTTTCGGCGCTGACCAGCGCGGCCTCGCCGTTCGGCAGCAGGCCGTGGATCTCGCGGGCGTGCTCGACGGTGGCGGCGAAGATCATCACGCCTTTGCGATCGTCGGCGTACTCCACAATCTGGCTGATGATGTGCGGCGTGACGCGGTTTTGCCGTTTCAGCTCACGGTTCAGGTCCGCTTCGCTGAACAGGCCGTTGCTCCTGGCCTCCAGACGGCTGAAGTCGTATTGCACGATCGGCATATCCAGCCGCTCCGGCGGCACCAGAAAACCGTGTTTAATCATGTAGCGCAGCGGCAGCTCATAGATGCAGTCGCGAAACAGACTGGCGCCGTCGCCGCGGGTGAAACCGTGGTAGTGGTACTGATAAATCCAGCCTTTGCCCAGCCTGTACGGCGTGGCGGTCAGCCCCAGCAGCCGCAATTGCGGGTTGGTTTTCTGCAGGTGCTGGATGATTTGCTGGTACTGGCTGTCGTCGTCGTCGCTGATGCGATGGCATTCATCGACGATCAGCAGCGAAAAGGCGCCGTCGAACAGCGGCAGGTTGCGCGCCACCGACTGCACGCTGCCGAACACCACCTTGCCTGCGCTCTCTTTTTGTTGCAACCCGGCGGCGAAGATGTCCGCCTCCAGGCCGTAGGCGCAGTATTTGGCGTGGTTTTGCGCCACCAGTTCCTTGACGTGCGCCAACACCAGCACTCGCCCACGGGCGCGTTTCGCCAGCTCGGCGATCACCAGGCTTTTGCCGGCGCCGGTCGGCAGCACGATCAGCGCCGGCTCGGGATGCCGCCGGAAATGGTTGATGGTGGCTTCGACCGCTTCCAGTTGGTAGGGGCGTAGGGTAAAGGCCATAAATGAACGCCGTAGGTTGGAATGGGCCGCGGGGGTTAGGTTTGTCAGCGCTGTTGCCACAGAAACGCTGACATTTTACGCCCCGGGCGACCGAGAAATGTCTATATTATGCCTTCTGAGCGCGCGCGGTGCGAGAAGCGTGAAAATTACCCCTGTCGGGCAGCGCGTTGTGCCGCTATACTCGTGTGACAGCAATCGCTGTGCCCCCACGCGATTTCCCCCCTGAGCCTGCCATTTGCACCCGGTGCAACGGCGGGCGTCATATTTTGGCAATACGATCAATGCGATCATAACAACGACAGGCAAAGCAGATCCCATGCGATTGGACAAGTTTTTATCTCAGCAGTTAGGCATCAGCCGTGCGCTGGTCGCGCGCGAACTTCGGGCTAAACGCGTCACCGTAGACGGTGAGGTGGTGAAGAGCGGGGCTGTCAAACTGACCCCGGAACAAGAGGTGGCGTTCGACGGCAATCCGCTGCAGCAGCAGAACGGCCCGCGCTATTTCATGCTCAACAAGCCGCAGGGTTACGTCTGCTCCACCGACGATCCCGATCATCCGACGGTGCTGTACTTCCTCGATGAACCGGTCGCGTACAAACTGCACGCCGCCGGGCGGCTGGATATCGACACCACCGGGCTGGTGCTGATGACCGACGACGGCCAGTGGTCGCACCGCGTCACCTCGCCGCGCCACCACTGCGAGAAAACCTATCTGGTGACGCTGGAGCACCCGCTGGCGGAAGACACCGCGCAGCGTTTCGCCGCAGGGGTGCAACTGCACAACGAGAAAGATCTGACGCGGCCGGCGACGCTGGAGCAGGTTGACGAGCATGTGGTGCGCCTGACCATCAGCGAAGGGCGCTACCACCAGGTGAAGCGGATGTTCGCTGCGGTCGGCAATCGGGTGATCGAATTGCACCGTGAGCGCATCGGCGCCATCGTGCTGGATGACGATCTTGCGCCGGGCGAATATCGCCCACTGACCGAAGAAGAGATCGCCAGCGTGGGCGCGCCGCACCTGCAGGACTGATAACCGATCATTGATTGCGGCCGATTAAGGAGTCGTGGAACGTGCAACAGAACCGAACCTCTCATCTCGGTTTGATTTTCATTCTGGGCCTGCTGTCCATGCTGATGCCGCTGGCCATCGACATGTACCTGCCCAGCATGCCGGTGATCGCCGCCCAGTTTGGCGTCGAGTCCGGCAGCGTGCAGATGACGCTCAGCGCCTATATGCTCGGCTTCGCCTTCGGGCAGCTGTTCTATGGGCCGATGTCGGACAGCATCGGCCGCAAACCGGTGATTCTGTGGGGAACGCTGATCTTCGCCATCGCCGGTTGCGCCTGCGCCATGGCGCAGTCGATCGATCAGCTGATCGGATTGCGTTTCTTACACGGACTGGCCGCCGCCGCCGCCAGCGTGGTGATCAACGCCTTGATGCGCGACATGTTCACCAAGGACGAGTTCTCGCGCATGATGTCGTTCGTCATTCTGGTGATGACCATCGCGCCGCTGCTGGCGCCGATGATCGGCGGGGCGCTGCTGCTGTGGTTCAACTGGCATGCCATCTTCTGGACCATGGGCGCCGCGGCGCTGATCGGTTCACTGCTGGTGGCCTTGTTCATCAAGGAGACGTTGCCGAAAGAGCGGCGACAGCGGTTCCACCTGCGCACTACGCTGGGCAATTTCGGTTCGCTGTTCCGCCACAAGCGAGTGCTGAGCTACATGCTGGCCAGCGCCTTCTCGTTCGCCGGCATGTTCTCGTTCCTCAGCGCCGGGCCGTTCGTCTACATCGAACTGAACCAGGTTTCGCCGCAGCACTTCGGTTACTACTTTGCGCTGAATATCGTCTTCCTGTTCCTGACGACGCTGATCAACAGCCGCAATGTGCGGCGATTCGGCGCGGTCAAGATGTTCAAACTGGGGCTGCTGGTGCAGCTGGCGATGGGGCTGTGGCTGCTGGCGGTGAGCGCCGTCGGGCTGGGCTTCTGGGCGCTGGTGATCGGCGTAGCGGTCTATCTGGGGTGCATCGCGATGATCTCCTCCAACGCCATGGCGGTGATCCTGGATGATTTTCCGCATATGGCGGGCACCGCGTCTTCCCTGGCCGGCACGTTGCGCTTCAGCATCGGCGCGCTGGTGGGCGCGCTTCTGTCGATGGCGCCGGGCAAGAGCGCCTGGCCGATGGTCACCTCGATGGCGCTGTGCAGCATTGTGGCGGTGTTGTTCTATCTGTACGCCAGCCGGCCGCGCGATCGCGCAGCCTGACGTTCTCCAGGTTCGGGGCGAGGTTGTCCCGAGCCGTCACAGGGTTTCGCCTTGCCAGTTTGTGGTGCAACCGGCAATGAAAATTTTGTTGCTAAACATATGCCTGCTAATCAATGGGGCATTTACCCTTCTGTGTGCTTTTTGTTAAAAAATACCGTCGCTGAGCTGCCCGATATCCTCCGGTATGCGCGGCGTTTTGCCGGCGGGTCGGTGCGGGCGGTTTGCATTAGGGATGATGTAAATCAAGGCATTAGCGGAGTGCGGTGCGCTAACGCGACGGGTGAAATGTTTCTTCAATGTAAAAATATGGCGACTAAAAAGTAGTCGCATTGCAAGAAAAAAGAGTTGAGATCGCTGCGGGAAAGGGTTACATATAACGCAAAAATGCGAGCTGAGTCGCAAAATGCCGTGAAATAACACCGCACGGCGCGCCAAAAAATGGCACGGCATCGGCAAGCACGGGGTCAGGTTAATGGCTTGCGGCAAAATTTACATTTAAATAACATTTGTGCGCGGCAGAGTCGGGAGTCAACGGCTATAACTTAGTAACCCTGTCAGGTAAAAGTGTTTCACCTTTTCAAACTAGGGATTTCATGTGGAGAGTATCCAACTTTCGGTAGTGCATCGCTTGCCGCAAAGTTATCGTTGGCTATCCGGTTTCACCGGCGTAAAGGTCGAACCGATTCCGTTTAACGGAATAGACGAGGATAACAACCTGATTGGACTGAAGCTGCTCAGCCATGAAGGGGCCGAGGCCTGGCAGGTGATGCAACAGCTTAATCTGTCGTTGCAGGAGATTCAGGTCGACTGCGCGATCGTCGAATGGGAAGGGGAACCTTGCCTGTTCGTGCAGCGCAGCGATGAGAGCGCGACGATGTGCCGCCTGAAAAACGTCGGCGCCGCGATCGCCGAACCGCTCAGCGCGCAATACCCCTTCTGAATTCGCCGCTAATCCGCCAACTGCAACAGTTGTCGGGTATAGTCGGCTGCGGGCGCCGCGAAAATCGCCCGGCAGTCTCCCTGCTCAACCACTTCTCCCTGTCGCAGCACAATCACCTGGTGGCACAGCGAACGCACCACCTGCAGGTCATGGCTGATGAACAGATAAGCCAGCCGGTGTCGTTGCTGCAGCGATTTCAGCAGCGTCAGGATCTGCGCCTGCACCGATTTATCCAGCGAAGAGGTCGGCTCGTCGAGGATCAGCAACTGCGGCTGCAGGATCAGCGCGCGCGCGATGGCGATGCGCTGGCGCTGGCCGCCGGAAAACTCGGTGGGGTAGCGGTGGCGCAGCTGCGGATCCAGGCCGACCTCCTGCAACACCTCGATCACGCGCTGTTCCCGCTGCTCGGCGTTCAGCCGCTGGTGCACTTCCAGCCCTTCGGCGATGATCTGCTGTACGTTCAGGCGCGGGTTGAGGGCGGAATACGGATCCTGGAAGACGATTTGCATCCGGCTGCGGTAGGGCAGCATTTGTTTCATTGTCAGCGGGTGGAGCGGTTCGCCGTCGAACCAGATGGCCCCCTGCGAGGCCAGCAGACGTAATAGCGCCAGCCCGGTGGTGCTTTTACCCGATCCGGATTCCCCCACCAGCCCCACGCTCTCTCCGGCGCGCAGTTCGAAACTCAATGACTTCAACGCATAGTGATAGTCCACCGTGCGGCGCAGCAGGCCGCGCCGAATGGGGAATCGCACCTGCAGATCTTCCACCTTGAGCAGCGGCCGCTCATCGCCGGGGCGCGCGCTGGCTGCGGCCGGCAGCGGCAGCGGTTCGCCGACCTCCTCGGCGGCCAGCAGTTGCCGTGTGTAGGGATGCTGCGGCCGGCTGAACAGCTGTGCGCGGCCGTTTTGCTCCACGCAACGGCCCTGACGCATCACCGCCACGTTGTCCGCCAGACGGCGCACAATATTCAGGTTATGGGTGATGAACAGCAACCCCATGCCCATTTCTTGTTTCAATTCTTGCAACAGTGTCAGGATCTGCGCCTGGATAGTCACGTCGAGCGCGGTGGTGGGTTCGTCGGCAATCAGCAATTTCGGGCGGGTTAACACCGCCATGGCGATCATCACGCGTTGGCGTTCACCGCCGGAGAGCTGATGCGGATAGTCCTGCAACCGGGTTTTGGCCTGGCGGATGCCGACGCGCTCCAGACAGTCGACGATCTCTGCGCGCGCGGTTTCGCGCCGCAGGCCGCGGTGCAGCATCAGCACTTCCGCCAGTTGCTTCTCAATGGTGTGCAGCGGATTGAGCGACACCATCGGTTCCTGAAAGATCATCGCGATCTGATTGCCGCGCACCTTGCGCAGTTCAGCCTCCGGCGCATGCAACAACGAGTTGCCGTTGAACAGAATATCGCCGCCAGGGTAAACCACCGGCGGCGCGGGCAGCAGTCGCAGTATCGACAGGGCGGTGACGCTTTTGCCGGAGCCGGATTCTCCCACCAGCGCCAGCGTTTCCGCCGGGGCTATTTGCAAAGAGAGTTCGTTGACCACCGGCGTGACGGCGTCGCCCTGGCGGAAGGCGATGCTGAGATCCTGGATGGCGAGCAGAGGTGTAGCCATATCAATGCGCCTTGCTGGGGTCAAAGGCGTCGCGTACCGCTTCGCCGATAAAGATTAATAACGACAGCAGCACTGCCAGCACCAGGAAGGCGGTGATGCCGAGCCACGGCGCCTGCAGATTGTTTTTGCCTTGCAGCAGCAGTTCGCCGAGCGACGGCGAACCGATCGGCAGACCGAAGCCGAGAAAATCGAGCGACGTCAGGGTGGTGATCGAGCCGCAGAGGATAAACGGCAGGAAGGTCAGCGTCGCCACCATGGCGTTGGGCAGCATGTGGCGGGACATGATCACGCGATCCGGCACGCCCATGGCGCGCGCGGCGCGGATATAGTCATAGTTGCGGGTGCGCAGGAACTCGGCGCGCACCACGCCCACCAGGCTCATCCAGCCGAACAGAATAGTGATGCCGAGCAGCCACCAGAAATTGGGCTGGACGATGCTCGACAGCAGAATGATCAGAAACAGCGTCGGCATGCCCGACCACACTTCGATAAAGCGTTGCCCCCACAGATCGAAACGCCCGCCGTAATACCCCTGTGTCGCGCCGACGCACACGCCGATCAGGCTGGAAAACAGCGTCAGCGCCAGGCCGAACAGCATCGAAATGCGAAAACCATACAGCACGCGGGCCAGCACGTCGCCGCCGTTGCTGTCGGTGCCCAGCAGGTTATGGCGCGAAGGCGGGGAGGGGAAGGGCACCTCGGTGGCGAAGTTGATCGTGTCGTAGCTGAAACGGATCGGCGCCCAGATCGCCCAGCCATGCCGGTCGATTTGGCGCTGGACGAACGGATCCTGATAGTCGGCTTCGGTGTTCAGTTCGCCGCCGAACGCGGTTTCGCTGTAGTTGATCATAAACGGCAGGTATAGCCGGCCTTCATAACGCACCAACAGCGGTTTGTCGTTGGCGATAAGATCGGCGGCCAGGCTGAGCGTGAACAGCGCCAGAAAGATCCACAGTGACCAGTAACCGCGGCGGTTGCGGCGAAAACGCGCCCAGCGCGCCTGATTGATTGGGCTAAGGCGGCTCATTGGCGGGCCTCGAAGTCAATGCGCGGATCGACCAGGGTATAGGTGATATCGCTGAGGATGTTCAACAGCAGGCCGATCAGGGTGAAGATATATAACGTGCCGAACATCACCGGGTAGTCGCGCTGCAGCGTGGCGTCGTAACCCAGCAGCCCCAGGCCGTTAAGCGAGAACATCACCTCAATCAGCAGCGAGCCGGTGAAAAACATGCTGATAAAGGTGGCAGGAAAACCGGCGATCACCAGCAGCATGGCGTTGCGGAACACGTGGCGGTACAGGATCTTTTTCTCGTCCAGGCCCTTGGCGCGGGCGGTGGTGACGTACTGTTTGCGGATCTCGTCGAGGAACGAGTTTTTGGTCAGCATGGTCAGGGTGGCGAAACCGCCGATCACCGTCGCCAGCACCGGCAGCGTGATGTGCCACAGATAGTCGGCGATCTTCGCCGGCCACGAGAGGGTATCGAAGTTGCTGGAGACCAGGCCGCGCAGCGGGAACCAGTCGAGATAGCTGCCGCCGGCGAACAGCACGATCAGCAGGATGGCGAACAGGAACGCCGGAATGGCGTAGCCGATAATGATCAGCGTGCTGCTCCAGGTATCGAACGCGCTGCCGTTGTGGACGGCCTTGCGGATGCCGAGCGGGATCGACACCAGATAGATGATCAGCGTGCTCCAAAGGCCCAGCGTGATGGAGACCGGCAGGCTTTGGCCGATCAGTTGCATCACCGAAGCGCCGCGAAACAGGCTGTCGCCGAAGTCAAAGCGCATGTAGTTCCACAGCATGGTGAAATAGCGTTCGTGCAGCGGTTTATCGAAGCCATAACGCTGGGTGATCTCGGCGATCACCTCCGGATCCAGGCCGCGCGAGCCGCGGTATTGCCCTTCGGTCGCGGCCGGGACGCCGGCTCTGGCGTGCCCCAGGCCTTCATTGACCCCGCCGCTGCCGAAACCGCTGCCCTGACCCAGTTCGATGGCGGCGATGGCCTGATCGACCGGGCCGCCGGGGGCGATTTGCACGATAAAAAAGTTGATGGTGATGATCGCCCACAGCGTGGGGATCACCAGCAACAGTCTGCGTATCAGATAGGCTGCCATGCCGACTCCTTATTGACGTTGAGCCGGCAAGCGCGCCGCCTTGTTGACATCGTACCACCAGTTGTCGAAGCCGATGGCGTAGGCCGGGCGGATCGGCGGCGTGGAGAACTTGTCCCAATAGGCGTAGCGGTCGTGGTTGGAGTACCACATCGGCAGCATGTAGCGGTTCCAGGTCAACACCCGATCCAACGCGCGGCCGAGCGGCAGCAGCGCTTTTTCGTCGCCCTGATGCTCAGCGATTTGCCTGACCAGGCTGTCGACCGCCGGGTCCTTGACGCCGGGGGTGTTATAGCTGGAGTTGATGTACTCCGAATCCCAAATGATGCGTAAATTGGCGGTGGGGAACGGCATCGCCATGTACACCGTCGGCATCATATCGAAGTCGCGTTCGCGCATGCGGCGCGTATATTGCGAGGCGTCGATCTCGCGGATTGCCATATCGATGCCCAACCGCTGCAGGTTGTGGCGGAACGGCAACACGTACTGGAAGTTGCTGCCGCTCAGCAGCATCAGCTCAAAGGCGAACGGCTGGCCGGTTTTGGCGTTGACCAACTTTTGATTTTTGACCACCCAACCGGCCTCTTTCAAAAGTTGGGTCGCCTTCAGCAGATTTTGCCGATCGTTGCCGCTGCCGTCGGAGGCGGGCGGTTGATAGATGCTGGTGAACACCTCAGGCGGCACCTGGCCTTTGAGCGGCGCCAGCAGCGCCAGTTCGGCGGCGTCCGGATAGCCGCGGGCGGCGTAGGCGGTGTTTTGGAAATAGCTGTCGGCGCGTTGATAGGCGTTGTAATACAGCGCCTTGTTCATCCAGTTAAAGTCGAAAGCCAGGGTGATCGCCTCGCGCACGCGCGGGTCGGCAAACAGCGGTTTTTGGATGTTGAACGCCAGCCAGCGGGTGTTTTGCGCCGCCTGGTTGGTCTCGTCCTGTTTGATGATGTAGTTGCGCGCGAAGTTGCCACCCTGATACTGGGTGGCCCAGCTCTTGGGCGACGGCTCGATGCGGAAATCGTAAGCGCCGGCCTTGAACGCTTCCAGCGCCACTTTATCGTCCAGATAATAATCGTAGCGAATGCTGTCGAAGTTATAGCGGCCGCGGTTCACCGGCAGGTTGGCGGCCCAGTAGTCGCGCACCCGTTGATAGGTGATGTACTGGCCGAGGCGATAATCGCCGATTTTATACGGGCCGCTGGCCAGCGGCGGCGTGTTGAGCGGCTCGTTGAGCTTATGGTTTTGCCAAAAGGCGGCCGGGAGAATAGGCAGGCTGCCGAATAACGACAGCATCGCTTCTTTGTTCGGCTGCGGGAATTCAATGCGCACCGTCAACCGAGAGATGGCTTTGACCGTGACGCCTTTGTAGTAGGAGCGAAACTGCGGCACGCCCTCGGCCATGAATTTGCTGAAGGTGAAGGCCACGTCGGCGGCGGTGATCGGGCTGCCGTCGTGGAAACGCGCGCGGGCGTTGATATCCACTTCCACCCAACGCATGTCGGCCGGGAAGCGCGCCGATTCGGCAATCAGCGGATAAAAGCTGCCGGGTTCGTCGTCGGACGTTGCGAACAGCGTGTCGTAAAGTTGATCCGTGCGCTCGCCGGGCACGCCCCGGGTAGCGAAGCGGTTGAAGTTATCGTAGGTGCCGATGGCCGCCAGGCGCACGTCGCCGCCCTTGGGCGCCGCCGGATTGACGTAGTCGAAATGGCTGAAGTCGGCGGCGTATTTCGGTTCACCGAGAAGGGCGAAAGCGTAGCTTTCGTTGAGGGCTTCGGCCTGCGAGGCGAAGCTCAGTGCCGAGAGCACCAGAGCAGCGAAAATGCGCACGGACATCAGACGGTAAGCTCCTGCTGTGGAATAAAGTACAACCGGCGCCCAGCATAACATTCTTCGGGCGGGCGCAGGGTAAAGATGCTTAAAGATTAACTATTTTTTTCCTGATAATCAAAGACCTGATGAGCGTTGCAGTAAGCGACGAAATTAGCGATGCTAAGCGGCTTGCTGAAGTAATAGCCCTGCATGAAGTTAACGCCGCGTTCTTGCAGGAACTGCATCTGCTCGGCGGTTTCCACCCCTTCGGCTACCGTCAGCATTTTCAGCTTTTTCGCCAGCGAAATCACCGCATCCAGCACCGGTGCGGTGACGGTGTCCTGGCCGATGGTGTTGACGAAGCCGCGATCAATCTTCAGGTAATCCATGGTGAAACGCTCAAGATAGATCAACGCGCTGTGGCCGGTGCCAAAATCGTCCACCGCGATCTCGATGCCCTGTTTATGCAGCCAGTCGAACTCCGCCAGCGCGCTCTCTTCTTCCACCATGCCGCGTTCGGTGATTTCAAACACCAGCGTAAAGTAATCGCCCGGCAGCTGCGCCAACAGTTCATACACGTCCTGATGGAATGACGGCGCGCTAAGGTGGGCGGGGGAAATATTGAGGCCGACCTTGCCTCCCCGCGGCAGCGCCTTGGCGAGCTGCGGCGCATCTTCGGCAATCAGCCTGAACAGATGGCGGGTGAGCGGCACGATCAGCCCGTTGCTTTCGGCGTACGGGATAAAGACATCCGGGGGAATGCGGCCCTCGATAGGATGCTGCCAGCGGATCAACGCTTCCAGCCCGCCGATGCTGTTGCTGCCGGTATGGAACACCGGCTGATATTCGATGAAGAACTCGTTGCGCTTAATGCCGCGCAGCAGCGCGCGCTCCGGGCTTTGCCGCAACAGCAGCATGTAGTAGCAGAGCACGCCGATCATCAGCGACAGCACCAGGCTGCCCAGCAGCGTCAGGCGAATATCGTTGGGCGTCAGTTTCTCGTTGTAGAACAGGATGCTCAGCGGCAGATTGGGCAGCGTCAGGGTGTCCGCCTTGTCTTGCGGCAACTGCGCGATCGGCATCAGGTTCGGGCTGAAGGTGGTCAGCGCGCGGTTGCCCATCACGATGGCGATGCCCGGCGCCTGCTCGTCATGCGAAGTGAACAGCAGGTAGGGCATCAAATTGATGTCCAGCGTGGCGAGGATGCCGGTCGCCGATGCGCCAGGATGCCGTAGCCAAACCGCGACCGCCGGCTTGTCCGGCACGATCGGCGTGCCCTGCTGCAGCTTCAGATCCAAAGGCAGGTGGGTATCGATGTCCTGATACAGGTTTTTCATCGGCAGCATCATGTCGCCGGTGGCGGAGGAGCAGTAGGCGTAACCGTCTTTCACCAGCAGGAAGGTGCGTACGCCGCTGGTAAAGGCCGCCTGATAGGTGATGTCCGACTGGCTTGAGAGACAGGGTTTGTCCAGCAGCGGCATCATTTTTTGCATGACATCCGTCAGGTGCGAGATATAACCCAGCGCGAATTTTTGCGTACGCGCTTCAACCTTGTGTTGATATTGCGTGCGCTGGTGGTTGATCAAAGAAAGTGTGACCGCGGTGAATAGCGTAAAAAATAGCAGGGCGGCGACAACGCTTTTGGCCAGACTGCGCTGTCGGTGCGACACGCTGCGAGAGAACGCCCTTTTCAAGCCCATAACCGAGACCTCTGCAACGGGGCGTCAGGCGTGTCGCGCAGCCATTTAATGGATTGTGCCAACGGCTTTTTTTTCATTTTTTGCCTTTTATCCCGTACCCAACCGGCGACGCCGTTTAAATACAAGGCGTCGCCGACAGAAATATAATGCACCTATTAAGCGGAAACGTTTTAAATAACGCCGGGCGCGCCGTTGCCGTCATCTGACGATAATAGGCGAGTTTTTCCTCGTCGGCGCGATTTCCGGCCGGCAGTTTATCAAAATAATGGTGTGAGGTGACGATAAGGCCTGGTTCAGCCCCGGTGGCTCTCGTTTGACAGCCAAAAAAAACGCCGCCCGTAGGCGGCGTTTATCGCTCGTTTGGTATTCAGGATCTTCAGGGCGTTGCGCCGTCAGCCGTTGGTCAACACTCGGCGCGCTTCTCGATAACGTTTATTCCAATAGTTATCGGTCAGCTTGGAAATCATGACGCCACTGCTGGTAGAAGCGTGAACGAACTGATCGTTGCCTAAATAGATGCCGACATGGCGCCCGGTAGAACCGGCGCGGAACAGCACCAAATCGCCGGCGCGCAGTTTGGTGCGCTGGATTTTCTTACCGAGATCTTCCTGTTCGTAGGTAGAACGCGGTAAATCCATGCCGAACTGTTCGCGGAAGGTGCGCTGTACAAACGCCGAGCAATCGATGCCGCGCTTGGTGTCACCGCCTAAACGGTAGCGAACGCCTTTCCAGTCCGCGTACTGATCCATAATCTTTGACTTGACGTCAACGTTGCGGACCATCGCTTCGAATTCATCCTGAGAGGCTTGCAGTAAAAGACCGTCTTTGTCATTAACTGCACGCATCTCAGTTTGTGCGTTACTCAAGTTCGAAGTGTGAGTCGAGCTGCACGCTGACAGCATAACCGCAGCGGCAATTGCAGGGACTACCCGCAAAAAATATCTCAGAAACGGTTGAGATTTGACCATTGTTGTTGTTTTCCCTTGAAGTCCTTAACGACGAAAGTCGCTACCTGAAAAATGCCAAACGAAACGAGCCTAGTCCGCACCTGTTGCATCGACAATCAGTTACCGTTGAAAACGTGCGGGAACGCACATTTTTATCGGATTCCGTACTGATTCGACTTAAACCAGGCACAAACGCATCTGAGATTACCGGAACAAATAGGGGATTGCGAGTCTTTTTCCGGTCTTTTTTATATGAATTTGTGATGTAACATAATGTAAATCTTCATATAAAAAACGCCAATTGTCCGATGTATGAATCTGGCGTGAAATCAGGTTGCAAAAGCGTTAACGGGGGGCGGAGAAATGTTGCGCATCGCGAGGGGATAAAACGCGGGAGGCGGGCACCTCCCGGAATGACTCATAGACGTAAGTTATGGTTGGCCGGGGCGGTGCTTGCCGGGCAACAGGCGATTCAACCGTTCGATAATCCAGTCGCTGCAAGGCGTCATCAGCACCCAACTGGCGCCAACCAAGACCACGGACAGCGAGCCTACGGCGATATCGGTAAACCAGTGGGCGCCAATCATCACGCGTGGCAATGAAAAGATCAGCGTAATCAGCAGGGCGACGGCGAAGGCGCCGCGGCCGAAATAGCGCAGCATAAAGCAGGAAAAAATAATCAGCATCATGCCGTGGTCGCCGGGGAAGCTGTCGCCGGAGGCGTCCTTGGTGGGGATGCCGGTCAATGCGCTGACGCGATTGATATTGTCGAAGGTCAGGGTGGGGCTCGGATGCTTCACCGGCAGCAGGTGGCCAAGCTGATTCAGCACCACGGCGGTCAGCAGCATCACCACGCCGGTGATCACCAGACGGCGGCGGCCGGCGGCGTCCTGCTTCAGGTAGAAGTACAAATACAGCAGGCCCATGGCGAGCAGCGAAATCACATCGAACGCGCGGTTGTTGGTGATGGCGACCAGGTGCAAAAATGCTGGGTCGGTAGCCAGATGGCGGTTAAAGAAGAAGAAGATCGCCGAATCCAGGGTAAACCAGCCGCCGTGATTGGCCGGCAGGAACCAGGACAGAAACAGCGCAACGCCCAGTAAGTTGAAGAAGAGAATGAAGGGTAAATTGCGGCGTGTCATGACATAAACCTGTTGGAAAAATGAAAATGAAACAAAACCGGCCGCCCTGCGGCAACCGGGGGGGCAACGGTACGGGGTTTAACTTAAACGAATCTTAAACAAGGCGGATTGCAGGGCGTTCCAGTCGGCATTTTCGCTGTGGATCAGTTCAACCCGGCTGTCGAGCGGCGCGTTCGGGCGGGTTTCGATGTTGAGATCCTGGCCCTGGCGATTGATCAGCAACGTGCCTTCGGGGATGCGCACCACGCCTTTGGCACGTTCGACCGGCGCCAGCCGCACCCATTCCATAAAGCCGACGGTGTCGAACCGGGTGTCGCCGTCAAAAATCCAGCCGCAGCTGGTGAAGCCTTGCCCTTCGTTCAGCGCTCGCCGCCAACGCGCGTTCTCCGGCAGCCGCAACGCCGCCAGTCCTTGCGTTTTCGCCTGACCATGATGATGTCGTGCGTCCGGCAATTCTGTACGATTTGTGCGAGGAAGTGACAACAACGCGACATCCGCCTCACCTTGCGCGATGGCGTAGCAGGGCCGCTGCAGCGGATCTTGCGCCGTCCAGGCTTCCAGCGCCCGTCTGTCTTCCGGCCGATAGGTATCGCTTTTGCTGGCCAGGATAACGTCGGCCGCGGCCAGCTGATCGCGGAAGTTTTCGTTGTCGCGGTAGCGGGGCTGACTGAGTTGACGGGCATCCAGCAGGCACAGCGTGGCCTGCAGATCGATCCAGCCGGCATAGCTCTCCTGGGTCAGCAGCGACAGGATTTGCTTCGGATGCCCGAGCCCGGTCGGCTCGATCAGCAGCCGGTCCGGTTTGGTCTGCTGCAACAGCATATTCAGACCCACCTGCATCGGCAGGCCGTTGACGCAGCACATGCAGCCGCCGGGGATCTCTTTGAGCACCGCGCCGCTGTCCGCCAGCAGCGCGCCGTCGATGCCTATTTCGCCGAATTCGTTGACCAGTACCGCCCAGCGTTCATGCTCGGGCTTATGGGCCAGCAAATGGCGGATGGCGGTGGTTTTACCGCTGCCGAGGAAGCCGGTAATCAGATTGGTTTTAGTCATTAATCATTCCTGGGTGCAAAAATCAACCTGCCTAATAAATGAGCGATTCTGCGCGGTCGCGGCGGCGAGCGCGATTTAATTTGTGCTCTGCCTCACAAATTTTGCACGCCACCCTGCGCTTTTCAACCGGCAAAATCCACTTTTTTTGGCAAGAAAATTCTTAGATAAAACCCTGTATTAGATACGGTTAACTTTTGTTAGTAGCTTGTTTTTACATTGTTAATGACGCGATTAACGATCAAATCTCGTCCCTTTCCTTGCGATTATTCCGAACAAGATCCTCTATGGTTAAATTGGCTTAACTAAAAATGAGGTTGCCATGAATACCTTTCGGTTATTTTTGATCGTAGGAATGTTGTTTTCATGGACGGCAGTGAGTCAGGCAGGAGTGGCCGGCGGGGTAATTCGCTTCGTCGGCTCTATCGTTGAAAGTCCTTGCACGGTCAAGATTGCAGATTCTAAGGCGAATACGCAATGTTACCGCAACGGCCAGCATTATCAGGCCCAGCAAGCGTTGTCAGGTTTTGATACTACACGCAAAGAACTTCCGCTGAATCTTGGCACAACCGAAATGAAGTGGGTAGACCAACAGAAGAAACTTGCTGTTATGACGGTCGTTTATCGTTAAGTCGTTCCGCCATGCCGGCGTAACGTTACGTCGGCATGGTTATTCTCAGCCTGCAGGCACTTCACCGCTTCACCCACTCCTTCACCGTTTCACGCGCACCGCGATCGCGCAGTGACAAATAGGCTTGCGTCACCGCCTCGGTAAACGCGGCATGCGTCGCCAGCTGTTCGCCAAACACCGATTTCAGCGCCAGGAGCGCCGTTACGCGCCGCCGATCGTCCGGAGTGGCGGCGATCGTCTGTTGCAGGACATCTGCCAGCGGATCGCGAATGTCGATGGGTTGGCCGGCGTCATCGACACCGCCGACGTACCGCATCCAGCCCGCCACGCCCAGCGCCAGCCCGCTATAGTCGCCGCCGTGCCGCAGATGCCAGCGCACGGCGTCCAGCAGGCGCTGCGGCAGCTTTTGCGTGCCGTCCATGGCGATCTGCCAGGTGAGGTGTTGCAGCGCCGGATTGCTGAAGCGCGCGATAAGCTGCGCGGCGTAGTCGGGCAGACTGATGCCGGTGACGCTCAGGGTCGGGGCCTGCTCGCACAGCATCAGCCGCTGTGCGGCGCGGCGGTAGTGCTCGTCCGCCATGCACTCGTTGATATAGCGGTAGCCACCCAGGTAACCGAGATATGCCAGGAACGAGTGGCTGCCGTTCAGCATGCGCAGCTTCATATGCTCAAACGGCAGCACATCGCGGACCAACTGGGCGCCGGCCAGCTCCCACGCCGGGCGTCCGGCGGCGAAATTGTCTTCCACGACCCATTGAATGAAGGGCTCGCAGGCGATGGCGCATTCGTCACGCACGCCGCCCAGCGCGGCGGCGATCTCATCCAGCGTGGCCGGCGTGGCGGCCGGCACGATGCGATCGACCATGGTGCAGGGGAAGGTGGCGGCGGAGGCGATCCAGTCGGCGAGCGACGGATCCCGCGCCTGCGCCAAATCGAGCACTGCCCGGCGCAGCACGTGGCCGTTCTCCGGAATA
Source organism: Serratia sp. EWG9 (assembly GCF_019913725.1). Classification (NCBI taxonomy): domain Bacteria; kingdom Pseudomonadati; phylum Pseudomonadota; class Gammaproteobacteria; order Enterobacterales; family Yersiniaceae; genus Serratia; species Serratia sp. EWG9. Next base: position 295,024 of record NZ_JADNRO010000006.1, read on the forward strand.
TTGTCGCAGGAGAGCAGGGTGAAGGCGGGCAGCTCGCGTTCACGCCGCAGCCGCAGCGCCTCCACCAAAATGCCGGGCGCGGTCTGCGGCTGATGCGGCGCCGCCAGATCGGCGACGATCCCCGGATGCCGCCGATCCAGCCGCCCGCTGCCGGGTTCGATGCAGTAGCCCTTTTCGGTAATGGTCATCGAGACGATCGCCACCTGCGGCTCGGCCAGCTTCTCCAACACCGCGGCGATGCCCTCCAGCTTGCGGTGCACGCTCTCATGCACTGCGCCGATCACCAGGGCCTGATGGCCGTCCGCGCCTTTCTCCAGCACGCTGTATAAATGATCCTGTTGCCGCAGCGCCTGAAACAGCGGCACGCCGCCGGACAGGCTGATCTCGCAAATGCCCCAGTCGCCGCCCTGGGCGTTCAACACCCGATCGGTCAGCAGCGCCTGATGCGCACGGTGGAACGCGCCGAAACCCAGGTGCACGATGCGGCTGCGCAGGGCCCGGCGATCATAATTCGGTTGCCGGACGGCGCCCGGCAGCGGGGTGTTGGCGATCGTATTCATCTCATCTCCAAAGCGAGTAGACAGCTGGCGGGCCACTTGCGTCAAGTTAGCGGACCAGTTTGCCGACGCATGGACAGCGGGGCGCCGGCGATAAAAAACTGCCACCAGTCTAAAGTTGTCGGCAGGTTAAGGGAATTGGTCAGGCCAAAATAAGCCAGAATCGTGAAGCGGATCAACCAATGAACGGTTCAATTTTGACAGCGCGCGGCGAAAGAGTAAGTTAAAGCTAGCTGACATCTAAATTAAACTGGTATAACAACATTGCAATGCGAGACAGGCATAAGGACACAACATGGAACAAACATGGCGTTGGTATGGCCCGAACGATCCGGTCTCTTTGGATGACGTGCGTCAGGCTGGGGCGACCGGGGTGGTCACGGCGCTGCACCATATTGCGAACGGCGAAGTCTGGCCGATCGACGAGATCCGCGCGCGGCAGGCGCTGCTGGCGGAAAAAGGGCTGGTGTGGTCGGTGGTAGAGAGCGTGCCGGTACATGAAGAGATCAAAACCCACAGCGGCGATTGGCGGCGGCATATCGCCAACTATCAACAGACGCTGCGCAATCTCGCGGCCTGCGGCATCGACACCGTCTGCTACAACTTCATGCCGATCCTCGACTGGACGCGCACCGATCTGGCCTATTCGCTGCCGGACGGCGCCAAAGCGCTGCGTTTCGATCAAATCGCCTTCGCCGCGTTCGAGCTGCATATCCTGCAACGCGCCGGCGCCGAGGCGGACTATACGGCGCAAGAGCGCAGTCAGGCGGCGGCCTATTTCGCCGCCATGAGCGAGGAGGAGAAAGCCACGCTGACGGGCAATATCATCGCCGGGCTGCCGGGGGCGGAAGAAGGCTATACGTTGGAGCAGTTCCGCCGCCGCCTGACGGAATACGACGGCATCGACAAGGCGCAGCTGCGCGAAAACATGGCGGTCTTTCTGCGCGCCATCGTGCCGGTGGCGGAAGAGGCCGGCATCCGGCTGGCGGTGCATCCCGACGATCCGCCGCGGCCGATCCTCGGCCTGCCGCGCATCGTCTCCACGATCGAAGACATGCAGTGGCTGAAGCTGACCGTCGACAGCATTCATAACGGCTTCACCCTATGCACCGGTTCCTACGGCGTGCGCGCCGACAACGATCTGGTGCGGATGATTGAAACCTTCGGCGATCGCATTCACTTTACCCACTTACGCGCCACCTGCCGCGAGGAAAACCCGAAAAGCTTCCACGAGGGGGCGCATCTGCAGGGCGATGTGGACATGGTGGCGGTGATCGAAGCGATCCTGACCGAAGAACGGCGTCGGCAGCGGGCGGGCGATCGGCGGCCGATCCCGATGCGCCCCGATCATGGGCATCAGATGCTGGACGATTTGAAAAAGAAAACCAATCCGGGCTATTCGGCCATCGGGCGGTTGAAAGGGCTGGCGGAGCTGCGCGGCGTCGAGCTGGCGCTCAAGCGGCGCTTTTTCCCGGAATTGCCGTAGCGGAAAAGGAAACGGGGCCGAGCATCGGCCCCGCTGGCGCGACTAGTCGGCGCGGCTCATGTAGCGGCGTTCGGCGATATGAATGCGGATCTTGTCGCCGGCGCTGAGGTATTCCGGCACATGGATCACCAGACCGGTCGCCATGGTGGCCGGCTTGTTGCGGGCGCTGGCGGAAGCGCCTTTGATGCCCGGCGCGGTCTCGACGATTTCCATATCCACGGTCTGCGGCAGCTCCAGCGCCAGCACCTGGCCGTCCAATGTCAGCACCTGCATGCCCGGCAGGCCGCCTTCCGGAATGAACAGCAGTTCGTCTTCGATCTGGTCTTTCTTGAAGATGTACGGCGTGTAATCTTCGTCATCCATAAACACGTATTCTTCGCCGTCGATATAGGAGAAGTTCACCTTGCGGCGCGACAGGGAAATGGTGTCCAGGATATCGTCGCCCTTGAAGCGTTCTTCTACTTTCAGGCCGGTGCGCACGTCGGAGAAGCGCATTTTGTACAGGGTGCTGGCGCCGCGGGCGCTCGGGCTCTGCACGTCGATATCTTTTACCAGCAGCAGCTTGCCGTTGTAGCTGATCGCCATGCCGCGTTTAATTTCGTTAGCTCTTGCCATTTCAATTCATCCGCAATGAAGAGTATTAGAGAAGTTGCGACAAGGTACTCGCGCCGCCGATTTCAGGCAATAGCCCGGCGCAAAAACAGTGCGGGAAAGGGAGGGCGGCAGCCCTCCCGTCGGGGATTACCGGAAGACCGGCAACAGGCCGAACAGCGACAGAATATGCGCGGCGGCGTTGATCAGTCCAAACAGGATGACGAACAGGATCACGCCGTTGCCGCCCGGTGCGCGATAACCGGCCTGCGGATAGCGGCGGCGGCTGGCGCGCGCCATCAGCGCCGGCACGATCACCGCCCAGATGGTGGCCGCCAGCCCGGCGAAGCCGATGGCGTACAGGAAACCGTTCGGGAACAGCAGCGCGGCCAGGGTCGGCGGCACAAAGGTCACCAGCGCGGTCTTGCTGCGCCCGACGGCGTCGTCCTTGAATTTGCAGAAGTCCGCCAGGTAGTCGAACAGGCCCAGCGACACGCCGAGGAACGAACTGGCCAGCGCCATATAGGAGAAGGCGTTCAGCAGTTGGCTGACGGTCTGGCTGCTGGAGACGTTGCCCATTTGCTTGAGCAGGCTGCCGATATTGCCGCCCTCGGCGATCACCTGCTTAAAGGCGTCGCGCGCGATATTGCCCTGAATCACATACTGCCACAGGATGTAGATAGCCAATGCTAACAGGGTGCCGTACACCAGGCTGCGCACCACGGAGCCGCTGTCCTTGTGGTAGTACTTCACCAGCCCGGGAATGTTGCCGTGGTAGCCGAACGAGGTCAGCAGGTAAGGCAACGCCGCCAGGGCATAAGGCAGATAGCTGGCCTGGTCATCGCCGGTATTGAACAGCACCGCAGGCTGCACGTGGGTGAACATGTCGCCCACCGACATCACGAAGGTGATCACCATGCCGCCGATCAGAATGGTGCTCAGGCGGTCGACCGCGCGGGTGGAGAGCCAGACGATAAACGCCACGACCAGCGCGAACACCAGGCCGGCGGTGGTCTGGCCGACGCCGACGATGCCCTCCAGCGTGTGCGCGATGATCGAACCGCCCGCGGAGATATAGGCGTAGGTCAGGATGTACAGCACGAACGCCACCGACAGGCCGTTCACGGCGTTCCAGCCTTTGCCCAGCAGATCCTTGACCATGGTGTTGAAGCTGGCGCCGCTCGGGTAGTGCAGCGTGGCTTCAAGGATCATCAGGCCGGAAAGCAACATGCAGGCCCAGGTATACACCAGCAGCGCGACGGAGCCGCTGAACCAGACACCGGAAGTGACGATCGGAATGGAAAACATGCCGGCGCCTACGGCGGTACCGGCAATGATCATCGCGCCGCCGAGAACGGAAGGGCGGGCCAGCTTCTGGATGGTGTCCGTAGACATGTGTGCTCCTGATGGAAGAGGTTCTTTTGTACTAGCTCAATGGTACATGGGTGCATGGCGCATGTAAAGCGTGGGAATTGCACGCTTCACGCGTTTTTGTCTTTAAATTGCGGCTTTTTGGGCGTTTATTCGCCAGGCGGCGAATCCGGCGGGGCAAGACGGTTGCGGGACGAGTGTAAAGATCGCCAAGGCGCAGGGATTCTGCTGGCGGCCGCCGCACGCGGCTGCTATTGTCGCGCTTCTTTTCCCCAGCCCACCAGGAGTAGCGCTGATGGACTGTCGCAGCGACTGCGGCGCCTGCTGTATCGCGCCGTCAATATCCAGCCCGATCCCCGGCATGCCGAACGGCAAGCCCGCCAATACCCGCTGCATTCATTTGGATGAACAGCTGCGCTGCGGCCTGTTTCATTCGCCGCTGCGGCCGAAGGTGTGCGGCAGCCTGCAGCCGAGCCGCGACATGTGCCACGATCACCGCGATCAGGCGCTGATCTACCTCGCCAGGCTGGAAGCGGACACCGCGCCTTAAGCGTTTTTCAACCGCCACAGACACAGCGTCGCGCCTGCGGCCATCGCCAGCGCGGCGTAAAACACCGCATGGTAGTTCCAGATTTCCGCCACCGCGCCGGCGATGGCGCCGGCGATAACCCAGCCGACTCGAATGGTGTTGGTGAACAGCGTGGTGGCCGTGCCGGCCTGACCGGGCATCAAATCCTGGAAGTAGAGCATGCCGATCCCCGCCAGTACGCCGATAAACGCCGCATTCAATAGCTGCAGAGCGATGAGTTGCCCACTGCCGGTGATAAACAGCAGGCCGCAGTAGAACAGTACGCCGGCGACGGCGGCGCCGAGCATCAAACACCGTTTGCCGCAGCGTTTCGCCACCATGCCGGCGATCAGCATGATCGGGATCTCCAGCCCGGCGGCGGTGCCCATCAGCACGCCGACCAGCCGCTCCGGCAACCGCAGTTCGTGCACCATATACAGCGGCATGTTGATCAGGTACATGCTGTTGGCGGTCCACATCAGGGTGCTGGCGCCAAACAGCAGCAGCGCGTCGCGGCGATGCTGGCGCGGTGCGGCCAGAGGCGCGCTCGCCACGGCGCTTTTCGGCATGGAGGGCAGCCGTTTCCACACCAGCAGGCCGCACAGGACAAAGGCCGCCGCGCCCGCCAGATACAGGGTTTTGAAGCCGAAACCCAGCGCCAGCGCGAAGGCGATCGGCGGGCCTATCACCCAGGCGAGCGAGACCTGCGCGCGCATGATGGAGGTGAACATCACCGCCTCGCGCCCGGTGCGATCGGCGTGTTCGCGCGCCAGGGCGAACATTTGCGGGTTAGCGGTGGAACCGAAGCTGGTGAGCAGCACGCCGACGAGCAGCAACAGGTAGTAATTGCGACTCCAGGCGAACAGCGTGAACCCCAGCGCACCCAGCATACAGCAGAGGAAGATCAGCGATTTGCGGTCGCCTTTTTTATCCGAGCGGCCGGCGAGAAACTGGCTGACCAGAATGCCGATCACCGCGCTGCCGGTGAAGAACAGGCCAACCAGCGCCGGCCGCACCTTGACTTCGGTTTCCAGAAACAGGCTCAGCGTCGGGGTTTGCAACGCGCCGGCGATGCCGGTCAGGAAGGCCACCGCCAAAAAGGCCAGCGAAGTGAGATCGGGCGTGCGTCGCGTTACTGCGGATGAAGTCGGCATGGCGATGGAGAATTCGTCGAAAAAGTGAGGTCGCGCGCATCATACGCCCGTTGAAAAGAAACGCAAACCGCTATCCCTTGGCGCAGGGTAAGCGGCTATGTCGCGCGGCGACGAGGAAAACAGGGGGCGCGTTGCGCCCTCTGTTTATCGCGGGATCAGGCGCCTTGCGGCACGGCGTGCGCGGTATTTTTCAGCGCCGGCCCCTGATACTTCTCGATCTGCAGCTGCGCCATCTGCCCGCAGTTGCCCTGCGCCAGGCTGGAGGAGCCGATGTCGAAGGTCAGGCAGTTGACGTTGCCGTTCTTGCACAGCGAGCCGGGCTGCGCCGGATCGGCCGGATCGAACCAGGCGCCTTCGCTGATGCGCACCACGCCAGGCCGCACGTCTTCGCTGACCACCGCCCCTACCAGGATCTGGCCGCGATCGTTAAACGCCCGCACCAGATCGCCGCCGGTAATGCCGCGCGGCTGCGCGTCCTGCGGGTGGATCAGGATCGCTTCACGATCCGCCACCGCGTATTTCTTGCGCAGCGGCGTATTGTCGAGCTGGGAGTGCAGCCGGTTGGTCGGGTGCGCGGTATTGAGCGACAGCGGATACTTGGCCGCTTCCGGCCCGCGATACCACTCGTGCGGCGGCATCCAGGTCGGGATGCCCGGGCAATCCTCATAATGCATTTTGGCGATGGCGTCGGAGTAGATTTCGATCTTGCCCGACGGCGTGCCCAGCGGGTTCAGCAGCGGGTTGTCGCGGTAATCGGCGAAGCGCACCCACTGCTTATTGGCCTCCGGCACCGGGAAACGCACGTAGTTATTGGATTGCCAGAACATGTCGAACGGCGGCAGCGCCACCCGCGCGCGCGCGCCTGGTTTTTCATGTCGTCGTACATGCCTTTCAGCCACTGGGTTTCATCCTTGCCCTCGGTAAAGGCCTCCTGCACGCCCAGCTTGGCCGCCATCGCCGAGAAGATGTCGAAGTCGCTGCGCGACTCGTGCTGTGGCGGCACGCATTGATGCATCGGGAACACGTAGAGCTGCGAATAGTCGCCGCCCATTTCCAGATCGTTGCGCTCGTAGCTGGTGGTGGCCGGCAGGACGATATCGGCATGCTTGGCGGTGGCGGTCCAGTAAGGCTCGTTGACCACGATGGTGTCCGGCCGCTGCCAGGCTTTGACCAGGTTATTGGTGTCCTGATGCTGGTGGAAGGTGTTGCCACCCGCCACATACACCATTTTCACCTCGGGGTAGGTGACCTTGGCACCGTTGAAGTCGATGGTTTTGCCCGGATTGCTCAGGCATTCGGCGATGCGCGCTACCGGGATCGGCGCCGGCGAGTTCTTCGGCGCGTTGCCGGCGGAGATGCCGGCGATGATGCCGCCCTTGGCGGTCGGGCTGCCGCCGGACGAATAGTGGTAGCTGAAGCCGAAGCCGCCGCCCGGCAGGCCGATCTGGCCGAGCATCGCCGCCACCGTCACCAGCAGCCAGTGTTGCTGTTCGCCGTGATGCTGGCGCTGAATGCCCCAGCCGCCCATGATCATGGTGCGATGCTTCGCCATCTCGCGCGCCAGCGCGCGCAGCGTGTCGGCATCGACGCCGCTGATGTCGGCCGCCCATTCGGCGGTTTTCGCCACGCCGTCGCTCTCGCCCAGCAGGTAGGCCTGGAACTTGTCGAAGCCGACGGTATAGGTTTTCAGGAAGTCCGGGTTATGCAGCTTCTCGGTCAGCAGCGTATGGGCGATGCCGATCAGCATGGCGCCGTCGGTGTATGGGCGCGGGGCGATCCACTGCGCATTGACGAACTTGGCGCTGTCGTTGTGTACCGGATCGATGCTGATCACCCGGGTGCCTTTTTTCTTCAGCGCCTCGAAGCCGGTCTGGCCGACGTGATCCGGCACGTTCCAGCTGTTTTTCAGCGTGACCATCGGGTTGCAGCCCCACAGGATCACCAGCTCGCTGTTCTCGATCACGTTCGGCCAGGCGGTCTGCTGTTCGTAGACCTCCATCGAGCCGACCACGTGCGACATGATCACCTGCGCCGCACCGGTGGAGTAGTCGCCGGCGTAGCCGAGGAAGCCGCCGGTCAGGTTCATCAGGCGCTGCAGCAGCGTGCGGCTGTTGTGCAGCATGCCGACGCTTTTCCAACCGTAGGAACCGGCGTAGATCGACTGCGGGCCGTGATCTTTTTGCAGGCGGGTGATCTCATTGCACACCAGCTCGGTGGCTTTGTCCCAGCTGACGCGCACCCACTCGTCGCGGCCGCGCAGCTCGGTGCGGCTGCCGGGGCCGCCTTCCAGCCAGCTTTTGCGCACCATCGGGTATTTGATGCGGTTCTCGGCGTGCACCTGATAAGGCGCCATGGTGATCAGCTCATTGGGATACGGATCGTCCTGCACCGGCTGCACGCCGACCATCTTGCCGTCCTGCACGATGGCTTCAAACGCGCCCCAGTGGGCGCCGGTCAGAATGCCTTTCTGCGCCTGACGCAAGACGATGAACTGCGGCAGCGCTTCGCTGATGGCCTGCGCCAGCGCCGCTTTGGGCCATAATCCCGCCAGCAGCGGGGCGGCGGTCAGCGCGGCGGCGCCGGTCAGGAAGCGGCGGCGGCTCATGGTTAACGGTTTTTGGTTGCTCATTGCGCTTCTCCCTTAAAGCTTGGCCGGTGCGGTAGGTGGCATGTCGCTGGCGTGTTTTTGTACGTATTGTGTCAGCACGCGCAGCTGTTCCTGCGTCAGCGAGGTACGCGGCGCCATGCCTTTGATGACGCCGATCCATTGGTTGGCGTTGAAGCGATCGAGCGCGGTCAGCCCGTGGCAGCCGGTGCAGTTGGCCGACATCATGTCCGCGGCGTAGCGCCAGATTTTTTGCTGATCGTCGATCAGCTGCTTGCGCGGCAGCCACACCTGCAGAGAGACCTGATGCCAGACCAGGCCGGTTTCCGCATCGGTCTGGGTGGACGCTGTCTTCAGCTGTTTGCGCGCGTCTTCACCCAGCAGCACGCTGAGGATGCGTTTGCCCTGCGCGGCGTAGAACACTTCGCTGACCCCGTCTTGCTGCCAGCCGCTCACGGTGGCCAGCACCTTGTCGCCATCCTGTTTCACCACCTGCACTTCGGTGGACGGCATCAGGTTGCCGGCATTATGGCTGTCGTCTGCGCTGAGGAAGAACGGTTCGGTGGCGATGGTGTAGAGGGTGGTGGCGCCCGGTGCGGTCAGCGCCGCGGCCTTGGCCAGCTCGGCGGCGCCGGCCTGGGTTTCGCCGCTCATGTCCGGCAGGATGTGGGCCACGCCTTTATGGCAGTCGATGCAGGTTTCGCCCTGTTTGATCGCCACCGGGTGCTGCAGGCGCGCTTCGGGACGCTGGGCGGTGATGTCCATGGCGTCGTAGCTGTGGCAGGAGCGGCAGGTGGCCGAGTCGTTCTCTTTCAGCGTCTTCCAGACCGACTGCGCCATTGCCAGCTTGTGCGCTTCATATTTTTCCGGCGTATCGATGGTGCCGACCATCTCGCCGTAGATGTCTTTTACCGCGCGGATCTTGGTCCACAGGTAATCGATCGGCTGGTGCGGCACGTGGCAGTCGGCGCACTCGGCGCGGATACCCTTGGTGTTTTGGAAGTGGACGCTGCCCTGATATTCGGCCAGCGGTTGTTGCATGGTGTGGCAGGAAACGCAGAAGGCGGTATCGCTGGTTTTATGGAATACGGTGGCGGTCCCGGCCAACAGCGCCGCGCCGAGGATAATCCCCAGCAGCAAAAGCCATAGCCATCCCCACCGGCGCTTTTTTTCAAAGCCAGTCAGTTTTTTGCTCATGGTAAACCCGCTTATAATTATGAATTTAAAATAAAATCTTGCCAAAAGGCCGCCGACCGGAGGTCAGAATGCCACGTCGATTGCAGGGGTAATGATAGAAGAGGGTTAACCCCATGGGGTTATCCGTAGTCAAAAAAATGGCGTATATCGCAAAAAATAGCGTTATATTCTATTTTATATAGCGATGGGTTGTGAGGCAGGCAACGCGAACGCCGCGCGCTCGCGAAGGGCTCAGGCCGTTGGCAAGTAGGTTTGGCCGCTCAGCCACAGGCGGATCGCCGTGCGGCTGGCTTCGAAATGGGGTTCCGGCAGAGAGTCTGGCGCGCACCAGCGCCATTCGGCGCATTTTTCGGGTTCTTTCAGCTCGGCTTCGCCGCCGGGATGCGCCACCTGCAGACAGATGGACACCGTGTGTTTGCCTTCGGCGCGCCAGGTTTGCAGATTGTTGCTGACGCCAACGAAGCGCGGCGGATCGATGATCAACCCGGTTTCTTCGGCAATTTCGCGCTGGGCGCACTGCTCGAAGGTTTCACCGGCATCCAGATGCCCGCCGGGGATCGACCAAAAGGGCGCGTGGGAGCCGCAGCGTTTGCCCAGCAAAATCTCGCCTTGCGGGTTCACGATGATCACCCCGACGCCCGTCACTACATTCATGCTTTTCTCCGTCAGCAAAGTTTCAGCACAGTATGTCATTTTGCCCCGGCGCTGACCAATGCGCCGATGAAAGTGTGCGTAAGCTCAAAAATCTGCAATGGCGAAAGGGAGAAAGCTTGCTTTCATCTTGCGCTGCTTACACACTCCTTGAAACGTTTCAGCGTTATCCGACCGCTTGTGGGCAGCGGGTAACGCTCCTTTTTCTCAATGAAGCTGAAACGATTCAATTCAGCAGGAGAGGAGAATCATGTTCCAGTTGTCACCGCAAGACATTCATCTGGGCGCCGCTGCCGCCGATAAGCAGGAGGCCATCCGTCAGGTGGCCGCCGCGCTGACCGAAGCCGGCTGCGTCAGCGCCGGTTATGTGGACGGCATGCTGCAGCGCGAACTGCAGACGTCCACCTACCTGGGCAACGGCATCGCCATTCCGCACGGCACCACCGATACCCGCGATCTGGTGTTGAAAACCGGCGTGCAGGTGTTCCAGTTCCCGCAGGGCATCGCGTGGGGGGAGGGCCAGACCGCCTATGTGGCGATCGGCATCGCCGCCCGTTCCGACGAGCATTTGGCGCTGCTGCGTCAGCTCACCCACGTGCTGAGCGATGACAGCGTGGCGGAGCGGCTGGCGAAAACCACCTCCGCGGAAGAGCTGCGCAGCCTGTTGATGGGCGAACGGCAGAGCGCCGAATTCCAGTTCGACGTTTCGCTGATTGCGCTCGACGTCGCCGCCGACAGCCTGATGACGTTGCAGGCGCTGAACGCCGGCCGTCTGCAAAAAATCGGGGCGGTCAACGCGCAGTTCGTCAGCGATGCCATCACCCGCAAACCGCTGAATCTGGGGCAGGGCATTTGGCTCAGCGACAGCGTTGAAGGCAACCTGGCCAGCGCGGCCACCGTCAGCCGCCCGGCGCAGGCTTTCGTGGAAGACGGCGAGCCGGTGGCGCTGCTGCTGACGGTGTCGGTCGCCGATGCGCAGCCGCTGGCGGTGCTCAACTACCTCAGCGATCTGCTGCTGGCCAACAAAGCTGAACGCTTGCTGAAGGCGGATGCCGCCGGCGTGCTGGCGCTGCTGACCAGCGACGTGGCGGAAGAGAGCAGCGTGCTGAGCGCCGAATTCGTGATCCGCAACGAGCACGGTCTGCACGCGCGGCCGGGTACGGCGCTGGTCAACGTGATCAAAAGTTTCAACAGTGACATCACCGTCACCAACCTGGACGGCAGCGGCAAGCCGGCCAACGGGCGCAGCCTGATGAAGGTGGTGGCGTTGGGCGTGAAGAAAGGGCATCACCTGCGCTTTACCGCCAATGGAGAAGATGCTGAAGCCGCGCTGAAGGCGATTGGCGAAGCGATTAATGAAGGACTGGGCGAGGGCGCAGCATGAGCAGAAGAGTAGCAACAATCACCCTGAACCCGGCGTACGATCTGGTGGGTTTCTGCCCGCAGATTGAACGCGGGGAAGTCAACCGGGTAAAAACCGCCGGCCTGCATGCCGCCGGTAAGGGCATCAACGTCGCCAAGGTGTTGAAAGATTTAGGCATCGACGTCACCGTCGGCGGCTTCCTGGGCAAAGATAATCAGGACGGTTTCCAGCTGCTGTTCAGCGATCTGGGGATCGCCAACCGCTTTCAGGTGGTGCCGGGGCGCACCCGCATCAACGTCAAGCTGACGGAAAAAGACGGCGAAGTGACCGATTTCAACTTCTCCGGCTTCGAAGTGACGCCGCAGGACTGGGATCGCTTCGTCAGCGACTCGCTGAGCTGGCTGGGCCAGTTTGACATGGTGGCGGTGAGCGGCAGCCTGCCGGCCGGCGTCGATCCCGACGCGTTTACCGACTGGATGACCCAACTGCGCGCCAAGTGCCCGTGCATCATTTTCGACAGCAGCCGCGAAGCGCTGGTCGCCGGGCTGAAGGCCTCGCCGTGGCTGGTCAAACCGAACCGCCGCGAGCTGGAAATCTGGGCCGGTCGCCCGCTGCCGACGCTGGCAGACGTGGTCGAGGCCGCGCATGCGCTGCGCGAACAGGGCATCGCCCACGTGGTCATCTCCCTCGGCGCGGAAGGCGCGCTGTGGGTTAACGCATCCGGCGCCTGGATCGCCAAACCGCCGTCCTGTGAGGTGGTCAGCACCGTGGGCGCCGGCGATTCGATGGTCGGCGGCCTGATTTATGGCCTGCTGATGCGCGAATCCAGCGAACACACCCTGCGTCTGGCCACGGCGGTAGCGGCGCTGGCGGTCAGCCAGAGCAACGTCGGCGTGACCGATCGTCCCCAGTTGGCCGCGATGATGGCGCGCGTCGATCTGAAACCTTTCAATCAATAGCAGGAGGCAGAATGAAAACGCTGCTGATGGTAGACAGTTCGCAGGGACAGGCCCGTGGCCACCTGGCGAAACGCATGCTGGAGGCCGCCGCGGCCAAAGCCGGCCTGACGCTGGTCGAGTCGCTGCAGGACGCCGAACTGGTGGCGGTGGCGGGGCAGGCTGCTCCTGCTGACGCCGCGCTGAACGGCAAATTGATCTATGTGGGCGAGGTAGAACAGGCGGTGCGTGAACCGGACGCGTTTCTGGCGCGCGCCCAGGCCGAAGCTGAAACCTATCAGGCGCCGCAGGCGGCTGCGGTGAAAGCCGATGGACAAAAACGCATCGTGGCGATCACCGCGTGCCCGACCGGCGTGGCGCACACCTTTATGGCGGCCGAAGCCATTGAAAGTGAAGCCAAGAAACGCGGCTGGTGGGTGAAGGTGGAAACGCGCGGCTCCGTCGGCGCCGGCAACGCCATCACCCCGGAAGAAGTGGCGGCGGCGGATCTGGTGATCGTCGCGGCGGACATCGAAGTGGATCTGGACAAGTTTGCCGGTAAGCCGATGTATCGTACTTCCACCGGTCTGGCGCTGAAGAAAACCGCGCAGGAACTGGACAAGGCGCTGGCCGAAGCCGAAGTGTTCCAGCCGCAGCAGCGCAGCGGCGCGGCGCCGACGGCGAAGAAGAAAGAGGGCAGCGGCCCGTATCGTCACCTGCTGACCGGCGTGTCCTACATGCTGCCGATGGTGGTGGCGGGCGGTTTGTGCATCGCGCTGTCGTTCGTGTTCGGCATCAAGGCGTTTGAGGTCAAGGGCACCCTGGCGGCGGCGCTGATGCAGATCGGCGGCGGCTCCGCCTTCGCGCTGATGGTGCCGGTGTTGGCCGGTTTCATCGCCTTCTCCATCGCGGATCGTCCGGGCCTGACGCCGGGCCTGATCGGCGGCATGCTGGCGGTGAGCACCGGCGCCGGGTTCCTTGGCGGCATCATCGCCGGTTTCCTGGCGGGTTATGTCGCCAGGGCGATCAGCAGCAAGCTGCGCCTGCCGCAAAGTATGGAAGCGCTGAAGCCCATCTTGATCATTCCGCTGGTGGCCAGCCTGATCACCGGCCTCATCATGATTTACGTGGTTGGCACGCCGGTGGCGAAAATCATGGAAGGCCTGACCCATTGGCTGCAGTCTCTGGGCACCGCCAACGCCGTGCTGCTGGGGGCGATCCTGGGCGGCATGATGTGCACCGACATGGGTGGCCCGGTGAACAAAGCGGCCTACGCGTTCGGTGTGGCGCTGCTCAGCTCCTCGGTGTATGCGCCGATGGCGGCCATCATGGCGGCGGGCATGGTGCCACCGCTGGCGATGGGCCTGGCGACGCTGCTGGCGCGCCGCAAGTTCCCGAAATCCGAACAGGAAGGCGGCAAGGCGGCGTTGGTGCTGGGGCTGTGCTTCATCACCGAAGGGGCGATTCCGTTCGCCGCCCGCGATCCGATGCGCGTGTTGCCGTGCTGTATCGCCGGCGGGGCGCTGACCGGCGCGCTGTCGATGGCCTTCGGCGCCAAGCTGATGGCGCCGCACGGCGGCTTGTTCGTGCTGCTGATCCCGGGCGCGATTTCGCCGGTGTTGCTGTACCTGGTGGCGATCGCCGCCGGCACGCTGTTGGCCGGGGTGGCTTATGCCCTGCTGAAACGTGCTGAAGTACCGGCGGCCAGCGTGGCGTAACGGCGATCCAGCCATAAAAAAACCGGAGCCCAGGCTCCGGTTTTGTCGTTTGGGCGCCGCGTTACTGCTGCGCTTTCAGCCAGGCGATCTCTTCGGCCCAAATATCCGGGTTTACCGTTTCCAGAATCAGCGGGATATTGTCGAAACGCGGATCGCGCATGATGTAGCTGAACACCGTTTTGCCGATGTTGCCTTCCCCCAGGCTGTGATGGCGGTCGACGCGGCTGTTAAACTCGCTCTTGGCGTCGTTCAGGTGCATGCCGCGAAGGTAGTTGAAACCGACGATGTCGCCCAACTGCTTGAAGGTGCGCTCGCACTCTTCTTCGGTGCGCAGATCGTACCCGGCGGCGAAGGCGTGGCAGGTGTCGATGCAAACGCCGACGCGGCTTTTGTCTTCGACGCCGTCGATGATCGCCGCCAGGTGCTCGAATTTGAAGCCCAGATTGCTGCCCTGGCCGGCGGTGTTCTCGATCACGGCCGTCACGCCGGCGGTTTTATCCAGCGCGATGTTGATCGATTCGGCGATGCGCGCCAGGCATTTATCTTCGTCGATTTGCAGCAGGTGGCTGCCGGGGTGGAAATTCAGCAGCGTCAGCCCCAGCTGTTCGCAGCGCTGCAGCTCGTCGATAAACGCCTCGCGCGATTTTTCCAACGCGTCGGCTACCGGGTGCCCCAGATTGATCAGGTAGCTGTCGTGCGGCAGGATTTGCCCCGGCTCGTAACCGTACTGGGCGCAGGCGCTCTTGAACTTATCGATCACGTCGGCGGCCAGCGGGGCGGCCTTCCATTGACGCTGATTTTTGGTGAACAGGGCGAACGCGGTCGCCTCCAATTCGTGCGCGCGGATAACCGCCTGATCCACGCCGCCTGACGCGCTGACATGTGCACCGACAAACTTCATCTTCATTCTCCTGTGTTATCGGTGACATTATGGCATTGATGGCGGGCGGATTGAATGGCGAAAAGCGGCGGCCCGCCGAAGCGGGCCGCCGAGGGAGATTACAGCAGGTGTTGCACCAGTTGGTTTATCGCGCCGCCGCCGACCAGCAGCCAGACGAACAGCAGCGTCGCCAGCAGAATCGGTTTCATCCCGGCCTGGCGCACGGCGCTGATGTGGGTGGTCAGCCCGAGCGCCGCCATCGCCATCGCCAGCATCCAGGTGTCGGCGGTGATCAGGTGCCGCACCAGCGTGGCCGGCAGCAGGTTGAAGGAGTTCAGCCCGGCGACGGCGATAAACAGCACGGCGAACCACGGAATGGTGATGGCGGATTTTTCCGCCTTTCCTGCGCTGCCGCGGCTGATATAGCCCGACAGCAGCAGCAGGAACGGCGCCAGCATCATCACGCGGATCATCTTGGCGATCACCGCCGCATTTTCGGCGTCAGGCCCGATGGCGTGCCCGGCGGCGACCACCTGAGCCACTTCGTGGATGGTGGAGCCGGCGTAGATGCCGAAGGTTTCCTGGCTGAACGGCAGCCACTGGAAGTGCTCATTCAACTGATACAGCCACGGATAGGCGAAGATCGCCAGGGTGCCGAACACCACCACGGTCGAAACCGCCACCGCCACTTTGCTGGAGTCGGCCTTCAGCACCGGCTCGGTGGCCATCACCGCCGCCGCGCCGCAAATGCTGCTGCCGGCGCCGATCAGTATCGCGGTTTGGCTGTCGATGCCGAACACTTTCTTGCCGAGCCAGCAGGCCAGCAGGAAAGTGGTGATCAGGGTCAGCGCATCGATGATGATGCCGCTGGCGCCCACGTCGGCGATCTGCTGAAAGGTCAGCCGGAAGCCGTAAAGGATAATGCCCAGACGCAGCAGGCGCTGTTTGGCCAGCTGTACGCCGCTGTGACAAACGGTTTGCCAGCGGGGGTACAGCGTGTTGCCCACCAGAATGCCGAGCAGGATCGCCAGCGTCAGCGCCCCCAGCCCCAGCTCCGCCACCCAGGGAATGTCGCCGGCCCAGACGGCCAGCGCGGTGAGCGCGCCGGTCAGCGCCAGCCCCGGCACCAGCCGCGGCAGGCCGAACAGCGGGAAGCGTCGCTCGGGGTAAGTGTGAGTGGTATCAGTCGCCATATAAAGTCAGTCCTTCAGTCTGTTTCTTGCGGTCAAGAGTACGTTTGGGCTGAATAAAAGAGAAATTGATTATATATTTATAACCTATCTGAATAAGTGGTATGGGGTCAGCCATTGGCATAACGCCGCATTGCGGCTAGGGTGTGGAGGAGCGGCGAGCCGCCGTCAATTTTCCAACTAACAGGAGCAGGCGATGGATACCGACGATCAACGCAGAGAGCAGGTAGATCAGGAAGTGGGCCGCGCGGTGCGGCGGTTGATTGAAGAAAACAAGGCGATCGACCGCGACCATCTCGCGGCGATGCTGCAATTGATACTGCGGGACGAAACCGGCACGCCGCGAGAGCCGGTGCTGGCCGCGGCGGCGCAGCTGGTCGCGTTGGGCAAATAGCGCGCCGATCTGGCCGCAAACAGGGTCGCCTGGCCGGGCTGCCCACCACACCATGTTGGGGTTCTCTGGCAGAACCCTCTTTCAATACCGGGACAGCTATGCATATCACGTTGCGTCAACTGGAAGTCTTTACCGAAGTGCTGAAAAGCGGTTCGACCACGCAGGCCTCGGTGGTGCTGGCGCTGTCGCAGTCGGCGGTCAGCGCGGCGCTGGCGGATCTGGAAGGGCAGTTGGGCGTGCAGCTGTTCGATCGCGTCGGCAAACGGCTGGTGATTAACGAGCACGGCCGGTTGCTGTATCCCAAGGCGCTGGCGCTGTTGGAACAGGCGGGGGAGATAGAGCAGCTGTTTCGCCATGACGGCGGGGCGTTGCGCATCGCCGCCAGCAGCACCATCGGCAACTACATGCTGCCGGAGATGATCGCCCGCTACCGCCGGGATTTTCCCGCCACGCCGCTGGAGCTGAACGTCGGCAACAGCCAGGACGTGATCGTGGCGGTGGCGGATTTTCGCGTCGATCTGGGGCTGATCGAAGGGCCTTGCCATATGCCGGAGCTGGTGACGCAGCCGTGGCTGGAGGACGAGCTGGTGGTGTTCGCCGCGCCGGATAACCCGCTGACCCGTCAACCGCCGACGCTGGAGGCGCTGGCCAATGCGCCGTGGATCCTGCGCGAGCGCGGTTCCGGCACCCGTGAGGTGTTGGACCATCTGCTGTTGGCGCATCTGCCGCACTTCCAGCTGGTGATGGAGCTGGGCAACTCGGAGGCGATCAAGCATGCGGTGCGGCACGGCATCGGCATCAGCTGCCTGTCGCGGCGGGTGGTGGCGGAACAGCTGGCCAGCGGCGCGCTGGTGGAACTGCCGGTGCCGTTGCCGCCGCTGCGCCGTACCCTGTACCTGATCCGCCATCGGCAAAAGCACGTCTCCAACGCGTTGCAACGTTTTCTCAGCTATTGCGTGCTGTAACCGGCGGCACGTCAAGCCCTCTGCTGCCGCGCAGGCCGGAAAAAGCATAAAAACCTGCGCGCGCTCACATTAATGAGAGTAAGTAAGGCTATAAGGGCCGCAGCTAATAATTGCCTCTGAATTATGAAGCTATCTTATATCGGTGCAATGTTGCTAGTTCACCGGCGGGTATTTGTTACAATCCGCCCTCATTTTTCGAAGAGCAGATAGATAGGGAACGAATGGCTCAGCAGGATATAAAAACATCGGGGCAGCAAGCACCCGGATTGCGCCGTGAATTGAAAGCCCGGCATTTGACCATGATCGCCATCGGCGGCTCCATCGGCACCGGTCTCTTCGTCGCTTCGGGCGCCACGGTTTCTCAGGCAGGCCCCGGCGGGGCGCTGCTGTCTTACGCTCTGATCGGTTTGATGGTGTACTTCCTGATGACCAGCCTGGGCGAATTGGCGGCCTTTATGCCGGTCTCCGGTTCATTCTCCACCTACGGCGCCAAATACGTAGAAGAAGGCTTCGGCTTCGCGCTGGGCTGGAACTACTGGTACAACTGGGCGGTGACCATCGCCGTTGACCTGGTGGCCTCGCAGTTGGTGATGAGCTATTGGTTCCCGGACACCCCGGGTTGGATCTGGAGCGCGCTGTTCCTCGGCCTGATGTTCCTGCTGAACTACATTTCGGTGAAAGGGTTCGGCGAGGCGGAATACTGGTTCGCGCTGATCAAGGTCAGCACCGTGATTATCTTCATCGCCGTCGGCGTGATGATGATCGTCGGCATTCTGAAGGGCGGCGAGCATGCCGGCTGGCAGAACTGGACGATAGGAGACGCGCCGTTTGCCGGTGGCTTCTCGGCGATGATCGGCGTGGCCATGATCGTCGGCTTCTCGTTTCAGGGCACCGAACTTATCGGCATCGCGGCCGGCGAATCGGAAAACCCGGGTAAAAACATTCCGCGCGCGGTGCGTCAGGTGTTTTGGCGTATCCTGTTGTTCTATATCTTCGCCATTCTGATCATCAGCCTGATCATTCCGTACACCGATCCGAGCCTGCTGCGCAACGACGTGAAAGACATCAGCGTCAGCCCGTTCACGCTGGTGTTCCAACATGCCGGCCTGCTGTCGGCGGCGGCGGTGATGAACGCGGTGATCCTGACGGCGGTGCTGTCGGCCGGTAACTCGGGCATGTATGCGTCGACCCGCATGCTGTACACCCTGGCTTCGGAAGGCAAGGCGCCGCGCATCTTCGCCAAGCTGTCGAAAGGCGGCGTGCCGCGCAACGCGCTGTACGCGACCTGCGTGGTGGCCGGCCTGTGCTTCCTGACGTCGATGTTCGGTAACCAGTCGGTTTACCTGTGGCTGCTGAACACTTCGGGCATGACCGGTTTCATCGCCTGGTTGGGCATCGCCATCAGCCACTACCGTTTCCGTCGCGGCTACATGCTGCAGGGGCGCGATCTGAATGATTTGCCGTACCGTTCCGGTTTCTTCCCGCTGGGGCCGATCTTCGCCTTCGTGCTGTGTCTGATCATCACCCTGGGGCAGAACTACCAGGCCTTCCTGCAAGACAAGATCGACTGGTACGGCGTGACCGCGACTTACATCGGTATTCCGCTGTTCCTGCTGATTTGGTTTGGTTACAAGCTGTCGCAAGGCACCCGTGTCGTGAAGTACAGCGAGATGGAATTCCCGAAGATGGACGTGAAGTAATTTTCGGTGAGTGACACGCGGCGGGGGCTCCCGCCGCGTTTTGTTTTACTTTTTCCCGCCTTTGGCTTCCGCCAGCGCCTGCTGCGCCGAGCTCATCAAACTCTCTACCGTCGCGTAATCCTGCGTCAGCGCCACAATGCCGGCGTTAAGCTGCATGTTCACCTCGCCGAACGCGCCAAAATCGTAGGGCGCTTCCAGCGGCGGCACAATGCGCGCCAGGAACTCGCTTTCCGCGCCGTAGGGCAGATCGTGCACCAGAATCAGAAACTGGCCGCCGGTATAGCGGCAGATATAGTCGCTGGGGCGGATCAGCGTCTTGAGGCGCTCGCCGACGGTGCGCAGCACGTCGTCGCCGATCTGGACGCCGTGGCTTTGGTAGAGCGCCGCCAGCGGGCCGAATTCAAGAATGAACAGGTGGGAGATCGGCTGCGCCGTTCCGGGACGGCAGATGCTGCGCATCACCGCCTCGCCGCCTGCGCGGTTGAGAAAGCCGGTCAGGCGATCGCGGTGCGACGCCTGCTGCTTCTCCCACGCCAGCGTGACGTGCTGCACCAGCTGGCGGTGGTAGCGCGCGATCATGCCGTGGGCCAGCACCAGCCACAGCGGCGCGAGGTCCGCCAGGACAAACAGGTTTTGCACGCGCGACAGCGGCGCCGCCAGCAGGTAGGGCAGCGTCAGCGCGATCACCTCAAGCAGCGCGAAGCGCGGGGCGGCGGCGTGGCGCTGCATCAGCCAGCAGGCCAGGGCGGTGATCGTCAGGCCGGCGAACAGCATTAAGACAAAGCGGCCCGAGAGCATCGCCAGAGCGGCGCTGGCGCCGACCAGCAGTGCCCACAGCAGCACCGTCACCAGCATGGCGTTCGGCCAGGCCGGTTGACGCCGGCGCGCCAGCCAGGCTCGCCCGGCGGTCAACAACAGCAGCAGCAGCAACAAACCGATGCCGAGCGGCCGCTGGACCAGCCAGGCGTACCCCGCCAGCAGCGCGGCCGGCCCCGCGGCATTCAGCCAGGGCGTGAGAGGAGAGGGCGTCAGCGTGAGACGCAGCTGGCGTTGAAACGGCTCGTCATCGGCGTGCAGCGGGCTGTATAACAGCCAGTTCAGCAGCGCCGGGCGTTTGGGCGTTACCGCCGGAGATGGACTTCTCATTACAGCCTCGTCAATCAATAAGGCCGCTCTTGCGGCGGCCTGAAGTTTTTTTGCACGCGCGGTGCTGTGATTTTGGATTCTATGTGGTTTTGCCGTTATTTGTCAGAGTCTGGTCGGATCAGGAAGAATTTTCAGAATAATTAACCTACTGGCCGTTGGCGGGGGAAAGCGTGGTGGTTTGAAAAATGGCGATAAAAAACAAATTATTACATTTCGATAACGCCGTTTTCACCTATTGATATGATTGATAAGTATTATCGTTTGTTTTATTGTTAACGGCCGTGCGCAGGCTGCTGCCGCACACTTCTCGGTTCACGGCGGCCGCTTTCGCGCCGCTGTCATGATGGTTGCAACAGGTATCTTAACTAATGAGCGTATCCACCGATCCCATGACTGAAGCCAAGGGGCAACCCGACGCCGGCGTGATGGGGCGTTATCAGCATATTCTTCGCCATCGCCTGTTGATGATGGGCGTATTGGCATTGGCGATCCTGGGCTCGCTGCTGCTGGATTTCACCATGGGGCCGTCCGGCCTGTCGTTGTCGTCCTTATGGCAAACGCTGCTTGATCCCGCCGCGGCCGATGCCGGCACGCGGGTGATCGTCTGGGACATCCGCTTGCCCTATGCGTTGATGGCGGTGGTGGTGGGCTTTGCGCTCGGCCTGGCCGGGGCGGAAATGCAGACCATCCTGAATAACCCGCTGGCCAGCCCCTTCACCCTCGGGGTGTCTTCCGCCGCGGCCTTTGGCGCCGCGCTGGCGATCGTGCTCGGCATCGGCATTCCGGGGATCCCCGATCAGTGGTTCATCTCCGCCAACGCCTTTATCTTCGCGCTGTTCGCCGCGCTGATGCTTGACGGCATCACGCGCTGGACGCGGGTCGCCACCTCCGGCGTAGTGCTGTTCGGCATCGCGCTGGTGTTTACCTTCAACGCGCTGGTCTCGATGATGCAGTTCATCGCCAGCGAGGACACGCTGCAGGGGTTGGTGTTCTGGACCATGGGCAGCCTGGCGCGCGCCTCGTGGGACAAACTGGGCATTCTGTTCGGGGTGTTCGCCGTGCTGCTGCCGCTGTCGATGATGAGCTCGTGGAAACTGACCGCGCTGCGTCTGGGTGAAGACCGGGCGGTGAGCTTCGGCATGACGTGCGTCGGCTGCGTTTGACCACGCTGCTGCGCATCAGCATGCTCTCGGCGCTGGCGGTGGCTTTCGTCGGGCCGATCGGCTTTATCGGTCTGGTGGCGCCGCACATCGCCCGCATGATCTTCGGCGAAGATCACCGTTTCTACCTGCCGGCCAGTGCGCTGATTGGCGCGCTGGTGCTGTCGATGGCCTCGGTGGCGTCGAAAAACCTGGTGCCTGGGGTAATCATCCCGGTGGGGATCGTGACGTCGTTGGTCGGGGTGCCGTTCTTCCTGAGCATTATTCTGCGCCACCGGGGGAACGTATGAGCCAGGGTTTACGGATAGAAAACTTCTCGGCGGGTTACCCGAAACGCCAGGTGATCGACAATCTCTCGGTGCCGATGCTGCCGCGCGGGCAAATCACCGTGTTGCTGGGGCCGAACGGCAGCGGCAAATCGACATTGCTGCGCTCGCTGGCCGGGCTGAATCCGGCGCAGGGCAAGCTGTGGCTGGACGACGGCGATTTGATGCAGATGCCGTTCGCCCGTCGGGCGGAGAAAGTGGTGTACCTGCCGCAGTCGCTGCCCGCCGGGGTGCATCTGCACGTGCTGGAGTCGATCATCGTGGCGCAGCGCGCCTCGGGCGGCCGCAGCAACGCCGGCAGCGAAGCGGAAGTGATGGCTTTGCTGGAACAGCTGGGCATCGCCCACCTGGCGCTGAGTTATCTCGATCAGCTGTCCGGCGGCCAGAAACAGTTGGTGGGGTTGGCGCAGTCGCTGATCCGTCAGCCGTCGCTGCTGCTGCTGGATGAGCCGCTGAGCGCGCTCGATCTCAACTACCAGTTCCACGTGATGGATTTGGTGCGCCGCGAAACCCGCAAGCGCGATATCGTGACGGTGGTGGTGGTGCATGACATCAACATTGCGCTGCGTCACGGCGACCACGTGCTGATGCTGCAGGATGGCGATCTGATCGCCGACGGCGCGCCGGATCAGGTGATTACGCCGCAGAGCCTGGCGCGGGTCTATGGCGTGCGCGGGCGCATCGAGCGTTGCTCGCAGGGCACGCCGCAGGTGCTGATAGACGGTCTGGTGAACCAGCCGACGATATAGTCCAAGAAAAGCCCGGCATCGCCGGTAATGCCGGTCAGTTAAGCCTGACTGGCATTTTTTTATCCCATCTTTGTGTGTTTCGTGCAGCCTGAATTGCCGTAAAAATCTCTCATTTCTCTGATGCCGTAGCGAACGGCAATTGGAGGGGCCGAAGGCGCGGCCCCTCCACCCGCGCCTTCGCTTAACACCGTCTGTCCGCTACGCGGATACCCTCGCCGTGTCTGCGTTGTCGGGCGGGTCGGCTGCGACAAACGTCCCTGTTAGTCTCGCCTCAACGGCCTTCCCTGGCCGGTTGCCCCTGACAACGCCGTCTTGCTCGGCAGCCGGTG